>JAGTTQ010000001.1:1771864-2371864 GCA_018223415.1 Eubacteriaceae bacterium Marseille-Q4139 | reverse complement strand
CCAGAATGTTGGCTACGGCCTGGACGCCCACTCCCTTGCCGCAGCCGGCACCATCCGCCACCTTGCAGACGCGCCGGATGCCGCCGTCCACTTCGTCGTTGGCGGCACCCAGACAAACCTGCTTCTCATCGCAGCGGCGCTCCGCCCCTACCAGGCCGTCATCGCCGCTGCCACCGGCCACGTCAACGTCCATGAAGCCGGAGCTATCGAGGGCACCGGACACAAAGTCCTTGCGCTGCCGACGACCACCGGAAAGCTGACGCCGGAAATCATCGCGCCATGCCTGACCGAGCACTGCGATGAACACATGGTACAGCCAAAGCTTGTCTACATTTCCGACTCCACTGAGCTCGGCACCGTCTACACCAAGGCGGAGCTGGAGGCCCTTCACCATTTCTGCCGCCTCCACGGCCTCATGCTCTATCTGGACGGCGCCCGTTTAGGCTCTGCCCTGACCTCTGCGCCCAACGATCTGACCTTAAAGGATCTCGCAGCCTTAACCGACGCATTTTATATCGGCGGCACAAAAAACGGCGCCCTTCTCGGCGAAGCGCTCGTCATCCAAAAAGACAGCTTAAAGGAAGACTTCCGTTTCATGATGAAAAACCGCGGCGCCATGCTGGCAAAGGGTTTCCTCGCCGGCATCCAGTTTGAAGAACTGTTCCGGGACGGCCTCTTCTTCGACCTTGCTGCCCATGCCAACGAGATGGCTGCCATCCTGCGGGACGGGATCCGGAAGGCCGGGTATTCCTTTGTCTCGGATTCCCACACAAACCTTCTCTTCCCCATACTCCCCGACGAACTTGTTGATAAGCTCGGAAAAGACTTCACCTTCGAGCGGTCGCAAAAGCCCGATGACAGCCACACGGTCATCCGCCTCGTGACCTCCTGGGCCACGCCGGAAAAAGCTGTCCGCGACTTCCTCTCCGCTCTCGCTTAAAATCCAGAAACGCCAGACACGGGTGCGCCGTCAAACGCTCCCCGTGTCTTTTTTCTCTCATTTGTCAACCATTTCACTTTGTAACAGTTGACAATCTTCCCCCCGCCTGCTATATTAACGGCATGAGAATAAGAAAGGACAGAGACAAACATACCATGGAACACGCAAAACCATCGTCCGCTCTCCAAAGGCTGGCCCTCGACGGGCTCCTGACGGCGATGCTGGTTCTCCTCGGCATGCTCAAACTGCCCTCCCTGATTCCCGGTGCGGAATTCCAGCTTTCGGCTCCCTACGCCGTCTGCCTGGCCGCTGCCGTCGGTTTCAGGCGCTATCTGGGAATCGGCATCTGCTCCAGCCTGATTCAGCTTCTTTTGGGCACCCACACCATCTGGAACGTCCTCATCGCCATGGTGTTCCGCATCACGGCGGGAGCCATCGCCGCCAAAAAACCGGAAAAGAGGCTCCGGCTGCTTTTGGCAGGCCCCATCGGAACCGGCTGCGCCCGCCTGGTGCTGGCCGCCATGCTCCGTGTCCCGGCTCTGCCGCTTCTTGCCGCGGCCGTTCCCGGAATGATCTTCACAGCCGTCTGCACGGCACTTTTTTATCCGGCCTTTTGCCGGGCCGCCGCACAGGCCGGCTTTCCCCGCTTTGGAAAACCGGTTCCATGCAGGCAGAGCCATCCAGAAAAAACGTACAGGGGAAAATCATGAGCACAGACTTATACAGCATAAAAATGCGCGCCAGCCGCAAGGAAAACGGCAGAGAAATGCACATCTCCGGCGCAGAAAAAATCGTGGAGCAGGACAGCCTCCAGTCCATCTGCGCCCAGCTTCTTGAACGGGCCATGCACCATTCCAAAGGCGAAGCCGATTTTATCAACCTGAAAGTAGAGCGCGTGGCCGCCGAAGACGTGATGTACTGCGACGGGCTTCCCGTAACCACCTGCGAAGTTCCGACGGCAGAGGAAGGACGTGCGAAAATCTTAGAGCTTTTAGACCGCTCCGGTATCCCAAATGGCCGGGAAATATTAGAACAGTTAAAAAATACCTGGGGCATGCGCGGCGCCATGCTGCTTGACGCCGACACCTTAGAACGTCTGGAGCCTGACAATGAGCGGGGCGTGCGCGCCACCTACATGGACGCGGCCGGAACCGGCGACGACCGCTCCCAGAAAAACCATTTCAAAGAAGCGCTCGTGCTGGCCACCAAGGTGGCAAATCACAAGAACATCATCGGCGAAATCTGCATTTCCGACGACCCGGACTATGTGACGGGATACTTCGCATCGAAGGAACTGGGCTATGTGCGGATCACAAAACTAAAAGAGATGGGATGTCCGGACGGAGGCCGCATTTTCCTTTTCCGCGGAAAACCGGAAGAAGCAGACGACTGCATCCGCTACCTGGAACATCAGAAAATGCTGATCCGGCTTTAAAGACAAGGGGGCAAACAGCCATGGACAAATGGGAACGAATCGACAGTGAACTTTTGCAGCTAAAAAACGGCAGCCTGTTCCGGAAAATGACCGTCTTTGACTCTGCACAGACGGCCGTCGTCACAATAGAAGGGAAAAAGCAGCACCTGTTTTCCTCCAACAGCTATCTGGATCTGAGCAGCGAGCCAAGAATCAAAGAATATGCCGGCCGGATTCTCAACGAATACGGCGCCGGTTCCGGCGGCTCCCGCCTGACGACGGGAACCACAAGAATCCACATGGAGCTGGAACAGGCCATCGCCGCATTCAAAAACAGAGAGGCCGCCCTCGTATTCAACACCGGCTACATGGCCAATGTGGGGATCCTGTCCGCCCTGACCCAGAAAGGCGATATCATTTACAGCGACCAGTTAAACCACGCCAGCATCATCGACGGCTGCCGCTTATCAAAGGCTGACCTGGTAGTTTACCGCCACAACGACATGGACGATCTGGAAGAAAAAATCAAGGCACACCCGGGAAAACGCGGCATCATCGTCAGCGACGGCGTGTTCAGCATGGACGGCGACATCGTAAACCTCCCGCGGCTCACCGAGCTTGCCGGCCGCTACGGCCTTCTCTCCATGATCGACGAAGCCCACGCCACCGGCGTCATCGGCGCCACCGGCCGCGGCACCGAAGAATATTTCGGCATGGAGGGCTCCGTGGATGTGCTGATGGGCACTCTCAGCAAAGCCGTCGGAGGCGAAGGCGGCTTCGTCTGCGGCTCCCGCAGCCTGATCGAATACCTGGTAAACAAAGCCAGAAGCTTCATCTTTTCCACCGCCCTCTCCCCGGTCTCCATGGCCGCTGACTTAGAAGGCCTGCGCCTCATCATGGAACAGCCGGAGCGGGTACAAAAGCTTCAGGAAAACATCCGCTTCTGCTGTGCCGCCTTAAACGCCCGCGGCATCGACGCCGCCTCCGAGACGGCGATCATCCCGATCATCATCGGCGGCGAGGCCCGCGCCATGCGCGTCATGGAGCTTTTAAAAGAACGCGGCTATTACATCTCGGCCATCCGCTACCCCACCGTCGCAAAAGGCAGCGCCCGGCTAAGGCTTGCCCTCATGTCCTCCCACACCCGCGAAGACTTAGAAGGGCTTGCAGACGCTTTAAAAGAATCCATGGAACTTTCCGAAAACGAATAATCCTTTCCGCAAAAAATCCGGCGGCAGTCTCCAAAAATGACTGCCGCCGGATCCATATATCCGCCCGTCTCGATTTAATTTTCTGCCAGATAATCAATGGCCGTCTGTGCCAGAAGAGCGGCTCCTCTCCAGAGGATGTCCTCATCCACGTCAAACCGGCTGTTGTGGAGCGGCCAGGGCTCTTCGCCCTCCTTCGCCGTGCCGAGCCATACGAACGCGCCCTTCTTCTCCAACAGATAGAAGGAGAAATCCTCTGCCGGCATGGCCGGAAGCTTCACGTCCACAACGTCCTCCTCGCCGAACAGGGAAACGGCCGTCTTCTTAATCATGGCCGCATCGGCCTCATGGTTCACAAGGGCCGGATAGCCGCGGCCGTAAGTGATGTCGGCCGTCGCGCCCGACTGGAGACAGATGGCGTCGAGAAGCTTTCTCATGGACTCCTCCACCATATCCCTGGTCTCCTCATTGAGGGTACGGACCGTGCCGTCCAGCACACAGTCGCCGGCAATGATATTGTATCTGGTTCCCGCATTGAAAATACCGAAGGTCACAACGGCGTTGTCAAGGGGGTTCACCTTCCTGCTGACGATGGTCTGGGCCGCCATAACAAACTGCGCGCCGAGAACAACGGCGTCGATACCCTGATCCGGCTTTGCGCCGTGGGCCGTCTTGCCGTGGATCGTGATCGTGAAATGATCCGTCGCAGCCATTAGCGGGCCTGCCTTGATTCCGATTTTCCCGTGGGGAAGATCCGGCCACACATGAAGCCCGTAAACAGCCTCCACGTCATCCATATACCCCGACTTTAACATCTCCCTGGATCCGCCGATGGGGGATAACTCCTCTGCCGGCTGGAAAATCAGCTTGACTGTTCCCTTAATCTGATCCCGTCTCTGGCACAGAAGCTCTGCCGCCCCGATTAACCCCGTCATGTGGTTGTCGTGGCCGCATGCATGCATCACGCCGTCGTTGCGGGACTTATATTCCACTTCATTCATCTCCTGGATCTGAAGCGCATCCATATCAGCGCGGAGCGCCACAGCCTTGCCCGGCATGGTTCCCTTGATTACGCCGACAACACCGTGTCCGCCCACATTTTCAATGACCTCATCGCAGCCGATTTCCTTTAAATATGCGGCGACTTTTTTCGCTGTCTCCACCTCATGCTGAGAAACCTCCGGGTACTCATGGAAATCTCTCCTGATCTTAGAAAGCTTCGGCATCAATGCCTTTGCCGATTCAATGATACACGTCATGTCATGCTCCTCCTGTCTTAAACGGAAAAGAACCCAAGGCCGTCCGACGATGAGTTCTTTTGAGATTCAGTTCCTGATTAAAATTTATTTGCAGCAAACTTCGCATCCTTGCCTTCCAGAACGGCGCAGATATCCTCTGCAACCGTCTCACAGCAGCGGATGACGGACTGCTCCGTCGTTGCAGCCGTGTGCGGCGTCAGGATTACATTGTCAAGGCTGTATAACGGGCTGTCAAGCGGCAGCGGCTCCTTCTCGGTAACATCGAGGCCGGCGCAGTTGATGACATTCTCCTGCATCGCCTGGATTAACTCTGCCTCATTAACCACCTCACCGCGGCTCGCGTTGATGAAGGAAGCCGTCGGCTTCATGAGCTTGAACTCTCTCATGCCGATGCTGTGCTCCGTCTCAGGCGTCAGCGGCGTATGAAGGCTGATGAAATCTGCCTGCTTGAATACCTCATCCTGGTTTTCCACAAGAGTGATCAGATCGCCAAGCTGATCCTGCTTCAGGAACGGGTCATAACCGATCACGTTCATGCCGAAGCCGCACTTTGCGATGGTTGCAAGCATACGGCCGATTCTTCCGCAGCCCACAAGTCCCAGGGTCTTGCCCTGAAGCTCATATGTATTCTCAAGTCCGAAACGAACCTTATAATTTCCGGAACGGAACTGCTTATCTACATACTGATAGCGGCGGGCACACGCCAGCATTAAGAAAGCAGCCTGCTCTGCAACAGACTGTGCGTTCTGGCCGGGTGCATAAACCACGCGGATGCCTCTCTCCGTCGCTGCCGGGATATCGATATTGTCAAGGCCTGCTCCCTGCTTACCGATCACCTTCAGATTCGGGCCAGCCGCATCCATCATGGCTGCCGTAACCGGCTCTGTCCGGCACATAATTGCCTCCGGCTTCAGCGCCTTCAATTCCTCGACGTAGCCTGCCTCGTCAAAGAAATGGTTGGTTACAACAGCTTTTCCGCCGGCTGCCTCAAAAATCTTTGTGGCAACGTCGCTGATCTGCACTGTGTAAAAAACTGTAAATGCCATGTTTATCCTTCCTCTCTGAATATAATGGATATCACAGGATGATGAATCCCGTAATACTAATATAGGGGCGCCGCGGAAGAAACTTCTCCCGCAGCCACCCCCGATATTCTGAATGAATTCAGTTTTGGGTATCCCCCTGATTACCAGGCAATGCCCTGTGCCATCATAGCATCAGCAACCTTCTGGAAGCCAACGATGTTAGCACCAGCAACCAGGTTGTAGCCAAGGCCGTACTTCTCAGCAGCTTCTGCGGAGCCGTCATGGATACCTGTCATGATCTGATGCAGCTTAGCGTCAACCTCTTCTGCTGTCCAGGAGTATCTCTCGCTGTTCTGGCTCATCTCAAGACCGGATACAAGAACACCGCCGGCGTTAACTGCCTTGGACGGAGCAACAACCATGTTCTCCTGCTCCATTAAGAACTTCAGAGCGTCGTTGGTTGTCGGCATGTTAGCAACTTCGATGTAGTATTTGATGTTGTTGGCAACGATTCTCTTCGCCTGCTCCATGTTGACATCGTTCTGAGTAGCGCACGGCATTACGATATCAACCTTCTCGCCCCACGGTTTGTCGTTCGGAACGAACTTGCAGCCGAATTTGTCAGCGTAGTCCTGAACGCGGTCGCGTCCGCTTGCTCTCATTTCGAGCATGTAGTCGAGTTTCTCTTTCGTTGTGATTCCATCCGGATCATAGATGTATCCATCCGGTCCGGACAGAGTAACAGCCTTAGCGCCAAGCTCAGCAAGCTTGGTAGCTGCGCCCCATGCTACGTTACCGAAACCAGCCAGGGAAACGGTCTTGCCAGCAAGTGTGTCATTCTCATGTTTCAGAACTGCTTCCAGATAGTAAACAGCACCGAAACCAGTAGCTTCCGGACGGATCAGGGAACCACCGAAGGAAAGTCCCTTACCTGTGATTGTGCCGTTCTCGAAAGCACCTCTGATGCGGCGGTACTGGCCATACAGATAGCCGATCTCGCGTGCGCCTACGCCAAGGTCACCAGCCGGGATATCTACGTCCGGACCGATGTGGCGCTGTAACTCAGTCATGAATGCCTGGCAGAATCTCATTACTTCTGCGTCGCTCTTTCCTCTCGGGTCAAAGTCAGAACCACCCTTTGCACCGCCCATCGGAAGAGTTGTAAGGCTGTTCTTGAATGTCTGCTCAAATCCTAAGAACTTCATGATGGACAGATTTACGGACGGATGGAAACGTAAGCCTCCCTTGTACGGTCCGATAGCGCCGTTGAACTGAACGCGGTATCCGCGGTTTACATGAGTCTGACCATTGTCATCTACCCATACGACACGGAACTCTACGGTTCTCTCCGGCTCTACCATTCTCTCAAGGAGAGCTGCTTTTTCATATTCCGGATGTGCATCTACAACCGGGCCTAAAGAAGTTAAAACTTCCTCTGCTGTCTGAAGGAATTCAGGCTCATTAGCGTTTTTTTCCTTTAACTCCGCCAATACTCTGTCAACATACTTGCTCATTTCGCAAATACCTCCTTAAATATTTGGTTGTCATTAACCCCTGTGCATCTCGCACGAATAAGAGACTTAAAATACGGTCTTGCGGTGTTTATTGAAGCTTTGTGTCTCAATATCGGCCATAAAAAGCCATTCTGCGGGCGGTATTGCAGTTATTTCTCAAACAGTTGGAAATCCATATGTAATATCGTTTTTTACCGCAGAAAAAAGGAAGCCTTCCGTCCCTTTCCGCGCCAGCTTCCTGCCGTTTCCCTTTCCGTCAGGGTTCTGGCACCGCGTCTTTTTATTTAAGACTTATGTATTTCGCGTCTTTTATTATCCATATTTTAACATAGGCTTTTGACTTTGTCAATATTATGTGTTACGATTCTAGGGGGAATCTGATTTATCGACACATTTGTCATTAAAAGACGCATTTTCCTTCGGAAAGGAGTATTTTCTATGATTACCATCAGCATCGTAAGTCCAAAAAAATCCATGGATGTGATCCGCAAAGCCATTGCCCATCAGGATTTCGGCTGTTCCTTCCATAAATATGTCTATGATAAGCTGGAGGAGATCACGGATATTTATGAGCAGTGCAAGTCATTTTCCGACGTGATCTTCTTTTCCGGGGAGCTTGGCTACTCCTATATGCTGACCCATATCGACGATATCCAGGTACCCTGCGCTTTCGTATCCTATGAGGAAAAGGACATTTTATCCATCCTGTTAAACTTTGTCCTGCGCTATCCCCATATCCCGCTATCCCGGGTCTACATGGATTTCCTGACGCCGGTCAACGATTTCATGAACCTGAAAACATATCTGTCGCCGGATTACATGCCCTACTGCTTTGAAAATCCCGAGTACAATTATGAGACCTTGAGGGAGCGGGTGGAAGAGCTCTGGAACTCCGGGAAAATCGACATTGTGCTGACCCGTACCACCAACCAGCTTGAGGTTTTGAATAAAATGAAAATCCCTTATATCCACTTCCTGCCTTCAGAGGAAATGGTGCGGAATTCCATCCGGAGCGCCGTCAATTCCGTCCGCTTAAACCAGCAAAACCGGGCCGGCAAGCTGGTGATCCTCATTAAGCTCATATATCCGGAATCCATCACTTCCCATGACCGGGAGTATCTGGAGATTACACTCCACAAATACCTTCTGGACTTTAGGCGGGAGTACGGCTACGACTTCTCCGTCCACTCCGTCTCCAACCGCTTTGAGCTCATGGCCGACAGCGATTTTTACAAAAAGAACTTCGAGCGAATCCAGGATCTGATCGCCTTCCTGGATGGAAAAGACAGCCTGGAGTTCCGAATCGGCGCCGGCATCGGAAGCTCCGTCGGTGAAAGCCATTACCAGGCCGAAGCCGCTCTCCAGGAGGCCATCCGCTACGGGAAAAACGACGGCTTCCTGATCCACGGAAATGATAATGTACTGACGGGGCCCTTATCCTTAACGCGCACCTTAAATTACAGCTATTCCAACATAAAGGCACTGGAGTATTCCCAGAAAAACGGCATCAACGAGAGCAACCTCTTAAAGATCGTCGGCCTCTTCCAGATGGATAAGGACACGGTCATGACGGCTGCCTCCCTCTCCCAGTGGCTCAACATCACCAGCCGGAGCTGCAACCGGATCCTCCAGCTGCTTCTCGACTCCGGCCTCATCGAGGAAATCGAGCCGCAGAAACAGGAGGGGAAAGGCCGCCCCACCAGGCAGTACCGGTTTTTAAAACAGAATTTCATCCACACGTTTTTCTAGGCATGGATATGAAAGGGGACGGAAACCAAAGCTTTCCGTCCCTCTCTTTTTATGCGTTTGCAAGCTGTTTTCCAAACTCCCTGCACGCCTCCAGTGCATCGTCGTCCGGCGTCTCGTGGGCGATGACGCCTTCCCCGCCCACCAGCACAGCGCCGGCGTTCTTCATGCGTTCTTCCCAGTCCCGCATCCACTGGCCGTCGCCCCATCCGTAGGAGCCGAACAGGCCGATCTTCTTTCCGGAGGCAAACGTCTCCACTTCCATGACGAAGGGCTCCATATCGCCTTCCTCCAGCACCTCATCCCCCATGGCCGGGCAGCCGAGGGCAAAGACGGGCGCCGCCTTTAAATCGTCCATGCTGACCGAGGAAATATCAAGGATCTCGGCTTCCTTTCCGGCCTCCGCGATTCCCTTCCCGATGGCCTCCGCCATGATCCCCGTGTTTCCTGTCTGTGTCCAGAATGCTACGATAATTTTATCCATGTTTCATTTTCCTCCTATATGGTTATTGCTCTGCATCCCTGTCTTGTAAAGGATGTCAGGATTTCCCGGATTCCATTTCCGCTTCCGGCAAGCCGGATCACGGCTTCCCTCGCCCGGTCATAGCCGGCAAAGGTTTCAAGTGCTTTCGGAAGGTCTCCATATACCTTCCAGTATCCCGAATACAGGAAGTCTCTTCCCTCGTTCCGGATAAAGCTTTTTACGTCCTCCTCCGGATATTCCAGAAGCAGGCCGATCTCGTGGGGAAAGCCGCCGCGGCCTTCCATGTGTTTCTGGTAGCGGCCGGAAACCTGCCGCAGGATTTCTGGAAGCTCCATGCCGCCGTAGCCCCACTCCTCTAAAAGCTCCCGCACGCCGTCCTTTTTTATATGTGCTTCCATCTCCGCTTCCCGGTAGAGCAGCACGGAAATCCTCCCGTCAAGCTCATAGAGCACATGGCAGGAAACCGGCGTCGGCGCAAACAAGGCCATGACAGCGCTGCGCTTATCTGCCCCCACATTCAAAAGGTTCGACAGCTTCACACCGGCAAGGAGCGGCGCGCACTGGAGCGCCACCTGGGTTTCCAAAAACCTCATATCCAGTCCCCGCATGATGCGGAATGCCTCATCACTCATTGACTCCCTCCCTTTCGGATTAACAGCACCGCTGTTCCAAAATCTCCGTCAGCGCGCTGCCGCTGCTGGTGTGACAGCGGACAATGTCGGTTCTCGAGCTGTCCACCTCGTCCAGCACACAGCGGATCATCTTGTGGGATACGGTGCTGGTGAACAGGATCAGAAGATCCGGCGTGCCGATCTGCTTGTCGAGCCCCGTCCTCATCTGGGTGAAGACCTTCGCCTTATATTTGTGATCCTGGCATATTTTTTTATATTGTCTGACCATGCGGTCATGGCCTCCGATGATAACTACACTCATTCCGTTACCTCCATGCTGTATGGCCGCAGCTTTCATATTCTGCCGCCTGTTCTCTCTGTCTGTCCTGCTGTCCTTTGCAGCGGGAAAAATACGCTCTTTTAGTTAGTTTTGTCTAACTCATAGCTATAAGTTAGCATAAACTAACTTTATTGTCAAGACTATTTTTTCCAGTTTTCAAAGCGCCGCCATCGGCCTCTGCATCCGGCCTGCCCGGCCGCGAAGCGTTTGACCTTTTCCGCCAAGTATGGTACACTGGATAGGGGATGTCCAAACTACGGTATTAGGAGGGATTCTATTTTGAAAATACAGGAATCGGCTGAGAATTACTTAGAAACCATACTGATGCTGAGTCAGCAGCAGCCGTATGTCCGCTCCATTGACGTTGCCATGGAACTGGGGTTTTCCAAGGCCAGCGTCAGCGTCGCCATGAAAAACCTGAGAGAAAACGGCTATGTGCAGGTCGACGATTCCGGCCATCTCTCCCTGACGCCGCAGGGCCTTCAGATCGCGGAAACCATCTATGAACGCCATACCATGATTTCCGGCTGGCTCATGAAGCTGGGCGTCAGCAAAGAAACGGCCCTCGAAGATGCCTGCCGCATGGAACACGTCATCAGCCCGGAAAGCTTCCAGGCCATAAAAAACCATATTAACGGACAGGGAACGGAGAAATAGTAAAAAAGCCGGGATGAGGAAAGGCTTCATCCCAGCTTTTTTTCATTCAGTGCCATCACTTCGTCCGGATATGGAAATACCGAGAGGTAATGTTCTCCTGTCCGGCCGCGTACCGTTGTCTCTTTCATGACATGGTACCACCGTCTGACCGCTGTCTCCAGCGTCCGTCCCCGTTACAGCTTGGAATAGCCGTAGGGGTTAATCAGTGCATCCAGCTTCCTCCCCGCCTTGCAGATCGGGCAGTCCCGGTAATCGGTGTACTGGTAGTCCGGGACGTCCTTCACTCCGAAGACGGCTTTCACCGGGATTCCATCTACTTCGTCCAGGCTGCTGAATACCGCAGAGATCACATGCAGAATCCCGCCGTAATACTGGATGCTCTCAATGGCCTTGTTGACCGTAAGGCCCGTCGTCACCGTGGACGTTAAAAGGATCACGTTTTTCCCGGCTAACATCGGATAAAAATTCTCACGGAAAATAAGCTGGCTGTTGCTGTTGTACTCGGGGCGGATGATGTAAATAGTCTGGTGGGCATTCATGGACAAAAATCCGCTCCTGGTCAGCTCCTCGGCGAGAAGCGTGCCGATGACCTCCGTGCCCTCGATGCACACGATGGTGTCCACGACCATGTTGTAGAGATACATCTGCGCCAGCACCCGGGCAATCTCCTGAGCCTCGCTGACGCGGCTCTTGATGGTTGTCAGGTCAACATAGTAGTTTGTGTGGGCATGGTTCGTCGCAAAATGTCCCTTTACGACCTTTAACGGGACGTCAACGCCGCCTGCTCTGATCTTCTCATACTTCATCTCCATAAGACAGCCTCCTTCTCTGTTTTTCACGTACTTGTCTGGTAGTTCCATTATACTAAATTCCGTCGGCTATCTCAAGGAAAATTTACATAATTTATTTAATATTTTATTAAAGTCAGACGTTTCATGCGTCCTCTCTTAATAGGCCAGCACCTCATGGCCGTCCTCGGTCACAAGCACCATGATCTCCCACTGGGCCGACGGCTTCCCGTCCTCGGTATAGATCGTCCAGCCGTTTCCGTCGTCCACATAGATGCCGTCCGTCCCCATATTCACCATGGGCTCGATGGTAAAAATCATGCCCGGCGCCATTAACATCTCCGTCCCCTTTCTGGACACATAGCTGACAAACGGCTCCTCATGGAACTCCAGGCCGACGCCATGGCCGCCCACATCCCGCACCACCGTATAGCCGTTTTTCTTCGCATGCTCATGGACGGCCTGCCCCATGTCGCCGAGATATCCCCAGGGCTTCACTTTTTCAAGCCCTTTATCCACAGCTTCCTTCGCCACACGCACAAGCCGCTCCTTCTCCGGGCCCACGTCCCCGATCATGAACATCCGCGACGAGTCGGAGAAAAAGCCGTCCAGAATCGTGGAGACATCCACGTTGACAATGTCGCCTTCCTTTAACACCACATCGTCAGACGGGATGCCGTGGCAGACCTGGGAATTGACCGACGTGCAGACGCTTTTCGGAAAGCCCTCATAGTGGAGAGGCGCCGGGATCCCGCCGTGCTTTGTGGTAAACTGGTAAACCCAGTCGTCGATCTCCTGGGTGGTGACGCCGGCGCCGATCCGCTCCGCCACGTAATCCAGCACAGCAATGTTTAATTTCCCGCTCTCCCGGATCTTTTCAATCTGCGCCGGGTTTTTAATAATTTTATGGGACGGCACTTCATGGCCGGAAAACCTGGCACGCCCGATTTTCTGGTCGAAAACCATGTGGCACTCCCCGTATTTTTTCCCGCTGCCGCACCAGCAGGGATCATCTTTTCCAATTCTGCGAAACATCGTTTTTCCTTTCTTTATGTGGTTTCCTTTAAAAACACGTAGGTATCCCTGGACGATTCCATTTCGGAAAACCGGTAGCCCAGGCAGGAAAACCCTTTTAACTCCTCTTCCTTTTCGATTCCATGTTCAGCCATGAAGCGCACCATTTCGCCGCGCGCCATCTTGGCCTCCGTCGCCTTTACCTTCACCTTCCCGCCGGACTTTACCCCGAATACGCAGGTAACAAACCGGACTCCAGGCTCCAGATACGGCTCCACGGAGCGGCTGTACTCCTTCGAGGCCAGATTCACAATGACCGGCGCACGGTCGTCTCTTATGAGAGCCTCATAAAGCCGCCTCCCCCAGAAGCCATAGAGATCCCCGGATGCCCCGGCCGGAAGCTTCGCCTGCATCTCCAGCCGGTAGGGGACAACCCGGTCGTCCGGCTTTAAAATCCCGTAGAACCCGCTTAAAATCCGCAGGTGTTCCTTTACATACTCCCACTGCCCATAGGAAAACAGCTTCGGCGCCATGTACTGATACTGGATCCCCACATAGGCCAGAACCGCCGGCGTCTGGGCCCTGGAAAGCTCCATGGAGCGAAACCGCAGGAAATTCTCATGGGTGATGGAATCATTGGCCTTAAAAAGGACTTTTAGCTCCGGCTCCGTCATGGCCTTCAGACGGGAAAGCAGCGTCTCAGCCTCCGAAAGGAACTCCGGGAGCCCGCCCGGCTCAAACAGGTCGCTGCACTCTTCCATCTTTTTTGCAGGTGAAATGATAATTTTCATCGTATTGCGTCCCCGCTTCTTGCGTATTTTTCCAACTTTATATATAATAGTGGTGGAGCCGGATCACCGCCGGCCCCAGTATCCTATCATACAGGCATGATTGCTGTTTGTCAATTTATCGAAAGAGGTGTTGCAGATGAAAGTCTTAATTACAGGCTTCGATCCTTTCGGCGGCGAGGCCATCAACCCGGCCTGGGAAGCCGTAAAGCTCCTGCCCGATGAGATCGCAGGCGCTCAGGTCATCAAGATGCAGATCCCGACTGTCGTCGGCAAATCCATTGAAAAGGTCCATGAAAAAATGGTATCCGAACAGCCCGACATCGTCATCAGCGTCGGCCAGGCAGGCGGCCGGTTCGGCGTCACCCCGGAACGTGTTGCCATCAACGTCACCGATGCCAGGATCCCCGACAACGAAGGGAACCAGCCCATCGACGAGCCGGTTTTTGCCGATGGAGATACGGCTTACTTCTCGAATCTTCCTGTGAAAGCCATGGTACAGGCCATCAAGGAGGCCGGTTATCCGTCTGTGCTTTCCAACTCCGCCGGAACTTATATCTGCAACCACGTGATGTACGGCATCCTCTACTACATACAAAAGGAATTCCCGTCCGTCCGTGGCGGGTTCATCCATGTCCCCTACGCCCCGGCCCAGGTGACGGAAAAGCCCGGCACACCGTCCATGGCCATCTCTGACATTGCAGGCTCCCTGGCCGCTGCCGTCGCTGCCGCCGTGAACTGCAAGGACGATATCCGCGCCGTAGGAGGCGAAATTCACTAAATCATAAGGAGGGTAATTATGGAAAAAATCAAACGCCACCGGAATGTCCTCTGGTTCTTCATGGCAGGAATCTGGTTTCTCCAGTTCAGCCTCAACCTTCTCTATCGGAAATCCTTCGACCTGCTTTCCATTCTCCAGCTTCTCAATGCCATCGCCGCTGCGGCTGTCGGCATTGTGGAAACGGCCAACTGCCGCATGGAGAGCAGAAGCCAGGAATAACCGTAACCATGTAAGTTTAAAAGCGCCGCAAAAATCATTTTCCGTGATTTTGCGGCGCTTAATTTTATCCCTCTAAAACACCATCTGCACCAGCACCATGTAAAAAACCGTGCCGCCTGCGATGGACACAAGCATCTGCCGCTTCCAAATATGCAATCCGGCTGTCACGGCGATGGCGAGAAGCTCCGGAAGCCCATGGTTTCCCGAAAAAAACTCCACATTTTTCAGACAGTAAACCACCAGCATGCCGAAAATAGCTGCCGGAAGCGCCTTGCCAAGGTACTGCACATAAGCCGGCGTCGGCCGCTTCGGCGAAAACAAAAGGAACGGAAGAAACCGCGTCGCCATGGTGCCCAGGGCACAGATGGCAACCGTAAGAATCTGTTCTGTAAGCGTCATGAAAGTCCACCTGCCTTTTCAATGGGTTTCCGGAATACGGTTAAAAGAACCAGGATGCATGCCATCGTCGGAATCATAAACGAATCTGCGCCGAAAACAGCCAGACAGGCCGCCGACGCAAAAAGGCCGATGAACGCCGTATGATGGCGCTTTTCCTTCATCCACTGTTCGAGGAAAATCACCACAAACATGGCCGTCATCACAAAGTCCAGCCCCTTCGTATCGAAGGTGATGAACGAGCCGAGAATCCCGCCCAAAGCTGCCCCGGACACCCAGTAAATCTGGTTTAAAAGCGTCACGAAAAACATGAACCAGCCCTTGTCGACGCCTTCCGGGATTTCGGCCGAACAGTTGATGGAAAACGTCTCATCGCAGAGCCCGAAAATCAGATATGGCTTTTTCCAGCCCGTCCCCTTGAGCTTGTCCAGCATGGCGATGCCGTAAAAAAGGTGTCTGGCCTGGATCATCAGCGTCATGATTAAGGTCTGGAGCGGCGCAAATGTCCCGAGCAGCATGGATACGGCCACAAACTCCAGCGAGCCGCCGAAAATTGTAAGCCCCATGAGCATCGGATACCAGAAGCTGAAGCCTGACACGTTCATATAAATGCCGTAAGTGATTCCCAGAAACCAGAAGCCCGCAAAAATCGGGATCGTGTACGGGAATGCGGCCGCAAATGCCTTTCGCCTTATGCCGCCGGACACGGCCGGCGTCTCGATAGTATGTTCCATGTGAATTCTGTCCCCCTCTGCCGGATTTTCAGTCATACTCACGATTATACCGCCGGATTCCCGGAAGGGCAACCGGTTCCTTTTCTGCTTTTTTCAGATTTTATCAAAAAAACCAGTGTTTTGTTGATTTTATTTTTCGCATCTGTTAGTATATTTTTATAAAATATCATTCTTTCAGAAATCAGGTGAGATGCATGCAGAAATTTCCAAAAAGCTTCTGGTATTTTGCCGGATCACAGCTTATCACAAATTTATCGGACGGGATCACAACCATCACGCTGACACTCCTGACTCTCAGCGTGTCAGCCTCTTCCTCCCATCTCGGATACGTGATGGCTGCACTTTCTGCGCCCTGGTTTCTCCTGTCCATTGCGGCCGGAATCGTGATTGACCGGCAGGGCGCCTACCAGACGGCAAAACGGGCAAACGGCCTCCGGGCCCTGGCCTTTTTTCTCTTTGCCGCGTTTTCCGTTTTCGGAAAGCTCTCCATTCCGCTCCTTGCGGTCTTTGCGTTTCTCATGGGAACGCTTGAGGTGCTCTGCGACAACAGCCACTCCATCTTCCTCCCGCGGATTTTGGAGAAAGACCAGCTGGAAAAAGCCAACAGCATCGTATCCACGGCCGAACTGGCTTCCAATAAATTCATCGGCGTCAACCTGGGGAGTCTTTTTTCCATGCTGTCAGGAACCCTCTCCCTCTGTGCGACAGGCGTCTGCTACGTGATGTCCTGCCTGTTCCTCTCTCTTTCTAAGCGGGCCGGTCGGGGCACGCCAAGGGAAGCCGCCTACCGCCCGGCGCCGTCCCCCTCCCGGCTGACAGGAAAATCGTTTCTGTCCGATGTGTCCTTCGGGCTTTTGTATCTGTTCCGCAAAAAGGACATCGGCTTTTTCGTGCTGATTGGTTTCATCCTGAACCTGACTGCCGGCATGCAGCTTGCCTTTTACATTTTATATATCACGGAAACCCTGCATTACAGCCAGCAGGTCTACTCGCTTTTAATCTCCTTTGCCGGCATCGGCTCCCTGCTCGGCGGCGTGGCCGTCTACTTTGTCATCGACCGTTTTGGGAGATATTTTGTCCTAGCATTCTGCTGTGCGGCGGTGTTATTCCAGTTCCTGTTCCGATACGGAACCGCGAGCCTTCTGCCGCTCTTTGCCGCCTCCCTTTTGGAGGGGCTTTCCGTCACGGCCGTCAATACCATTTCCATGTCCCACAGGCAGAGGGAAATCGAGCCGGAATGCATGGGAAAGGTCATGGCTACCACCCGCTTCCTGATTGTGGGCGCCACGTCCCTGGGCTCCCTGGCCGGCGGCTGGGCCGCGGAATCCATAAGCTACCCGGTTCTCGGCCTCGCCATGGGAGCCGCCTCGTTCCTGACGGTCGCCTTCTGTACGGTAAAACTTAAGCCATATCTCAAAACGGGCAGCAAAAGGAAAGGAGAAACAGCATGATAAGCAAAAAAGAACTGGACGAACTGCTCGACCGCTTCCCCGAAATGAAGCCCATTGCCGGCTTTTCCGGGACTGTGGAGGAGTTTTATCTTCAATATGAAAAGCCGTTTACGGCTCCCATCCTAAAGCGTCAGGATTTTCTTCTTAGAGCCATACGGGCTGCCGCAGCGCCTGTCTGCCCGGAGGCGGAGCTGGAGTCCATCGAGGCCGCACTTAAGGAAAATTATCTGGTGTCATCAGCGGAACACCATGCCTCCATTTCCTTCAACGAAACCTTGAACATCGTGCTCAACCAGTACCTGATCAAGTGCCGTCAGAGGCTCCCGGTGATTTCGTTATCCTGCGCCACGACAGCTATGACAAATGAGCTCTATCCCCGCGGCGTCGTCTACCGGGATTTCAAAATCCCCTTTGCCGCCAGGAACACTCGCTTCGCTTACAATACGCCGCCCATGAACCGGGACACGTTCTTTCAGAAACTGAAAGACCTGAAAAAAGACGGCTCCATTATGGAAGAAGAATTTTCTTTTCTTCAAGACTGGTTTGAAAGCCAGTGGGAGTTTTTGGACGGCCATGATTTCCTCGATCAGATCAGCCTCTTAAACAAACGGCTCTGGAGAGATTTTCTCGCCGAAGATGCCTGGTACCCGAGGCTCAATTATTTCATGATTCCCCTGGAGCGCGTCGTTCACAATCTGCTTATGGCTGACTGGAAAGCCGAACGGCCGGGGTGGGTCTTTGCTCTTTTGTTTTCCAAAGATGGGCGGGAGCTCATAAACCGCGTCCTGGACAGAACCCGCTCCTGCTGGGACAACGAAAAGAAAACCGGCACCTTTTTCTTCTGGGGAATCCGGGAAAACGGCCGGCCGGAAAAGCTCTTTTTAAAGGATGACTTTCTCCTGTCCGCCGACGGCTCCCTGCGGTATTTACTGGAAGCGGAAGCCGTCATGAAAGAAATCCAGGCAGGCCGCCTTGTTGCCTCCACCGCCCTGTTTTTTCTCTATGTGGTGTTCTTTTGCGGGCTCACGGCCATGGGCGGCATTCTCCAGGTCAACTACCTGGCCGGGCTGAAACACCGGCTTCTGAACGGAAATCCCCTGGGCCTTGCAGAAAACGACCTTTCCGTCATCCGAAGCTCCGTCACAGGCCTTTACGCCAATTTCCAGGGCTCTCCGTGGACAGACGGCGGCATCAGCCGGATCCGAAACAAACTGTCACGTTCCAGCCTTGAGGCTTACGGGGCGCAAAATCATTTCAGCCAGATTCAGGAATGCCTGGAATTCCTGTACCATTTTTCCTATTAAACACTTATAAAAAGGAGGGGTTCCATCTATGAAATACTTAAAAAAGATGTCCGGATATCTCGTCTACCTTTCCCCGGTCAATCCGGAGGACTTTGAAATTTCCGCCAAGTGGATGAACGACAGGGAGGTGGCCGAAAATCTCTCCGTCTTTCACAGGCAATATTCCTTCCTTAAGGAAAAACAGGGGCTGGCAGAATCGGCGCTCGACAACTATTCCTTTGCCATTGTGCGGAAAGAGGACGACCGGCTCATCGGCTTCTGCGCCTTTTATAACGTCGACATGACTCACCAGCGGGCAGAATTTTATATTTATCTCGGCGAGGCGGAATTCCGCAAAAAGGGGTTCGGCCGCGATGCGCTCCTTACACTGCTCCGCTACGGCTTCTGCGTCTTAAACTTCAACAATATCATGCTGCGCGTCCTCTCTTTCAACGAAGCTGCTTTTTATCTCTATGAAAGCGTGGGCTTTAAAATCATAGGACGCAGGCGCGAGTCCTTCTATAAAGACGGCACATATTTTGACGAGATTTATATGGATATGACGAAAAAAGATTTCTTTGAGAAAGGCACTGTCATATAATGCAAAGAGGCCGTGGAATCAACTTCCACGGCCTCATTTCACATACCTTCAAAACCACATATTGAACACATCCACCAACCCACAAACCTTCTGGTTAAGCCCTCGACCGATTAGTAACAGTCAGCTCCATACATTACTGTACTTCCACCTCTGCCCTATCTACCTCGTCGTCTTCAAGGGGTCTTACTTCTTTCGAATGGGATATCTCATCTTGAGGGGGGCTTCACGCTTAGATGCCTTCAGCGTTTATCCCTTCCAGACTTGGCTACCCGGCCATGAGCTTAGAAGCTCAACCGGTACACCAGCGGTCCGTCCATCCCGGTCCTCTCGTACTAAGGACAGCTCCTCTCAAATATCCTCCGCCTGCGCCGGATAGGGACCGAACTGTCTCACGACGTTCTGAACCCAGCTCGCGTACCGCTTTAATGGGCGAACAGCCCAACCCTTGGGACCTACTTCAGCCCCAGGATGCGATGAGCCGACATCGAGGTGCCAAACCACTCCGTCGATGTGAACTCTTGGGAGTGATAAGCCTGTTATCCCCAGGGTAGCTTTTATCCGTTGAGCGATGGCAATCCCACTTTCATACCACCGGATCACTAAGTCCTAGTTTCCTACCTGCTCGACCCGTCGGTCTCGCAGTCAAGCTCCCTTCTGCCTTTGCACTCTTCGAATGGTTTCCAACCATTCTGAGGGAACCTTTGAGCGCCTCCGATACCCTTTCGGAGGCGACCGCCCCAGTCAAACTCCCCACCTGACATTGTCCCCTCACCAGGTCATGGTGACAGGTTAGAAACCCAGTGACGCAAGGGTGGTATCCCAACAGCGGCTCTGCTTAGACCGGAGTCCAAGCTTCACAGCCTCCCACCTATCCTGTGCATGCATCACCGAATCCCAGTATCAAGCTGGAGTAAAGCTCCATGGGGTCTTTCCGTCCTGGCGCAGGTAACCAGCATCTTCACTGGTACTTCAATTTCACCGGGTGCATTGTCGAGACAGCGCTCAAATCATTACGCCTTTCGTGCGGGTCGGAACTTACCCGACAAGGAATTTCGCTACCTTAGGACCGTTATAGTTACGGCCGCCGTTTACTGGGGCTTAAATTCAAAGCTTCGCTTTCGCTAACCTCTCCTCTTAACCTTCCAGCACCGGGCAGGCGTCAGCCCATATACCTCACCTTACGGTTTCGCATAGACCTGTGTTTTTGCTAAACAGTTGCTTGAGCCTATTCTCTGCGGCCAGGTCTCCCTGGCACCCCTTCTCCCGAAGTTACGGGGTCATTTTGCCGAGTTCCTTAACAATGCTTCTCCCGCCGGCCTTAGGATTCTCTCCTCATCCACCTGTGTCGGTTTACGGTACGGGCACATGGTACGCAATAGCGGCTTTTCTCGGCAGCCGGAATCAGATGCTTCCCTACTTTTGTTCGGTCCGCGTCACGTCTTCGGATTGTATGGCGGATTTGCCAACCATACTCCTACCCCGCTTGCCCGGAGATTCTGTTCCCCGGTCATCCTATCCTTCTGCGTCCCCACAGTTCTGATACCATGTGGTACAGGAATCTAAACCTGTTGTCCATCGGCTACGCTTCTCAGCCTCGCCTTAGGCCCCGACTTACCCAGGGCAGATCAGCTTTACCCTGGAACCCTTAGATATTCGGCCTGGAGGATTCCCACCTCCATCTCGCTACTCATTCCGGCATTCTCTCTTCTTAAACGTCCACAGCTCCTTATCGGTACTGCTTCGCCCATTTAAGAATGCTCCTCTACCAATGATTAAAAATCATTCCTAGGCTTCGGTGTCGTGTTTTAGCCCCGGACATTTTCGGCGCAGGACCTCTCGACTAGTGAGCTATTACGCACTCTTTGAATGTGTGGCTGCTTCTGAGCCAACATCCTAGTTGTCTTTGAAATCCCACATCCTTTTCCACTTAACACGCACTTGGGGACCTTAGCCGTAGGTCTGGGCTCTTTCCCTTTTGACTGCCCAACTTATCTCGTGCAGTCTGACTCCCGTACATCATCTGGATGCCATTCGGAGTTTGATATTCTTCGGTAGGCTTTGACGCCCCCTAGGAAATTCAGTGCTCTACCTGCATCAGACTAATACGAGGCTAGCCCTAAAGCTATTTCGAGGAGAACCAGCTATCTCCGGGTTCGATTGGAATTTCTCCCCTATCCACACCTCATCGCCACCCTTTTCAACGGATGTGCGTTCGGTCCTCCACGAAATTTTACTTTCGCTTCAACCTGGACATGGATAGATCACCCGGTTTCGGGTCTGCACATACTGACTTTACGCCCTATTAAGACTTGCTCTCGCTTCGGCTCCGGGCCTTAAGCCCTTAACCTTGCCAGTATCCGCAACTCGCCGGACCGTTCTACAAAAAGTACGCGGTTGCACCTTAACGTGCTTCCACAGCTTGTAAACACAGGGTTTCAGGTTCTCTTTCACTCCCCTCCCGGGGTTCTTTTCACCTTTCCTTCACAGTACTATGCGCTATCGGTCACTAAGGAGTATTTAGCCTTGGGGGGTGGTCCCCCCGACTTCCTGCAAGGTTCCACGTGTCTCGCAGTACTCTGGATTCCACTAGTTAACTACTGTTTTCATGTACGAGGCTTTCACTCTCTCTGGCCGGACTTCCCAGACCGTTCCATTAACAGATCGTCTCACATAACGTGGTCCATAACCCCGGGATGCACGCATCCCGGTTTGGGCTCTTCCAATTTCGCTCGCCGCTACTTTCGGAATCGATGTTTCTTTCTCTTCCTCCGGCTACTTAGATGTTTCAGTTCACCGGGTTCCCGGCGTATGGCTATGGATTCACCATACGTCACTTGAGGTTTACTCAAGTAGGTTTCCCCATTCAGAGATCTCCGGATCAAAGGATATTTGCTCCTCCCCGAAGCTTTTCGCAGCTTATCACGTCTTTCATCGGCTCTTAGTGCCAAGGCATCCACCCTGCGCTCTTTCTAGCTTAACCAGTTGTCTCAAAGCCGCGGGAACGGCTCCAAAACGAACACACATAGCGTTGTGTGCCTGGCTTGTGTTTACTTTCGGTTTACATATCTTTCGATATGCCTCGGATGTCTTGTATCTTAAATATTTAAGATTACTTGTTTCAATATGCGGTTTTCAAGGTACGTTCTGACTGATGTTTTATCAGTCATTGGCAAGTTCAAATTCCTTTAAGCTCACCAATCACTGGTAAAAACCAGTTATATTGAACAGCACTGCCCTGCTGGAAAGGGTTAACACATTCATCACTGCGAATTTCGCCTTTCTCTCCACCCGCTAGAATATGTCTGTTCTATTTTAAACTCTTTCGAGTATTTTTCAAATGGACTCCGGCATCCACCTACTCTCCCATGCCGTCTCCAGCATAGTACCATCGGCCGTCTGGGTCTTAACCGTCGTGTTCGGGATGGGAACGGGTGTGTCCCCCAGACGCATCGACACCGGAATCTTTCTTTAGTTTCTCTTGAAAACTAAACAGTATATAAAACCCCTACTTCTTCTTCCTTAGAAAGGAGGTGATCCAGCCGCACCTTCCGATACGGCTACCTTGTTACGACTTCACCCCAGTTATCAGACCTGCCTTCGACAGCTCCCTCTTTACAGTTGGGTCACTGGCTTCGGGCATTTCCGACTCCCATGGTGTGACGGGCGGTGTGTACAAGACCCGGGAACGTATTCACCGCGGCATTCTGATCCGCGATTACTAGCGATTCCAGCTTCATGTAGTCGAGTTGCAGACTACAATCCGAACTGAGACGTTATTTTTGGGATTTGCTCACCTTCACAGGGCCGCTTCCCTCTGTTTACGCCATTGTAGCACGTGTGTAGCCCAAATCATAAGGGGCATGATGATTTGACGTCATCCCCACCTTCCTCCAGGTTATCCCTGGCAGTCTCCCTAGAGTGCCCGGCTTTACCGCTGGCTACTAAGGATAAGGGTTGCGCTCGTTGCGGGACTTAACCCAACATCTCACGACACGAGCTGACGACAACCATGCACCACCTGTCTGGGATGCCCCGAAGGGAAGGGAACTTTACTTCCCAGTCATCCCGATGTCAAGACTTGGTAAGGTTCTTCGCGTTGCTTCGGATTAAACCACATGCTCCACCGCTTGTGCGGGTCCCCGTCAATTCCTTTGAGTTTCATTCTTGCGAACGTACTCCCCAGGTGGAATACTTACTGCGTTTGCGGCGGCACCGAGGAGCTTTGCTCCCCAACACCTAGTATTCATCGTTTACGGCGTGGACTACCAGGGTATCTAATCCTGTTTGCTCCCCACGCTTTCGAGCCTCAACGTCAGTGACTGTCCAGTAAGCCGCCTTCGCCACTGGTGTTCCTCCTAATATCTACGCATTTCACCGCTACACTAGGAATTCCGCTTACCTCTCCAGCACTCTAGTTTTACAGTTTCCAAAGCAGCTCCGGGGTTGAGCCCCGGGATTTCACTTCAGACTTGCAATACCGTCTACGCTCCCTTTACACCCAGTAAATCCGGATAACGCTTGCCCCCTACGTATTACCGCGGCTGCTGGCACGTAGTTAGCCGGGGCTTCTTAGTCAGGTACCGTCAGTTTCTTCCCTGCTGATAGAGCTTTACATACCGAAATACTTCTTCACTCACGCGGCGTCGCTGCATCAGGGTTTCCCCCATTGTGCAATATCCCCCACTGCTGCCTCCCGTAGGAGTTTGGGCCGTGTCTCAGTCCCAATGTGGCCGGTCACCCTCTCAGGTCGGCTACTGATCGTCGCCTTGGTGGGCCGTTACCCCGCCAACTAGCTAATCAGACGCGGGTCCATCTCATACCACCGGAGTTTTTCACGCAATACCATGCGGTATCGTGCGCTTATGCGGTATTAGCAGTCATTTCTAACTGTTATCCCCCTGTATGAGGCAGGTTACCCACGCGTTACTCACCCGTCCGCCACTCAGTCAATCAAGATTCCATCCGAAAACTTCCTCTTGGTTGCTTCGTTCGACTTGCATGTGTTAGGCACGCCGCCAGCGTTCATCCTGAGCCAGGATCAAACTCTCATGTTAAAGTTTGTTTCCAGGTTCAAAACTTAGCTTGGCTAATTTCAAACCGTTCTACTGTTGTTTAGGTTTTGTTCTGAATGTTCTCATTCATGGCTTAAACCAAAAAGCCATTTTTATAAGAATTTTCAGGGTTTTACATACTGTTCAGTTTTCAAGGTTCTTTGTTGTTTCCTCGGAAGCAACTCTGATATCTTATCACAAGTTCAACCGTTTGTCAACAACTTTTTTTATTTTTTTGAACTTCTTTTTTGAAGCTCTGCCCCGTCGCTCGAGGCGTGTATTATAATATCAAATGGTTTCCAAAAAGTCAACCACTTTTTTCAACTTTTTTCCATTATTTTTTCCTTGTTTCGAGCCGGCGGATAAAAACAACAATATGGAGTGGTACCATGCTTTAAACCCACAACATGTACCGCTCCATATCTGTCATTTCCTTATAAATTTTCCTTACTCATTACTGCAATCCACCGTAAACCAGAACTCCACCCCGTTCTGCCAGTTCTGCACGCCGCAGCTCTGGTGGTGGGCGTCCATGATGGCCTTTACGATGGAGAGGCCGATGCCGCTGCCGCCGTACTCCCGTGTCCTGGCCTTGTCTACCTTATAGAACTTCGTCCAGAGATTTGGAAGCGCGTCCTCCGGAATCGGCGTTCCCGTGTTGAACACGGAGACCCGCACGTCTTTTTCTTCCTGTTCCATGCGGATTACCACTTTCTTCTCGCCGTCCGCATGGTTGATGGCGTTGCTTAAGTAGTTGGTGATGACCTCCTCGATCTTAAATTCGTCTGCCCAGACAAAAACAGGTTCCGAAACATCAAAGACAACCTCGATCCCCTTCTGCTGTGCCAGAATCTGCGCCGAGCTTATGACGCCCTGGATCAGCTCGGTCAAATCGAACCGCTCCATAACCGTCCTGTCGTTTCCGCTTTCTAAGGACGAAAGCGTGAGGAGCTGCTTCACCATCTTATTCATCTTGTTGGCTTCATCCACGATGACGTCGCAGTAATAGTCCCGGCTTTCCTTGTCCTCGCCCATGCCCTCCTGGAGCCCTTCGGCGTAGCCCTGGATCAGGGCAATCGGTGTCTTTAATTCATGGGATACGTTGGCGATGAACTCCTTGCGCATCTCGTCGATCTTCGTCTTCTCCTCGATGTCCTTCTGGAGCTGGTTGTTGGCCGATTTTAACTCGGCGATGGTCTCCTTTAACCGCTCGGAAAGCTCATTCATGCTGTTTCCCAGGACGGTGATCTCCGAGGAATCATGACGTTTTGCCTCATATTTGGCATCAAAATCCAGCCCTGACATCCGTTCGGAAAGCTCGGAAAGCCGGCTGATGGGCTTTGTGATCATCCGCGTCATCAGATAGACGATGCCTGCCCCTGCCACAATCGTGACAAATCCCACATACGTCAAGAAGCGGTTGGACAGAGCCACGCTCTCACCGATACTGGAAAGCGGCGTGCTCATGATAAAAGCCGTGCTGTAATCGGAAAAGAATCCCCAGCTTTCCAGATAGAGGCTGTCCCTTAACGGGTCAAAGGTCTTCTGGATCGTGTAATTGTCGTTCTTTTCCACGACGCTGTATTTTAGTTTATTTTTTCCCAGAATATACCGGTCAATCCTGTCCTTTAGGAAGCTTACGTCCCTGGCCGTGGAATAGATCGCCGG
This sequence comes from Eubacteriaceae bacterium Marseille-Q4139, assembly GCA_018223415.1. Lineage (NCBI taxonomy): Bacteria > Bacillati > Bacillota > Clostridia > Eubacteriales > Eubacteriaceae > Eubacteriaceae bacterium Marseille-Q4139. Next base: position 2,345,892 of record JAGTTQ010000001.1, on the reverse strand, counting down.
ATCCTCTAGGCTGTTGTCGATCATGAGCATCGAGACATTGGCGCTGTCGCTGAAGTCGCGCACGATTTCAAGCAGGTCGCCCTCCTCGATGTTCCCGTCTGAATCCATGGTACGGCCCATGGCCTCCTGGATGGAGATTCCCTGTTCCAGATTCTGCCGGATCTGGCCGTCGATGGTCTCATATGCCTCATTCAGGGCCTTTACCTTTTCCGAAATATAATACTGTTCCAGATACCACTGGTTCACGCCCCAGACGACGGCAATCATCGCAACCATTAACCCAATGAACGTGACGACAAGCCTTGTCCGTATTGATTTCATTCTCCGTTCACCTCGAGCTTATACCCCATTCCCCAGATGGTTTTGATGGCATCGCCCTTGGGGCCCAGCTTGCTGCGGAGTTTTTTCACGTGGGTATCGATGGTTCTGGCGTCGCCGAAATAGTCGTAATTCCATACATTATTGAGAATTTTCTCCCTGGAAAGGGCAATTCCCTGGTTTTCCAGGAAATACGTCAGGAGCTCAAATTCCTTGTTGCTTAAATCCACCGGTTTCCCGTCCACGCTGACCTCGTGGGCATCCTTGTCCACGCGGATTCCGTCAGCCTCTAGGATTTCGCCGGTGGAGACGCTCCCGCGACGTAAAATCGCCTCCGTCCTCGCCACCAGGATTTTCGGGCTGAAGGGCTTTGAAATGTATTCATCGACGCCCAGCTCAAAGCCAAGAAGCTCATCCCGCTCCTCGGAACGAGCCGTCAGCATGATAATCGGCACCTGGGAGTAGCGGCGGATGGTCTTGCAGACCTCCCAGCCGTCCATTTTCGGCATCATCACGTCCAGGATAATCAGGCCGATGTCCTTTTCCTTAAAGAAAATGTCCACGGCTTCCTCGCCGTCCGCTGCCTCAATGACCCGATATCCCTTTATTCCCAAAAAGTCTTTGACGAGCTTCCGCATCCGCGCCTCGTCATCCACCATCAGAATCTTCACAGCATCCATATTTATCACCTCATCCTTATCATACCTGTATTCTAGCAAACGGAAACGAAAAATTCCACATTTTCACCAACTTTTCACAAAGGCGGGGAGAAAAGTGTGTGCTTGGCGCACACTCGCGCCGGAGCGCAGCTGCGTCAGCAGCTATCTTCCTTTGCGCGGAGTGCGCATCCCGCCCGGAGGGCTTTTTATTCCATAGGAAACCACTGCTTTTATGCGTTAATTTAACACAGCCTTTCCTATGGAATAAAATCAGGCCCCGCGGGAAACCTGAGCTCCCACGGGGCCTGAAACGCCAAACTTTATTCTTCCTTTTCCTCGGGAACTACGGCAATGTGCAGCTCCTCAAGCTGTTTTTCGTCCACTTCGGACGGCGCCTCCATCATCAGGCAGGAGGCATCCTTGATCTTCGGGAACGCGATGACGTCGCGGATGCTGTCGGCGCCCACCATCAGCATGATGACGCGGTCGAGGCCGTAAGCCAGCCCCGCATGGGGCGGCACGCCGTACTTGAATGCATCAAGAAGGAAGCCGAACTGCTCCTCGGCACGTTCCTTTGTGAAGCCGAGAACCTCAAGCATCTTCTCCTGCACGTCTGCCTGGTGGATCCTGACGGAACCGCCGCCAAGCTCGGTGCCGTTTAACACGATGTCGTAGGCCTTCGCACGGACGGCGCCCGGGTCGGTGTCGATGAGCGGCAGATCTTCGTCCATGGGCATCGTAAACGGATGGTGCATTGCCACAAAACGTCCCTCTTCCTCAGAATACTCAAGAAGCGGGAACTCCGTCACCCACAGGAATTTGAAATCATCTTTCTTTAACAGGTCAAGCTGTCTTGCCAGCTCCAGACGCAGATTTCCTAAGACGTCAAAGACGACTTTATTTTTGTCGGCGGCAAAGAACAGAAGGTCGCCGGGCTTTCCGTCCATGGCCTTTGCCAGTGCGTTCAGCTCCTCTTCCTTCATGAACTTTCCAAAGGAACACTTATAGCTTCCGTCCTCGTGGATCGCAAGGTATGCAAGCCCCTTGGCGCCAAAGCCCTTTGCGTACTCCACAAGGGCGTCGATTTTCTTTCTCGGCATGCCGGCCTGTCCCTCGGCATTGATGCCGCGGACGGTACCTCCGTTTTCCAGGGCGCTCTTAAAGACGACGAATTCGCAGTCTTTTACCACCTCGGACACGTTTTTAAGCTCCATGCCAAAGCGCATATCCGGCTTGTCGGAGCCGAACCGGTCCATGGCCTCTCTCCAGGTTAAGCGCGGAATCGGAAGCTCCACGTCAAAATCGCAGATTTCCTTGAAAATTTTCTTAAGAAGCCGCTCGTTGACGTCAAGGACGTCCTCCACGTCCACGAAGGACAGCTCCATGTCGATCTGAGTAAATTCCGGCTGGCGGTCTGCCCGCAGATCCTCGTCGCGGTAGCAGCGTGCAAGCTGGAAGTAGCGGTCGAAGCCGGAGCACATGAGAAGCTGTTTTAAAAGCTGCGGCGACTGGGGCAGCGCATAGAAGCTCCCCGGATGCACGCGGCTCGGCACAAGGTAGTCACGGGCGCCCTCCGGCGTGCTCTTAATAAGCGTGGGCGTCTCGATCTCCAAAAAGCCCTCGTCTGCCAAAAACTGTCTTACCATGGTCGCCACGCGGCTCCGGATCATGATATTCCTCTGAAGGTCGGGGCGGCGCAGGTCAAGATACCTGTATTTTAAGCGCAGCTCTTCCTTCGTCTTGCTGTTTTCTTCAATCGGGAACGGCAGTACCTCGGATTCTGAGAGAATCCGCAGGGATTTTGCCCGCATCTCGATGGTGCCGGTCTTTAAATTCTCGTTGGCGGCTCCGCCTCTCTTTTCAATGGTGCCGGTGACGGCAATAGCAAATTCGCTTCTCAATCGCTCTGCCTTTTCAAAGCTCTCTGTGCCGCAGTCGCTCTCCTCAAAAATAATCTGGATGATGCCGGAACGGTCGCGCAGGTCGGTAAAGATAATGCCGCCTTTGTTCCTGCTCTTCTGCACCCATCCCATCAGGGTCAGTTCCTGTCCGATGTTCGCCTCCGTCACCTCTGCACAGCGGCAGGAACGGTGGAGGCCTACCATTGATTCAGCCATAAGTTTTTCCTCCCAAGGATGTTGTTATCGTTTCAAAGCTTCCCTGTAAAATTCACGGAACTCGCCGTAGCCTTCCTTCATAAGCTGTTCCTTCTGGAATTTCTTGTTTTTGTTCATCTGTGCCACGAGGACAGTCTTCCCCCCGGCGCGGGCCGCCATGGCCTCTTTCATAATAGAAGAAAGCGCATCGGGCGCCATGCCTTTTTCAAAGAGCCACGCCTCCTTCTCCCGGCCGTCCGGGATTTCAAAGCCACTCTCCGTAAGGATCAGGACAATCCGCTCAAAGCCGATGGAAAAGCCGCAGGCCGGCGTATCCATGCCGGTAAACTTTCCGATCATCTTGTCGTACCGGCCGCCGCCTGCCACGGAGCCTCCGAAGCCTTCCATGGAAACCTCGAAAATCGTCCCCGTATAATAGCCCATGCCGCGCACAAGCGTCGGGTCAAACTGAAGGCCAAAGCCGCCGTCGGAGACGTGAAGAACCGTCTCGATGATGCCGGCCAGGTTCTCGGCCGTCCCTTCCGGAAGAAACTCCCCGAGGATTTCTCCCATGCGGCGGACGCCGTCGGCATCCGGCGTCACCTGGCTCATGAGACCCAGATATTTGTCGGCCGTCTCTTCGGAACAGCCGTTCTCCATCAGTTCCTGTCTCACGCCGTCGGCGCCGATCTTGTCCATCTTGTCCACGGTGATGAACACCTTCTCGATGTCCTCCTCCGGGAAGCCGCTGTAAAGGGCCATGGCACGGAGAATCTGCCGGTCATTGATCCGCACCATAAACCGCTTATCGGGACAGATTTTCGAGAGGGCCGTCGTCGTCGCCAGCACTAACTCGATTTCCGCCTGGCTCGTGGCATCGCCCAGAATGTCGATGTCGCACTGGACAAACTGGCGGTAGCGCCCCTTCTGGGGTCTGTCTGCCCGCCATACGTTCCCAACCTGGAGCGCCTTAAAGGGGGCAGGGAGGTTCGCCGCGTTGTTTGCATAGTATCTGGAAAGTGGGAGCGTCAGATCATAGCGCAGGCCGCTGTCAGTCAGGTCGTTTTCTGCCTCCGCCGTCTCAAGATTCAGTTTTTCTCCGCGCTTTAATACCTTAAAAATCAGCTTTTCATTGTCTCCGCCCTGCTTGCTCAAAAGGTTTTCAATGTGTTCCACACAGGGCGTCTCGATGGTGGAAAAGCCAAATCCGCGGTATGTCTCCTTAATCTGGTTTAACACATAGTCACGGATCTGCATCTCTGCCGGCAGGATGTCCCTCATGCCGGTCACAGGTTTCTTTTTTAATGCCATAGCTTTTCATCCTTTTTTCGTATTTTCTTGCTTTCCCAACTAGAATACGCCAGTCACGGCAGCTTTTCAAGCATTTTTTCCTTCCTGGCAATCATTTCGTCAATCCGCTCGATATACTGGCCGACGTCCTTCACGTTTTCCACACGCTCCAGCCGGTTTTCCGCCGGGAAGGCCACCTTCGTCGTGGTTCCTGCGCCGCAGCCGACGATAGTCTGCTTTTCTTCCATAATCAGGATATTGTAAATGCAGGCTTTCCCGGGCGCCGCATAGCCGACGTTCTCAAAGTTCCCGGCCATGTTTTTCTGCCGGTAAAGGTAGTAGGGAAGAAGACCCACCTCTCTGGCATACTCCGCCGTCAAGTCAACCATCTCCTGGGTATTCCGGATTTTTAAGTTCGCGTACTGTTCCCGGAACATGTTAAGCCTGGCGGCCCGCTTGATGGCGAGGGAATGGACGGTGACGCTGTCCGGCGCCATGGCCTTTAATTCTTCCATGGTGGCGCGCACGTCGTCGATGTCTTCCTCCGGAAGGCCGATGATTAAGTCCATATTGATGTTGTCAAAGCCAAGCTCTCTCGCAAGGGCGTATTTTTCCTTCACCATCTCCACCGTGTGCCGCCGGCCGATTAAATCCAGCGTGGCCTGCTTCATGGTCTGGGGATTGATGGAAATCCGCGTGATCCCATGCTTTCTTAACGCCAGAAGCTTTTCTCTCGTGATGCTGTCAGGCCGTCCCGCCTCCACGGTGAACTCGCTGACAGAAGAAAGGTCGAAAAGCTCCTCAATTTTTGTGAGGATGGCGTCTAACTCCCCGGCCTCTAAGGACGTGGGTGTCCCGCCGCCGAAATAAACCGTGTCCAGGGTGCGCCCCTTCATTTTTTCGGCCGTGTAGGAAAGTTCCTTAAACAGCGCATCAAGATAAAGCCCTGTCTTTCCCTTCCATGCGCCGATGGGATACGACGTAAACGAACAGTACAGGCAGGTGGTCGGGCAGAACGGGATGCCCACATAGAGGCTGTACCCGTTTTCATAGTCGATGTTCTTTAAAAGCTCCCGCTCGCGGCCGGCAATTTCGATGCTCAAGTCAATTTTTTCCCGGCTCGTTAAGTAGGTTTCCTCCATGAACCGGCCGATCTCGTCTTCACTCTGGCCCGCCTCCAGCCTCGTAAGGGCAATCTTCGTGGGGCGGATCCCCGTGAGCGTCCCCCAGGGCAGCGTCTTTTTCGTCTTTTCCGAGAGCAGGCCGTAAAGCTCCCGCTTGATTTTTGATTTCGCCGTCTGGCGTTCTTCATACTCTACGGGAAATTCCAGGTTCCCCGTCACGGAATCGCCTTCCAGAATGCGGAACCGGAAATGTCCATCCGAATACGTTCCTTCTATATAATATGATACATCTTCCCGCCGTTCATGAACAAAGGACTCTCCCGGATAAAAAGCCATCAAAAGCTCGCGCATGTCCTGCTCATAAGCAGTATCATTTAATAAAAGCCCGATCATAGCTTCAGCCTCGCAAGAGGATTGTATTTTTTCTCAAAGCCGATGGTAGTCGGATCCATATGGCCAGGGTAAACCATCACGTCGTCCGGAAGCTCCTTTAACAGCCGGTTCACCGAGTAGGCAATGGACTTGCCGCTGCCCGTCGGAAGATCCGTCCGGCCGTAAGACATGTGGAAAATCGTGTCGCCGGCAAAGAGGACTTCTTCTTTTTCGATGTAGTAACAGCAGGAGCCGATGGTATGTCCCGGCGTCTCAAAAACCTTGAAGGAAAAGCCGGCCAGCTCTAAAACATCGCCCTCCCGCACCGTCTTATCCGGCACGAGGGAATAGGGCTTCCCGTAATAATTTTCCACCAGATTTTTCTCGCCGTCCTCTAAAATCACCAGCTCTTTCTCCGCAGCATAAACCGGCACGCCCCACTCTTTCCGCAGGTCATCGGCCGCCATCATGTGATCGAAATGGCCGTGGGTCAAAAGGATCGCCTCCGGCCTAAGGCCCAGGTTCTTAAGCCCCGAAGAAATCACGTCTGCCCCGTCGCCGGGATCCACGATTACGGCCCGTTTTGTCTCCTCATTGTAAACAAGGTAGCAGTTGGTGGACACCAGCCCTACCACGAGTGTCTTTACACGAATCTCGCTCATCGCTTCCGTCTCCTTTTTGAGATTGATAACAGAGGCCCGCCGGACGCCATACGCCGGCAGGCCCCTCTATGGTTTCAAGGTTCGCCCGGATTACCCTGCCGTACGCTGGATATCCAGGACGCCCTCGATCTGTCTTACTTTATCCATCAGGCTGTTTAGTTCTTCGATTCCGTGGGTATCAAAGGACATGGTGATCGTCGCCTTCCCCTGCTTGTTGACGCGGGCATTCATGTTTGTCACGTCAATCTGACGCTCGGTGAAAATCTTCGAGATATCCACGAACATGCCGATCCTGTTGTTGGCAAAAATCTGGATTTCTGTGGAGTATTTCGCCTGTCCCTGGTCGTTTTCCGGCGCCTGCCACTCTGCGTCGATGAGTCTGGCACGCTCCAACTCCGGAAGATTCAGGATATTGATACAGTCTGTGCGGTGGATCGTAACCCCACGGCCCCTCGTGACAAAGCCGACGATCTCGTCGCCCGGTACCGGGCTGCAGCACTTGGCAAATTTTACCGCCAGATCGTGAATCCCCTTCACAACGATGCCGCTCTTGGACTTTCCAGCAATCGGCACGACTTCCGGGCGGTTGCTGTCGCCGAGACTGTCGAGGATGGTGGCGTCTGTCACCTCGCGCTTTAGCTTCTTCTCCCGCTCTTCCACCATCTTGTTGATGACCTGGCCCTCTTTCAAGCCGCCGTGGCCGATGGAGGCGAGGACAGAATCCCAGTCCTTGTAGGCGTACCGTTTCATGACCTTTTCCATGAATTCCGGCTTGCTGATATCAGCGTAGTTGATGCCCTTGGCCTTGCAGTAACGGTCGATCATCTCACGGCCGCGGATGATATTGTCGGCCTTTAATTCCTGTTTGAACCAGTTGTTGATCTTATTCTTCGCCTGGGTGCTCTTTACAATGGCGAGCCAGTCGCGGCTCGGGCCTTTGGAATTCTGGGAGGTCATGATCTCCACACGGTCGCCGTTCTGGAGCACGTAGTCAATGTTGACGAGCTTTCCGTTCACCCTGGCGCCAACCATCTTGTTTCCGACGGCGCTGTGGATCGAGTAGGCAAAGTCGATGGGCGTGGAGCCGCTCGGCAGGTTTTTCACGTCGCCGGTGGGCGTAAAGCAGTACACGCTGTCGGCGAACAGGTCGAGGTCGCTCTTTAACAGGCTCAAGAACTCCTTGTTGTCGGACATGTCCTTCTGCCATTCGAGGATCTGGCGCAGCCAGCTTAATTTCTTTTCCTCGTCGCCTGCCGCAACCGTTCCGCTGCCGCTCTCCTTGTACTTCCAGTGGGCCGCGATACCGAATTCCGCGGTGCGGTGCATCTCAAAGGTACGGATCTGGATCTCAAAGGGCTGGCCGTTGGTGCCGATGAGCGTCGTATGTAAGGACTGGTACATATTCGGCTTCGGCATGGCAATGTAATCCTTAAACCGGCCCGGGATCGGCTTATACATTTCATGGATCACACCGAGGGCTGCATAGCAGTCCTTGACCGTGTCCACGATGATCCGCACGGCAAAAATATCGTAAATCTGATCCAGCGTCTTGTGCTGGTTCGTCATCTTTTTATAGATACTGAAGAAATGCTTGACCCGGCCTTCCACCTCGCACTTGATCTCGGCGTTTGTCATGTGATTTTTTACTTCACGGATAATGTCATTGATGAAAGCCTGCCTGGCATCTTTTGTCAGGGCAATCTTTTCCTCAAGGTCTTTGTACGCCTCCGGTTCCAGGTATTTGAGCGCCAGATCGTCAAGCTCAATCTTGATCCTGGAAATACCAAGTCGGTCGGCAAGGGGCGAGTAGATCTCGATGGTTTCCCTGGCCTTTTCCTTCTGTTTTTCCGGCTTCATATATTGAAGCGTCCGCATGTTGTGAAGACGGTCAGCCAGTTTAATTAAGATGACACGGATGTCCTTTGCCATGGCGAGGAACATCTTTCTTAAGTTTTCTGCCTGAATCTCCACCTTGTCGGCCGACCAGGAGAGCTGTGTCAGCTTGGTAACGCCGTCCACGAGAAGAGCCACCTCAGCGCCGAAGAGCTTTGTGATCTCCTCATCAGTCAAAACCGTGTCCTCCACCACGTCATGCAGGATACCGGCAATGATCGTCTCTTTGTCAAGCTCCAGATCCGACAGGATAATGGCAACGCAGAGCGGGTGGATAATATACGGCTCCCCGGATTTACGCTTCTGATCCTTATGGGCATCTCTGGCAATCTCATATGCCTTCTGGATCATGGACAGGTCATCCGAAGGATGATATCTTTTTATGCTGGCAACAAGCTCGTCATAAAGTACCTCCGGGCTTGTAAAATCCGCCGGAGCTTCCAGCTCCGTCACAATTTCTTTCAATTTATTTTCTTCCATCCGTTTCACCTTCTCTTCAAAGCATTTTCCATCCGGCCCTTTCGCCGACATTCCCCATCTTATAATGATATATACGTTCAATTATAAATTTATTTGTCATAAAATGCAATCGTTATTTCGCGCAATGCGACAAAATAAGCGGTTTTCCGGTGCCTGCGGCACGTGCTCCGCCATGGGGGCTTATGGACAGTATGCCCCATTTTTCACCGCCATTGCACATATTTTTGTATTCTATGCAAAATTCCGGAATACCTATTATAATATTTTTTCATAGCCCAAGCCCCCTAAAACAGTTGCAATCTGTAAACAAATACTATAAAATAAGCTTCATTACTTAATTTTTTATAAAATTTATTTAACTTTTTTCTGTACTGTTCCATTCTGCGGAATGGCGGCACAGGAAATTGAAGGAGGTCTGCTCATGGAAACTAAAGAACTCGTATTAAAATATGCAGATGACATGGCTGCTGTCCGCAGGCATATTCACCAGCATCCGGAACTAAGCCATCAGGAATTTGCCACCACGGCACTTATCAAAGAGAAGCTGGCAGAATACGGTGTGGAAATTGCTGAAATCGGCCTGGAGACCGGCGTTGTCGGAATCCTGCGCGGCGGAAAGCCGGGAAAAACGGTTGCCATCCGCGAAGACATCGACGCACTGCCCATGGCAGAGCTCACAGGTCTCCCGTTTGCTTCCGAAGTGGAGGGAGTCTGCCACTCCTGCGGCCATGATATTCATACCACAACGCTTTTATACTGCGCCAGAGTGCTGTCCGAAATCAAGGACGAACTGGCAGGAAATGTGGTTTTCCTGTTCCAGCCGGCCGAGGAGAACGGCACCGGCGCCAAATATATGGTAGAGAAAGGCGCCCTGAACGTGATAAAGCCCGACGTTTTCATCGGCCTTCACGTATCGCCGGAATATGACGCCGGCTCCATCGGCCTCAAAAAAGGCCCGGCCAACGCTTCCTGCGACGTCTTCTCCATCAAAATCAGCGGAAAAGGCGGCCACGGCGCCCATCCGGAAAACTGCATCGACCCCATCGCCATCAGCGCGTATGTCCTCGCACAGCTCCAGACGGTTATTTCCCGTGAGAACCACCCGGTTTACCCGGCCGTCATGACTATCGGCAGCATCCACGGCGGAAAGGCGCCAAACGTCATCCCGGATTTCGTGGAGATGAGCGGTACCTTAAGAAGCTTAAACGCCGACAGCCGCGCAGCCATGCAGAATGCCATCGACCGCATCGTAAAATCCTGCTCAGAGGCCATGAGAGGCCAGGGCGAGGTTACATGGAACAAGGGAATGCCGCCGCTTGTAAACGATGAAAGCGTCATCGACGGACTCCGCGCCGCCGCAGAAAAGACCATCGGCGCAGACCACATCGTGACGGTTCCGAACCCGTCCCTTGGCTCTGAGGACTTCTCCTACATGTTCCCGGAGTACGGCCCCGGCGCACAGTTCCGCTTAGGTTCCGGAAACAACGAAGATCCCAACACAAGACACGGCCTTCACAACTCGAAGAATGTGTTCGACGAAAAATGCCTGGCCGCAGGCGCCTCCGTGCTGATTCAGTACGTCCGCGACTTTTTGAAGTAAAAGCGCAAAAAGATAAGGAATCTCTCCGGCGCCCCATATGCGGGGCGCCAGGATTCAAGAATATAAAAGGAGCGTATCTATGGAAAAACAGAAAAAGAAATTCCAGCTTCCCAGTACATGTGCCCTGCTCTTCATGCTGACGATCTTCGCCGCTATCCTGACCTGGGTCATTCCAGCAGGCGAGTTCGACACAGAGCAGATTGACGGCACTACCCGTGCCATCGCCGGCACCTATCACGCTATCGAACAGAGTCCGCAGGGGCCCTGGGCTGTACTCGAAGCGACGATTACAGGCTTCACAAAATCCAGCACAGCCGTCCTGATGGTTATGGTTATGTTTATCGGTGCCGCCGTCCATCTTCTTCAGAAAACCGGTGCCATTGAAATCGCATTTAAGAGCATCGCAAGCGGCGGAAAACAGGCTAATGACTATGTAATCGCCTTTGTACTCATGCTGTTCATGACCATCGGCGGCGCATGCGGCGTTTTCGCAAATCCGACGGTTGCCCTTGTTCCCATCGGAATCATTCTTTCTCAGGCTATCGGATTGGATGCGGCTGCCGGAATGATGTTAGTGTATCTGGGAGCATACTCTGGTTTTAATATTGGCTGGGCAAACCCGTCTACTCTTGGCGTCGCACATCCGATTGCTGAGCTTCCTGTTTTCTCCGGTATGGGTGTCCGCGTTTTCATCCATGTTATCAACTTCATCATGACATATGTTTTTGTCGTTATGTACATGAAGAGAATCCGCAAGGATCCGACCAAAAGCCTTAATTATGAGCCTGGCCTTAAAACTTCCCAGTTCATGGGACTGCAGGATGAGGGCAACACAGATGCCCTGAATGGACGTCTTAATGTCGGCCAGATCATCGCCCTTGCCTCCACGCTGGCCGCCATCGTTGTCGTTGTAATCGGTTCCGTTCAGTTTGGATGGGGCAACTCCCAGTTTGCAGCCGTATTCTTCCTTGTTGCCGTTATCATCGGTCTCACAAATGGCTATGGTGTCAACGGAACAACCAAGGAATTTATTACCGGCGCTTCCAAGATGGTAAATGCTGCTTTTATCATTGGCTTTGCCAACGCAATTTCTGTCGTACTTACTAACGGGCAGATTCTGAATACGATTGTTTACTACCTGTCTCTGCCGCTTTCTCAGGTTGGCCCTGTGTTAGGTGCAAACCTGATGATGGTCATAAATACGGCCATCAACCTGTTTATCCCGTCCGGCTCCGGCCAGGCTGCGGTCGTTATGCCTTTAATGGTTCCGACTGCCGACCTTACGGGAATTACCCGTCAGGTAGCAGTTCAGGCTTACCAGTTCGGCGCAGGTTTTGCTGATTGTATCATCCCGACGGCCGGTACCCTGATGGGCAGCCTTGGTATCGCGGGAATCTCCTACAACAAGTGGGTTAAGAGCTATGCTCCGCTTCTCATCCTTCAGTTTGTATTTTCTATCATTATGCTGACGGTTCTTCAGACCATCGGCTGGACAGGTGTCTAATCCCAAAGCGTTTAAGAGCTGTGAGGCATGAAATCTCACAGCTCTTTTTCTTGCATTTTCCCCGCATCCGCAGTACCATAAAATCAGAAAATTTACCGCAAAAAGGAGTCTCTTATGGAATTTCAGTTTGATCCCCTTACCTACCGCTACCCGTCGCGGCGCACGGTGACGTACGGCGCACGCGGCATGGTCTGCGCGGCGCAGCCCCTGGCGGCCCAGGCCGGCCTCGATATCATTAAGCAGGGCGGGAACGCCTTCGACGGCATCCTGGCGGCAGCCGCCTGCATGATGCTCACGGAGCCCATGTCCTGCAACATGGGCGGCGACGGCTTTGCCATCCTCTGTCACGAGGGAAAGCTTTACGGCTTAAACGCCAGCGGCCCGGCCCCCATGCTTTTAAGCATCGACGCCTTAAAGGCCGCCGGACACACGGAAATGCCGCGGCTTGGCTGGGGCGCCGTCACCGTACCAGGCGTCACCTCCGGCTGGGCCGAAATCAACCGCCGCTTCGGCCGCCTTCCGCTCACCGAAATCCTGAAACCTGCCATCTCCTATGCCAGGGACGGCTTCCCGGTGGCTCCCGTGGCGTCAAGGCTCTGGAAAAATGCCTGGCGGAATTTAAAGAGGGAAACGCCGGAAGAGCATTTTAACACCTGGGCCGAGGTTTTTGCGCCGGACGGGCATGCGCCGGAGGCCGGAACGCTTTTTAAGGCCCCCGCCTTTGCCGAAACTTTAGAAGAGCTTGCCCGGACAAACTGTGAGTCCTTCTACCGCGGCGCCATCGCCGACGAAATCGACGCGTTTTCCAAAAAGACCGGCGGTTATATCAGAAAGGACGACCTGGCTGCTTACCATGCCGAATGGGTGGAGCCCATCACCACAAACTACCGCGGCTTCGATGTCTGGGAGCTTCCGCCGAACGGCCACGGACTTGTCGTCTTGATGGCGCTCAACATTTTAGAGGGCTTTGACCTTTCCGGCGGCCATGAAAATCCTGAGGTACTCCATCGGATCATCGAGTCCTTAAAGCTGGCCTTTGCCGACGGGAAACGATACATCTCTGACCCGAAGGCCATGAAAACCGAGGTAAAACGCCTGCTTTCCAAAGAATACGCCGAAAAGCGGCGGGCCTTAATCGGGAAAGAGGCCATGGATCCCATGGCAGGCGACCCCTACTGCGGCGACACGGTCTATCTCTGCGCTGCCGACGGCGAGGGGAACATGATCAGCTACATCCAGTCCACCTTTGCCGGCTTCGGCTCCGGAATCTCCCTCCCCGGGACAGGCATCGTCTTCCAGAACCGCGGCAACGGCTTCACCATGGACGAAACCATGGATAACTGCGTAGCGCCGGGCAAACGCCCCTACCACACCATCATCCCCGGCTTCCTCACAAAGGACGGAAAGCCTCTCGGCCCCTTCGGCGTCATGGGCGGCTTCATGCAGCCCCAGGGACATCTCCAGGTGCTCACCAACATGATCGACTTTCACATGAATCCCCAGGAGGCCCTCGACGCCCCGCGGTTCATGTGGACAAAGGGAAAGGAAATCCAGTTAGAGCACGGCTTCGGCGCGCCTCTCATCGACATCCTCTCCCGGCGGGAGCACCAGATCCAGGTGCCGTCCGCAAACATCATGCTGGGCCGCGGCCAGATTATTTTAAGGAGCGGGGAAGGCGTCCTCTGCGGCGCTTCGGAGCCGCGAACCGACGGAATGGCAGCCGCCTGGTAAAAAATTTCTGATTACGTTTCGTAATCGCTGTGATTACAAGATTTTATTCATGGCTTTTCCTTATTTTCTTTACTTTGCCGCCGTAATCAGGTACAATAGAATTTAGGTATGGCCCGCAGGAAGTTTCGCATTTGCCAGACTTCCCGCGGGCCTTGAGTTTATCTTACATAATGAAAGGGGCAGTGTCTCCCACTGCAGGGTGAAAGCATGAAAGTATTGATTATCGGGGGCGTTGCTGCCGGTACCAAGGCAGCCGCCAAGCTTAAGAGAATGGACCGTTCTCTTGACGTAACCATCGTAACCATGGGAAAAGACATTTCCTATGCCGGATGCGGGCTTCCGTACTATGTGGGGAATGTGATTCCTGACAAGTCCCAGCTCATCGTAAATACTCCGGCTTCCTTCTCCGCCCTGACCGGCGCAAAGGTTTTAACTGAGCGCGAGATCGTAAAGCTTGATGTAAACGGAAAAAAGGCCGAGGCTAAGAACCTGCGGACAGGAAATACCGAAGAGTATGATTATGATGTCTGTCTCATCGCCACGGGCGCATCTCCCATTGTCCCGCGGTTAGAGGGCATCACTCTTCCCGGCGTCTTCACCATGCGTACTCCCCAGGATGCCATCGAAATCCGGGAATATTTAGAGTCCAACGCCCCGAAGAAGGCCGTGGTTGTCGGCGGCGGCTTCATCGGCCTTGAGGCAGCCGAAAACCTGCTTGCCCAGGGTCTCTCCGTCACAGTCATTGATATGGCCGATCAGATCATGCCCGGCTTCGACCCGGAGATGGCCGACTATGCAAAGCGCCATCTGATTAAGAAGGGCATCAAGGTTTTAACCGGCACGAAGATGGAGTCCATCACGGGCACCGTAAAGGCCGAGGGCGTCAAGACCGACAAGGGAGAATTAAAGGCTGACATCGTCGTCATGTCCCTTGGAATCCGTCCCAACACCGCCTTCTTAAAGGACACGGGCCTGGAGTTCATGCCCAACGGCACGATTCCGGTGGACGGAAAGCTCCGTACCAACTTAGAAAACATTTATGCAGCCGGCGACTGCGCCTGCGTCGTAAACCGTCAGACCGGAAAGCGGGCATGGTCCCCGATGGGTTCCTCTGCCAACATGGAGGGCCGCACCTTTGCAAGGGCGCTCTGCGGCGAGGATGTCTCCTATGAGGGCGTTCTCGGAACGGCTGTCGTAAAGCTTCCCGACTTAAACGGCGGTCGCACCGGCCTCTCCGAGCTTTCCGCAAAGGAAGAGGGCTACGATGTGGTGTCCAACCTCTGTATCGTTGACGACAAGGCACACTACTATCCGGGCGCTTCCACCTTTATTATTAAAACCGTAGCTGACAAAGCTTCCAGAAAGCTCCTTGGTCTCCAGGTGCTCGGCTCCGGCGCCGTCGACAAAGTGACCGACGTGGCCGTGACCGCCATCACCATGGACGCCACCGTTGATCAGCTCATGAACCTTGACATGGCTTACGCGCCGCCGTTCTCCACGGCAATCCATCCGTTTGTGACGGCTGTGAGCATCCTGACAAACAAGATGGACGGCATCCTGGAGAGCTTTTCACCGGCTGAATTTGCCGCAGGCGCCGCTGACGGCTACAAGGTTATTGATACGTCTCCTGTTCCGGCCATCCCGGATGCGCCGTATGTGGATGTCAATCAGGTGAACGGGCCTGTGGACGGCCTTGATAAGGATGAAAAGATCCTGATTATCTGTGCAAAGGGCAAGAGAAGCTACCTGCTCCAGAACCGCCTGAAATTCTACGGCTACACCAACACGAAGGTTCTCGAAGGCGGACTGACCTTCAATATTTATAAGAAGGCAGCAGCCGGAAAAGTGACCGTAAGCGCCGAGGAAATCACCCGCTTAAAGGCTCTCGGCTGCCTCCACAATAAGGGAACCGACAACTTCAACGTCCGTGTCATCACAAGAAACGGCAACATCACAGCGGCTGAGAACCAGGCCATCGCCGCGGCAGCCGAGAAATATGGCAGCGGCCGCATCGCCATGACGACGCGTCTTACTATGGAAATCATCGGTGTTCCCTACGGAAACATCGACGCGCTCCGCGAGGATCTGGCAGATGCCGGCTTAGAGACGGGCGGCACCGGCTCCAAGGTGCGTCCGGTTGTGGCCTGCAAGGGAACCACCTGCCAGTACGGACTTCTGGATTCCTATGCGCTGTCCGACAAGATCCACGAGATCTTCTACCATGGCTACGCCGGCGTAAAGCTTCCGCATAAGTTCAAAATTGCGGTCGGCGGCTGCCCCAACAACTGCGTAAAGCCGAACCTTAACGATCTAGGTATCGTCGGCCAGAGAATCCCGCAGTTCAACAGCGATCTCTGCCATGGCTGCAAGGTCTGCCAGGTTGAGGCGTCCTGCCCGATGAAGGCTTCTGCCGTCAAGGACGGAAAGCTTGTCATCGACGGCGAGAACTGCAACAACTGCGGACGCTGTGTCGGAAAGTGCCCGTTCCATGCACTTGACGAAGGCACCTACGGCTACAAGATCTACATCGGCGGCCGCTGGGGCAAGAGAGTGGCTCACGGCCATGCTTTAAGCCCGGTATTCTCCACCGAGGAAGAAGTCCTCTCCATCATCGAGAAGGCCATCCTCTTATTCCGCGAACAGGGCGAGACCGGCGAGCGCTTCGCCGACACCATCGAGCGCCTTGGCTTCGAGAATGTGGAAAAACAGCTCTTATCCGACGACATCTTAAAGAGACGCGACGAGATTATCGGCGCACAGCTTCACCTTGTGGGCGGTGCAACCTGCTAATCCGTTTCATAACAGTCAGCCGCACGGCGGGCCTTTCGCGGGCCTGCCGGTGCGGCTGCTTTTTGTTTGTATAAAATTGATATTTTCTTAACGCAATTTTATTAAATTTTATTATTTTTTAACAAATCCCTTTCATTTTTCCCAAAATGTGCTAGAATAGACCTATTATATTATCTCATAACAACTTCCCGCAAAATGGGACAAGAGGTGCAGAAAGGAGGCGCAATAGGAGCCGCACCATTTTCATCTGTTCTGCCATCTCATGCAGAACATCAGCCGCGAAATTCCGGCAGGCCGCGCGGGCGCCAGGACATTGCGGCAGTATCGGAACCTCCTTTTTGCAGAAAAACGGATGATTTCGATCCAATGAATCTCCGCCCCTTTGAAAAGAACGGGCCAGAGATTCCCCAAGTCTATTACTTAAGACAGGAGGTCTTTTATGGCAAAGAACAAAAAAGGTTCATTGATGGACCGCTTTCTAAATGTAATCGAATATGGATGCAACAAGCTTCCCAGCCCATTCACCATGTTCATGTGGCTGTTCCTGTTTATTGCAGTTCTATCCCTGATTTTTTCCATGCTGGGTGTATCCGTGACGAGTCCGTCAGACGGGTCAGAGGTAGTCGTTCAGAACTTCTTCTCACAGGAAGGCTTATCCTGGTTCCTCAAAAGCGTTACCACGAACTTCAGCGGCTTCGCTTCTCTCGGCCTGGTACTGTCCATGACATTAGGTATCAGCCTCTGTGAGCAGGTCGGACTGGTTGACAGCCTTCTGAAAAAAAGTATGGCCAACGTATCCGCAGGGATTGTTCCCTATGTGGTTGCCCTGATCGGTACCTGCGGAAACCTGGCTTCCGATACGTGCAGCGTTCTCGTTCCGCCGCTCGCAGCCATCGCTTTCCTGGGCGTCGGCAGAAGCCCGGTGGCCGGCCTCATGTGCGGATGGATTGCCGCTAACGCCGGTTTCTCTGCGAACCTGATGATCGCCGGAACCGACTCTCTTTTAGCCGGTATCACCAACACCTCGATCCAGGTGCTTCTTGGAAGCGACACTACTTTCACCGTTGACAGCGCCTGCAACTGGTTCTTCATGGTTGCTTCTACCTTCCTTGTAACCATCGTTGTCGGCTGGTGCACGAACCATCTCCTTGAGCCCCGTGTCGGAAAATATCACGGCGAAGCGGCCTTAAGCAAGGAGGAACTGACCCCCATCCAGTTAAAGGGTCTCCGCAACAGCGGAATCGTTCTGTTAGTCTATGTTGCAGTTATCGTGATCGGAATCGTTGCCGGCCCTCTGGCAAATCCGGAAACCGGCGGAATCGTCGGCAGCCTTTTCTTAAGCGGCCTGATCCCGATTATCCTTTTAATGTTTGTTCTTTGCGGTATTGCCTACGGCGTTACCACAGGTGTGATTAAAAATGAGCGCGACGTGACGAGCCGTTTTACAAAGGCCATGGCCGGCATGGGCTCTTTCGTTGCTTTCTGTTTCGCCGCCGGACAGTTCACGGCTCTGTTTAACTGGACGAAGATCGGTACGGTCATCGCCATTGCAGGCGCCAATTTCCTTCAGGGTGTCGGCTTTACCGGTGCACCCATGTTTGTCGGCATCATCATCCTGACCATCATGATTAACCTGTTCATGAGCTCCGGTTCTGCAAAATGGACCATTTTGGGTCCGATTTTCGTTCCCATGCTCATGCTGCTGGGATATCATCCGGCCTTTACACAGTTAATTTACCGTATCGGTGACTCCCCGACCAATGCTCTTGCGCCGCTGTCTCCGTACCTGTACATGTGTCTGGCCGTTATGAACGAAAAGTACGATAAGGACATGAAGCTGGGAAGCTTCCTTGCTCCGTGTATCCCCACTGTTGCCGCCGTTCAGGTACTCTGGATCGCTTTCCTGCTTCTCTGGTACTTTGTCGGTCTTCCGCTTGGACCTGGAGCACCGATTTATCTTCCGGCAGGAATTATCTAAACGGACGCAGAGTGCCTGTTAAAACTAAAAAAAGGAGTTGCCTGTCATGTTCAGAGAAATGCGAAGAAAGCGCCAGGCCCTCTCAAAGGAGGCGTGCGAGGCTGTCCTGGCCTCCTGCACCTGCGGCGTCCTGGCCGTATCCGGGGACGACGGCTATCCCTATGCCGTTCCCTTAAGCTATGTCTATGAAGACGGGAAATTTTTCTTCCACTGTGCCAAATCCGGCCACAAGCTTGACGCCATAGACAGAAACCATAAGGTTTCATTCTGCGTCGTGGAAAAGGACGAGATTGTCCCGGAAGAGTACACTACTTATTTCCGAAGCGTCATTGCCTTTGGACAGATCCGCCGCCTGGAGGATGACACCGAAAAGCGGGCGGCCATTGAAAAGCTGGCGGCCAGGTATGCGCCGGACGACAGCGCAGAAAACCGGGCCAGCGCCATCGACAAGGAATGGGCTCCGCTCTGCATGCTGGAGCTTGACGTGGAACATATGACCGGCAAGGAAGCTATCGAGCTTACAAAGAAGCGCGGGGGCTGATGCCGGAAACGCATAGGCGAGCTGGAAAACGCATAAAATAGAAGGAATTCGATTCTTCGAGGCCCAGATGAAAAACCGTGATTTCTTTTTCCAGCTTCCCGAAAATGCCGTTTTCTGGCTGCTCCTTCTCTTTCTTGCCGCCGGATCCGCCTCCTCCCTTTATGGAAAGGCAACCGGACGGATCGAAACAGCCGCCTCGGGGCGTGTGCTCTCACCAATCTCGGTGATCTCCCCGCAGGCGGCTTCTTCTGCCCTGGCGCCCATCACGCAGGTCTCCGGCTGCGGCCCGCTCTGCGCCCTGACCTTTGACGTGACGTCGGCTAAGGACGATCCAAGGCCTGTCCTTGCTGCCCTCGAATCTGCCGGAGTGAACGCCACCTTTTTCCTGTCGGAAGACTGGGTGCTCTCCCATCCGGAGGAGACGAAGGCGCTTTCAGAAAGCGGCCATGAAATCGGCCTGACGTCTGCCGCCTCGGAAAATCACCGCGGCCTGTCAAAATCCGAGCTGCGCGCCCGCCTCGTCTCCCTCGCGGAAACGGTCCGGACACTTACCGGCCAGACGCCGTCCCTGTTCCGGCCGCCATACGGAGACCCGGAAAATCCCATCACCGATGCAGCCTCTGACCTGGGATATGCCGTCATCGGGGCAAGCTGTGACAGCCTGGACTGGAAGGACTACGGCTCTGAAGCCATTGCCGCACAGATTCTTAACGAGTGTGAACCAGAAAGCGGCAGCATTCTCCAGTTCCGCGGCGGAGCCAAATACACGGCCGCCGCCTTGGAGCCGATCCTTTCCGGGCTCCAGGGACTCGGCCTCTCTGCGACGACGGTATCCGGGCTTTTCCCGGATTCGTGAAAGGGAACTCTGCCAGCAGAAAAGGCTGCCGCTGCCGGGGAATTTTGTTTCCCTGGCAGCGGCAGCCTTTTGCTGTCCGCGTATGTTATATGATTTTATGGCCGGAACTTATTGTAGGATGCACCTGCCTTCATTCCGCCGCGCAGGCTCGCCATCTCGCTGACCGTCACAAGCTGATAGCCGCGCTTGGTAAGCTCAGGGATCAGGATCTCCGCTGCCTCGGCAGACGGCGCGTACAGATCGTGCATCAGGATGATGTCACCGTCCTTGACATTGTTAAGCACCGTATCCACGGTCGTCTGGGCATTTTTCGTCTTCCAGTCCAGCGTATCAATGCTCCACATGATTGCAGGCACGCCTTTCTTTGCAAGAGCGGCCTTTGAAGCGTCGTTTAAAAAGCCTCCCGGCGGCCTTAAGAGCTTCGGCGTCACACCGGCTGCCGACTGGACTGCCGCATCCACCTGGCCCAGGTTTGTGAGCAGCTCGCTCTCCGACATCTTCGTTATGTATCCGTGGTTCCATGTATGGCTTGCCGGCTCACTGCCGATGGCTGCCATCCGTTTCACCGTATCGGTATAGCTCCCGATACGGTTCCCCACCATGAAAAAGGTTGCCGCGCCGCCGTTGGCTTCCAGAGAATCCAGAATCCGCGGCGTGTACTTCGACGGGCCGTCATCAAAGGTCAGGGCCACCATCGGCTTATTCGGGTCAATCACACGTCCCACCGGCTTTGGCTCTGCCGGTGCGCCGGCGCCCTTTGCCGTAATTGCAATCCGCAGCCCGTCGACCCGCAGGCCACGCCCCTCCGTTCCTGCCGTCTGTCCGTTCATGACAAGATCTGTCCATGCACCGTTTTCATAGACGGAATAATAGACATCGTAATTCTCCGCAAGCTGGCCCGTAAGCTGGATTCGAACTGCCTCCAGGGGCATCGTCGTCGTTGTCGTCCCGTTCTGGGAGAAATTCTCCTCCCAGGTGAGCCAGCCGGAGCCGCTCAAATTGACCTGATAGATGATCGTCCCCGTCATTCCCGCCGGCTGGTTGGAGAGCGTCGCCTTCATGGCCGTCACGTAGCTGCCCGGCGATGCCTGGGCGTAAGTATTATCGCCGCTGTTGCTGCTCCAGCCGATCCCGTTCTGGAAAATGCTGTACACAGCGCCCATGCTCTCAGCCGCCAGCGCGCTCATGGATAAGCCAAGAGTCATGACGGCGGCTGCCGCTGCCGTTAAAACGGCGTTCTTTCGTTTAAAAAATCTCATCACTGCCTCCTTTCCATTTATTTCAGGCCCGTATGCGGCCTGTTTTTTGGATAAGGTCATTTTACCACATTTTTGCCACAATTTTATTACGATTCCAATACGTTTTCCTGAATTTTCACTTACTGCCCGAAAATCTTTTGAAGCAGCATCCCGTACTCCGCGTATGCCGTCTCTTTTTCCAGCCCGGAAAGCCGCGCGTAAATACTCCGGTAGTACCATTCATGCTTCCTCTTGTCCTTTTCCCGGAATTTCTCCCAGACAGACTCCCCCTTTAAAAGCAGGTCCGCCGCCGTACTTCTCAGGTTGCTTAACTTATCGCCGAGGCAGATCATCTTCACCTCCACGGGGGCCGTCTCCATGTGGAGAACGGTCGTCTGTTTCCGCTCCTGCCAGCTTTTTGTCTTGTCCTCACTCTCCGCCTGCACAAGGCCGGCCACGCGGGCGCCGAACTGCTTCTCAAGCTCCTCATACGTCACGCCAGCATCCTCGATCACATCGTGGAGCAGCGCCGCACAGATGACTTCCTCGTCCCCGGTCATCCCGGAGACAATGGCCGCTGTCTCAAGCGGGTGGACAATGTACGGCACCGACGTGCCCTTCCGGAATTTCCCTTCATGTGCTTTTTCTGCAAACTCTGCCGCTTTCTGTATCATATGGTTTCCCTCCCAGAAAACGCCGGACAGGCTGCTACTTCTCCCCTATCATCCGGACATTCATGTAATTGTACGGGATTTCGATCCCCTCCCGCTCAAACGTAAGCTTGATTTCTTCCAAAAGCCTCCATCTCAAAGGCCAGTAATCTTCGGTCTTCACCCAGCCACGGACGCCAATCACGACACCGTTTCCCGTCAGGCTGTCCACATAAACAGTGATCCCGTCTTCCTTTATAATCTCCGGGCTGTCCGCATAAAGCGTCTCCAATAGCTCCTTTGCACGCTTAAGATCCGCCTGGTATCCGATTGTCACCGTCAGATCCAGCCGCCGCTTCTCCATAGTCGTCACGTTGGTGATGGTCATATTGGACAGCGTCCCGTTGGGAATCACAACTTTCTTATTGTCGATGGACAGCAGCGTCGTGTACACCAGGCCGATGGAGTAGACCGTTCCCTCGCCCTCCTCCGTCACGATATAGTCATCGACACGGAAGGGCTTCATAAAGAGAATCAGGACGCCGCCTGCGAAATTCGCCAGGCTGCCCTGGAGCGCCAGGCCGAGGGCCAGGCCGGCCGAACCTGTGACTGCCACGATGGAGGCTGTGTTCATGCCAAGCTGCTGGGCTGCCATAAAAATAAGAAGAAACAGCAGCACAGCATTGAGCAGTGCATCCAGGAACCGGAGCAGCGTGATCTCCACCTCTGCCCGCTCCAGCGAACGCCTCACCATTTTCCGGATGATGCCGATCACCTTAAAGCCGACAATCAGAATCAGCGCCGCAAGCGCCAGCCGGACTGCAAAGTCAAGAGCCTGCGGCCCCCAGCCTTTCACCGTTTCCATCAGGACATTCACCTTCTCTGCATCCAGCACCGGAACTTCCTCCTTCACCGGCAGTCCTCCTTTCCGAAGGCGCCCCCGAACCAGGGGGCGCCAAATGGTCTTTTATTTCTTAATCAGACGGCCGACCCGCTCGGAAATCATGTCCAGAGCCTCCGAGGCTCTCCCTTTCCGGCCTTTTTTTACCGTCTCCGATATTTCCGGTTCTTTTTCTTTTAAGGCTTCTGATGTCCCGGCCTTCCTGGCGCCGGTTCCCGCAGCCGTTTCCGGCTCCGGCTTCTTTGTTTCTTCTTTTTTGCCTGCCGCCTTCTCCTGTGTCCTGCCCGCAGCCTTTTTTGCCTCCGGCTTCTTAGACGTCACTGCTTTCTTTCCCTTGGAAACGCCCTTCTTTCCGGCCGGCTCCGGCGTACACTGGAACACACAGACGGCCATCGGCGGAATGTTGATCTGGATGGAATTCTCCCTCTCGTCCCATTCCTCCTTCTTTGACGACTTCGCCCGCGGATTTCCCATGCCGCTTCCGCCGAACGGTACGGCGTCACTGTTTAAGATCTCCTTGTATTTTCCTGCAAAGGGCACGCCGATGCGGAATTTTTCATGGGGCACCGGTGCAAAGTTGCAGACAAAGAGCAGCGTCTCCTCCGGCTTCTTCGACCGCCTGATAAAAATGGCGATGTTGTCTGCCTGGTAGGTGCAGTTGATCCACTGGAAGCCCTCCGGCTCATCGTCCAGCTCATAAAGGGCCGGATGGCTCGCATAAAGCTGGTTTAAGGCCTTTACATATTCCTTCATCTGGCTGTGGAGCGGATATTCCAGAAGCTCCCACTCGAGAGAGCGGTTCTCGTTCCATTCGTCGATCTGGCCGAAATCCTGGCCCATGAAGAGAAGCTTCTTTCCCGGATGGCCCGTCATAAAGCCGTATGCCGCCCGCAGGTTCGCAAACTTCTTTTCAAAAGTGTCTCCCGGCATCTTCCCTGCCATGGAGCCCTTTCCGTGAACCACCTCGTCATGGGAGAATACCAGCATGAACTTCTCGCTGTACGCATACAGCATGCTGAAGGTCAGCTCATTGTAATGCTGGTTCCTGAAATACGGGTCGCACTGCATGTATCCCAGGAAATCGTTCATCCAGCCCATGTTCCATTTATAGTCGAAGCCAAGCCCGCCGTCTTTCACATCGCCGGTAATCATCGGCCATGCCGTCGATTCCTCAGCAATCAGGAGCGCGCCGCCGGTCTCCTTTTTAAAGATCGAATTCAGATGCTTTAAGAACTCCACGGCCTCCAGGTTCTCATGGCCGCCGTAGATGTTCGGCACCCACTCGCCGGCATTTTTCCCGTAATCCAGATACAGCATGGAAGCCACCGCATCCATGCGGATTCCGTCGGCGTGGTACTCTTTTGCCCAGAAGAGGGCGTTGGAGATCAGGAAGTTGGAAACCTGCGGGCGACCATAGTTGTAGATTAACGTCCCCCAGTGGGGATGGCTCCCCTGGCGCGGGTCGAGGTGCTCATAAAGGCATGTCCCGTCGAAGGCCGCCAGGCCGTAGGAATCCCGCGGGAAATGGGCCGGAACCCAGTCTAAAATCACGCCGATGCCTTGTCCATGCATGTAATCCATGAAAGCCTTAAAGTCATCCGGCGTCCCGTAGCGGCTTGTGGGCGCATAATAGCCCGTCACCTGGTAGCCCCAGGAGGCGTCGAGGGGATGTTCCATGACCGGCATCAGTTCCACATGGGTATAGCCCATCTCCTTCACGTATTCCGCCAGCTTCCCAGCGATCTCCCGGTAGTTGTAGAACTGGCTCCCGTTGATAGCCTCGCCGTTTTCATCTGTCTCCACGGCCTTCTGCATCCAGGAACCGAGATGCACCTCATAGACCGACATGGGCGCTTCTGTTTTCCGGACGGCCTTGCGCTTCTCCATCCAGCCGGCATCCTGCCACTGGTACGCGTCAATATCCCAGACAACGGAAGCCGTGTTGGGGCGCAGCTCCGCGAAGTTCCCATAGGGGTCTGCCTTTAGCATCGGAATGCCGCTTTTCGTCTTTACTTCATATTTATAAATCATGCCGGGTCTCACTCCCGGAATGAAAATTTCAAAGATGCCGGAATCGCCGATGCGGCGCATCTGGTGGCGCCTTCCGTCCCAGAAGTTAAAATCGCCGACGACGCTCACGCGCATGGCCTCCGGAGCCCACACGGCAAAATGTACGCCGTCCACACCGTCATTTTTTGCCGGATGGGCGCCCAGCTTCTTATAGGAATCATAATAAATACCGGCCACAAACTTCTTTAAATCCGAATCCGTAAACAGGGAACGGAACCGGTAGGAATAGGGATCGTCAAACTCTTCCGTGTCTCCGTCCTCATATTCCGCCGCAAAGCGGTAGGGCGAAAGCTCACGCCGGTCTAAAAGAACGGCGAAAAAGCCGCCCTCATCGGCCAGCTCCATCGGGTATCTTTTTCCGTCCAGCAGGACGTCCAGCTTTTTTGCATTGGGGATATACGCCTGAATCAGAAGCCCCTCTTTCACCACATGCGCTCCTAAAAGCTTCTGCGGCTCGTCCGCCTCCGAATACACAAGCTCTTCAATCCCGGCCCAGTCCATAAGATCGTATAAAATTTTATCCATATAACCGCCCTCATACCAAAGCATTTTCATGCCGTTATTTTGTCTTTATTTTACCATTTTCATATCCCGGTTACAAGAAGAATCCTTGCGGTTTTCCAGGAAATCCGCAAGCATCAGATCCACAGCCCGCCCGTAGGTCTTCGTCCCCTCCGGCTGGCCGTTGGCCTTTAAGTAGG
The DNA here is from genome assembly GCA_018223415.1 of Eubacteriaceae bacterium Marseille-Q4139. Taxonomy (NCBI): domain Bacteria; kingdom Bacillati; phylum Bacillota; class Clostridia; order Eubacteriales; family Eubacteriaceae; species Eubacteriaceae bacterium Marseille-Q4139. The sequence continues at coordinate 2,320,438 of JAGTTQ010000001.1, read as the reverse complement.
TATTGTTGACCTTATCGGCGGCTTCGGCCACTTTTCCCTCATATTTCGCCCAAAAAGCGCTGTTTTCCGCAAGATCCTCACGAACCTCCGGCTCCAGGCGGCCGTAAAGGGAGACATACGCCTCGTAGTCCTCCTTCGCCAGGGCATTTCCGGCATAAATCCATCCGCATAAGTACCCACTGTAATTATAGTCCGAAAACGGCGAGTTCAGACAGGCCAGGTACCCGATAAAATTTGCCTCGTCCTCCCGCATGAACCCGCGCAGATGGGAGAGCTCATGGCAAATCGTGTGAGGGATGTTGTAAGATGTCATGTCCTGGTTATAGTTGGCCTCAATCGTAAACGGCGAATAGACGCCGGAACACTGCTGGACAGAGAGAATCCAGGAGACGGCCACCGGCTTCGGCTGCGGATAAAAGCCGGAAAGGGCCGGGTACGTTTCAGAAAGCGCCTCCATAGTCATGGCTCCCCGCTTCTCCACGGTTTCTTCATACGTCTCCCCGCGGGTCTTTGACGCCTCGTTGACCTGGTCTGTCAGCCATGCACAGAGGTCGTAAAGGTCGTCACGGCCCGCCTTTCCCGTCTCCAGGCCGAGATAAGCGGAAAACGGCTTTCGGTAATAATTGATCCCGCAGTTTGCCGCATAGAGGAAAAGAAGCGCCCCGCAGTAACAGAAAACCGATGCAATCACGAAAAACGGCCGCCTCCAGTGGCGCACGGCCCAGAAAACAGCCAGGAGGACAGAGAGATAGAGGAACATCTCCACCGCGGAAAACGGAAAAAGTCCGAAAATCCGGCCTACGGACGCCACAAGAACCGGGTAAACATGGGCAGAATACCAGTCGGAAAAGCCGGAAATGCGCCTGGCGGCCAAAAGAAGTGCACCGCCGGCCAAAAATAACACAGCTCCCAAAAGGGCCAATCGTCCTGTCCATTTTTTCCAATTTCTCTCCATTTTGTCTTTTCCCCCGATTTTTTTTCTTACCATTTGCGAAAAGGGCTTGCGAAACTTCCAAAATTATCATAAACTCATTATATTGCTTTTCAGTATCATTCGTCAAATAGAGGGTTAGAAGAAAATTATGGAAAAAGAAAAAGAACAGAAACCAAAAGGAAAAATAGACTGGAAGGCGGAGATCATAAGCTGGATCCAGATCCTGGCGGCAGCCGCGGTCATTGCCTTCGTACTGACAACATTCATCATCGCCAACAGCGAGGTTCCCAGCGGCTCCATGGAGAACACGATCATGACCGGAAGCCGCGTCATCGGCTCCCGGCTTAACTATCTCTTCACCGATCCGGAGCGGGGCGACGTGGTAATTTTCGTCTTCGGCTGGGAGTGCCCGGCCTGCGGCAACACCATTGAGGGGGAAAAACAGGAAATCTGCCCCTACTGTGAATCCGACGTCGGGAAACGCGGGAAAACCATTTACTATGTGAAGCGGATCATCGGCATTCCCGGCGATGTCATCGACATTGTGGACGATAAAGTCTACTTAAACGGCTCCGACACACCGCTTGAAGAGCCGTACCTGGCCGAGGAGATGAACCAGGGCGAAACCTTCCATTTTGAGGTGCCCGAGGGCTGTTATTTCATGATGGGCGACAACCGGAACTGGTCACTGGATGCCAGATACTGGAAAAATCCCTATATCTCCAAAGATAAAATCATCGCCCAGGTGCTTTTTGAATACTTCCCACAGATAAAGCTCATCCATTAAGACATAGATGCAGGAGACTAAAAAGAGATGAAAAAAGTTGTAAAATTCGGCGGCAGCTCCTTAGCCAGCGCCCGCCAGTTTAAAAAGGTAAAGGCAATCATTGATGCGGATCGGTCGCGGGCGTTTGTCGTCCCGTCGGCTCCCGGGAAACGCGACGTCAAGGACACGAAGGTCACAGACCTTCTCTACCAGTGCTACGACGCCGCTTCCACCGGCCAGAGCTATATCCGCATCCTCGATCAGATCAGAAAAAGGTTCCAGGATATCATCGACGGCCTGGATCTCAACCTGAACCTGGATTTTGAATTTGACAAAATAGAAGAAAACTTCGTCGCCGGCGCAGGAAGGGATTACGCCGCCTCCCGCGGGGAATATTTAAACGGCCTTATCATGTCCGCCTACCTCGGCTTTCCGTTCATCGACGCAGCCGAAGTGATCTTTTTTGATGAAACCGGCGCATTCCTCTCTGAGGAGACGAACAGAGAGCTGGAGGAACGGCTGGCCCAATATAAGCAGGCCGTCATCCCCGGCTTCTACGGCTCAAAGCCGGACGGTTCCATCGCCACCTTCTCAAGGGGCGGCTCCGACATCACCGGCTCTCTGGTGGCCCGGGCGCTTCACGCCGATCTCTACGAAAACTGGACGGACGTGTCCGGCTTCCTTGTGGCTGATCCCAGAATCGTGGAAAATCCGGTTCCCATCGAGACTATCACGTATAAGGAACTCCGGGAGCTGTCCTACATGGGCGCCAGCGTACTCCATGAGGACTCCATTTTCCCCGTCCGCAAGGAGGGCATCCCAATCAACATCCGGAATACCAACAAGCCGGAGGCGCCGGGAACCATGATCGTGGAAGACACCTCCAAAAAGCCCCGCTACATCATCACCGGCGTGGCCGGAAAAAAGGGCTTCTGTGCCGTCAACATCGAAAAAGCCATGATGAACATGGAAATCGGCTTCGGCCGCAAGGTGCTGGAGGTCTTTGAAAAATGCGGCCTCTCCTTTGAGCATGCACCGTCCGGTATCGACACCATGACCGTCTTCGTCCATCAGGAGGAATTCCAGGAAAAAGAGCAGTCTGTCATCGCCGGGATCCACCGGGCCGTAAAGCCGGATTCTGTGGATCTGGAATCAGATCTGGCCCTCGTCGCTGTCGTGGGCCGCGGCATGAAATCTGCCCGCGGGACGGCCGGCCGCGTCTTCTCCGCCCTGGCCCATGCCAGAATCAACGTGAAGATGATCGACCAGGGCTCCAGCGAAATGAACATCATCATCGGCGTCCAGAACGAGGACTTTGAAAACGCCGTCCGCGCTATCTACGATATCTTTATTAAAACAGAGCTTTAATTCCATAAAAAGTGTGCGCCGTCCGCGCACACTTTTCTTATTTCTTCCCTATTCGTCTTTTCCCTCAATCGCCATAATCAGGTCAACGCGTCTCTGGTGGCGGCCGCCTTCAAACTCTGCCGCCAGCCACTCGTCCACGATCATCTTCGCCAGTTCGCTTCCGACGACTCTTGCGCCGAAGGCCAGCACATTGGAATTGTTGTGCATCCTGGAAAGCTTTGCCGTGTAGGGCTCGCTGCACACGCAGGCGCGGATGCCCTTTACCTTGTTGGCCGCCAGGGAAATCCCGACGCCGGTTCCGCAGATGGCGATACCGAGATCCGCCTCGCCGGATGCCACGGCACGTCCCACTTTCTCGCCGTAAACCGGGTAGTCACAGCTCTCCTCGGAGTTCGTCCCGAGATCCATGACTTCATATCCCTTTGAAATCAGATGTTCCTTGATGATATTTTTCATCTCCACCGCGGAGTGGTCATTTCCCATTGCAATCTTCATGTTTCTTTTCCTCTCATTCGTTTTCTGTATCTTCAGCCGCCTCCACCTGGAAAAACATCTGGAGCATGTCCAGTCTTGAGGTCATGGATAAAAACAGCATATCAAGCACCGCGATGGCCGCCATGGCCTCAACCACTACTGCCGCACGCGGTACTACCACCGGATCGTGACGCCCGTGGATGGAAAGCTCCATCTCGTTTCCGTCTCTGTCCACGGTCTCCTGGGGCCTTGCAATGGACGGCGTCGGCTTAAAGGCCGCCCGGAACACAAGGCGGCTCCCGTCGCTGATTCCGCCCAGGACACCGCCGGCGTGGTTTGTCTTTTTTATGATGGTTCCGTCTGCATCCCTTCGGAACGCGTCGTTGTTCTCCGAACCGGCCGATCTGGCGGCCGCGAATCCGTCTCCAATCTCAAAGCCCTTCACAGCTCCTATGGAAAGGATGGCCTTCGCCAGGTTGGCGTCCAGCTTTTCAAAGACCGGCTCTCCCAGGCCTGCCGGAAGTCCGTCTGTCACACACTCCACGACGCCGCCGGCCGAATCGCAGGCCGCCATTTTTTCTTCGAGATATGCTGCCGCCCTCTCTGCCGCTTCCTTATCCGGCATGCAGAGACGATTGTTTTCCGCCTCCGAAAGGTCGAACCGCTCTGGGTCGATCTCCACCGGGCCGATGGATTTCGTGTACGCCTTCACCGTAATCCCCAAGGCCCGCAGCACCTTTGCCGCCACAGCGCCGGCCGCCACGCGTCCGATGGTCTCCCTGGCTGAGGAACGTCCGCCTCCGCGGTAATCCCGGAAGCCAAATTTTTCATCAAAGGTATAGTCCGCATGCCCCGGCCGGTAGCAGGAGGCAATCTGGCTGTAATCCTTTGACCTCTGATCCGTATTTCTCACAATCATGGAAATCGGCGTTCCCGTCGTCTTCCCCTCGAATACGCCGGAGAGAATTTCCACCTCGTCAGCCTCGTTCCGCTTCGTGGCATAGCGGCTCTGGCCCGGCTTTCTCCGATCCAGGTATTCCTGAATATCCGCTTCCTTTAAAGGCAGTCCCGCCGGACAGCCGTCCACGACGACGCCGATGGCCTTTCCGTGGGATTCGCCCCATGTGGTTACTTTAAAAATTGTCCCTGTTGTTGAGCCAGCAGCCATTCCTTTTGTCTCCTATCTTATCTTGACGATCTCACAGCAGTTGGGCTCGTTGATGGGAATGCTCCTGCTGCTCATGACGAGGAGTCCCTTTTCGTAGTCCACGCGGAAGAACGAAACGGAGCCCTCATGGTTGATGGAAGCCAGATGCTTTCCGTCCGGGAAAACAGCGATGTCCTTCGGGTAATCGCCGCTGATGGGCAGGCAGAATTTGAAGGTCAGAAGCCCGGTCTCTGCGTCCCTCTCGTAAAGGGATACCGTATTGTCCCCGGCATTCGAGCAGAACAGATGCTTTTCATCCGGCGTAAACCGCATGGCGCAGGCCGCCGTCATCCGGCTTGTCTCACCGCCCGTGGTGGAAACCGTCTGGATTTTCTCCACAATCGGCGTCCTCTCCCCCTCTTTGTAGGAAAACACGTCGATCACATTTTTCAGTTCATAAAGCACATAGAAGAACCGGCCATCCTGGCTGAAAATAAACCGCTTCGGCGCCGATTCCAGCTCGCAGCGGATCGTGTCCACCAGCATGACACGTCCCTCGTTCTTATCAAAACGGTACACCTTAATCTGGTCGATTCCAAGATCTGCCACCATCAGAAACCGGCCGTCCGGCGTCAGGCGGCTGCAGCTCACGTGGGGGCGGTAGTTCCGCTCCGCAACGCTGCCCAGGCCCTTGTGGAACACGCCGTCAGTGATCCGGCCCACGGAACCGTCCTTATTAAGCTTTAATACCGTCATTTTCCCGTCATGATACCCCGAAACAAAAATATACTTGTTATCCGTATCCGTCGACAGATGGCAGCCGCGCATCCCCTTGATGTTGGCGCTGTTGATCCTCGACAGACTTCCGTTTTCCAGGATCCGGAACGATACGACGCCTTCATCTGCGATGGAGTACAGGATTTTCCCGTTGTTGGAGGCCTGTACATAGGAAGAGTTGTCCACTTCTACCTCACAGCGGTAAATAAATGTCCCCGCTTCCACATCCACGTCGTAAACCGTAATCCCTTTTGCCTTCCCCGTATAGGAATAAGAGCCTATGTAGGCCATGTAATTTCCTGTCATCGGCAATTCTCCCCCTTTTACCGGCCATCTGGCCCTAAGTTTTTGCTATGGTTCATTTTAACATATCCATGGCGGTTTGTTAACTACTAAAATCATCGTGTACAGGAAAAAATCCCGGCAAAATGCCGGGAAATCTTTCCAGGAAACGTCCAAGCGGGCCACACACACGGACTCCATCACTTCATTCTGTTCTCTAATTTAGCTTTTTAAGCAGCCGATGGGAACAACATATACTCCATCATGACGGCGATATGCCCAGTCACCGTTCCCCGTCAAAACCATGAGGAAAGACGGAGCTTTCATTTTATCGGTATCGATCTTCGCTTCCATGGATTTCAGACTCTTTGCACCTTCCTCAATGAACTTATCGCCGCCAAGCTTGATTTCAATGAGACCGTATTTGCCGTTTCTCAAATGAACGACCGCATCGCATTCTTGTCCGTCTTTGTCTCGATAATGGTAAACCTCACCATTCAGAGCATCCGCAAATACACGAAGGTCTCTGATGCAAAGCGTTTCAAAGAGAAATCCGAAAGTCTTTAAGTCATTCACCAAATCATTCGGACCGATGCCCAAAGCCGCAGCAGCGATAGAAGGGTCAACATAATACCGAGTGTCAGACGAGCGAATCGCAGTTTTTGAGCGGAGATTCGGATTCCATGCAGGCATATCTTCGACTACAAAGATTTTTCGGAGAGCGTTTACATAGGAAGCAACCGTTTCTTCATTGATTGTGAACTCATCATTGGCCGCAATGTCCTGTGCTAGAACTGTGTTTGGTACTTGAGCACCCTGGTTCCTTGCGTAGGAACGCATAAGTCTTTTGACTCTTTCGGGATTCTTCTGCACGTTGTCTGCCCGGTTAATGTCGGAATGGACAACAGCATCGTAATAGTCTATTGCCTGATCAAGTGCAATCTCATCACGCATATCTACCGCTTGCGGCCAGCCTCCTCGACATACAAGGAAGGCCAAACGGTCAATGCTGAGATTGGAGCCGCCGTCAACCTCTGTTTCTCCGTCGAATAAGCTTTTTAAGCTGACATCTCCCGTAGAATCTCCTGATTCGTATAAGCTCATAGGTCTCATTGTCAGCCAGGTAAATCGTCCTGTACCGGAGTGGGTGATTTCCTTGGTGTCAGCAGGGACAGCGGAACCGGTAAGCACAAACTGTCCAAGTTCACGGCGATGGTCAACTTCAAAGCGAATGGCATCCCAAAGTTTTGGGGCAAGCTGCCATTCGTCGATAAGCCTCGGTGCAGCACCCTTTAACAGGCGCTTTGGGTTCAGTTCAGACATAGTGATGTTCTGTTCTTTCTTTTCCGGGTCATCCATATACAAGATACTGGCGGCAATCTGCTCGGCAGTTGTGGTTTTGCCGCACCATTTTGGTCCTTCTATCAAGACCGCCCCCTTGCCCTCCAGTTTGCGTTTTAGAATATCGTCAGCGATTCTCTTTCTGTAATTTTCCATTCGGAACACCTCGTTTCCATTCACGTTGTTTTTATTATGCGCCATAACTGTGAATTTTACAAGTTTTTTCCGACGGTTGGCTGAATATTTTTCCGACGATTGGCTGCAAATAAATCCGATAGTTGGCGAAAAAGGAAGCCGGCAGTTAGAAATATTATTCCCCGCCGTCAAAGGCGGGGAGGGAAGCTTCCACAACTGCCAATTCATGTTCAGGATATGCTTTAAACAAGCGCGGGCCTCCCATTCCCGGAGACCCGCGCTTCATCTGCCACTCTTTATATAAGAAGCATCCGTCACTGCCCTTCTATTTCCTCGCAGCGCCTGCCACTTCCATTCTTACGTTCCGTCCTTTAATTTTCACATGGTTCATTGCGTTTAACACGATATCCGCCTGATCCCTCGGCACCTCCACGAAAGTGTACTTGTCGTACATGTCGATACTGCCCACGAGACGTCCCGGCATGCCGGACTCCCCGGCAATGGCGCCCAGGATGTCGCCGGGCTTAACGTTCTGGTTCTTTCCAAGGTTGATGAAAAGCCGCGTCATGCCGTTTCTCGCCGTCCTGCGGTCCACGTATTCGTCGTCATCCCTGCGTCCGCGGCGCCTTCCGTTCCCCCGGCCGTTACTACGGCGGCTTCCCAGGTCTTCCAGGTCGCGGAGCGGGTACGCTTCCTCAGCAATGTCCTCGTAGTCGTCGCCCATGGTCATCTTAAGGAATGCCGCCGCCAGCTCTAAAGACGTGTAATCCTCTGCCAGAAGCCGCTTTTCCACGATCCGCGCCATCTTATCCAGCTCACCCTCGCGGATCAGCTCCTGCACCTGGTCGAGGATTTTTTCTGCCTTGATGGCCGTCACATCGTTTAAGGACGGGATCGGCTGCGGCACAATCCGCGTCTTGCAGAACCGCTGGATGTCGCGGAGCTTATAAACCTCGCTTCCGACGGCCAGGCTGAAGGCGCGTCCCTCTCTCCCGGCGCGGCCGGTTCTTCCGATCCGGTGTACATAATACTCGTCGTCCTGGGGGATGTCGAAGTTGAACACAGCCTCCACGTCGTCCACGTCGATGCCTCTGGCAGCCACGTCTGTCGCCACGAGGATTTCCGTGGCCCCGTTCCGGAAGCTGTCCATGACACGGTCTCGCTGTTCCTGCTTTAAGTCGCCGTGAAGCCCCTCGGCGAAGTAGCCGCGGCCCTGGAGCGCCTGCACAAGCTCATCCACCTGCTTTTTCGTGTTGCAGAACACCACGGAAAGCTTCGGCGAGTACAGGTCTAAAAGACGGCACATGACCTCCACCTTGTTCCGCGGCTTCACCTCATAGTAATACTGCGTCACCTTCGGCACCGTCAGCTCTTTCTTTACGACCCGCACCATCTCCGGCGATTTCTGGAATTTTCTGGCAATCTCCGCAATAGCCTCCGGCATCGTGGCCGAAAACATGACGGTCTGGCGCTCTTCGGGCATCTGGCTTAAAATCGTCTCCATGTCCTCTAAAAAGCCCATGTTTAACATCTCATCGGCCTCGTCTAAGACAACCGTGTGGATGTCATCGGTGCGGATGGTCTTTCTCCGCATGTGATCCATGACACGGCCTGGCGTCCCGACAATGATCTGGACGCCGCCCTTTAAGGAGCGGATCTGCTTTACAATCTCCTGGCCGCCGTAGACCGGCAGAACCTTGATGCCGTGCAGGTATTTCGCAAGGCGCCGGAGCTCGTCGGCCACCTGGATCGCCAGCTCCCTCGTGGGGCAGAGGACGATGGCCTGGGTCTTCCGGCTCTTCGGCGACACCCGCTCCAAAAGCGGGATGCCAAAGGCGGCCGTCTTTCCCGTTCCTGTCTGGGCCTGGCCGATCATGTCCTTCCCTTCCATCTGCACCGGGATGGCCTGGGCCTGGATCGGCGACGCCGCCTCGAAGCCCATGTCTGTCACGGCTCTTAAAATTTTATCATTCAGCTGAAGCTCTTCAAATTTAACTGTTTCCATTCCTGATCCTTTCTCTATGGTTCCCAAAAGGCGGCAAAATCGCCTTTCCAGAATTAAATTTCCCCAGAAAAAACGAGAAGATTCAAAAGAGACCCATGAATCTTCCCATTTCACACAAGGTATAACTATATCAGAGGTTTTCCTGGCTGTCAAGAGAGGGGTTCACCGAAAACTCCCACGCTGGCGCCTTCCAGCAGACGGGGGTAAAGGGAAATTTTCCGTACTGGTGATACATCTCCTTTAAGCCTTAAAAGCAGTGCCCGAACCGCCTCACGGCCCAGGCCTTCCGTGTGGACATCCACCGTGGAGAGCTGCGGCGCCGTGGCCGTCGCCGTGCAGTCTCCGTTAATGCTCACCATGGATACGTTTCCCGGCACCTCGACCCGCTGCTCCTGAAGAGCCTGGAGCGCGCCGATGGCAAGCGGATCATTGGACACAAAGATCGCATCCGGGAGAGCTCCGCCGTTTTTTAGCCAGTTTTCCATAAGGCTGCGGCCGCTTGCTACGCCGTGTTCTCCTTCCAGCATCCCGATGCCTTCCATTTCTCCGTGACGGCTGAGATACTGTTTAAAATAGTACCGTTTCCGCTCCCATTCCGGCGTCCCGTCCACGTCCAGACCGCCTAAGTAAAGAATCCGTCTATGGCCGCGTGATCTTAAATAATCCATTCCCAGGTCAACGGCCTCCTGCACATCGTAGGCAATCCAGTCCATTTCCGCCGGGAAAAAGTTGGACTGTCCCAAAAACACTCGCTTCACCTTTCTGCTGTTTTTTAAGATTTCTTCCATCTGCTCCCTGGGGAAATTTCCCGTGACAATGACCCCGTCCAGGTTTTCGTCAAGCTGTGCGAGAAAGGAATAGGGAAGAAACGAACACTGCATCCCCATCTCCCGGCAGGCCGTCTCGATCCCGTAGCGGACAGAAAAATAATAGGCATTGTCCACCTGGTTTAAAAAGTGGGTATCCTTATGTATCACGGCAATCTGGTACTGCCGTCCTTCTTTCCTGTGCTTTTTCGTCTGATATCCAAGCTCCTCTGCCGCTGAAAAAATCCGTTTTCTCGTCTCCTCCGAGATCGACAGCGCCGAGTCACCCCTCAGCGCCCTGGAGACCGCGGATTTTGAGACCCCGGCTCTCTCTGCCACATCCAAAAGCGTCACCATAGATGCTTCATCTCCCCATCCTGCATGTTATCCGGCCAGCTCCCTGGCCGCTTCGATTCCCGGGAAATCCGTTTCATACATGTCCACACCGATTTCCCTGGCAATGTTGATCCATCGTTCTTCTTTTAAAATAGCTCCATCTACATAATAACCTGCTTCATGCAGTTCTGTCACTATCTTTTTTTCCATATTCCACACATAAGACAGATAAATTTCCGCTTCCATCTCTTTCATGAGCTTCACCGGGTCTGCCGGCACAAAGGGGACGATAAGCCCGAGCATAAGCTCCGGCATCTGCGCTTTCAGTTCTTTTAAAATCTGGTAATCTGCACCGAAGGCGAAGACCCGTTCCGTCATGCCTGTCAGTCGAAGCTCTTCTGTCATAACCGTTAAAAGTTTCCGGTTGGCCTTTTTCATGTCATAGGGAACGGTCTTTAATTCCAGGCCGAACCATGCACCTTTTTCTTTTCCCCACTCCAAAGCCTCTCTGAGCGTACAGAGCCCTGGAATGGCTGCCTTTAATTCCGAAAAGTCATGTTCATGGACATAGCCGGTCAGGCCGCCTTTTTCCGGCTTCACGTCATGGACAATCACGGCCTTTCCGTCTTTTGAAAGCTGCACGTCGATTTCCAGATAATCGGCTCCCTGGCGCATCCCCTCTTCCATGGCTGCAATGGAGTTTTCCGGATACCTGCATTCACAGCCGCGGTGGCCGCCGATTAGGATTTTTTTGGAATGCTTCAAAAGCTCTCTCATAATGTTCTCCTTTTAAAGGGAAAGGGCCTCCCGCCCGCCGGACCGGAAGCCCCCAAAATTATCTCCTACACATATTGTTCCAGCTTGCCGCCGAAATTTGCCGCCTGGAAAAAGAAGCGGAAAATGCCGGCACGAATCTTCATAAACGCCTCGCTGCTGCGCTCTCTCGGCCTCGGAAGGCTCACCTCCACAATCTCCTCCACCCGGCCAGGGCGGCTGGAGAGCACCACGATGCGGTCGCTTAAGAAGATGGCCTCGTCGATATCGTGCGTCACCAGAACCATGGTCTTTTTCTCCGTTTCCCAGATCCTTAAAACCTCGTTCTGCATGTTGATACGGGTCAAGGCATCCAAAGCGCCGAAGGGCTCGTCCAAAAGCAGCACGTCCGGCCGGTTCACCAGCGCCCTGGCGATGCTGACACGCTGCTGCATACCGCCGGAGAGCTGTTTGGGAAGCGCCTTCTCAAAGCCCTTTAATCCTACCAGGTCAATATGCTCCTGAACGATCTGCTTTTTCTCTGCGGCGCTCATTTTCCCGGTAATTCCGAACTCGATGTTGGACTGGACGGTCTTCCAGGGGTAAAGCCTGGCCTCCTGGAAAATCATGCCGCAGTCCACCGAAGGCTTTTCCACGATCCTGTCCCCGATGCGGATGGTTCCGGAAGTGGGGTGATCCAGGCCGATAATCATTTTCAAAAGCGTACTTTTTCCGCAGCCGCTGGCGCCCACGATGCTGACAAACTCCCCTTCCCTGATGTCCAGGGTAATGCCGTCCAGCACAGGGAGCTCCTGTCCGCTGATCTGAAACACTTTCTTTACGTTCTCGATTTTCAGATGTGCTTTTCTCTCTTCCATTCCAATCCCCCTACTTCTCGTCCGTGTATGCCCAACTGAGCAGCCGTCTCTGCACCATCGTCAGCACCTTGTCAATGAAAAGCCCGATGAGCCCGATGTGGATGACGCCGGCAAACACCTTCGCCGGCTGTGCCAGCTCTCTGGCGTAGTGGATCATGTAGCCGATACCGCTGGTGGCCGCGATCATTTCTGCTCCGACCACGCACGTCCAGGCAGAGCTGATGCCGAGCCTGAGCCCCGTAAACACCGACGGGAGAGCCGATGGGAGATATACCTGAAGCACGATGCATAAAGGACTTTTTTCCAGAATCCTTGCTTCCTCCAAAAGCTTCGTGTCGGTACTCTGGATTCCGTGGGTGGTGTTTAAAAGAACCGGCCAGAAGCTTCCGATGAAAATCACGGCCGTCTTTGAGGACTCCTGGATGCCGAGCCATAAAATCAAAAGCGGGATCCACGCAAGCATCGGAACCGGCCGCAGGATATTCACCAGGGAACCGAAGATCCGGTTGCAGGTCTTGGAAAAGCCCATGATGCCGCCCAGGATAATCCCCGCCACAGCGCCCAGGGAAAAGCCGCGTAGTACCCTCTGGATACTGATGAGCAGGTCTTCCGCCATCTTGCCGCTTCTCCAGAGATCCGCGGCGGTGGCAAACACCGTCTTGGGCGACGGAAGGATGCTGGCCCTCACGAGCCCGAACTCAGAGGCGATGAACCAGGCCGCAAGCACAGCGGCCGGCGCAATGACCGCCAGAAAATAATTGCGAAAAACAGCCGTCGAATCCTGTGTCTTCTTCATTTTCTATCTTTCCTCTCTTATTTCAGTCCTAAAAGCCCGGCGCCGTTTTCCCGGAAGATTTTCCTCTCGTCCTCCGGGAAAAGGCCCCACTCCTTTACGTTTTCCACGGCACGGGATACGCTGCAAAGCGGATAAGAGGAACCAAAAAGGATCTTATCCCGGGCGAGGCCGGCGGCCGCGTCTCTCCAGTCCTGCCAGCCGGGGCAGTTCACGCTGTAAAGATCCGGCGCCAGATAAATGTTCTCCGCAAAAAACGCGGCGCATACCATCTCCCGTACCCAGGGCCAGCCGCCGTGGCCGGCCACGGCCTTCATGCCGGGATGGTTTTTTGCGATTTTCTGGAACCTGCCAGGAAGGGACGGATCCAGCACCGGCGTAATCGAGCCGCTGAAGGTCGCCATGAGGATCATCTCCTGCTCCTCCAAAAGCTGGTAAAGAGGCTCGTATGCCTCGTCATCAAAGAGCAGGCTGTTTCCGAAGCCCGGCTCGATGGACACGCCTTTGATCCCTTCCGTGTCTATGTATGTCCGGATTTCCTTCAGGCTTTCCTCGGGATTTTCCGGCGTATAAAGCGGGAAAATCTCGAACCGGCCGGGATACGCCCTCCCTATTTCAAACAACTCTTCATTGGAAATAAAGGTGCCTTTGGACTGGCGTCCCGGCACTACGGCCAGCTCCACGCCGGCCTCATCCATCTCCTTTACAAGAAGCTTTAGGGACTTTTCCTTCATGGAAGCCGTCTTCTCGCAATTCAGGCCGGAAAGGAACCGGTCAACGGTTCCGTTTTTTTCCATGGCCTGATACCCGCCGTATAACGGCCTCATGCGAAAATCGATGATTCCCATTATTCTCCGAATGCCTCCTCAAGGAAGCTCTCATCGTAAATTCCGTCGATGTCGATGTCCGTCTCCAGAATCCCGGAGCTTCTCATGAACTCATATTCCCTCTTCATGTAGTCCTTATCCTGCTGGGTCAGGTGCAGGGAACAGTCGTACTTGTCCATATAGCCTTCCATGTACTCTCTGTCGGCCTCGCAGTATTCTGCCAGCAGATCCAGGCATTCCTCAGTATTTTCCATATAGTAGGTGTTGGCGCGGTCAAGAACCTTTAAGAACCGGACGATGATGTCGCCGTGCTCTTCCATGAAGTCCTCGGTTGCCACGAGAACCTGATTGTTTCTGGCGCCGGTTTCCTCCAGGTTGCAGAGTACGCGCACATCCCCGTTTTCTAAGAATTTATCCGTATTCGGTGCAATGCTCTGCATGCAGTCGATCTCTCCGCTCACCAAAGCTGTGTAGGCCTCTGTTCCCTTCAGGTTATAGACATTGACGTCATCCTCGGTCAGGCCGCCTAACGACAGCATTTCTAACATCTGATAATGGTTGTCAGTACCAATGTTCACAGCCAGGTCACGTCCGGCAAGCTGGGAAACCTCGGTGATGTCCGAATCTGCCCGCACAAGAAGCACCGGATCTGTTGTGGACACGGTTGCCATACTGATGACCTTCGTCTCATTGCCGTTTGCGATGCCGCTGAACGCCGGCTGGCCGCCCAGGAAAGACATATCCAGGTTTCCAGCCGTCAAAGCCTCAACCATAACGGCGCCGCTTCCGAGGTATTCCACGCTGATCTCGATGTTGTCCTCCGCAAACTCTTCCTCAAAAAATCCCTTTTCATTGGCAATTTTTACCGGGTAAAGGAACGTCTCTCCGAGGAAATCCCCGACTGTCACCTTGATGGGCTCACTTGCCGCGGCATTGTTTCCGCTGCCGGACGTCTCACTGGATGAACCGCATCCTGCCATAGCCATACTCAGCATAACCGGAAGTGCCATTAACAACCATTTTTTCATTTTCTTCTCCTCCACACGTAATTTACTAAAATTTACCAATCCAATCCCGCCGTATTTTCATAAATTCTCCATCCCGTCTCAGACTTTCCAGAGGATTTCAGCAGAAAATCTGCGATTTTGAACGAGTAAACATGTCATATTTCATGTTTGATTCTAAGGTATTTCCATACTCGTGTCAACACATTTGACGTCAAAATTACCTATTTATTTACTTTATTTTACTCCTGTGATATAATCAGCGCATACATATTTTGCGTTGGCGACAAAAAACGGGCACCAGGTTCCGCCGAAGGCATCCCGCCCGTATCTGTACATACCAAAACGCTTTTTTCATGCTTTCAGGAGGAAATTGCTTATGATAAAGACAATCGCAGATCTGCACACCCACACCATGGTGAGCCAGCATGCATACAGTACCCTTGACGAGATGGCCTCTGCCGCCAGAGAGCTCGGCTTTTCAGCCATCGGAATCACCGACCACGGCCCCGGCATGCTGGACGGTGCCATTGCCCACCACTTTTTCTGCATGAATGGGCTTCCCTCGGAAATTGGCGGCCTGCGCCTCGTAAAAGGAGCTGAGGTGAATATCAAAGATTTTCACGGCCGTCTCGACCTGGAGAACAGCCTCCTTTCCCGGCTGGATTTCGTCATCGCCTCCTATCATATAGAGGCCATAGATCCGGCATCTGTGAAAGACCACACGGAAGGCTGGCTGGCCGTCATAGAAAACCCGGATGTAGACTGCCTGGGGCACTGCGGAAATCCCGTATTCTCCTGCGATCTCCCCGCCGTTGTAAAAGCCTGCGCTCAGCACGGAAAAATCCTGGAAATCAACTCCAACTCCTTTCAGGTGCGTCCGGGAAGCGATGAAAACTGCCGTATGGCAGCAAGGCTCTGCATGGAGTACGAAGTCCCAGTTATTGTAAGTTCCGACGCTCACAGCCGCTACTGCGTCGGCGACCATAAGGCCGCCCTTCAAATGCTTAACTCCATCGGATTCCCCGAAGAGCTTGTGCTGAATGCCGATACCAACCGGCTGTTTCAGTATCTGGATGGGCTGAAAAGGGCACAAAAATAGGAAGCAGAGCCAATCCCCTGCTTCCCATCCCTTCCTATTTTAATAAGAGTAAAAATCAAAATGCATATAATCCTTCGTCGAAAATGCCGCGCCCCAGTTCCATCCATGGGCACCGAAGGCCTTCACCACGTCGCTGTCGCGGCTGATGGAATAGGGGTTGACGCCCGGCTCCCACTTGCTGCCCACGAGCACCGTTCCGTCGGCACGAACCTGGGGATTCTGATCCGGGTTGATGTCGATGGCAAGGCCGGCGCTGTGATTGCTGGTGAGGCCGTTGCTTCTCCAGCTATAACCGCCCAGGCTGTTGATAGGGAACTGCTCCGGCCCATTATAGATCTCCGTGAAAATCGCTTTCACATCATCTGCAATGGAGCTCATCACCTGAACGCGGTCCGTTCCCGCTACCTTCTGGCCGCCGGAAAGCCGCCAGACCGGAACCTCTACCCAGACCATCTCCTGAGAAGCTGTCTCATTGCTCGGATTTGCAGCAATCCGCTCATACTGCGTCCACACCTGCTGCACTAATTCATAATTGTCCGGATATTTCCAGTAATGGGCCGCATAGTGGTAAGCAGCCTTATCGCCCTCGCTCAGGTAGGGATCACTGTCATACCAGTACGGGTCATAATACCACGGATCATAAAAACCCCAGGAGTTCCAGCTATCGTCGTAATACGCATCGTCCGAACTCCAGTCCTCGCCGCTTCCGCCGCCGGGGCCGCCGGGTTCCACGGTCTTCGTCTGAACCTGCCCGTCCACGACCCATGCGCCGTCTCCGTTCACCTGAGAGCCGTCGGGAGCCGTTCCGTTCGTCAGCAGATATCCGTTTTCATCGAAATAGTAGCACTCCGACACGCCATCCCCGTTTCCGTCCAGCCATTCCCAGGCTGACACCGGCCAGGTTCCATCGTCCTTTGCATACCACCATCCATTTTCACTTGACTGCCATTCGCCGGCGTAAGCCGTCATGGAAAATGCCGCAGTAAAGGCGGCCGCAAGAATCAAAAAACTGCGTTTTTTCATTTGTGTTTTCCCCCTCATGCCATTTTTCTTCTATCATATTCCGATATCTGCAAATTTTCAACAAATTTCGCAATAAAAATAAGAGAACCCCTGCATGCACAAGGATTCTCATGGATATCTTTTTCACTTTACACTTTAAAGCGGTAGCCGACCCCCCATATGGTTTCAATGTACTGGGGCTTCGCCGTATTCATCTCAATCTTCTCCCGGATCTTCTTGATATGAACCGTAACCGTCGCAATATCCCCGATGGACTCCATGTCCCAGATTTTAGAGAACAGCTCTTCCTTCGTATAGACATGGTTGGGGTTCTGCGCCAGGAATGTCAGGAGATCAAACTCCTTTGTCGTGAAATTCTTCTCTTCGCCGTTGACATAGACGCGCCTTGCCGTCTTGTCAATCTTTAACCCGCGGATCTCAATCACATCATTGACCGGCGCGCCGCTTCCAATCAGGCGCTCGTACCGTGACATATGCGCCTTCACGCGGGCCACCATCTCGCTCGGGCTGAAAGGCTTCGTAATATAATCGTCCGCACCGAGCCCAAGGCCACGGATCTTGTCAATGTCATCCTTTTTGGCCGAAACCATGATAATCGGCGTATTCTTTTTCTCCCGGATCTTCCGGCAGATTTCAAACCCGTCGACGCCCGGAAGCATCAGATCCAAAATAAACAGGTCGAAATCCTCATTAAGGGCACGTTTCAGTCCGCTCTCCCCCTCATTCTCGATTTCCACCTCAAAACCGGAAAGTTCAAGATAATCCTTCTCCAGCTCCGCAATGCTTTCTTCATCTTCAACAATCAAAATCTTGCTCATACTGCTCTCCTTTTCACGCACTTATCTTCCTGAGTACAAAATGGATCTCCGTGCCGATCCCTTCCTTACTCGTCGCCCATATTTTCCCGCCATGGTCTTCAATGATCTTTTTCACGATGGAAAGGCCGATCCCGCTGCCGCCCTTCGCGGAATTCCTCGACGAATCTGTCCTGTAAAACCGGTCAAAAATATAAGGAATGTCCTTTGCTGCAATGCCTTTTCCGTTATCCTCAATTTCAACCTGGACAAAATCCCCCACATCGAGAATCCTGATGTTGATGATTCCATGTTTCTTATCCATATATTTCAGGGAATTGCCGATGATGTTGTTAATCACCCGCTTTATCTGCTCTGCATCGGCAATCACCAGGACGTCCTCATCCACATAATTAAAATATCCAAGCTCCACGCCGCGGGCCTCTAACTCCAGCCCAACCTCATCAATGCAGTCTCCGAAATAATCTGCCACATTGATTTTGGAAAACGTGTACGGAATCTTATTGGTGTCAATCTTGGAATAAAAGGTCAGCTCATCAATGAGCCTGTCCATGTCATTGGCCTTATTGTAGATGGTGCGTATGTATTTATCCAGCTTCTCCGGGGAAGATGCGACGCCGTCCATGATCCCCTCCACATAGCCCTTGATCGCCGTAATCGGCGTTTTCAGGTCGTGGGAGATATTGCTGATTAACTCCTTATTCTCCTTGTCATACTGGATTTTCTCCTCCGTGGACTCCTTGAGCCGGATCCGCATCTCCTCGAAATTCTGGCAAAGCTGCCCGATTTCATCGTCGTCCTCCACGTCCAGGGTAAAGTCCAGGTTCCCGTCACGGATCTGCTTCGTGGCCTCCTGGAGGCGCCCAATGGGCCTTAACATCGAGCGGTACACCCATGTGACAAGAACCATGGCTGCAATACAGAGAATCATCACGCTTGTGATCAGCATCTCAAACACCATGTTCTGAAGCTCGGGAATAGCCTTCTCCACATTCGTCACCAGATAGATGTCGCCGTCGGCGCCGTCGGAAAACAGAAAGCCCTTCTGCTTAATCAGGTGTTCCGTATTATCATCCAGATAATTTCCCCATTCATCTTCCTCACCGAGGTTTTCATAATGATCCAGCGAGTCCTGGAGCTCCTCTGTTTCCGCAGCTTCGCTTCCAAACAGATACTCCCCGCCCTTCCTGACAATCAGGAACGAATACTTTTCCTCCAGCCGCTGAGACAGACGTTCCAGATATTCGCCGTCAGAAAAGCTGTCGGGGGACTTTTCCAACTCCCTGTCGATTTCCCTCTGGACGGACTCGGTCAGATGGCTGAAAACACGGATCGAAGAACCGCCGGTCAGGTCAACCTGCTCCGCCAGCCCATATGTCTCGCTGAATACACGGTTCTGATAATTGTTGAGCCCCATGATTGCAAAATAAATCAGCGCAATCGGTACTACCGTGATAATGAGGAATGCCACTACAAGCTTTGTCCTGATTTTCATACGTGGCCGCCATCTCCTTTTCTGTTCTGCCGCCCCGCGCGCACATGCCACCGGCGGAACTTAGCGCCCGGATTTCCGCGGTAAACGCGGAAACCGGCATGCGCAGATATAATATTCACGTTGTGAATATTATTCCATGTCCGCTCCGCGGCCATGGGCCTCCGGCGGATTTTAGCGCACGGATTTCTGCGGTAAACGCAGAAACCGGTATGCGCAGATATAATATTCACGTTGTGAATATTATATCATAACTCCCCATCCCCGTGTATAAAAGTATTCTAAAATCTCAATACAAAAGGCCCAATTCCCTATGTTGGAATCAGGCCCCTGCGTATCTTTTACAGATATTTCTTTAAAGTTTCCACCCGGTCAAGGCGCTCCCACGGAAGATCCACATCCGTTCTTCCGAAGTGGCCGTATGCCGCCGTCTGCTTGTAAATCGGACGGCGAAGATCCAGCATCCTGATGATGCCTGCCGGCCTTAAGTCGAAATTCTCACGGATAATCTCCACCAGCTTCTCATTGGAAAGCTTTCCGGTGCCGTAAGTCTCCACCATCACCGACGTGGGATGAGCCACACCGATGGCATAAGAAAGCTGGATCTCACACTGGTCTGCCAGCCCGGCTGCCACGATGTTCTTTGCCACGTATCTGGCCGCGTACGCCGCTGAACGGTCAACCTTTGTGCAGTCCTTTCCGGAGAACGCACCGCCGCCGTGGCGCGCATAGCCGCCGTAAGTGTCAACAATAATCTTTCTTCCTGTCAGCCCGCTGTCCCCGTGTGGGCCGCCGATCACGAAGCGTCCCGTCGGATTGATGAAAAACTTCGTATCCGCATCCACCATCTCCTGCGGCAGAATCACATCGAACACATGCTTTTTGATATCTGCATGGATCTCTTCCTGGGTCACGGAATCGTCATGCTGTGTCGAAAGCACGACAGCGTCAAGGCGGAACGGCTTGCCGTTCTCATCGTACTCCACCGTCACCTGCGTCTTTCCGTCGGGACGAAGATACGGAAGCGTCTTATTCTTGCGAACTTCCGTCAGCCGTCTCGCCAGCTTGTGAGCCAGGGAGATGGCATAAGGCATGTACTCTTCCGTCTCGTTGCTGGCATAGCCGAACATCATGCCCTGGTCGCCGGCGCCGATGGCGTTTAACTCATCCTCTGTCATGGAATTTTCCTTCGCCTCCAGGGCCTTGTCAACGCCCATGGCAATATCCGCAGACTGCTCGTCGATGGCCACAATCACGCCGCAGGTATCGCAGTCAAAGCCATACTTCGCCCTGTCATATCCAATTTCCCGTACCGTCTCCCGCACGATCTTCTGAATATCCACATAAGCGTTCGTGGTGATCTCACCCATCACCATCACAAGCCCCGTCGTCGCGCATGTCTCGCAGGCCACGCGGCTCATCGGATCCTTTTCCATCAGCGCATCCAAGATCGCATCGGAAATCGCATCACACATTTTATCCGGATGTCCTTCTGTTACGGACTCGGAAGTAAACAAATGTCTCTCCATTTTTTCTCCTTTCAGGTTTATCCCAAGGGCGGCTTTTCAAACGCCCGCGCCCTTCGGGACAAAGAAAAAGCCCGCTTTCAAAATAAGCGGACTTGACAATAACACGTTATCAAATCCTCTTATTGCTCGATTTCTCGCTCAGGCTGGCACCTTCCTGCCCTCTCGCATCCGCGATTAACAGGGGTTGCCGTGACTTCACAGATCCTATGTATCTCCATCACTCTGAATAAGGGATATTGCGAACTTTCTATTCTGTTTTGTACAGACAGTATCTTATACGATTCTGTCCCAAAAGTCAACCATAAAATTTATCATTTGATTTCGGCCGGAGACCGCAGCGAAAAACAGTCCCGCGCCGCGCCGGAAACCGCATCACGCTCCGGACCGGCGACCGCCACAACAGCCCCGCACCGCGCCGCCAGATACGCCCAAACGCCTCGCTTAGCCGACCCGCAGCTTAAACTTCTGCGCCTCTTTCTCCGAATCCACACATTCAATCACAGCCCCAAGGCTCCGCAGCTTCTCGTCAAAGCATTCATAGCCGCGCTCAATGTACTCAATGTCCTCCACCGTCGTATAGCCGTCGGCCGCAAGCCCTGCAATCACCAGCGCAGCACCGGCACGCAGATCCGGCGCTACCACCTGGGCGCCTGTCAGACAGGCAACGCCGTCCACAATGGCAACCGTCCCCTCGACCTTAATCTGCGCCCCCATCCGGGACAGCTCATCCACATATTTAAACCGGTTCTCAAACACGCTCTCCGTCACGACGCTCGTTCCGTCGGCCAACGCCAATGCAACCGTCATCTGCGGCTGCATATCCGTCGGAAATCCGGGATACGGAAGCGTCTTAAAATTCATATGGCGCTGTCTCGGCTTGCCGACAACGCGCACTTCCTCGTCAAACTCCACCACTTCACAGCCCATCTCCGCCAGCTTTGCGGAAATCGCCTCCAGGTGCTTCGGAATCACGTTTTTCACCGTGATGTCCCCGCGGGTCGCTGCCGCCGCACACATAAACGTCCCGGCCTCAATCTGATCCGGGATAATGGAATAATCCGTCCCATGCAGGCTTCTCACGCCGCGGATACGGATCACGTCCGTACCGGCGCCCTTGATATTGGCACCCATGCTGTTCAAGAAGTTTGCCACATCAACTACATGCGGCTCCTTCGCCACGTTTTCCAGAATCGTCTCACCCTCAGCCATGGTTGCCGCCATCATGATATTGATGGTTGCACCGACAGAAACCACATCCAGATAGATATGGCTCGCCACCAGGTCGATGGCGTGGGCCACCACAGCGCCGCGGGAAATGGTCACATCGGCCCCAAGGGCGCGAAACCCCTTCAAATGCTGGTCGATGGGCCGGCTCCCAATATCACAGCCGCCGGGAAGCGGCACTTCCGCACTTTTATATTTTCCAAGGAGCGCGCCGATGAAATAATAGGACGCGCGGATTTTCCGCATATGTTCGTCTTCCACCGTCACCACGTGGATATTTCCCGCGTTGATCCGAACCGTGTGCCGGTCCAGGTGCTCAACCTCAGCACCGAGATCCCGGATCGCGTCCAGCATCGCATTGATATCGCTGACATCCGGCAGGTTCTCCACCACAACGTCCTCATCCGTCATGATAGCAGCCGCCAGAATCCCCAGAGCCGCATTTTTTGCGCCGCTTATGGTAACTTCACCGACAAGCGGATTGCCGCCCTTGATAATATACTGTTCCATTTCCCACCTCTATATTTGACCGCGCTGCACCGAAATCTCTCCGCCGCAGGCTCTTTCCATCCAATTCATTTATAAACTTCGACTTATAAATTATAGCATACATTGGAAATTTGTAAAGTAAAGATTTTCCGCCGCCTCCGCAGACGCTGTATTTCAGGGGTATTTTCCCTTCTCATAGTTGTGATTATCATCGCACACGAACCTTCCGCACTATCGTGCTCCATGTTCTTACGCCCGGCAAATGGCATTTCATGCAGGCATGATGCCGCTTGCCGGGCTTGTGCAGCAAAAAAGCCGAAGCTGCATCAATTTCAGCTTCGGCTTTTCTTGTATCATAATAATCAATCCGTAAGGAAACAGGAGACGAAATGTCCCGGGCTGATTTCCTTTAACTGCGGCTCGCCGTTGCGGCAGCGGTCTGTCGCATGCGGGCAGCGGTTTGCGAACCGGCAGGCAGCCGGCGGCTCAATCGGGGATGTGATCTCGCCCTTTAACAGGATACGCTTAACCTGTGCATCCGGATCCGGGATCGGGATAGCGGACAGAAGCGCCTGTGTGTACGGATGGGTCGGGTGAGCAAACAGCTCTTCCGACGGCGCCTTCTCAATCAGCTTGCCGAGGTACATAACGGCAATGTCATCAGAGAAGTGGTTTACAACAGAAAGGTCATGGGTGATGAACATGTAGGTCAGACCCATCTTCTTCTGAAGTTCTTTCATCAGGTTCAGAATCTGTGCCTGAATGGATACGTCCAGGGCCGATACCGGCTCATCGCAGACGATGAACTTCGGGTTCAGAGCCAGTGCACGGGCGATACCGATTCTCTGGCGGCGGCCGCCGTCCAGCTCGTGCGGATACGTGTTGATCAAGCGCTCTGCAAGACCTACGGTCTCCATCAGCTCACGTACTCTGTCTAACTGTTTGTTCTTATCCGTGATGATCTTGTTGATCTGAAGCGGATAAGCGATGATCTCACTGATCGTTTTACGCGGGTTCAAGCTGGAGAAAGGATCCTGGAAGATGATCTGCATGTCGGTACGTTTCTTCCGCATCTCTTCCTTGGACAGCTTTGTCACATCCTGGCCCTCAAAGAAAACTTCACCGGAGGTAGGCTCCAAAAGTCTGAGGATTGCACGGCCTGTCGTAGATTTACCGCAGCCGGACTCACCTACCACGCCAAGAGTCTTGCCCTTTTCGATGGTAAACGTAACGTCGTCAACGGCATGCAGCATCCCCTTCGGGGTTTTGAAATATTTCCTTAAATTCCGGACATCAAGCAACGGCTGTGTACTCATCGTCTGTTCACCTTCCCTTCCTGAATATTGTCTTTGTTATACAGGTGACATTCGACGTAATGGGTATCGTTGCGATATACACGTCCCGGCTTCTGGGTCTTGCAGATCTCCATCGCATAGTCGCACCGCGGGCAGAAAGCACAGCCCTTCGGCAGGTTGCTTGGGTCAGGCATAAGGCCCTTGATCGGCTTTAACTCAGCCTGGCGGTTCTTTAAATCCGGCAGGGAGTTGAACAGACCCTCGGTGTACGGATGACGGGTATTCTTGAAAATATCATTTAACGTACCATGCTCGATAACATGGCCGGCATAAATGACGGAAACTTTATCACAGATCTCGGCAACGATTCCAAGGTCATGGGTAATCATTAACATCGAGGTGTTGTACTTGTCACGGAGGTTCTTCATCATATCAAGAACCTGTGCCTGAATCGTAACGTCCAGGGCGGTTGTCGGCTCGTCGGCAATCAGAAGCTCCGGGTTGCAGGCAAGAGCCATAGCGATAACAACTCGCTGTTTCATACCGCCGGAGAACTGATGGGGATACTCGGCTCCACGGCTTCCCGGGATACCTACTAACTCCAACATGTCGCGGGCACGCTTTAAAATATCCTGATGGCTTCCTTCCTCATGGAGGCGGATAACCTCTGCGATCTGATCCTCTACGGTCATAACCGGGTCAAGGGAGGTCATGGGATCCTGGAAGATCATGGCAACCTTTTTGCCTCGGATGTCGCGCAGCTCTTTCTCGCTCATGGCCAGGATATCCTGTCCGTCCAGCTTGATGCTGCCGTCAACGATTACTCCCGGAGGAGTCGGGATCAGCTTTAAAAGGGAGAGGCCCGTCGTCGTTTTTCCGGCGCCGGTCTCACCTACCAGGCCGAGGGTTTTACCTCTTTCAATTTCCAGTTCCAGGCCGTTTAATGCCTGAACAGTACCGTAATCCGTCCGGAATTCAACCACGAGATTTTTGATCTCCGCGGTCAGATCCTTTCCGGATGCATTCTTATTTTCCATAGCTTCTTTTTTTACAGTTTCGCTCATCTCTCTACCCCCTTTAACGCAGTCTCGGGTCAAGTGCGTCCCTCAGTCCATCACCCAACAGGTTGAGCGAGAGAATCGTAACCATGATTGCAAGTCCCGGGAACAGACACATGTAGCTGTAATCGCGGATGTACGCACGTGCAGCGGACAGCATTGCGCCCCACTCCGGTGTCGGCGCCGGAATACCAAGACCGATGAAGGAAAGGCCGGCAATCGAAAGGATTACGGAAGCCACCTGAAGTGTCGTCTGAACGATGATCGGAGCAAGGCTGTTCGGAAGCACATCACGGAAGATGATGGTTGCGTCCTTGGCTCCAACGGCTCTTGCCGCCTCAATGTACTCCGCGTCACGAACCGTCATGACGGCGCCGCGGACGACTCGGGAGAACGTCGGGATAGCCGAAACCGCCTGGGCAATAACCAGGTTCGGGATCGAGTTTCCCAGGGAGGCTACAATACAGATTGCAAGCAGCGTACCGGGGATTGCAAGGAAAACATCCATGATACGCATGATAACCATATCAACTTTTCCGCCGAAATAACCGGCAGCAGAACCAAGCACCAGTCCGATGGCAAGGGCTACGATAACCGTAACGACACCGATGGACAGGGAGATCGAGGTTCCATACATAACACGGATCAGAATGTCACGGCCCATCTCGTCGGTTCCGAACGGATGTGCAGCAGACGGAGCCTGAAGCGTATTGCCGTAGTCTGCTTTCGTCACCTGTGTGTCATAGTCAAAAACAATCGGAGAAAAGATGGCCGTCAAAACCAGAAGACATACGATCACAAGACCGAGTACAGCTGTCTTATTCCGGCACAAACGTCTCCACACATCGGCAACCTGGCTTTTTTTCTTGATAGCCACCTGCCCGTTTTCAACATTTGCAGAAGCGTTGCTCATTCTTTATCCCCCTCTCTTATTTGTACTGCGCTTTGATACGCGGGTCAATGAAGCCGTAAACCAGGTCGACAAGCAGGTTGACCAGCGCGAAGCTGATGGCCAGAAGGATGACGCAGCCCATAACCGACGGGATATCACGTCCCTGGATAGACTGGATCATGTAACGGCCAATTCCCGGCCATGCGAAAACGCTTTCCGTAAGAACGGAACCGCCTAACATACCGCCGATCTGAAGACCGATAACAGTTGTCGTCGGAATCAATGCATTTCTCAGAGCGTGCTGTGTGATAACTTCGCCCTCCGGAAGACCCTTTGCACGGACGGTACGGATGTAGTCCTGACGGATTGTCTCAAGCATGGAGCTTCGTGTCGTACGGGCGATGGACGCCATATGCATGAAGCCCAGCGCAAACGAGGGCAAGACTAAGCTCTTGATGCCTTGATCCGCGCCTGAAACAGGGAACCATCCAAGTTTTACGGAGAACAGAAGGATCAATAAGAGGCCCATCCAGAAGACGGGCATGGATATACCGATTAGCGATATAAACATACTGATTCCGTCAAACAGCGTATTTTGTTTTATGGCAGCTATGATTCCTAAAGGAAGAGCTAAAAGAATAGCAACGACCGTAGAGGTCAGAGTTAATTTAATCGTATTCGGGAAACGTGCCAGGATTTCCTCGGAAACCGGATCACGCGTCTTATAAGAAGTTCCAAAATCGCCATGAACCAGATCCCACATGTAACGGCCGTACCGTACAAAGAACGGATCGTCAAGTCCCATCTCTTCACGGAGAGCTGCAATATCTTCGGGACGTGCCTGCTCGCCTAAGATCGTCTTTGCGGGATCGCCGGGAGCCAGATCCAGGATGAAATATACCAGCAGCGTAACGCCAATCAGAACTGGTATCAATGCCAGGAGACGTTTAACAATGAATTTAATCATACCGCACGTTCCTCTCCTTTCCTCGTAATTCCAAAGCAAGGGAACTACCCGCCAGGGGGCAGTTCCCCGCTCATCATGTTTCCAGATTATTTAAAATCGGTCAGCCGATTACTCAGCCCAGTAGAACTCCTCGTAGTAGGTCTCGCCGCCTGCGCTCAGGTTGAAGCCCTGGAGTTTGGAGTTGTATGCACGCGTATTGTTCTTCATGTAAAGCGGAACCTGCGGGCAGTTATCATTGATAGCCTTGCAGAATTCAGTAACAATAGCCTCGTTCTCGGTCGGGTCGATGGTAGACTGAATGGAATCAATCAGGGCGTCGATCTCCGGAATGTTGGTACGAGTCTTGTTGGACGCGTTGATGGAGCTGGAGTGATATACGCCCAGTGCATAAGCAAGAAGGTTGCTGGAGGTATATCCGCCGATAGCTGCCTGGTAGTCACCAGTAGCCGTTACATCGAGGTATGTAGCAAGGTCCATGGACTCAAGCTGAATCTCAATGCCAAGGTTGTCTTTTAAGTTGCTCTGGATAACCTGTCCTGCACGGAGCTTGGTATCATCAGAGCAGATCAGGGTGAAGCCGCACTGTGCCGGATCCAGACCGGACTCAGCAAGGTAAGCCTTAGCCTGCTCAACATCGTAAGTCGGAGCGCCTTCTGCGGTTGTTCCCGGGAAGCAGTCCGGAACCATTGCGTCAACCGGGCTGCCGTCGCCGTTTAATGCAACCTGGATGATGGCGTTCTTATCGATTGCAGAAGCAATAGCCTTACGGAAGTTGATGTTGTTAAACGGAGCGATCTCGTTGTTGATCATCATGAAGTTGTGGGAAGTACCAGCCTCGCTGAATACTGTTACATCCGGGTTGTCCTGAAGACGGGAAACGTCTGTGGTCTCAACCTCGATAATCACGTCAACTTCACCGGCTTCCAGAGCCATTGTACGGGAGGAGCCTTCCGGAATGATCTTCCAGGTTACATGTTTGATCGGAGCAGCGCCGTCAAAGTAATCCTCGAATGCTTCAAGCTCAATGCTCTCGCCCTTGTTCCATGCAACCAGCTTGTATGGGCCGGTACCGATGGGCTCTTTGTTGAAGTCATGGCCGCTTGCGATCAGGTCTGCCGGAAGGATGAAGTTACCATGGTGGCAGAGGTCGCTTAAAAGGCCGGACTGCGGGCCGTCTGTTGTGATCTTAATGGTGTAATCATCAACAACTTCGATGGTTCCTGTGGATTTGCCGTACTGAGCAACCTCAGGAGATTCTTTACAGAGTTCCAGGGACGCCTTAACGTCCTCGGCAACCATCTCGTCGCCGTTGTGGAACTTAACGCCCTGTTTCAGGTGGAAGATCCACTCGGTATCGCTCTCGGTCTCGTAGCTCTCAACAAGATCCGGAACCGGCTCAAGGTTCTCGTTTGTCTTGAAAAGACCGTTGTGCGTCATACCGTTGATGTAGTCACCGGCTACTGCGTTGTGCAGGTTTGTGGTAAGACTGGGGGTTTCGTTTGCAGTTGCGAGAATCAGTGTGTCTTTTGCGGAAGCAGTTGCTCCTCCGGACGTCTCGCCGCCGGAAGATGCCGTCGTTTCCGTCGTCGCACTTCCCTGGGTCGTCTCAGCCGTTGATGTGCCGCTATCGCTGGAACCACAGCCTGCTAACAGGCTGGCAGCCATAGACAGCGCCAGAACAGGTGCTAAGATGTGCCTAAGTTTTTTCGTCATACTCTCTCACCTCATAATTTTATTTGCATGGCCACAGACCAGATGCATCATGACATAATCACAATTATAGGAAGTTCCGGAAGCCATTTTTTCATCGCGCAGAATCCGTCTTTTCCTACAATTTCCGATTGAGCTTTCCACTATGATAACACAGTTTCATCATCAAAGCAAGAAAAAATTTAATTGTACTTGTGAATTTATACAATTTCCCATTTCCAGTCCGTCAGCTTTTCGGGCATTTTGAATATGCACCGCTGTATAGAAAAGCTTTACTTTGCTGACATGATAGTTTGACAGCAGAAAAAACAAAGTGCCTATTTTCCGCTATTCGGCTGGGATCCGGCAGACATAGTCATTCCCCAGCCCGGAAAAATAAGCGTCTGCCTGGCTCGTTTCCATACGCTCCGTGTTCCCTGAAATCGGGTCGTAAAATGTAACATGGCTCTGATCGTAAGCCGTCAAAACGACGGAACGCCCCTCTCCCGTGTATGCCAGGACGGGGATATCCATATCCACAAAATAGAGGATCTGATCCAGCGTACAGCCGTCAGCCTCCAAAAGAAGGCTTCCATCTTCAAGATACCATTTTCCTGCATTCGCCTCTGCCGTCCGGAGAAGCCGCTCTGCTGCCGCCGCGCCGTTCCGGATCGTATGGGCAGAGGATTTGTCGCCGCGGCTCCAGAGGATCCGGCCGTCTTCTCCTGCCACAAACCCCATCCGCTCGTAGGCGGCCGCCGCAGCGGCGGAAAATTTTTCGTAAGACCCGAGGAAGCCCCCCTGGGCATATGCGTAAAACCGGTCATGAACGTCTGCATTTCCTGCTGGCAGGCGCAGGACGTCTGTCCTCTCCGATGCCATGATATCCGCCTCCCTGCCGGCAAAGGCCTTTCCCGCCGGGACGTCTGAGGAAAGCTGGATAAAATATACCCGCTCCTTGTCTGTCGATGCGTACCAGCCGACCAGGCTTTCGGCGCCGGATGCCGTGTCCGAGTTGCAGACCAGCGTGTCCTCTGTCACAGGCGCATAGAATCCCAGCTCCGGCTCCCTCGTAAGCTGAATGTGGATGCGGCTCTCGTCCGCCCGGGCGTTCCGGATATAGCTGCCGGCTTTTTCATAATGCATGGCCGTTTCCATGTTCCTGTCAAGAATATCCAGAGAATTGAGGAACAGTCCCATGATCCTGCCGTTGGACATGATATAGTTTCCCGGCTCCCCTGTCCCGTAGATGCAGTCGCTTCCGACAAAGCCCAGGATCCGGCAGATGCTGGAGCCTCCTCCGATCTGCGTCCGTTCCCCGGTGTTTAAATCCATCACGGAGAGGGCGCGGGCATCGTAGAGCGTCCCGCCTTCCTGCCATGCAATTCTGGACTGATCGGCACTGACGGCAAAGCTGTCTTCCGTCAGGCCAGAGGCCACAGCGACGTATTCATGGCTCACAAGATCCACGCCGTAGACCGTGCCGTCCATGTAAAAATAGAAAAATCCGTTGGCGCCTTTGTGGGCTAGGGTTTCCACATCCTCTGCCAGCATTTCTGCGCTTTCCGATGCCGGGAAGAAAAGCTGCTCCACGGCTTCGCCGGATTCGGCATCGTAATGGTAGAGGGCGGCTCCTGTGAAGCCTTCGTGACGGCCAAGGCTCATATATCCGTGCACGAGGAAATCCAACTGGCCGTCGTCCTGAACCGTGAGGATTTTGATTTCATGGTTTTTCCCGCTCTTTCGCGGATCGTCTTCGGCCGCGTTTCCATAGGAAAAGATGCGGGTGTTCACGTTGTCCGTGCTGTCATAGCACCAGAGCTCCCCGCCGGCGGTAAAGGCCGTGTAGCGCCCCGACGGGCTTTTTTCGGCAGAGACGCGGCTGCCGCTGCTGATTCCAAGCGTAATCCGCTTCCCGGAGAAGAGGCTGCTGCTTCCCGTGAACAGCTCGTCCGCTTTTCTCTGGTAATCCATCATATAGATGCGCTGGGAGGACCATTTCATCGTGAAGGTTTCTGTGACGGAATAGAGTTCCTCACGGCTTTCTGTCTGGCGCCTGAGCAGAGAGTCCACCTGGACGATGCACATGTTTCCATAAATCTCTTTTAATGTCACGGACGGCTCACCGACACGCTCCACGTCCAGGTTTCCCCATGTGATCTGCGAAAAGCTGCATTTTAAGGTCACGTTCCCGAAGGTGCTGTTGTCTGCTTCCGGGGACGTTTCCATGTACATGGTTAAATCCTGGGCTTCTTCGTAATTCAAGGTCTTCCTTGAAAATTCCGCGGCAAGGGAAATCATTTCGTCAGCGCGGGCCCTGTCTCCTTTTTTAATCCTGGCGTAGTACCATGCGGCGCTTCCGTCGGATAATTCGGCGCAGAGGCCAAGCCGGTATTCCGTGCCGTCCTCCAAAAGGTTCTGGATCGGAAGCGTCACGTTGATTTCTTCTTCGCCTGCCGCCCACCCGGAGAGCTCGGTCCGTTCGATCAGGTTTTCGCCGTCCATGCTGCGGATTTCATAGCGCAGGCCGGATATTTCGCCGGCATAGGCAATCCGCACCGGCAGCTTCCTGTCGTCAGGCAGCACAAGAAGGCTGCCGCGTCCGGCCGTGGCAGCCAGTTCTTCCCTGCGGCCGAGCAGCGGCGCCATCTCCCGTTCCCCCATCCTCGGGTAGACGACCGGAAGGACGGCGTCCTGTCTCGCCGCATACGTCATGTTTTCTTCACTGCCGCCGCGCATGGGCCAGAAAAAGTAGGCCGCAGCGGCGATTAGAAAAATAAGAAGCAGGATCCCTGCTTTTTTTATCGCTTTTCCCATATATCTGAAATCCCTCTTATGTATCTGATTTTATTTTTCAGGACTGCAAGAGTGCCGGGCACACAGCAATCCGGTACCAGGGCCAAAGGGCCGGAATGCCTTTTGACCCTGATATCTTTTTTATTGTATATGTTTGCCGCAAAAGCTGCAACTTAATCTTCTTAGGATTTCCTTAATTTTTCTTTTAGGGAAACGCTTTCAGCCGTGTTCCCTCCGGAGACGGCGGCGGCTGATTTCGTTTACGAGGAGTACCTGCATCATGTCTCGCTCCTCCGGGAGCCCGTTTTCGGATGCTGTCCGGCAGACACCGTCGCACATGCTCATGACGCATACCCGGTCGGGATATTCGTCGTACATGGGGCTTCTGTCGTATTCCATGGCGTCGCAGGCTTCATCCACGAGAGTCTGGCGCCTTCTCACCGAGGCCGGGTACAGCCCCTTGAAGTATTCCAGCTCCTGACTGACTGTGTTCTGAACCGGGACGGCAGCCGCCTGATCTTCGCGGCGGTACAGCATATAGGGCTGTGGTGTTTCGACATCCTGGGCTGTCTGAACCAGTCCCTGACCGGAGAGCAGTTCCAGGTTTACGCCGGTGATGTCATAGGATTCTTCTTCCTGGAAGTTCGGAGCCGCGGTGGTTTCTTCCATGACAGATTCCTCCGGAAGGGACTGGGCCGTCTGGCATGGCGCAGGCGGTTCCTCCGGCATCGGCATCCGGACGTCCGGCGGGGACATCGGTGCTGGCGCCGGTTGGCCGGGCGGCGCCATTTGGCCGGGCTGACGGCCCGCGGCGGATGACTGGCGCGGCGTTTGGGCGGGCTGCGGCGCGGCGCCCTGGACGGGCGGCATCGGCGGACGGGGCGGCGGTGCCGGTTGGGTGGGCTGGTTCATGGCCGCAGGTGATGGCGCCGGTTGGCCGCACGGCTGGTTCATGGACGCAGGCGGCGGCATCGGCTGGCCGGTCTGGTTCATGGGCGCAGGCGACGGCTGGCCGGTCTGGTTCATGGGCACAGGCGACGGCACCGGCTGGCCGGGCTGGTTCATGGACGCAGGCGGCGGCATCGGCTGGCCGGGCTGGTTCATGGGCGCAGGCGACGGCTGGCCGGTCTGGTTCATGGGCACAGGCGACGGCACCGGCTGGCCGGGCTGGTTCATGGACGCAGGCGGCGGCATCGGCTGGCCGGGCTGGTTCATGGACGCAGGCGCCGGTTGGCCGCACGGCTGCTGATTGGCGTTTGGCTGTGCCATGGGCTGGCTCAGGGGAATGGGCTGCGGCTGCCCCGGCTGTTCAGCAGCCGAAACATTCATGGGCTGGCGCTGGCCGGCCCTGTCCTCGGCAGCCATCTCTGGCTCCGGTGCCTGGTACGGTGTCACGCATTGGGCGGCAGCTTCCGGCTGCATTTCCCCGTCCGCCGGCTGCTCTGGCTGAAGCTGCGGCCGGACGGCCTCTTCCTGTACAGCAGGCGGCGCTTCCTGTACCGCCTGGGCTGCCGGCTGTTCCTGTGAAACCAGCTCCGGCTGGATGAGCTCCTGTACCGGCGGCGTCTGCGCGGCGTATGTTTCCTGCGCCGGCATCTCTATGGATGTCCCGGAAACAGCTTCCCCGCAGTACGGCACTCCGGCCGCAGCCGGGTACCAGCCGTAATACGGATACGTGCCTGCCGCTCCATACATTCCGGGATTCTGAGGATACCCTCTGTAAATTCTCTGCATAAAAATTTCCCGTTCCTCTCCACATATGATCTACAAAACCATCATATGCCAAAAAGGAACGGGAAGACTCTGTCCTCTTTATTAAATATTCAGGCTTTCGCCGGTGCGGATCCCATGGATTTTTCCGTCCATGCTTTCTTTCAGCATCCGGAGCGCCTGCTCGCCTGTACAATGGCAGGTATAAAACTCGCTTCCGTATTTTAAAAGCTCGGCTGCCAGGCTGTTTACATAATCCCGGCTCACGGCTCCCACGGTCGGGCTGTTTAAATGGAAGCCGCCGATCACAGCGTCCGGCGCCCGCCCTAAAAGCTCTGTGCACCTGTCGAGAATATTCAAAATCCCGCTGTGGGCACAGCCGGCAAACAGGACGGCCTTTCCATTCTCCGATACCACAAGGTTCTGTTCATGGAGAAACCGGTCGGGAAGGTACGCTTCCCCGGATTTTTCCTTCAGATTCCGGTTGGACTCCGGGAACATGCGCGTTCCGCTGACGCCGGAAAACAGAAGGAACCCGGCCTCCGGCTCAAATGCCGCCTCTTTTACACGGCGGATCTGAGGATGGTCGCAAAGCTCTTTTTTTAACCCGATGTCATGGAAGCCGTCGTCTTTTTCTGAATAATATCCGCCGAAGGCCTCTTCCCTCACATAGACGGGCGCATGGGAATTGACCCGCAGAAATTCCTCCAGGCCGCCGCCGTGATCCACGTGGCCATGGGACAGAAACGCCATGTCCGCCTGGCACAGGTCAATGCCGAGCTTTTCGGCATTTTCATGGAACAGCGGGCCGGCTCCCATGTCAAACAAGAGCTTTTTCCCTTCTGTCTCCACGAAAAAGCTCAGGCCGTGCTCACAGCCAAGCCCCTCGCGGCCGCATGTATTTTCCACAAGGCATGTAATTTTCATGGCCGCCTTCCTTTCCTTAGGAGAACAGCTTCTCCGGATAAACGCCGTCTTCCACCAGCTTCCGGATGGAACCAACCACAGCCGGCTTGTCTTCTTTATAGGTCACGCCAAACCATTTGTCCCTGGTTTCCAGCACCTTTACGGCTGCTTTCTTTTCCCGGATGCACTTGTCGATGATCGACGGAAGCAGGTACTCGGCCTTGATGTCACCGTCCTTTATGTTCTTTAAGAATTCCGGGAAGCCCTGCTCCAGCTCCTTTAAAAAGCTTGCCGGAAGTCCGAACATGTTCATGGAGACGTGCTGTCCGGCCTCTACGGACACCGGGTTTCCGTCGTTGTCGCTTGCATGCATGCCGTCCTGATCCATGTAAATATTGTAGGTTTCGGTTACGGTCTTCAAGGTGCCGTTCTCGTCCACGGAGCAGACGCCGCGGGTCACTCCGCCGTTTTCACTTAAAGTATTGGAAAGGATGAAGCCGGCCATGCACATATCATAGACGTCCCCGTCCTCTTTCATTTCTGTTACCATGTACTCATGGATCTTTTTGAAGCCCTCTTTTCCGTAGTAATCATCGGCGTTGATGACAAGGAACGGCTCGTGGATCACGTCTCTTGCAGCCAGTACGGCCTGGCCTGTTCCCCACGGCTTTTTTCTCCCCTCCGGCACCGAAAAGCCTTCCGGCAGGTCGTCGATTTCCTGGAAGGCATACTCCACAGGTGCGATTTTTTCGATGCGGTTTCCGATAATTTCCTTAAAATCTTTTTCCAGATCCTTGCGGATAATAAATACAATTTTGTCAAAGCCGGCCTCCAGGGCATCATGGATGGAATAATCCATGATAATCTCTCCGTTAGGCCCAACCGGTTCCAGCTGCTTGATGCCGCCCCCAAAACGGCTTCCGATCCCGGCTGCCATGATGACAAGAGATGTCTTTTTCATTTTTGCTTCCTCCTCGTACCTTATTCTTTCAGTCAGGGGAACGCGGATGAACGCGTTTCCTTTTGATATCGCTGACATTCTAACACATTCTTTCCGCCTTTTCAATCGGATTGCCAAGTTTCAGACACGGTTATTTTCCGATTTTCTTTGCGAAAAACACCTGCTCATCGACAGCCTTAAAACCGTTTTTCTCGTAAAAGAAGAATGCCGGCACGGTTCTCTCTGTGAGCAGCACCACTCCGGTGATGCCGGACTCCGCCAATCGGGCCTCTATTTCAGCCAGAAAGCGGCTGCCGGCTCCCTGGCCCTGCCATTTGGGCAAAATGCCGAATTCGTCAATCCAGTATTCCGTCCCTTCGCACCAGTGTTTGATGCGCCCCAGGGAAATCCCGATCAGGCGGCCGCCCTCATAAAGCCCGAAGGACAGGGAGTTCCTGTTTCCGATGATTTCCAGGACATAGACATGGAGCTGTTCGGGGTTCCAGACATCATTCCATGGTTCCACGGAAAAAATCGCCGTCATGGCCTCTTTGATTTCCTCAATCCTGTCCGTGTTCAGTTCCTTTACTTCCATTGTCATACCTCCGTACCCATATTCTAGCATTTCAGCGAAGGCAGGGCAAGGGAAACCGGCGCATGCAAAATTCTTCTGTTTTATTGGAATCTGCCGGGAAATCTGATATAATTTTTCTGACCGACAGCAAAGAAGAAAGTGTGGGATCCAATATGGCATATTTAGAAAATATCACAAAAAACCCGGCAGAGCTGATCCGTCAGTCCTACCAGACGTTAAGCCCCGTACAGAAGCGGATTGCCGATCTGATTCTCGGTGAAATTGAGACAGTCTGCTTTCTCCGCCTCGATGAAGTCAGCAAAAAAGCGGATGTCACCACCGTAACGGTCATCCGCTTTGTCAAGAAACTTGGTTATGAGAGCTATGGGGCATTTAAGAAAGAGCTTCAGAACTATGTGCAGACCATGATTATTCCAAAACGGATCGTCAAGGCTGAAATTCAGAATTTCCGGGAAGCGCCTGCCTCCGATATCATCCGCCAGGCCATTGAAAATGAGTTTGCCCTGATGTCTGCCACCTACGACGAGCTTTCCGCCGAAACGCTCACGGAGGCAGCCCAGATTTTGAAAAATGCCAGGAAAATCTATATTGCAGGCACGGGCTTAAACCATGCCATCGCGGAAATGCTGCTGGTGCGGCTTAATTTTCTCTGCCTGGACGCACAGATTCTTCCTTTCGACAATCTGACGCTTCTTCCCTACCTGCTCGCGTCAGCAGGCCCCGAGGATGCCTTCATCATCTTTTCCTTCCCGAACTATAAGGAATTTGCCATCGACGTGGCAAAATGTGCGAAAAGCCTTGGGAGCCATACGATCTGCATCACCGACAAGCTGACCTCGCCGGTGGCGCCTTACGCGGAAAAGCTCCTGCTGTGCCAGACTTCCAGCCTCGTGTACTACAATTCCATGACGGTTGCCGTCTCGCTTGTGACGGTGCTTTCCACAATCCTTGCGGTACAGATGGATAAGGATCCCCAGACGCAAGAACGGCTGGATCAGATTTCTTCTTTTTTCCGATAAAGAGCCAGGCATAATGCCGCTTCTTTGGCGAGCCCGTTTAAGGCCCCGGCCACTTCTTTGATCTGTTCCGGGAGAATCCCGTCCATATGAAAGCCGCCGGTGCAGACTGCGGTGACGCCAAGCGTCTTACTTATGGTTTCTGCAAATGTGCGGCAGAGCGCCTCGTCCTTGTGTCCCGTTAAATTTAAGACCGAGGACGTGGCGCTCATGGAGCCGTCTCCGGTTAAGGACAGCCTCGGGACTGCCAGGACGGCGCAGCCGATATGGGGCGCCTCACCGCCTTCAATGCAGGCCAAAACATCTTTTCCGACGAAGCCGGCCCGCACCTCAAGCCAGGAAAACGACAGTTCTTTTCTTCCTACAAAATCCCATTCCATCTCCGATACTCCTTTGCTTCGATTCCGAACGGTTCCAGAAGCCGCGCCGCAATATGATACGTCATCTCATCAATGGTCTTCGGTTTATGATAAAACGTCATCATCGGCGGGATGATGCGGACGCCTGGAATACCGGAAAGCTCCTTTAAATTCCGAAGGTGAATCGGACTTAGAGGCGTCTCCCTGGCGGCTAAAACCAGTGTTCTCTGCTCCTTGATTGTCACGTCGGCGGCCCTTAAAATCAGGTTTCCCACGTATCCGGCTGCGATTCCCGCCGCCGTTTTCATGCTGCACGGGACGATTAACATCCCTTCCATTTTAAAAGAACCGCTGGCCGGAGCGGCGCCGATCTCATCCGGGGTGAGCACATGGTCGGCCATGGCTTCCGCCTCGGCGAGGGGGATGTCCGTCTCCTGGGCCAGGGTGAGCTTCGCCCCGTCACTCATGATGAGCCAGGACTCAAACTCCGGCTGTTCTCTTATGATTTCCAGGCACTTGATGAGAAGCGGCTGGCCGCTGGCGCCTGTGGAAGCCACCAGAATGCGTTTCTTCATATTTTAATTCTCCTTGAGCCAATGGTTCGGATCCAGCTCCAGGAACCTGGCGCGGACGAACCTGTCTTTTAATTCAAAGGGCACGGTGCAGTCGAAGATCGTCTTACAGGCGATTCCATGGTCGCGGATGCTGGGGGAAAACGCCGGGTCGCTGGACGGATCCAGAGGATGACAGCGGACGCCGGGGATTGTCACGATGTCCACATCGCCCTGGAATCTGGTGTTCATGGCCCACAGCACGTCGTTCATGTCAAAGCAGTCCACATCCTCGTCCACCAGGAAGATGTTTTTTAACTCGCTGAAAGCAGAAAAGGCCAAAAGCGCCGCCTGCCTCTGGCGTCCCTCGTCGCTGGCGACGTTTTTCTTAAACTGGAGGACGGCCATGTATTTTCCTCCGCCTGCCGAGCAGCAGTACACGTTCTGAAGACGTCCCGGCATGGCTTTTTCTACCATCCCGTAGATGCTGGCCTCCGTCGGGATACCGGCCATGGAGACGTGCTCTTCGCTCGGCCCGATGCAGGTCTGCATGATCGGGTTCTCCCGGTGTGTCACGGCTTTGACCTTGATGAGCCAGCACTGGTCGCAGGCCGGGCCGGTGTAGCCGGGGAATTCCGGCATGGCATAGCCGGTGTGGCTGTTTTTGTCCTCCACGACGCGGACGCCGGGGATAACTTCGCCCTCGATCACGTACTCAGCGTTGGCGATGGCCATTTCGTCAATCGTCAGGCATTTGCAGAGTTCCACCGGTTCCCCGCGCAGGGCGCCTGCCACGGAAAGCTCGTCATAGCCGAGGGGCGTGGTCGGCGGCTCGAAGCAGGAGCCGATCTCGATGGCCGGATCGACGCCGATACTGATGGAAATCGGGAGCGTCTTTCCGAGGGCCTCGGCCCGCTCCGCCATGGCGCCGATGTGCCTTGCACCCGGCGTGAAGAAGATGGAAAGCTCGTCCTTTCCCTGGATGCAGAGGCGGTGGATCGTCACGTCGTGGGCGCCGGTCTCCGGGTGGGTCGCGTAGCACATGCCCAGGGTGATGTAGGGGCCGGCGTCGTCCGGCGTGTTGGTAGGCGCTGGAACCAGCTTGTTTAAATCAAAGTCGGGATCCGTGGCGCGGTGGACGACCTGCTGGCAGAGCCCTGCGCCTTCTTTTAATACCGGCGGGATCGGGTTTGCCACACTGCGGTACAGCTTTTTCCCGAGGTCTTCCGGCTTGCAGTCCAAAAGCTTTGCCACCCGCTTTCTGCTTGCCAGGACGCCGATGGCGACGCGGGCGCCGGGATGTCCCTTGATGTTGTTAAAAATCATGGCCGGGCCTTCTTTTGTCGGGCGCTTCACGGTGCCGCCGGCTCCCACATAGCGGTAGACGCCGGAGAGCTCTGCCATGGGCTCCACCTCCACGTCTGTCTCCGCAAGCTGTCCTGGTATTTCGGAAAGGAGCTTTAAGGCGCTCCTTAAATCTCTGACTTTTTCTGACATTTTGTTTCCTCCTTGCGCGTATCATTTCTGCTTTTATTTTACCGTCTTCTGTCTGGCGAATCAATTCCCTTTGTGGTATAATTGATTCCATATTGGAATGAATCAGGAGGTGTCCCATGACCTTTGAACAGTTGGAATATTTTCTGGCGGCCGCCCGCGCCGAGACATTTTTCGACGCGGCGGAGTCTCTCCATATTACCCAGTCCTCCTTGTCCAAGCAAATCATGAAGCTGGAAAAGGAGTTAAACGTCCGCCTGTTTGACAGAAGCAGGCGGTCGGCTGTCTTAACAGATGCCGGCAGGGAATTTTTAAAGGAAGCCGGCGATCTGTTTCACAGGTACCGCGCCATGCGGAAACGGATGCAGGCCTTTGAGGACGTCTCCGAGCGGACATTAAGAATCGGGACGCTCCCGTTCCTGTCCCAGTATGGGCTCACGGGGCTTTTTAAAGATTTCAGCGCGGCTCATCCTGAAATCCGGCTTCTCCTTGAGGAGGTGGAGGAGATCGACCTGCTCTCCGGTTTTTCCTCGGGGCGGTACGACCTCATCATCGCCCGCAGCCATATGTGTGATGAATCGCATTTTCGCTTTCTTCTTCTGGATGAGGACAGGCTGGCCGCCATGCTGCCGGCCGGTCATCCATTGGCCTGGCGGAAATCTGTCTCACTGAGTGACCTGGCTGGGGAGCCGTTTCTTCTCATGCATCCGTACACCTCCCTCTATCAGCTCTGCATGAAGCTGTTCCATGACGCCGGAATCACGCCGCACGTTCTCCGCACGGCCCGCCTGGAATCCATCATCAGCGCCGTGGCCCTCGGGGAGGGCGTCAGCCTGTTTGCGGAGAAGAATTTTAATCTCTTCCGCCACGAGTCCGTCGTCTCCGTCCCCATCGTGCCGTCGCCGACGCTGTCGGTGGGGGTGATTTATAAGGATGGGGAGGTTTCGGCGGAGGGGGAGAGGTTTTTGGAGAGTTTGAAAAAAGATTGACTTTTTTACTTTTCCGGTATAAGATAAAGGCATATAGGAATTCAAAAGTTGCATAGGTACAAAAAGTGATCCCCCAGAGAGTGCGAGTCTCTGGGGGATCTTTTTAGGCTGGTTGCCCCGGCGATACAGCAGGCGAAAAAGCGGCCTCCCGCGCCCTTCCCAGGGCGCAGGGGCCGCTTTTTCGCGGTAGTGTCTGAATGAACCAATCTTATATAAGACCCATGGAAGAAAACACCATGGATAGAAGGGGGATCAAAATCACACAGAGCCCCATGCCGAACAGAGTAATCGGCCAGTTCCCCTTGATGCAGTCGGAAAAGCTGTAATGGCCGGTTCCGAAGGTGTACTGCCAGGTGCCCTCAATGGGGAACAAAAAGCCGGTTCCGGCCTGGATGCCGATCAGGGCCATGGCTGCGGAAACCGGGACGCCGGCGCCCACAAGGACGGGAGCGATGACGGTCGCACTCAGCGCGCCGTTTGCAGATCCCTGGGGTACAAGGCAGTGTACCAGGAAGGCCGCGATGGTAGCCATGATGAAAATGAGAATCATGTTCCAGTCTGCGGAATCCGCGAAAATCTTATTGACGACCCACTCGCCGGCTCCCGTGGAGCTCATGCCTGTCGCCAGCGGAAAGATGCAGAGCATCGTAACGACGACCATGGCCGAAAAGTTTTTCTTATAATCCTTTCCGGAAAGCAGGTTGACGCCCGGCATCATCATTAAAAACATGCCGGCCATGGCGACGGTGGCCGTGTCAAAGGTGGAAATCCAGTTGCTTGCAAACCAGAGGACAATCATGACGGCCGTAATCGCCATGTACCATTTGTCTTTTGCCTCAAAATGGCTGGGAATCGTCTCGAAAAGCTTTTCCACATCGGCCTTCTGCTTTTCCGTCAGAGGTTCCGGCTTAAAGTATCTCGGCAGCATCCACGCCGAGAAAATCGTCAGAAGAAGCCCGCAGGGAACGCCGAACAGCGCCCACTGGAAGAAGGTCATCGGCGTGCCGGACACCACTTCGCTTAAATCCATGATCGCCACGTTCACGCTGTTGGAGCAGGGCAGAAACAGCCCGCCGGTGAAAGCACCGACCGTAATCGCCATCATCATTCCGCCGGCCAGGCGGCTCGTTCCCGGCTCCGGGTCGCCGAAGGCCTTTACGACGCCTGTCACCACGGCCAGGACGACGATCTGGGCCGCGCCGTCGGAGACGAAAATCGAAATGATGGCTGCCAGCCAGCAGACGGCGCTTATCATTTTCCTCGAATCGCCTTTCCCGAGCCGGTAAAGGGCACGCAGCAGAATGGCCGCCAGGTTTGTGTTCTGGAGAGCGGCACCGATTCCGAAGCCGGCCATGCAGAAGAACACGGTGCTGGAGCAGGCGCTCTGCTGGATGGCCTTCCAGCCCATGACGCCGGTGTATTTCATCACGACGACGATCATAAAGCAGGTGGCCGCAATGGGCATGGCTTCACTGATAAATAAAATCATGGCACCGATGACGATGGCAAGCATCGTCCACCCCTCCGGCGCAAGTCCTTCCGGAGGCGCGATTATGAGGCTTAAAACCACAAGAAGCGCGGCGGCCGCGATGCAGCCAAGCCGGAAGGCCGGATTTTTCTTCAGAGACATAATAAACTTCCCCCTCTTTCGTAAATTTTGATTTGAGAAACGCGTCTATCCGCGCTTTTTCAGCAGCTCCTCCCAGTTTTCCGGAAGCTTTACCGCCCGGCTCGTTAAGCGCCCCTGAGTGTAGTTGGAACGGTGGAATACGCTGCGGTTCCTGGTGGGATCGCCCGTCACCAGCACACGGATCCTGGCGCCCGGCCCCAAAAGCGGAACCATGCGGTTCGGATCGTCGGATTCCTGCCACTCTGCCCCCAGTTCCCCGCGCTCTACGGCTTCTTTCAGGCTGTATGGTTTCCAGTTGTTGAATCTGGAGCTGTTTCTCTCAAAATATTCTGCCGTCACCTTCGCATGCTCATGGATGTACCGGTCGATGTCTTTCTTCCCATACCCCTGGGAAGCCAGAAGCTTTGCGACCACCGGGCTTAAAAAGAGCACATGGTTTTCCTGGTAGCCGCGCATGGCCTGGTACGGTTCATTCATGCGTACCACCCAGTCAGTGATATAGTCCAGATGCTGTTCGGCCGTCTCGCCGTTTGTCTGGACGGGATCGCTGGCCGCCCGGCCCGATACGATGGTGACGACGTTTTCCCCATGGGAAAAGCCTTCTTCCTCCGAAAGCGTCTCCCAGCCGATTTCTTCGCAGATTTCGTCATTTTCCGGAGCCGCTGCCCGGAACATCTGCCCGTGGGTCGCCATGTCCGTCACCCCGACGACAGAACCGGCGATATTGCGTACCAGCAGGCGGTAGAACCGCCCAATGGACGTATTGGCCTGGTTTCCCGGCCGCTGATGGCCTGCCTTGTAATTAAAGCCGAGCACATTGCGGATCGGCCCGTTGATCATGATGATGGCCTCCCATCCCGGCGTCGCGCCGGAATCCTTTACGCTGTACGCCGGATCGGCCGCGATTTCCGCGATGGCAAGAAGAAGCGGCATGTACTCCGGCCGGCATCCTGCCATGACACCGTTCACGGCCACCTTCCAGACGTTTAGCGTCCCCATGGCCGGCTCTAAAACGCCCAGCACCTCCTCCGGCTCCCGGTCGGTGAATGCAAGGAATTTTTCGATTCGTTCAATGGTTGGCGGCGTAACCGGCAGGCCGTCTCCCCACTGCCTTTCGGCAAAAAATTCCTGTACCTCGTCATATCCGCCCTCGAATACGATATCCCGGTCTCCGGGGCCTTTCTTTTTGGCCTTCACCGTGCTCTTTACCGGCATCGTGAGCGCCTTTAAAATCCCAGGCACTACGGTCTCTCTCATGTTCTTTTTCATGGTTTCTTCATCATCAAGGGCAATGGCCGCCGGATATTCCACCACACGCATGTCGGGATAGCCGGCATTTTTGGAAATCTGGCGCACCATGAACGGAAAGCCTTTGCAGGCGATGGCCACCGCCGGCACCCCGAGCTCTTCCGCTGCAATACTTGCCCGCGCAACTGCGGGCGCGCAGCTCCCTCAGCAGCCGTTTCCCACAATCACGGCGTCGCAGCCGTATTTTTTTATAAGGCCGGGAAGCTCTGCCATCTTCTGGGCCTCCAAAGACGGGTCATGGAAATTCCCGAAATCTTTGTAGCTTACAAATTTGACATCGGGATACGCCTCCCGGATCAGCTCTTCAATCACCGGAAACGTCTCATCACCGCGGAATCCATAGTTCCAGAGCTCCCCGATCACCTTCCCATTCAGGTTCGGAATCGAGGCAGCCACCTTTTTTGCCTGGACTGCCTGGATGCCCACCGGGCTGACGACCTTGTACTCTTCTCCCATATCCATTCTCCTTTTGTGCATTTTTACTATTTTCATTTTAAATCCGAAGGGCTTTTAATATCAAATTGCACATTTTTGTTGATTGATAGCGAAATAGCTATGGTTCTATGAATTGATAGAGAATTGTCAATGAGTTTCCGGAAATTTCATTGACGCGAGATAACTAACTATGTTAGACTGTAACTATCAGAAAACAGCAGGAGGAAAGCCATGGATGTCTCTGCATTAAAGTATTTCATCGTCGCGGCACAGACCGAGCACATGAGCCGGGCCGCAGAAAAATTAAATATCACGCAGCCGTCCCTCTCCGCCTCCATCAAACGGCTGGAGGCAGACATCGGGTTCCAGCTTTTTGACCGCACAGGCCGCGGCATCCGGCTCAACGAATACGGGAGGATTTTTTTTGACGCCGTGCTCCGTGCCGACGCTATTATGGAGACATGTATGGCTGAGATGGAAGAAAAACGGAAGGCCTCTGATTCTTTTATACGGCTTGCCTGCTCCGGCTCCGAGGCAAACTCCCGTCTCATCGACCTTCTGCTCTCCAAGGGCGTAAATCTCAAAGTGGAAAACATCCCCCAGGACTGGGAGAAAGAGCTTCTCGAGAGACGCTGCGACCTGGTGATTACCATGGGAAAATGGCACCACGCACAGCTTTCCAACACCTGCCTGCGCTATCAGAAAATGGCCTTTGTCGTCGGTAAAGGACACCCGCTGGCATCGTCTGCTTCGGTCTCACCGGAGGAACTCTGCCGCCATCCGTTCTGTTCCACCGACGCGCCTTATTCTCT
Source organism: Eubacteriaceae bacterium Marseille-Q4139 (assembly GCA_018223415.1). Classification (NCBI taxonomy): domain Bacteria; kingdom Bacillati; phylum Bacillota; class Clostridia; order Eubacteriales; family Eubacteriaceae; species Eubacteriaceae bacterium Marseille-Q4139. Next base: position 2,276,696 of record JAGTTQ010000001.1, on the reverse strand, counting down.
CTTAAATGTCTTAAAGGATCAGCTTCCCGAGTACGATTTCCATCCGCCCATCACCTTCCTCGGCCGCAGCTCCGCCGACATGTTAAAGGCCATCCGCTCCGGCCGCTATGTGGGGCTCATGGTTCAGAGGAATCTCCCGGCGGATGAAACGCTTACGCTGCTTTCGGTGGACGGCTTTGACATTTCCCTGCCCATCTATCTTTACTGGCGGGAGGCCGACACGGCACGGGCGTCCCTTACGGCCGTCCGGGACAGCATCGTTGCCTTTTACCGCGCGATGCCTGCGGAACCGGCCGGCTGATGCGGTTTTAAAATGAATGTTACGGAGGTTATTTATTATGGAAGAAACGCGTGCCTTTCAAAGGCCGGAACATGGAAAAATGAAGGTCGCCGTCATGAACGGCATCGGGAAAATGGGCTTTGAGGAACGGCCGATTCCCGTACCAAAGGACGACGAGGTTCTCGTGAAGTTAGAATATGTGGGAATCTGCGGCTCTGATCTTCACTATTATGAGTCGGGCGCCATCGGAGATTATGTGGTAAAGCCGCCGTTCGTCCTGGGACATGAACCTGGCGGCATCATCGTGGAGGTTGGAAAAAACGTCACCCATCTAAGGCCCGGCGACCGGGTGGCTTTAGAGCCTGGAAAAACCTGCGGACACTGTGAATTCTGCAAAACCGGCCGGTACAACCTCTGCCCCGACGTGGTCTTTTTTGCGACGCCGCCAGTGGATGGCGTCTTTCAGGAATACGTGGCCCATGAAGCGGCACTTTGCTTCAAGCTTCCCGACAATGTGAGCACCTTAGAGGGCGCGCTCATCGAGCCCCTCGCCGTCGGTTTCCATGCGGCGCTCCAGGGGGACGCCCATTTGGGGCAGACGGCCGTCGTCATGGGTTCCGGCTGCATCGGCCTTGTATCCATGATGGCCTTAAAGGCCCGAGGCGTCTCCCGCGTCTTCGTCGTGGACGTGATGGAAAAGCGCCTGCAAAAAGCCATGGAGCTGGGCGCCGACGGTGTGATCAACGGCAGCTCTGAAGATGTGCTTCAGAAAATGGAAAAGCTCACAGGCGGCCGCGGCGCCGACCTGATCATCGAGACGGCCGGCAGCGAAATCACAGCCTCCCAGGCCATCCGCATCGCCAAAAAGGGCGCCGTCATCGTCCTTGTGGGGTACAGCAGAACCGGTGAGATGACACTTCCCATGAGCCTGGCTCTTGACAAGGAGCTGACCTTTAAGACCGTGTTCCGCTACCGGAATATTTACCCCCTTGCCATCGACGCCGTCGCCTCCGGCAAGGTGAACTTAAAGGGAATCGTCACCGACATTTTCCCTTTCAGCTGCGTCCAGGAGGCCATGGACGCAAGCGTCAGCCGCAAGGCCGATATCGTAAAAGCTGTCATTCAAGTCTCTGAGGATTGATTTTCATCATATGGAACCAGCCGCCGGAACGGATTTTTATGTTCTGACGGCTGGTTTTGTCGTCATTTTTTCTTATTGTTTTCACATTTTCCCTTCCTTATATGTGAATTTTGACTATGTCTTTTATTTAACGCTTTACTATTTTATTAAATTGTGATAAAATGTATTAAAAATTCCACATTTTTTTATTTATTTTTTCTATCGAATGGTATGTCTTTTCGGACATATCCGCTTCTAAAAGGAGGGAACTGTTATGGGACGTTCAAAGGAAGAGCTGAAAAAGGCTGCCTGTCAGGCGATTGACAATCACCGTGACGACATCATCGCGTTCGGCGACAGTATTTTTTCAGAGCCGGAGCTCGGCTACAAAGAGGTAAAGACCTCGGAAAAATTCAGCAGGCTTCTGGATTCACTCGGTTTTGCCCACCAGGATCATGTGGCTCTGACCGGAGTAATCTCCAACCAGAAGGGGCAGGAAAGCAAGATGAAGGTCGCCATCATGGGCGAGCTGGATGCCGTCGTGGTTCCGGGGCATCCCTGTGCCGATCCTGTCACCAGCGCGGCTCATGCCTGCGGCCATAACTGTATGATGGCCGGTCTGGCCGGCGTTGCTTATGCCCTGCATGATGCCGATATCATGAAAGACCTGTCCGGCGACATTGCCTTGATGGCAGTTCCCAGTGAAGAGTTCGTGGAGCTGGAATACAGAAACCATCTGCGGGAAGAGGGAAAGATCCACTTCCTCGGCGGAAAGCAGGAATTTGTCCGCCTGGGCGCCATGGACGACGTGGATATCATGGTGATGCAGCACACCCAGTCCACCAGCGGAAAGAAAATTAAGGCCAACGCCGGAAACCCGGCCAACGGCTTTGTCGGAAAGCTCGTCCAGTATAAGGGCAAAGAGGCCCATGCCGGCGGTGCACCGTTCGACGGCGTCAACGCATTAAATGCCGCAGAGATCGGCCTGGCTGCCATCCATGCACAGCGGGAGACGTTCCGCGATGAAGATCACATCCGTGTCCATCCCATCATCACCAAGGGCGGTGATCTGGTAAACATTATCCCGGCTGATGTTCGGATTGAGACGTATGTGCGGGGTGCAAGAGTGGATGCCATCTTAGACGCCTCCAAAAAGGTAAACCGTGCGCTGGAGGCCGGTGCTTATGCAGTCGGCGCTGAGTGCAAGATTACGGAGCTTCCGGGCTATCTGCCTGTTGTGGCGCATCCGCCGCTTGCAGAGCTCATGTATAAAAACCTGTGCAGCCTCATCGGTGACGATCAGGTCGAATGTATTTCTGACGCCAGCGGCGGTTCCACCGATGCCGGCGATATCTCCCACCTGATGCCGACGGTTCATGCCTACATCGGCGGCGCAAAGGGCGGCGCCCACTGCCCGGATTATGTCCTGGAGGATAAGGACATGGCGTATCTCACGGCTGCTAAGGCGCTTGTCATGACTGCCATCGACCTCCTGGCCGACGGCGCAGAAACAGGCCTTGCCGTCAAAGAATCCTTCACGCCTGTTATGACAAAAGAAGAATACCTGAAAAACTGGGGACATATTGAAGAATAGGAGGCTCTGCCCATGAAGGAATTATTTAATGACTGGAAAATTCATCTGCTGGCCTTAATCCTGACATTGGTCGCAGAATTTATCGGAACACAAAGCTTTAGCCTGGGGCCGTTAGCCTTCTCGCTGTTCCCCATGCTGTACGTGCTGATTTTCGGCGCAATCCTGGGAATTGCAAAAGCGATCCCGAAACAGATGATGGAGGAGGCATCCCCGTATATTACCATCAGTGTTATGATGCTGACTGCAAAGACAGGCGCCAGCATTGGACCGAACCTGGTCGCTCTCTTCCAGTCCGGCCCGGCTCTGATCCTTCAGGAATTCGGGAACCTGGGAACTGCCCTTTTAGCTCTCCCGATTGCAATCCTCGTTCTGCGGATGGACCGTTCGGCTGTTGGCTGTACGTTCTCCATCTCCCGCGAGACCTCCATCGCCATCGTGGCTGACCGCTACGGCCTGGACTCCCCTGAGGGCGTCGGCGTTATGGGCGGATACATCACTGGTACGGTTCTTGGAACACTGTTCTATGGAATCATGGTTTCCTTCCTCTGTTCCCTCAATATTTTCCATCCGTATTCCCTTGCAATGGCCTGCGGTACCGGTTCGGCATCTATGATGTCTGCCAGCCTTGCTGCCGTTGTGACAGCACATCCGGAAATGGAACAGACACTTACTGCTTATGCTTCTGCCAGCAATATGTTAAGTACCGTAGACGGTCTTTATATGAGCCTCTTCATTGCTCTTCCAATCTGTGACTGGATGTATCGGAAGATGACTGCGGTGAACAAACATTATAAAAATGGGGTTCCGATTCGGAAAGCCGCTGCAATGAAGAAAGATTAAAGGAGGGCTGAATATGAGTGCATCTGTTTGGATTAAACGGCTGAAATGCCTGATTCTTGTTACAATTTTCGCTTCTGTTGGCAACTATATCAGCACCTCAAAAGCAGGGGCTCCCGTTACCCCGCTGGAGGCTGCACCTGGACTTCTGATGCTTTTGGCTGCCACCCTGGTGGGCTGCATCCTCTATGAATTAGTCAACAAGGTAAGCTCAAAAAACCTTCCGGTTATCGCTTATGTATCTTTGATTGCGATTATTATAACTATACCGGGCGTCTTCCCCTTTGCTGACTATTGTATCGAGAGCATTGGCAAAATTGGTCTTCTTCCGCTCTGTACCCCGATTCTTGCCTATGCAGGCATCTCCATCGGAAAAGACCTCGACACCTTTAAGCAGCAGGGCGTTTCCATCGTTATTATCTCCCTGTTTGCATTTATCGGTACTTATGTTGGTTCCGCAATTATCGCGGAGGTCATTCTCCGGGCAACCGGTGTGATTTAAGCTTTTTCACCTCAACATAATTTTATCAGACTCCGGCGCGGCTTTTGCTGCGCCGGAGTGCTTTCTCTGCAAGACGCCGGACTAACACAGAAAATTCCCCGGATATGGGCGGTTGAACTGCTTCCCGTCAAGTAGACAATCAAAAAAATATAATTTTTTTCTGCCAGTAGGTATCACCTGCTGGCAGATTTTTACGCTGCCTGTAAATATTTTTCGTGTTTCTCCATTGGTGTTACTATACCAAGCTTCCTCTGCAAACGTCTGTTGTTATAGTAATTGATATATTTCTCTATCATGACCACCAGTGATTCTCTGTCCATAAATCGTTTACCATAATAACGCTCCCGTTTTAGAATTCCCCAGAATCCTTCCATTGGTCCATTATCGATACACTTTGCTACTCTGGACATGCTCTGCATCATCCCTGCTGCTTCAAGTTTTGCATGAAAGGCTCTATTGGTGTATTGAAAGCCTCTGTCACTGTGAAACATTGGATGTGCATCAGGATTATCTTTGACTGCATCATCAAAGGTATCAAACACTAATGCATTACTATTACTGTCTCCAATACGGTAGGATACGATTCTTCGGTCATACAGGTCAAGAATTGCACTTAAATATACCTTGTGCTTTTCATTTCCGATATAGTAATGAAATTCCGTTACATCGGTCAACCACTTTTCATTCGGAGCTTCTGCCGTAAATTCACGATTCAGGATATTTTCGGCTATGTACTGTGGATTTGCAGCCTGTCTTGTACAGCTATCGTTTGCATATTTAATGGTGGATTTGATACCAAGTTTCCGGCAGATGCGCAAAACACGTTTATCATTTACATCAATGTCATGGTAACGCTCCAACTCATCACGGATTCTGCGATAACCCTTATCAGGTGATTCTATGTGGATTTTTTCTATCAGTTCCGCAATTTTTCGGTTTTCCTGTTCATTCTCTGACATTTCATGGTTCAGCCATTTGTAATAAGCCGCCCTTGAAACACCGCCAATCTTACAAAGCTCCTGTATCGGATAATCGTGTTCTTTCTGTTCTTCTTTGACAGCCTGATAGATATGCTCGTGGCGGATCAGGCTCAGCCCCGCCTCCTTTCGATTTCCTCTAATTTTTTTAAGAATGATAACTCCATTTCTGCACGTTGCCGTTTGGCTTTTTCCAGTTTCAACTCCGCTTGAAGCTTTTCCACCTCTGTAAGAGAATCTTCCGATTTTCTTTTGCCGCGGTTATCCTGTAATGCAGGAACTCCGCCTGTTTCGTATTTGATAGTGTAATTTCGTGCCTGCTGATAGGACACCTTAAAGTTTTCTGATGTTTCAGCATAGTTATGGCCATGGGAAATGCAGTAGGATGCAATTTCCACTCTTTCTTCAAACGTTGTTTTTCTTCCTTTGGTCATAAGACTACATCCTCCTGTTCTGGAAGCCTTCAGTTCCTTATGACCATTATACAGCGCAATCCATTGCCTGAGTGTACGAGTACTGGAAATTTTATATTTTTTACAAATATCACGTAGTGAACCAAGACCAGAAAGATACTCTTGTACGGCAATCTCTTTCTCGGCAGAAGTTCTTTTGGTCCATCCTTTGTTGTAAAAGGTTTCTGAACCCATAGACTGATAATTACGAATCCATTCTTCTAAAGTAGTAGGATGAATTCCTTCGCCTGTTGATACAGATGTAATACTATGTTTAGCTTCCAAAATAAGCTTTACCATTCGTAATTTATCTTCAGCAGAATATTTACGCATAAGAAATGCTCCCTCCTTGATAAACAGTTTTATTATTTCAACTGTCTACCTAGAAGGGAGCATATCAGTTAGGGATTACCGCCCGTATCCGGGGTTTCTTCTGTCTTCCGGCCGCATCTTGGAGCCGGCCGGACTTCCTGGGGTTTGCCGACATTTCTGCACGGCACATAGCTTCGCGCGGGGGTTGCGCCTCACTATATGGATCTGCGTTCCATTACAAGAAGGTATCGAAAAAAAGTAAATTGTCTCTGTTATTTTTTAATCTCCCGGATCACATCAATCACCGACCCGTCCCGGTATTCCACAATGCATACCACCCGGTCCGTCGTCTCGATGGGCTTCGGCACTCCCGTTAAGGACTCCGCTAACTCCTGGAGATACTCAATGGTCACAAGCTTTAAATTCGCCTGCTCCAGGTCTTCCTTTAGTTCCTCATAATACTTATGCTTCGGGTTCAGGGCGATTCCCGCCTCCGTCACCACCGCCGCCACCGTCTCTCCCGGCGTACAGCAGGTGAACACCCGCTTCGTGATGGACGGCGTCCGCCCTCTCACCACCGGCAGGCACACAATGGATATATCCGCCCCGGCCGCCACATCCGGGCCGCCGCCAAGGCCTCCCATCATCTCCCCGCTGGAACCGGTTAAGATGTTCACATTGAAGTCCGTATCTACTTCCAGCGCCGCCAGCACGCCGAAGGTCAGCTTATCAAGCATCGCTCCCTTGGAAAACGGGTTCGAGTACACCGCATTGTCGATTTCCACGATCCCCGGCTCCTCGGCAATGGCCCTCGCCGCCACCGCGTCAAAGCACTGGCTGCATTCCAGTACCCGCACCAGCCCTTTTTTATACATGTCCACGATGGCTGCCGTCATGCCGCCAAGGGCAAAGCTTGCCTTAATGCCTCTCGCTTCCATCCGCTCCGCCAGGTAGTTGGTGCAGGCGATGCTGATGGCTCCGGCCCCGGTCTGGAAGGAGAAGTTTTCCTTAAACATGCGGGACGCCGCCATCACGTCGGCCGCCCGCTCGGCAATCATCAAATCCCTCGGGTTTTTCGTCATCCTGGCCGCGCCTTTCCCGATCTTTTCCGGGTCGCCGATGCGGTCAACCTTTACCACATAGTCCACGTACTGCTGGGAGATGCTCACGGGGTTGCAGGGGTATTCTACTAAATTGTCGGTGATGACAACGACTTTTCCGGCGCTTGTGGCGTCGATGAAGGAATAGCCCAGGGAACCGCAGGCGTTTGGCCCGATCTGTCCCGTGGCGTTCCCGTACTCGTCGGCCGCCGACGCGCCGATGAAGGCCACGTCAATCTGTAACTCCCCGGCCTCGATGGCGCGGGGGCGGGAGCCATGGGTCCTTAAAATGACCGGGTTTTCCATCAGGCCTTCCAGTACCGCGTCGCCCAGCTCCCCGCGGATCCCGCTGGCCTCAATCCGGTCGATGGTGCCGTCCTTTACGAAATCCACAATCGAGGGATTCTTGATATTTACCACGGCGCTCGGGGCAAACTTTAGGTGCCTGATTCCAAGTTTCTTGATGGCTTTTAGTACCTGGCCGATGATCTCGTCTCCCTCCCGGAAGCTGTGGTGGAAGGAGATCGTCATGCCGTCCTTTAAGCCACAGGCTCTAATGGCCTCCTCGATGCTCTCTGCCATCTTGCAGTCCCCGGACACATGCTTTCCTGCCGTCCGCAGGCTCTTTACCGGCTCTGTCCCGGGATTCCCCGTGTAGGCGCCTGTGTACGGCCTTACGATGTAATCCCCGATCTTTTCCGGGATTTCACGTCCCACTGCGTTCTTCATCCTAGACCACCATCCCTTCCGTCTGAATCCCGGCGGCCTTCGCCTGGGCTAAGGTCGTCAGCGCCCGCAGCTCCATGGGCTTGTCGATCATGCCGCCGTCTAAGGTCACGGCGCCTTTGTGCTGTTTCTTCCCTTCTTCCACGGCCGCCAGCACACGGAGCGCGTATTTGATCTCCTTCATGCTGGGCGTGAAATAGGCATTGACCGTGTCGATCTGCCTCGGGTGGATGCAGGTCTTCCCGTCAAAGCCCAGGTTCTTTGCCAGGGCTGTGTCTTCCTTTAGGCCGTCGGTGTCGTTGATATCACTGAATACAATATCCAGGGCGTCGATGCCGGCGGAACGGCATGCCATCAGCACCGCGTTCCTCGCATAGAACACCTCTAACCCCTGTTTCGTCCGCTGGGCCTTTAAGCTGGCCGTCAGGTCTTCGGCGCTCACAGCCATGGCGACGATCCGCGGGTCGGCATGGGCGATTTCCATGGCGTTGATGACGCCCATGTAGGACTCGATGTTGCAGATTAGCTCAATCTTCCCCACCGGCAGGCCGGCCTTTTCCTCGATTTCCCCGATCCGTCTTGAGATGTCCTGCGCTTCCCTCGCGTACTCCACCTTGGGGATACGGATGCAGTCGGGGTTTGCGCGGACGGCGGCCTGAAGGTCTTCTTCCAGATATTCTGAGTAGATGCCGTTGACGCGGATTGCCACGTATTTGTCCCTGGGCCTGTGGTTTTTCACCATGTTGTAGACGAGGAAGCGGGCCGCGTCCTTTTCGGCTGCCGGGACCGAGTCCTCCAGGTCGTAAATCAGGACATCTTCGTTATAGAACACCGCCTGGATCATGTTCACAGGGCTGGCCCCGCTGGCATAGAGGCTGGTGCGCTTTAAATGGATGGTTTTTTCTGCCATTACTTCCCGTCCTCCTTTGCCCAGTCGTAAGGTTCTTCCGCCCCGCGGCAGATGGCGCACTGCATCCGGGAGCGGATTACGCAGTCTAAGGCGCCCCGGTCGCGGATTTCCACGGAGGCGTCCGTGACGTCAAATTCCTTTAAAACTTCGTTTATGGTTTCCAAAATGGACTCGCCGAACATCATCTTCACATCGCTTTCTAACCCAATGTCAATCCCGGCGCCGGGGTTGGGCCGGATAACGATCTGGCAGTCGCTGGATTCCAGAGTTCCGGCGACGGCCGGTTTCTTGATTTCCATATCCCATTCCTCACTCTCTCGCCGCTGCCTGCGCCTTTAAATACGGAAACAGGCCGCCGGCGTTCATGATATCCTTTTCCAGGTCGCTGACTGCGTCGCCGTGGAATTCTTTTCCCGTGTCCAAATCTTTAACCGTACCGTGATCCATGTCCACTTCCAGGGTATCGCCGTTTTTCATGTCCCCGTTTTTGATGGCGTCGGAGATCCCTTTGATAAACAGGACGGGGTAGCCGTTGTTGACGGCATTCCGGTAGTAGATTCTCGAGCAGGTCTCCGCCAGGATGCAGGGAATGCCTGCGTACTGGAGACAGTAGACGGCATGCTCGCGGCTGGAACCGCAGCCGAAGTTTTTCCCGGCCACCACGAAATCGCCTGGTTTGACTTCCTTTGCGAAATTTTCCATGCCCGGATAGTATTCAAACGCGTACTGGGGCATGTTTTTCGGGTCGGTCTCTGCAAGATATTTATTATGATAGATCAAATCGGTGTCCACGTCGTCGGAGAACACCCACGCTCTTCCTTTCATCACGCTCATGCCTTCGCCTCCTTAAGAATTTCCCTGGGGTCTGTGATGCAGCCGCGGACGGCCGTTGCCATGGCAGACATGGGGCTCATCAGATAGGTATGGCTGCCTTTTCCCACTTTGCCGATGAAGTTGCGGTTGGTGGTGGAACATCCGATGTCGCCGTACGGCAGAGCGCCGTAATGCTCGGCCGTACAGAGGGCGCAGGTGGGATTCGTAAAGACAACGCCGGCTTCCAGGAATTTTTCCAAAAGCCCTTCTTTTGCACACTGGATCTGAACCTCCGTCGTGCTGGGCGTGATGATGGCCCGCATGCCGGGGAAAATCCGTCCTCCGCCTGCCATTAAGATGTCGTAAGCGGCCTTGATGTCCTCAAATCTTCCGTTGGAACAGGAGCCGATGTGGATCTGATCCACCTTCGTCCCTGCAATTTCAGAGATCGGCTTTACGTTATCCGGCGCATCCGGGCAGGAGGCCATGGGCTCTAAATCGGACACGTTATAGTGAAGCACCTTGCAGTATTCGGCGTCCGGGTCGGCCGAAAGCTCTTTCACCCGCGTCCGCACTTCCTCGCCGGCGCGGCCGCAAAGCCAGTCGAGAACCTCGCCGTTTGGCATGATAAGCGGCACCTTTCCGCTCATTTCCGTCACCATGGAGCAGAGGGTGATCCGCTCGGCCAGCGTTGCTTTTTCGATGGTCTCCCCGACGAATTCCACGGCCAGAAAGTCCATGCCGCCTGCACCCAGATCGCCGACGATCTTTGTCAGCAGGTCGCGCATGCAGACGCCCGGCTTGAATTCGCCCTCCACCTCGATTTTCATGGTTTCCGGCACGCGGAACCAGCTTGTGCCGTTAATATAGGAGGCAGCGATATCGGAATTTCCGACGCCGGTTGCGAAGGCGCCGACGGCTCCTAAAAGGTTCATGTGGCTGTCGGTTCCGAGAACCACGTCGCCCGGCTTTATGAGACCGGCTTCCAGCATCACGTGCTGGCCGATGCCGTGGTTGATGTCAAAGACATTGCTGATGCCCTGACGCTTTGCAAATTCCCGGATGATCTTCTGGTTGTTGGAAACCTTTTCCGAGTGGGACGGGGCCTGAAGGTCAAAGGTGTAGGCGATTTTATCGGGATCCCAGACCTTTGCGTCTTTCCCCATCTCTTTTTCAAACTGGAGGACGCAGTTGGCGCCTCCGAAGTCACGGGCAGAAGCCAGATCCACTTTGCACCAGATCCGCTCGCCGACCTGAACTTCGCGGCCGGAGGCCCGTTCCATAATTTTCATAATTGCGGTTTTTCCCATGTTCTGATTCCTCTTTTTTCGTTAATCCCTCACGTAGACATAGCCTTCCATGATCCGCCTTGCGGTTCTGTCCAGGTTGCCGCTTAAAAGCTCGTGGCTGCCGTCCTCGTTGATTTTTAAGTCTGCGTAGGCGTCCATGATGCCCCAGGGATGGCCGATGCGAAGATGCTCAATGCGGTCGGTTCCCAGGGATTCTCCGGCAATCTCGTTTACAATGGTGCCCGGCGTGTTGGCTGCGGTGATGGTGCAGATGGCGCCGGTTCCCATGTAGGCGTCGATCATTTTCATGCCGACGGAGAAGAGACGGCCCACCATGTCCACGTTTTCTGCCTTGATTTCTTTGCCGTTTCCTGCCGTATAGTCCACCGGCTTTGTGGCAAAGGCGATTTTCGGGAGCGTCTGGCTGTTTTTCTTTGCGTCCTCCAAATCTTTTGCAAAGCCGAGGGTCACGGCCCCCGTCCCGCGGATGATTTCCAGAATCCGGCAGATTTCCGCACAGTTTGGAAGGGCGTTAAATTCCGACGGGATTTCCGTGCCCTTTACGCCGAAATCCTCGGGATGGACGAAAATCACCGGGTTTGCAGAGTCCACGAAGCTGTATTCGTAGGTCTTTCCTTCGATTTCGATGGTGTCCTTTGCATGGCCCGTCGGGAGCAGCTTTCCGGAGGCAGCCCCCTGGGGAGCGACGAATTTTAGCGTTACTTTGGCGGCTGTTCCCGGCACGCCGTCGATGGCGAAATCGCCTTCCGTCACAGCGCGGCCGTCCTTTACGGGCACCTGGGCGATGATTTCCTTCTGGGTGTTGGTGTTAAAAATATGTACTTCTGTCATGGGTTCTACGGCTTCTACGAGTCCCTCGTCGATGGCAAAGGGGCCGACGGCTGAGGAGATGTTTCCGCAGTTCATGGTCTTTCCCACGATGGGCGCGTTCACGTCCACCTGGCCGAAATCGTAGTCCACGTCAATGCCGGGGCGCTCGCTCTTTTTAATGACGGCCACCTTGCTTGTGGAGGTGTTGGCGCCGCCCATGCCGTCGATCTGGCGCCTGTCGGGGCTTCCGAAGGCGCTTAAAATCACTTTGTCACGCTCTTTTTCGTCTTTTGGAAGGTCTTTGTCGTGGAAAAAAACTGCTTTGCTGGTACCTCCGCGCATGTAGACGCAGGGGATTTTTCTGTTTGGCTTGTACATGGCCGATTCCTCCTTGTTTTCCCGTTTCATCCATGGTATGATGAAACCAAAAGTTACATTTTGTTTCTATGTTTGTAATATAAGGTGATACCAGGGTCAAAAAGTCGTAAATCCGATGCAAGCTTGCTTGCAAGAGGATTTTTGACCTTAGGCCCCGCCAAAACATGAATAAGGAGCCATTTTTCGCAGAAAAATGTGCGGATTATGAATGTTTTGAGGATTGCGTGAGCAATCCGGTATCATAGGGTTCAAAACACCTTTTGACCCCAACATCATGAGGTTGTGTATGATTCAAAATTATGCGTATTTCATCGCCCTGGCCGAGGAAGGGAGTATCTCGAAAGCCGCGGAACGGCTTTATGTTTCCCATCAGGGCTTAAGCAAATACTTAAAATCCCTTGAAAACCACTACGGCGTCACGCTGTTTAACCGGAAGCCGAAGCTCTCCCTGACGCCGGCCGGGCAGGCGGTCTATGAAGCGGCGAGGCAGATGCAGCTTCTCGAAGAAAATCTGGAGACGACACTTGCCGACTACCATGATTCCGATTCCGGCATTTTCCGCTTCGGCGCCACTGAGGGGAGGTTCCGCATCCTGATTCCGGAGCTTCTCGTGGAATTTCAAAAGAAGTATCCGAAGGTAGAACTTGTGACCGAATGCGCCAACTCCAACGAGCTGCGGGAGATGGTGTTAAACAACCAGCTCGACATGATGATTACGGCATCGCCGCCCGACGGGGATCCCAGGCTTTCCAGCGCTCTCGTCATGGACGAGCAGCTCTACCTGATTATCTCCGACAACATGTTAAGGGAATACTTCCCTGACCAGTACCCGGAGTGCAAAAAGGAATTTCAAAAGGGAGCCGATCTCAGGGATTTCTGCCATGTCCCGTTTGTTCTCAACCAGAAGGGATTTTCCTCGCGGGATATGGCGGACGCCTATGCCGCCAGTCATGGCTTTTCTTTAACATGCATCCGCGAAATCGTCCAGGCGGATATCCATTCCATGCTTTCTGCCAGGGATTACGGGGCCAGCCTCTGCTTTTCCATGTTCCTTCCCGGCGTCAGCGCCGCCAACAGCCTGGGCGCGGAAAACTCCGGCCTCAATATCTTCCCGATTGCCGGCTTTGATACCACAAACCCGGTGCGCCTTCTGTACCTGAAAAATAAGCTGCTGCCCGGATATGGGGATTACCTCGTTTCGCTGGTAAAAAAGATCTGCCGGCCGTTTATGAATCCGCCGTTGGAGATATAGTTTTTAGATGGATTGGTATGATTCAAATGTAGCACGTTTGATGGGTGGGATAAAGCAGATGTGAATTGCCGGGATGTAACTGGGGGTTGCAGAGGAAAAGCTCGTTGACAAATAAAAAAGGAAACGTTATAATAGGCTTAACAAGAGGGCCGTTGGTCAGCGCACCCCTGACCGCCGGCAAAACAAGTGGCAAAAATAGCGCCTTATCTTGCTAGGACGAGGGCGCTATTTTTTGCGTTCAAAATAAATGACAAGAGTTATTATCGCGCAAAGCATCGTTACAAACTGAAATAGATCAGAATATGTAACCATGTCCGCTGCGCGGCCATGGAACCTCCGGCGGAATATAGCGCCCGGATTTTTGCGGTGAACGCAAAAACCGGTATGCGCAGGTATAGTGCCCGCGTTGCGGTCATTATACGATAAGCACCAGCCTCCTTTCGCATCGCGTCCGGCGGCTGACATAACGCCCCAACGGCCCCCTGGGCAAACCTATTATTTTTATCAATGCCTGGATTCTTTCCGAATGCGGAGAATCTTTCAGAAAATAATTTTAATATAGATATTTCAGACAAGATGCAACCATTATACCATGTCTGCTTCGCAGCCATGGTGCCTCCGGCGGAACTTAGCGCCTGGCTTTCTGCGGCAAACGCAGAAACCAGTATGCGCAGGTATAATAACCGTTATGCGGTTATTATACCACGTCTTCTTCCGTCCCGCAATCTCCCGTTACATCCCGGCAACTTTTATGTTCCGCCAAATCTCCTTTCGGACATTGTTTTTTGCATATCCCTTATATAAAATAGAAACAGGCGATAGCACCAGAAAATCACGTAAAGGAGTGAACATCCATGAACCATCATATAGACCTGCCGCAGAATTCCTGCAACTCTCATCTGCATATCATCGACCCGGCGTTTCCAAACGACGGGAAAGCCGAGGCGCAGCGCGGAACCGTAGACGAGTATCAGAGGCTTGCAAAAGAGCTCGGGCTTTCCCGTGCCGTGTTCGTCCAGGCAAAGCCCTTTGGGACAGATAATTCCTGCCTGTTAGACGCCATTCAGAAATTCGGCCCGGAAAACAGCCGGGGAATCGCCGTCGTAAACGGAGATGTGAGCGATAAAGAGCTGGAAACGCTCCACGCCGGCGGCGTCCGCGGCCTGCGCTTTTCCGTGTGGAACCCGGCCAATGCCGTGGTTTCCTTTGATTTATGCAGGCCCTTAAGTGAGCGAACAAAGGGTATGGGCTGGAACATGCAGCTTCATATGAGCGCCGCGCAGCTTTTGGAGTACGCCTCTGTCATCGAAGCTTTAGACTGTAAAGTTGTCATCGACCATATGGGACGCCTGAATCCGGAACTTGGGCTGGAGGATCCGGCGTTTCCGTTTCTCTGCAAGCTGATCGACAAGGGAAATACTTGGGTGAAATTATCTGGCCCGTACCTGAATACGACGACCGGGGAACCCTGGGATGACGCGGCGAAGGTGGCCTGCGCCCTGGCGGAGTACGCGCCGGAGCGGATGCTCTGGGGGAACGACTATCCCCATGTAACGGAAAAAGTGAAGCCGGATGAGTGGGATCTTCTTGAGACGATTGTGCGGTGGTTTCCCAGTGAGAGAGCGAAACGGCTGGCGTTGGTGGAGAATCCGGGGGAAGTGTATGGGTTTTCATAGGAATAGCGCCAAAGGGCTTGTGATCCGGGAAAACTTTCCGTTCCTGAATCACAAGCCCTTTTTAAATATTGGAATTACATTCCTGTATTCATCTGTTCCATCCACGCCAGAAGCTTTATGGGATTTTCCAGTACATCCTGGGGGATGTTGTCCACATCATCATCAAGACTGGCCTTGCCTTTTTGTAAATCTCTCCCGGTACTGCCACACTTATCATTATGGCCTGTTTCACCGAATAGCTCCAGCAATAGGCGCTCATATTTACCGACTGCCTCTTCCTGATTATATTCAGAAAAATCAAAATATTTTTTTATTGTGGCATCTCCATTTACTTTTTCTAAAAACTCTGCCAATGCACGGATATTTAGCTTTTCAATGGCTGCTTTATTGCGGCTGATGATCGGAATCATTCGGTGATTAACTGTCAGCCTATGTTCTTTTACTGAAAAAGAATACAGATAGCCTTTTGTATCCCCATACAAAGCACCGACGACATATTTTGTACATTTTTTAAGAACACTATCAACAATTTCCGTTTGCAGCTCAAGCGAAAGATCATGAAATCCCGCTTCTCTGGCTATTCCATACTTTCTTGTCTTGTCATGTATGATTTGTTCGACAAAGGTTTCCCGGCCATCTTTTACCGCAAAACTCTGCTTCATTCCATACTGAAAGACCATTTTCCAGTAACTCTCTGCAAATTTTTGAAACAGGATTTCAAAAGGAATCGTCTCGTCTTCACCGGCAGCCTCCCGCAACACAATTTCATCCATCAAAGCTTTAAAGAAGACGAATTTATACGTTGAATTATGTGCCTTATTGCCGAAGACTCCTTTGAGCACAGCAAATAACTGTTCATCCGTGGCATCTAAGTCATTGAGGGCTCCCTCGGTCAGGGCATATCCTGGAATTGATTGTCCACTCTCGCTGCGCTCTGGGGCTGCACCATATTTTTCTTCCAGCTCATCTGCTACTCGAGTTACAAAGCTGGGGTTCGAAAAGTAATCTTCTATCACCTCTCTCTGAAGCTTTGTCCCCTTCATTCCATAGTAATTCGTTTCCGGATCCAGGCATCTTATCCGTCCCATTTGCAGAGCAATTCCATTAAAATTCCTAAATCGGTCCGGAACCGGTTTCTTCGTTAAGATTTCTTCTCTCTTTCTAAGAATCTTGCTGATCTGCATCTGCCGCATTCTGATGGACTCTTTATCCTGTCCTTTGGTACGAAAATATCCTGTTACCAACAGGCAGACCTCTTCCCGATCCCAATCCCGCAGGGTATGCATCTTCTCTGATTTCATAATACCTCCTACCATACGTCTTTATTGAGATCTAATCCGGAAAACTCCGAATCAATTTCACCGGGTCTGCAAGCGCCTCCTCAGAAATACCGTCTAAAATGTCATCCCACAGATGAGAATCATTGTTGTTCGATCCATCAGAAATTTCTTCTGCAAAAGACGGCCATATTTTTAGGAAGTCATCATACAGTTCTTTCTCTCGCTTAAGTATGTATTCTTCATTCCATACAGGTTTTTGCTCATAATGTTCTACAAGCTCTCTCGTTATCAAAAGCATTGTATGAGAACGATATCCTGGTTTCGCCTGTCCAGCACCTTCCACTTTCTTTTGAAAATTTCCATTTCTAATAACAGCGTTCAGCCTCGCCGTCAGAAGTGTCTTATTCCCAATAGACTGTATAATTCTATCCCTGAACGCTTTTCCCTCTTCCGAGTCAGCTTTTAGCTCCGTATGGCCTTGCATGATAGGAACATCGCTCCAATGCTCCTGCCACTTTTTAGGCATAATGTGCTCCAGCGTATATATGTATTCCAACGCTCTGACGTCGATACATTCATCCTTTCTGCGATACAATTCGATCCAAAATAAGATCATCTTAGCCGCCTCATCTTTTGTTTCTGATAAATGCTCTTTTACCGCCCGGTCTGAGACTTCTGAATCTTGATTTGCCAGTTCGTCTTTAATTAGCTGAGAAATGCCATTTTTTATGATTGAGTAGCACTTGGATGTATAATCATGCGTACCCTTATGAGAAATTTTTCTCCTGACGATAAAAGACTCTAAAACCTGAAAATCATGAAGAAGCGTTTCATCATTCTCATTCTGTCTTACTTCTTTCAAACGTTTTAAAACATACGGATAAAACATTTGTACCCCGAACTTCTGGAGAACAAAAGCAGGCGGCGCACTCCTTCACTGTATTTAAAATATTCTGATTTATTCTCATCATTTAAATCGTATCCAAAATCCAGAACATACTTCTTAAATATCAAGGCATATTCGCGGATTTCTTCCACCAAGGAGGCCAGTTCATTATACCCCATGACAGCCGTCGCACGATCAAAAACGGCTTCGAGTTTGGCGAACATATCTCCGTCTTCGCCCCATTTAATGCAGGCCACACAATATAACAGGAATTCCAGATTGCTGTGCTTTACATTGCCAAAGACACGTTCTTCATCCCACAGATCCATTTCTTTCTGTGTCTTATAAAAAATCTTATCCCAGGATTCCCGATATACATCCACCACTTTTTGCTTTCTTTCCTCATCGGAACCACTGGCTTCCAGAAGGCGTTTGAACAAATTATTTTTAATGATATCGGCCGTACTGAGCCGTACTCCTGCGCGGTTGATGGTATCAAAAATTGTCTGCTCATTGACGTCTCCATGTTCCAGTTCAATTAAGACAATCACTTTTCTGTCATCGTTGAAGAGAGAGTTAAACAGATCCTTCAATTTATGATCGCCCCAGGTCTTAATTTGGGAGCAGTAGTGCTTGTAACACTTCAGTATATTTCCGGATGTATCATTGATTGTCGCCAGGTCGATGTTCGGGCTACCATCAAACACACCGGCACGGATCACACGATTATAATCCTCACAGTCCAGTCTTGAATGCGCAATTTTAACGTAAGAATCCTCAAAGTCATCTGCCGCATTGTCACGATAATATAGATAGCCTTCGATCTCACGCCTTATTCCACTGCCGGACTTCTTGCTTTCTTCCGATAAACAGTCGTAAATTGCCTTTGCCAGAATCGTGATTGTTGTCAGCCGCTGCTGTCCATCTATAATCGTGGAAGCTTTTGCTGATTCTTCCTTCAATATGATAGAACCCAAAAACGGAAGTACCTCATCATTTTCAAAGCTTTGAAGCAGTTCATCCCAGTTCTCTTCATTCCAGACATAGTGTCTCTGGAAAAAAGGCACCTCCAGTTTTTTTCCCTCCCCCAGGAATCTTAACGATTTCGCATTTGCCTTCATAATTCTTCTCCTATCTGCCGTCTTCCTTCCAAACCTTAAAGGAAATTCGGCATCCAACAGGCCATTCTTTTGTTAAAGTTCCTATTCTGAAGCAACTGATTTCTTTAAACCGCCAGATTATTCTGCCAGTTCCTTTAAATCCGCTCCCTCAGTAAAGTCTCAATATCTACACTAAGCGAATCAATCTCCTGTTCTTCTTTAAAATCACTGATAAAATCAAACATTTTAGTGATATAGTCTTCTTCCGTGACGCACTCCTGGACAAAAGTCTCGTATAAAACTTCCAAGCCGCCCAGAAAATATGCCATATAGAGATCCATTCCTTTTTTCACTGCTTCCGCATTATCGTCTTCGCGGAACGCCATGTTGATTTTCTCTTCATCGGTCATTCCGAGGCTGTCGTCGCTCAGAATAATCAGACGGTAGATATACCTCAGCTTGGATCCATTTTTAATTTGAATTTCCGCAAGCATACCCGCAGTATCCTTTGAGCTGTCGTTGGGATCGTACTCTCCTTTACGTCCGTTGAGAAGACCGATGATAGGCGCCACCATATAAACGTAGATATAAACATCGCTTGACAATGGTAAACACACCATTGAATAAGGCGCTGGGGGTAAGAAATCAGATTTTCCACTCAAACGACACACGGTCAGCCGTGGCGTGAACCTGGGAGAGAATGATGTCGGCTACCTGCCGCCGATCCTCAAAGTCGATGTTCTCCCAGTTGCCCAGGTGGGCGGACAGGAACTCGATCTTTTGCGGGGAAACGCTTTCAGCGTTCAGCGCGGCGATCTCCTTGATCAGCCCTTGGCGGCGGGTGTCCAGCTCCTCGATCTTCCCGTTGGCGTAGGACATCAGAACCGCGCTGGCCCCCGTCAGGGTGTTCAACAGCTTCTCGATCTCGTCCTCCACCTGGGCCAGCTCCACGTTTAAGGCGGTCAGCTTGGGGTTGACTGTCTCGGCCTTGGCGGTCAGGGTTTGGAACTCGGACAGCTTTTGCACCATAGCCTCATAGACAAACTGCTCAAACTCCGCCGTCCGAAGCGTCCCGCAGCCCTCGCAGCTCATGTTGTCTGCCCGCTTGGTACAATAGAGGTACTGGGTCCCCGCCCGGTTGCCCAGGCTTTTCAGCGCCCGCCCACAGTGGCCGCATTTCATCTTTCCGGCCAGCCAGGTATTTTTCGGCTTGCGTCCACCCTGGAACGTGATATTCGCCATCAGCTTTTTCCGGCACCGCAGCCAGGTATCGGCGGGAACAATGCCCTCGCTGGGGGCCAGCACAAGGATTTGATTTTTCAAGTCCTTGTTTTTTCGTTCCTGCACGTCCCGGCCCTGGTAGAGATAGCAGCCGTTGGTCCCGGCGAAGTCCGCCGCCTCGTTCACCACCACAGCCCCCTGTCCCTTGAAGAACTCGTACAGCTCCAGGTCCGCCTGGGCGTAAATGGGGTTGCGGAGCATTTGAGAAATGAAGCCCCGGCGCAGCTCCTTGTCATACACCAGTATGCCCTCCTGGGCGAAATACCGGGCGATGTCCCCGAACGACGTGGACGGCTCGGCGTACATCTCGAACATCAGCCGGGCGATATTCGCCGTGTCGGGGTCCGGGATCATCATTTTCGTGCGTATGCCCTGGATGGTGGTGGGCTCCAGCTTGAAGCCGTAGGGGGCCGCGCCGCTCATGTGGAAGCCCCTTTGACACCGGGAGTAGTAGGCGTCCGTCACCCGCTTCTGGATCGTCTCGCGCTCCAACTGGGCGAACACGATGCAGATATTCAGCATGGCCCGGCCCATGGGCGTGGAGGTATCGAACTTTTCCGTAGAAGAAACAAACTCCACATTGTACTGCTGAAACAGCTCCATCATGGTTGCGAAGTCCAGGATAGAACGGCTGATACGGTCCAGCTTGTAGACCACCACCCGGCGGATCAGGCCCCGCTTGATGTCGGCCATAAGCTCCTGGAAACGGGGGCGGTCCGTGTTCTTGCCGGAAAAGCCCTTGTCCTTGTAGTCCTTGTAATTCCCTCCCCGCAGCTCGTACTTGCAGAACTCGATCTGACTTTCAATGCTGATACTGTCCTTGCGGTCCACAGACTGTCTCGCGTAGATAGCGTCGATGCGATTTTCCATTGTCGGCTCCTTTCCGTATCGGAATGGAGCTGTCAACCTTTACAAGTATATTATACCAAAGACAGCCCCAAATCACAAGGATGTCACCCGGTCAGCGCAGCTCCGCCCGGCCCGGCGCGTACTTGCGGAACACAGTGTAAAGCCCCGCCTCGATCTCCCGCTTGCGCTTGTCCCGCACCTTGGGGGCAAGAATGGGGGTCAGGTTCTCAACGGTAATCGTCCGGCCCTGGAAAGAGGCCGTTTTCACTTCCTTATGGTAGCTGGTCCTCGTCTGTGCCATGATCTGCCCTCCTATGTAAAACGGGGTTCCTATGCGTACAAGTTTCCCGCTGGCTGGTGGGGAAACGCAGAAAGGCAGCACTCGGAAGTGCTGCCTTTCAACCTTGCTCCACATCTGGACAGGGTGTCCAGAAGCCAGCAGGGTATTCCATTTCGATCCACGGACGGGGCCGCCGCGCCTGGGAAAGTTTGGGCTGTCACAAGACAGGCAAGCCCCAGGCGGGCGGCTCCTTGGTTTTGTTGTACGCTGTATTCGCCACGCACCCCCAGCGCCGGGAATATTCCAGGCCGCCGGTGGCTCCGGCTGTCATAGCTCCGTAATACCGCTGCCCCCGTGGAGAGGGCTGGCGCATACCGCAGAGCTCCCCCGCAAGTCCATGGGAGGGCGTGAGCAAGTTTCATAATCCCCCGCGCTGTCCTCGCGCCCGGCCTGCCACAGCCGGGTCAAAGGTTCGCGCTGATCGCTCGGTCCGCTCCCTGTTCACCTCCTCGGAGCTCCCATCCTGGCGGCGCGCCTTTCGTCGCTAATCACGCGGGTTTTGTGCCTGAAATACTGTGTATTCAGTTGTCGGCGGGAGGGGCTTGTCCCTCCTCACCTATCAGGCAGGTTTAGGGCCAAAATCGCAGGCGGTCAGCGAAATTTTTTCAGAATATTTTTCATCATTTCCATGCCCCGGCTGATACTGTCCCGGACAGCGTTCTCCGACACATTTTCAGCTCTGGCAATATCGCTCTTGCTTTTGCCCAAGATGTAATGAGCATAGACCCGGCGGGCCTGGACAGGCGGAAGCTGGTCGAGAGCGGTGTAGAGGTTGTCCCGCTCCTCGGTCTGCTCCATGATCTCCTCCGGGGTCAGCGGGGGCCGGGTCACGTCGGCCTCGAAGCCGGGGGTCCCGTCCAGGGAGCACTCGTCATGCTCCCGCTTGCGCCGCTTGTAGCTGTCACACTGGCGGCCCCCGATGGAGAGGGTCACGGCGATCTCCTCCGACACTTCCAAGGTGATACACTCGGTCAGGTAGGGGTAGTAGTTATTCAATTTGATGGTCGTCATAAGTAACCTCCATTTCGATACGGGGCGGAAAGGGACAGATCGAAATGGAGGATCAGGCGGAGAGCGGCAGCCGGGGCTCCGAACATCTGGACACCGTGTCCAGATGTGCCGCCCGGATAGAAAAACGTCCGCATAGCGCAAGGCTACACGGACGTGTCGGGGCGACTGAATATTACAATTTTCGCAGTTTTGAGTAGGGCTACTCTTTATAGGAGTAGGGCTTTTTTTGACAAGTCAGATGGATAGATAAAAAAGAAAAGCACAGCGTTACCTCCTAACGGTTGCCGTACCTTCCAAAGAAAAAGCCGATAACCGCATTTTCAATCTGCGTGTTATCGGCTCTGCGTCTGTGCGTCTGGCTCTGTGACAACTAAAATCTTAAATTTTTCTACGCTGATTAAAGTTTCTTGTTTGCATTTAGGACAAAACAAAGGAAAGTTTTTCAGCTCAGTATCTAACCGCAGCTTGATACGAGTTTTACTGTTACAGACAGGACATAGCAGCCACTCGAAGCTATCCATATCGTTCATTTCAAATTTCCCTGAGCGTCCAAACTCTTTGAGCTGTGATAACAGAACCAATCGCAATTATCATAGCCAATAGGAAGAACGAAAACTGTATTCCACTTATTGCCACTGTGTAAACATCGAAGAATTTTAATGGCGTTAAGCAGTACAGCATTGGAGCTTCAAGATATTCAGCGGTGATGCTGATGCCATAAAAGAGCAATAATATTCCCGCGCCTATCCGAACAGCCCCTTTATAGGTCCTCGTCAGGCTGGAGGCCAAAAGCGTGATTGCAAACAAAGTCACCCCTGTCAAAAGTAGGCCCAATGTGGTGGTGAAAACAGCTTCTCCTTGCTCTAAACCGCCCAGCGGCAAAATGGCAGTAAAATAATTACATAACCCGCTGAATACCGCAAGTACAAGCAAATTACATACACAGGCAACTTCTTTGGCACAGACAACCTTGTTGCGGCTCACTGGTTTTGTAAATAGATATTCTGCCGTTCCCTGCGCCTGTTCTTTCGCTACACACGAAACACCGAGATAGACCGCATAGCTGTTGGTTAGCATCGTGACCCAATAATACATACAGCCATACCAGCCCAAAGCAGAGGTCAAATCACCGCTCACACCAAACATAGCTTTCAGAATTTTCGGAAAATTCGATATTAGCCCTGTCAGCTCATTGAGGCTGTCCTTTAGTGACAAATACTCAAAGTAAGCGAAGCCACACAAAATCAAGACGATCCCCATCCAGATCAGCAGCAGTTTTCTTGTTAAGCGCAGCTCGTTTTTCACTAACGCCTTCATTCGTTTCCTCCTTTACACAGCCAACGCAATATCCCGCTTCAAGATTTTCCAGTATGCCAGCAGCGCAAACCCAAACAGCAGAAGCAGATACCAGATCACATAATCCCATGAATAAGACCCGGAGCTGTGGATCTCCGCCGGGCTGAAAAAGGAAAACGGCGATAAAAAGCCAATGGCCCGAATACCGACAGTTCTCGAAAAAGAGGTAATGCAGTATTCCATAAACACGACCAGTCCAGATGTCAGAAGCGGAGAGCGGTTATTGGGCCGGAATACTCCCGCCATTGTCCCCATCAGTGCAAAAAAGAGAGTAAGCAGGACAAAGGAGCCAGCCACCAACAAAAATTCTCCTGTGGGAAATCCGGGGCGAAACAGCGTCATCGTGAAAAAGGACGCCATCACATAAAAAATTCCTGTTACACATACCCCGGCAAGGGCGCACAATAGTTTTCCTTTGTAGATCACTTGCCGCCCGCAAGGTTTCGTATATAAATATTCCGCTGTGTTTTCTGTACACTCTTTGGTATGTAAGGACAGACCCAGGTGCATCCCGAAAATGCCGCCAGCAATCATGAAAAATCCCGTAAGAAAGGAATACATTCCCATAGGCTTTGTAAGAAGCTCAAGGGAAATGCCAACAGTTTCAAAAAAGCCTCCCTGTGCAAATCCTGCTGGCAGCGTCCCCGCTGTTTCCACCATGCCATAGTAAACCGGCGTCATGAAAAAAATACATACCGCAAGAGCAGTGGCCCAAATCAGAATATATTTTTGTGACCGTTTCCATTCAAATCGAAAAATCTGCATGACGGGCCTCCTATTCGTAGTAGTGGAGGAATATTTCTTCCAATGACGGTTCCTCAATTAAAATGTCCTCCAGCTCCAGCCGATGAAGCTGGTTCATAATCATCATAACTGTTCCGCTGAACATAAAGGATACAGAAGTCTTGCTCTTGTCCCACTCTAAATTAGCCGTACCGGGAACAGAAAAGAAATCCTCTGGAATGGCGCTTTTTGCTGTCAGCGAGATTTTCTTGTATCCGTTTTCCCGCAGTTCTTTCATGGATTGAACGCCAACCAGCTTCCCCTCCCGCAGAATGGCTACACGGTCACAAAGCCTCTGTACCTCACTTAGAACATGGGAGGACAGGAAAATCGTCGTACCGCGCTCATTTTCTTCTTTTAACAGGTCATAAAAGGTCTGCTGGATCAGCGGGTCAAGGCCGCTGGTAGGCTCGTCCATGATAAGTAATTTGGGAGAGGGCAGCAGAGCCGAAACGATGCCGACTTTCTTTTTATTGCCTAAAGACAGATCGCCGATTCTCCTGGACAAATCCAAATTCAGCCGTTCCGCCAATGCTTCCATCCGGTTATGACCGGCTACTCCGTAGAGTTCCGCCGTATAGAGAAGCATTTCTTGGACTTTCATGCTGTTGTAGTAACAGTTTTCGCTGGGCAGATACCCTACATCCTTTGCAATCTCAGACGCCTGCCGCCCACAGTCCAGTCCAAAGACAGAAGCGGTTCCGCCGGTGGGCTTCAACAGCCCCATCAGGGTGCGGATGGTAGTAGATTTTCCCGCCCCGTTGGGGCCGATAAAGCCGAATATCTCACCACGCTCGACCGTAAAGCTGATTTCCTCAATCCCCCGGTGCTTTCCATAACATTTGGTGAGCTTGTTTAGGACGATCACAGGTTCACTCATGGCAGATATTCCTCCTTGTAAAAGTTGTGTTTCAACATATTTAGGATTTCTCGAAACTCTTTCATCATGCTGTCATAATCCACTCCACTTTCCAACTGAACGGACATACCCTTTGCAAGCATCATAAGCATCTGAAACACTAATTCTGCATCCTCCGGGTGTCTGAATTTTTTATAATCCTGCTCATGCAGAACAAGCGATGCGATATATTTTTCATTTGCTTCTGAAAATATGGCACTTTTCAATTCAGGCGTTGGTTCCGCTGCCACACTTGCAATAAACGATGCAATATGCGGGTGCTTTTTTAAGTTTTCCACTTTCATAACGCTGGCTTCCCATACACGGTCAAAGAAATCCGTAGTTTCCTCCAATGCACTCGTGTTATAGGCTTGCTTCATTTGGGCAGCACAGTAATCAAATAAATACTGGTAAAGTGTCTGCTTATTTCCAAAATACTGGAATATAGACGCCTTTGAGATACCTGCCGCTACCGCAATATCATTGATCGACGCTTTTTCATATCCATGTTTTGCAAAACAGGCCAGAGCCGCGTTGCGTATGGTATCCTGCTTTTCGTTTGATAGAGCAAGAAATTTTTCCATGGTAGCACCCCTTTCTAAATAACCGTTTCGGTCATCAACGAACAGTATAGCACAAATAACCGAAACGGTCAATGCTTATTTCTACTATTATGAGGGAACGCACTCTTGGCAAGCAGGGCAAGTGTCAATACACTTGCGATTTTTGCTCCGCAAAAATGCTTGTTGGGGTGCCCCCAAACCCGCCGGGGACTTCTGGACACCGTGTCCAGAAGTCCCCCTGTCTGCGGCCCCGTCGCTACCGCTCCTGGGCCTTATTCTCCCGCCCGTCAGACAGGCCGAGGAGATGATCGACGTTGGCCTTGACCGCCACCGCCTCCCGCATTTCCTGTTGTGCCGCCCGGTATTGAGCGTACAACTTTTTCTTCCGCTCCGCCAGCTCCCGGCGCTCCTTTTTCAGCGCCTCCATCCTGGGGAGCTTTGCCCCGTCCAGAATGTCGTTGATCGCCGCCTTTGCCGCCCGGTAGGAGGCCAGCGCCTCCTCATGCTCCGCCAGATACTTCTTGCTGTACCGGGCGGCCTTGTAGCCGTCGAACACGGGCCGGGTCTTGGCGTAGTCCACCACGGCCCCCATCAATTTTGTGGTGGAGGCCAGCCGCTCCTCCACTTCCCGCAGCTCCCCGGCCAAGGCGTGGGCCCGATCCACCGCCGCCGCCGTCCGCTCCGCCAGGGCGTCATAGTCGGTCAGCCCGTTCTCCTGGAGGAATTGGAGCGCGGCGGCCATCTGTTTCAGATTATAGATTTTCGCCCACCGCTCATAGCCTGGGCCCTTGCCCTGGGCCATGCGCTGCTGGATGTCGATGATCAGATTGACACGCTGGGGAGCTGCCGGGCGGGGCCGCCCCTGGGCGGGTTTGCGAACGGGGGCCCGCCCGTCGATCACCGCCTCCACATCCTCCGGCCCGTAGCCGATCCCCAGGGAGGAGGCCCGGAACCGGGTGGCCCGGTCCTGGCCGGGAAGCCGGAACGAGATCACCCCGCCCCGGCCCCGCTTCACCTGGACCCCCGCTGCCTCCATCCGCTGGAGGAACCCGGCAAAGTCGGCGGGCCGATCCGCCAGGGCCCCGTCGATGATCCCCCGTAGCTGCTCCTTGTAGGAGGGGGGCCGGGCCGCGCCCAGCCATTGGCCGTAATGCTGGAACTTCCCTTTGCTGTGGAGCTTGGGGTTTTTGATAACGGACAGGTCGTGCTCCAGGCATATCCGGTCAGACAGCCGCCGCAGGGCGCGGGCGGAACCTAAAAAATCCCGGTATTTCCGGGTACAGTCCAGGGTGGTGGAGTTGTAGTAGATATGGACGTGGGGGTGGGGCCGATCCGCGTGGGACACCACGAAGAAAGCGTGTTTCCCCTTGGTCCAGCGCATCGCCAGCTCATAGCCGATGTTCAGCGCCTCCTCCGGGTCCAGCTCCCCAGGGGGGAACGATTGACGGATCTGATAGCACAGCACATCGGCGTCCCGCTTTTGCTCCCGGCCCGTGATGGATTTGTACCGGGCCTTGCTCAAAAGAAACTCGCTGTCAGCGGTGAGGGGGTCGCACTCATAGGAGCGGATCAGCGCCCCGTCCAAAGTCTTTTCCGGGTTCTGGCCGTAGTCGAAGCGGTCCGACATAGAGGCCAGGATCGACTTGCCCCCGCTGATATGGTGAGATATAAGACGGGTCGTTGCCAGGAACAGCCCCCCCCCTTTCAAAATCGGTTCTCCCCACTTCTGGACACGGTGTCCAGAAGCGGGGACAGCCGGGGAGCGGCCTGGGCCGCTCCCACGGGTCACAGGGCCACCACCTGGGCCAGCTTCTCCAACAGCTCGGAGAGAGGGCCCCACAGGTCGGCGTAGTCCTTTTGGAGCGCCTGGAGCTCGTTGGGATAGAGGCCGCCGTAGGTGTTCACATGGAGCGCGGCCTGATTGAGATTATTGGCGCACCGCCGCTGGAGGGACACCAGCTCCCGCACCGGGGAGAGGTCCACCTGGAGCACATAGCCGTTGAGGGCCATTTTCCGAACATAGGCGCTCATGTTGTGAATACCCGTCTGCTCCATGCGGTCCTTGATCGCTTGCAGCTCCTCCGGGCTCAACCAAACGTAGAGCGGTATATTTCGGCGGCGCTTTTTTCCCGCCATGCCTACCGCTCGCCCCGATCCGGGGCGTCCTTTTTGGGGGTGGCCGGGGTCTGCCGCTCCTGGGCCTGCCGCCCCGCCTCTTTCATCTGCTGGGAAATGGAGGGCTTTTTCTCCTCCTGTTCGGCGGCCCGCTTCCGCTCCATACGCCTCCCCACAGCCGGGTTGTCCTTGGAGGGCCGCAGCTCATAGTTCGTCATATCCTGTTCAGACAGGGGCCGCGTGTAGGTCAGGTGCCCCCAGGCCAGGAACGCGCCGCCCTCTACGGGAACGCGCTGGTCGTAGTTGATGATCTCGTCCGGGGCGTTATGGGGCGGCTTGGGGAACGTGCCGATGTCCACGGGCCGCTGGGTGAAGTAATACTTGTAAAGACCGGGCTCCTCGACCCACGCCACCTTGACGGAAAACTGCCGCTGATAGTCCTCCACCCGCTCCGACAGGTCCCGCGTCAGCGCCTCCCGGTCACTTCCGTAGTGCCCCCACTCGTATTGCCGCCTGCCGTGTTCGTCGTCATAGCAGGCCCAGGTGACAAAGGGGGACGGCTCCCTGGAACACTGGCCCAGGGCAAAGCCCCGGCCATTCTCCAGCATGACGACCTTTAAGATCGAGTAACCTTGATTTTTGTCCATGTTGATCTCCTCCAAAATGTTGACAGTATGGGGCCGAAACAGGGGCGGGACGTGAAATGATACGGCCCGCCCCCGTCCGGCGTCTGGAAAGCCCTGAAAACACGGGACTTTTGGGGGCCTAATTGTCAACAGGTCAACCCCTCTTTTTCCTCATGTGATCCCGCTGCTGTTTCCTATGGGCTGCCTGGGCGCAGGCGGGGGAACAGTAGCGCCGCCGCCCGCCCAGGAGCGCGGGCCGCCCGCAGAGGGGGCAGGCCCGTGTCTCCACCGGGGCCGGGGCGGTCAGGGCGGCCTCCAGCGCCGGGTCCAGGGGCAGGACAGCCGCCCGGAAGTACCGGCACAGGGGGCCCGTCCAGGTTTTCCCCAGCATATAACACTCGCTCGTCGTCACAAACTCCGTATCCCTCGCTTCCGCCTGCGGCGAAAGCTCGCTCACTCCGTTGCTCCTCCTCCCCCCACGCAAACATAGTTTGCGCGTGGGCCCCAGGCCAAGCAAGCATCCATACTCCCAATCATAATTGGCGCACCACTTCACCACCAGGGCCCGGATTGCCGCCCGCTCCTCGCGGGTGAGCTCCCGCTGGTCCATGCCGTCACCTCCCCTCTCCGGGCCCGGCCCGGCTCCGCAGGTAGGCCCGGAAACAGGTCACGCACCGCAGGCCCCGCCAGTAGGGGCACCCCTCGCAGATGGACCCCTTGGGGGGCGGGGTGGGCTCCGGGGGCCGGTGGTAGGTGGGCTGCTTCATAAAGGGCTCATAGGGGCTGTCAGTGAAATTCACTCGTCCCCTCCCTCGTTCTCCTCGTCCACGTCCCAGGGGGGCGCGTCGTCGTAGTCGTCGGGCTCGTCATAGCTGGAATAGTCCTCCTCCGGCTCCGCCGCCTTTTGCTGCTTGGGACGGTAGATTTTGAAGTACCACCCGGCCCCGCCGCCCAGGGCCAGCACCGCCAGGGCCGCCAGGAGCATCCCGGCTCCGCCGGACTTTTGGGGCTCCGGCTCCGGGGTGGGAGTGGGTTCAGGCTCCGGCTCCGTCACAGGGGGCGGGGCCTCCGGCTCCGGGCCCGGCTCGGCCAGGGCCATCAGGTCGGCCACGGTGACGGCGTTCAGAAAATAGACGTTCTCCGCCTCACGCTGCCGGTCTATCACCAGATAGAAAACCGCCTCGTCCGCCGTGGTGATGGTGAAAAACTCCTTGCCGTCCTCGTCCGTGGCGTTGTCCAACACCGTCCCCGTCCCGTCCGGGGTGAACGGCTTGGGGTCCGGGGGCTGCTCCACGGGCAGGGGGTCCACAGGCTCCAGCCCCACCCAGGGGACGTACTCGCTGCCCTCGCCCTCGTCGCCGCCGCCCGCGTAGGCGGGGGCGGTGAGCACACCCACCATCAGGACGGCGCAGAGCATGGCCGCCAGCATACGGGATTTTTTCTTCATTCCGCACTCTCCTTTCCCCCGGACTTCTGGACACCGTGTCCAGAAGCGGGGCCGTCCCGGAGCTGCCGCAGGAGGGCGGGCAGCTCGTCCAGGGACACGCTCATGCCCCGCACGATGTCCACGATCTCCTCATTCTCGGCTTCCCGGTGCTTCTGTTCCAGCTCTTTCAGCCGGGCCTGCTGCTCGTTGATCTTGGCCTTGACTTTCTCCATCTCGGCCATAATTTTCGCGCTTTTGCTGATCGCCATTGAAAACCTCCTTGTTCATGGTAAACGCCCCCAGGCGTAAAAATGGGACTGCCAGTAGCTTGTATTCAAGCTGGTGTACTGAATGGGGTCCCCACAGTGGAGCATCATCCCGTCCCCCACATAAAGCCCACAGTGGGTCACGCTGTCCGGGTCAGGCGCGTCGTAGGTGTAGCGGAAAAACACAAGGTCGCCGGGCCGTGGGGAGCTGACGGGGGTACAGTAGTTGTAAAGCCCCTGGGCCCCTAGGCGGCCCACATTCCAGCCGCATTGGTTCAGCACATAGGACAGGTAGCCGGAACAGTCAAAGGACGTTGCCGGGCTGTGTCCGCCCCAAACGTAGGGGTAGCCCAGGTACTTCTCCGCCTCGGTGAGCATAGCGGCAAAGGTGGGATCAGCCGTCAGATACGCCTCCGGCACGTCGTAGGGCTGGGGCGGGTTGGTGATGTACTTGTCCACATAGGCGGAACCGGGGAACAGGTCGGGCCGGTTGCCCAGCGCCGACAGATAGAGGGAATACCGGGATAGCTGCTCCTCGCCCATCATGTAGACGGGCAGGTGGGACAGGACTTCATTTTTCAGCGTCACGGTGCAGATGTAGTAGTTGTAGGGGACCAGGACGGTATAGGGGCCGTCGGGCCCCGTCCGCGTTTCCCTCCGGTAGCGTACCTCCACCCGCACATTTTCCGAGAGGATATACTGCCGGTCAAAAATGGTCTGGAGCGTCCCCTGTACCTCCGCCAGCGTCCATTCCCCCTCATGGAACGCGGAGAGCATGGAGATCAGCACATAGGGGTCATGCTCGATGGCGTCCAGGTCTAAGTGGTATTCGTCGTAGTCGTGGGTGCTGGTGTAGGTGTCCAGGTAGTGTTGCAGCTCCGCCTCCAACGCGCAGTAGGCGGCCTCGGCCCCCAGCATATCCCCGTCCTGGGCGGGGTAGGTGCTGGCCCCGATCCCGCCGATGATCCCGTTGCCCAGCGTCACCAAGGAGGAGGCGCAGGACTGGATCGTGAACAGGAGGAGGACGCAGCACAGGGCGATCACCACCCCGCCGGGGTGCCTCTTGACGAAGCCCGCCACTTTCTCTGCCAGCTTCTCCGCAGAGGCGGCGGTCTTTTCGGCGGCCTTGGCCCCCTGCTTGGCGGCCTCCCGCGCCTGTTTCGCGTACTGCCGCTTTTGGCGCTGCTTCTGTGCGAAGCGGGCCAGGGCGTTCTTGCCCAGGTCCGGGTGCTTCTCCAGCTCCACCTGAAAGCGGTGCTCCGCCGTGGCCTTGACGTACCGGGCCTCGGCGCGGGCGGCGGCCTTGGCCGGGTGATCCCGGATGGCCTGCCGCACCGTCCGCGCCGTTTTCCGCCCCACGGCCTCGCCCACCAGCTCGGAGTGGTGGGCCCCCTCGGTGCCCACGTTCTCATGCTCCACCTCGTAGAGCTTGCCATGGACGAAGCCATGGACGCCCCAGCCCAGGGCCCCGGCCCCGCGCTTCACAGGGCCGGGGGGCTTGACCGGGGCCTGGGCCGCCAGCTTCTCCTGGGCCGCGCCCATACGCAGCTTGGCCTTTTCCGCCTTGACCGCGCTTTTCTCCGCCCGCGTCTGCCCCTGGGCGCTCCGCTTCTTCCCCTCCTGCCGCAGCCGTTCGGAGGGCCGGGCCCGTTCGCTCTCCTGGTGGAGCTTGGACTTATGGACACGGTGTCCAGAAGTGGGCCGGGCCTTACTCCTGCCCATTGGCCTTGTCCTCCGGCTTGGTCGTCAGCAGGGTATAGAGCTCGGTGTCCTGGGGGAAGTGATCCACAAAGGGAATGGTGGTATCCCCATAAAAAAGCAGCCCCTCGCCGGAGCCGGAGTGCGTGACATAGGAGAGCTGGTGCGGGCTGATCCCCAGGTGGCTTGCCAGCACCTTTTGATCCCCGGCGGCCTGGGACAGCATATAGAGGAAATCGCAGTTACCAAAAATGGACTCGATCTCGCTGCTCTCCAACAGGCTTTTCACATTCTGGGTGATCCCGCTGGGGATGGCCCCCCACTTGCGGAAGCGGCGGAAAATCTCGACGCTGTACGCCGCCGTCTGGGGTTCCGCCAGCAGGACGTGAAATTCGTCCTGGTACACCCAGGTCGCCCGCCGCCGGTCCCGGTTCTCCGTCACCCGGCCCCATATCTGGTCGGTGAGGATCAGCAGCCCGATCTTTTTCAGCATCTTTCCCAGGGCCTTGATGTCGAAGCACAGCAGCCGGGAATTGACCTCGACATTAGTGCGGTGGTTAAAGAGGTTGAGGGAGCCGGTGCAGTACAGCTCCAGGGCGGACGCCACCCGCCGGGCCTCCGGTTCGGACTGTTTCAGCAGCTCGTCGTAGAGGTCCTGGAGGATGGGCATACGCTCCGGGGCCGGGTCCGCCAGATAGGGCCGGTAGATGGTCCGCACACAACGGTCGATCACCGTCTTTTCCACGGGGGCCAGCCCGCTCCGCCCGCCCACGATCAGCTCGCACAGGGAGAGGATAAAATCGCTTTTGAGGGACAGGGGGTCCTCGTCGTCGGCGTAGTTGGGGTTGATGTCCATGGGGTTGATGAACGTGCCCGCCGTGGCCGACGGGGACAGCCGCACCACCTGACCGCCCAGCCGGTTCACCAGGGGGTAATACTCCCCCTCCGGGTCCGCTATGATGATGTCGTCGTCCGGGAGGGAGAGGAACACGTTGACGATCTCCCGCTTGGCGGCAAAGCTCTTGCCGCTGCCGGGGGTGCCCAGGAACAGGCCGTTGGGGTTTTTAAGCCGCTTGCGGTCCGCCATAATGACGTTGTTGGAAAGGGCGTTCATGCCGTAGTACAGCGCCGCCCCGTCCATGCGCAGCTCCTTTGTCATAAAGGGAATGAAAATCGCCGTGGAGCTGGTGGTCATGCCCCGTTGTATCTCGATGGCGTTGTCCCCCAGCACCAGGGAGGAGGTAAAGCCCTGCTCCTGCTGCCAGTCCAGCCGCTTCAAGGCGCAGTTGTACTTCTGCGCGATGCCGGAGATGGTGAACACGTCGTTCTCCAGCTTTTGCCGGGTGGGAGCGATGTTCACCACAGTGAACGTCAGGAGGAACATTCGCTCGTTCCGGGACTGGAGGTCCGCCAGGAGCGCCGCCGCGTCCTTGGAGTAGGTAATGAGGTCCGGGGGCAAAATTTCCATGTCGTACCCTGCCCTGACTGCCTTTTTCTGCTCCTCCACTTTCATCTTGTCAATGTCGGAGATTTTGCCCTTGGTCATTTTGATGGCCTTGAGCTGGTCCACCGTCTGAACGTGGAGGGTGACGGTCATTTCCGCGTCCAGCTCCAGCAGCTCCAACAGCAGCTTGTCGGACAGCTCGGAGGCCATGATCTGTAAGTAGGAGGCCGCGCCCCAGGACTGGCCCACCCGGAATGTCCGGGAGGCGGAGAAGTCGAAGCTGTCCGGGGCGATGAAGTCCTTGGTCCCCATGCCGGTTTTCACAATGTCCGGCCAGGAGAAGCGAAACGGCTCCCGGCCTCCGGGGTGCATCTGGCCGTGAAGCACCTCCAGCCGCTCCCGCCCGTTGAGCACACGGGAATGGGCCCCCAGCTTCTTGAAGTTGCCCATAATGTCGCTGGACACCCGCTCCAGCCGGGGGCGGGCTGTCTCCAGGCCGTCGGCGGGGACGCCGAACGTGATGTACTTGGAGCGGACGATTCCGTTGTTGCTCCTGGCAATCTGCCGTTTCAGCATATCCACATACTCGCCCCGGATGCTGTCAAAGTCGTCGTGGGCCATGGGGATATTGACCTTGTACCGGCTGCCGCCCCTGGAGCGGTGGTTGATAAAGGAGAGCTGGAACGGGAGGGCGCTGTCAAAGTAGTTGAGGAAGCCGCACCAGCCGTCAAAGATGGCGGACTGGTCCTCGCTGGAGGCCACGGAGTAGTTAATATCCTCGTAGGCGATGGTTTTGGTGTAGAAGCCCTCCCGCACCCGGCAAATGCCGTCTTTCAGCATCTCCACATAGGGGATGGTCTGCTGTGCGGAGAGGGAGCGTTTACCGGCCCTTGCGCTTCCGGCGCTTTTGGCTCTTGGGTTCAGAAGCGGACACCTCCTTTACTGTCTCGGCCTGCGGGCCTCCCAGTATTTCCGTCACCAGTTTCACTGGTTCCTCCTTTCCGGCGAACGGAGCATAGATATTCTGCGTTCGGTAGGGCCTGGGGCCGGGGCGGAGAAAGCGGGCGCGGATGATATTGCGCACCACTTTCTCAAAGGGCAGGCCGTCCTTTTCGTACATCGCCATGAGGAACGCCGGGAGCATGATCCCCAGCATGAGGAACATGGCCCCGGTGCCGCCGACGGCCCCACGGGTCAGCAGATAGACGGGGACGCCCACCAGCCCGCCGCCGCCGAAACAGATAAGCTGCCGCTTGGTGAGGTTGAACGCCAGCTTGGTTTTGACCCTGGACAGGTCGTTGGGTACATTCACATAGGGCAAAAATTACACCTCTTTTCTTGTTACCAGCTCTGGACACGGTGTCCAGAGGCCGGGGGTACATTCCACCTCGTTCCCCCAAACGTCCCAGCCGGGGGCAGTCTGCCGGGCGAACAGCTCCACGCGGGGAACGTCACCCATGAGGGCCACAATTTTCTCCCTGGCCTCGTCCGGCTTTTTGCTGTGGGCCTCAATGGGAGAAATAATGAATTGGTGGACGTTGGCAGCCTGCCGCCGGGGATGGCCCCGCGTCGCCAGCAGGCACACCTCCGCGTTGGCCCTGGTCCAAAAGCCCAGGCCGTAAAACCAGCTATCCGCCCGGCGGTTCTTTTTCAGCCAGACAAAGGCCACGCTCTTATAGGCGAAGCCCCACGCCTTGATCAGCCGCAGGGCCTCCGGGAGCTGGGGGAACGTGGCCCACAGGAACAGCGCACAGTCCGGGGCGGCCAGCTCCGCCACCGGGAGTGCGCACAGGTCATTGATGGTCATGGTGGGATAGTGCTTCTCCGCCGCACCCTGCAAATTCTTTTGGGCATACCGCCAGGGCGGGTCGGCGTAGATCACAGCGTATTTCCCGATAAAATCCCTCCTCTCCGCTTATGGTCACGGTGTCCAGAGGTTCGGGGCCTAATGCGCCCCCAGGACGCTCCGGGCGATGCTCCCCGTTTTGAACAGGCAGTAACACAGCAGCACCGTATAGCCGATGGTGCCCCATATCGCCCCTATGGGGTCGCCCCCCACGGCGATACTCTGAATGAGTACTGCGTAGATCGCCACGCATACCAATATCAGCATCCCCTGGAAGCCCACGGCGAACAGGGAGCGGAGATAGTTCTGCCCGGCCCCGCCCAGCTCCCGGTTTGCCAGGGTTGCCACTGGGAGAGGCGCTAAACTGGTGAGCATATATATTTCTATCATCCTGCCATAGACGATCACGAAAATCACGATATTCAGCGCGGTCATGGTGAGCTGCACCACAAAGGACTGGAGCCACAGCCCTACCAGGGGCCCCAGGTCCATCCCCTCCAGCGTGGCCTCCAGGTCCGCCAGCATAGACGGGGAAACGTCCGTGGAGCCCTGGATCAGCCCCGCCGACTGCGCCACCACCCGCTGGGCCACGTCAAACACCGCCATAACAATGTTGAACGTGTTGGACAGAATGAGGATGGTGCAGGCCGTTTTGAATATCCATTTGAAGAAAATCCAGTAGTCCAGGTCGTGAAGATTATTCCGCTCCACCAGCAGTTGAATGAGCTCGTAGGTTGCAACAAAGGTCAGGATCAGTCCGGCTATGGGCAGTATCACCGTTTCGGAAAGCTGCCGGATCAGGGAGAAAACCCCGGCGTTCCATGCCGCCGGGGTCGTCCCCACTTGTACCGCGATCTCCCCGACACGGGCGTTTACTGTATCAAAGAGCCCCGACAGGTTGTCCATGATCCCGCCGATCAGCAGCTCCTTCAGCCAGTTCGTGATCCAGTCGGTGAGAAATCCCATGCGCCGCTGTCCTTATCAGCTAAACAGCCCGGACAGCAGGGGGATCAGGGTGGTGCCCAGCAGGATGATGCCGCCGCCGGCCATGAGCTGCTTCATTCCCTGGCTCTTGGAGCCGGGGTTGTCGGAGCCGTAGCCCTCCAGGAGATTGACGACGCCCCACACGCCCAGGCCGGCGCCCAGGGCCACAACGAGGGTCTGCAAGGTAGTGACGGCGGAAGTGAAAAACTGCATAAAAACCTCCATTTTCTCCGGGGACGAAGCCCCGGCCATGAAAAAGCCGCCCTTGTCAGGCGGCGCGTCTGCCTCTGGACTCGTCGGCACAAACTCCGCTCAACTCCGTTTCCGCCTTGCGGCGAAAACTGCGTTCGCTTCGTTGCGCCTCCTCCCCCACAAAGTCTTTCGACTTTGCGGGGACCCCTTTGCCAAAAGCTATACAAAAGCGTCCGGGTCGTCCAGGTCGTCATAGTTGAGAATGTCCTCGTCCTCGCCTATGTTCGCCTCGTCCGGCACGTCCGCCTCGTATACGGTATATTGCTCGTCAGGGTCCAGCTTCTCCATGCGGCGGTTTATCAGGCGGGACAGGTCAAAGGAATTTTTCTTGTCCGCCTCCGCCGTATAGCGGTAGTTGGGGTGCTGCTTCAAGTCGTACTTGGGGGAGAAAAAGGGCCGCAGCCCCCGGAGCTGGATAATGCACTTGTCGCCGGGCATGGTGGTGAGCTCGTCCATCGTCATAAGCTCCCGGCCCAGGCGTTGGGTATTCTGGCTGTAACTCTCGGACTGCCCGCGGGACCGGCTGTCCGTCTGCATGGAGATGGTCTGCTTGCCCAGCCACGCCTCGGAAATCTCCTTGACGGTGGAGTGCTCGCGCCCGCCCAGGAATACCACGCTGTCCATATTGCCCATGATCGTTTCGGCGTTGTCCTTGTAAATGGCCTTGCATTGGGACTGGGCCTGATAGAACAGGGTCAAACTAACCTCGCGGGAGCGGATCACCGCCACCAGCTTCTCCAGGTTGGGCACCTGCCCGGTGTTGGCGGCCTCGTCCCACAGCACCCGGACGTGGTGGGGCAGGCGGCCCCCATGCACGTTGTCCGCCCTCTCGCACAGGAGGTTGAACATTTGGGAGAACGCCAGCGCCACAATGAAATTGTAGGTGGTGTCCGTGTCGCTGATGATGAAGAAAGCCGCCGTCCGCCTGTCCCCCAGGCGGTCCAGCTCCATCTCGTCGTAGGACATGATCTCCCGGAGCTGGGGGATGTCAAAGGGGGCCAGTCGCGCCCCGCAGCTAATAAGTATGCTCCGCGCCGTCTTGCCGCTGGCTAATTTGTACTTCTTGTACTGCTTCACGGCGAAGCAATCCGGCTTGCGCTTCTCCAGGCCCTTGAACATATAGTCGATGGCGTTCATAAAGTCCGGGTCGTCCTCCTTGACCTCCATACCGGAGATCATATCCACCAGCGTGTTCATGTTCCGGTCCTCCTCCGGCCCCTCGAAGATGATATAGGCGATCAGGGCGCAGTACAGAAGCGTTTCCGATTTGGTCCAGAACGGGTCCCCCTCTTTGCCCTCCCCCTTGGTGTTGGCGATCAGGGTATTCACGAATTTCAGAATATCCGCCTCGTTATGGATATAGGCCAGGGGGTTGTAGTGCATGGAGCGGGAAAAATCAATGCTGTTAAAAACCTTGATCTTGTACCCCTTTTTCTTCTGGAGAAAATAGCCCACCTGGGACAGCACCCCGCCCTTGGGGTCCACTACCACATAGGAGCTGTGAGCCTGGAGGAGCTGGGGGGTGAGCCAGAAGCGGGTCTTGCCGCTGCCGGAGGAGCCGATCACACAGGCGTTGAGGTTCCGGGCGTTGGCCGGGTTCTTGGGCCGGGTGTTGGTGGTGAGAAATTCCGTCCCGGAGAGAATGACATTTTTCTCAAACTTGGGATCGACGAAAGGGGCGATGTCTTTCGGGCCGCCCCAGCGGGCCGATCCGTACTCCTCGTCCCGGCGGTATTTTTTCGCGTTCTTGGCCTTGATGTAGACGAACAGCCGGATGGCCGCCGCCCCCGCGATCCCCACCAGCCAGTCCACCGGGTCCAGCCCAGGGGCGGGGGAGGCAAAGGCCGTGTTGATCATCGCCATCATGCCCACCAGCTTTTGGCCGGCGTTGGCCCCAGCCGCCAGCCGGTAGGCCGTCCCCAGCTTCAAACAGGCCCAGGCCATGAACAGGTAGGGCATATTAGGGAGAATGTACTTTTTCAAGCTACCTTTCTTCACGCTCCGCCTCCTTTGCCCGTTCCTTTTGGGGCCGCTGCCGTAGCAGCTCCCCGGCCCGCTTCATCCGCTCCAGGATGGGGACGCGCCGCGCCCTGGGCCGGTCCATGATACGGTGGGAGTATTCCCCGAAACAGGCGGTGATGGCGTCGGCCTGCTTGGATTTGAAGAACAGCAGATACTTTCCGTCGCCGTTCTTGTAAAAGGCATAGTCCACATTCCAGCGCCGGGCCACCCGGTCAAACTCCCTGGGGGCCTCCACGGGGAGGCTGTTGGTCGCCTCACCCTGCTTCATAAGCTGCTTGACGGTCTGCCTGCCGTGGGGCGTCTTGTGGGCCTCCTTTTGGATCTTCCGCCCAGCCGCCCGCAACGCCCAGGCCAGCGTCCGCGCCGACAGCTTCCCCGTCTGGATGGACAGGGCTATCGTCCGCCGGGAAATATCTTCATCTACAATACAAAACACCTCCTATTTGCCGCCGGGCCGCTTCTGGACACCGTGTCCAGAAGTCCTACCTGTCCTCCCGGCCCACCCTGGGCGCGGGCCGTTCGGCGGGCGGGGGAGCCCGGTCCATCATTTCCCGGTAGGCGGCCATCTGCTCCCGGATGGGCAGTTTGGGCATAGAAAATACCCGCTGCCCGGCGGGTATGTCCTCGATCCCGTGGTAATGCTCCACAAAAGAACCCTGATTGCACATGACATAGCCGCCAGGGGCGAAGTGGCCGCCCTCGTTGATCCGCACGTCCCGCCCGTATGCCTCGTAGTCAATGTAGTCGATCAGGTGCTCCGGCACCTGGACGGCTTCAAGCTCCTGGATATACATTCGCCCCAGGGCCTCCTCGCTGTCAATGTCGGGATAGAAGTCGTAGTTGTCCAGATTTTGGGCAAGATTGATCAGCTCTTTCACGCTGCCGGTGTACTCGCCGCTGTCCATGACGGCCTCAAACTTTGCCAGCTCGTCCTGGGACAGCTCCGACAGCACACAGGCCAGATAATTCAGCTCGTCGATGTTCTCGTACTCGCCCAGGCGCTTGTGGAGCTGGGGCATATCGCCGTCGTAATCGGAAATGAAAACCTCCTCATACCGAATACCGTCTATCCCGATTTTCTTCAAAGCCGCCTGTACGGTTTCGGTGTCGGTGGGGAACGTCACCCGCGCATAGGCAAGCTGGCCCTCGTTGTATTTGCCCAGGTTCGTCACACAGGCTTCAAGTATCGCTATCGTTCTTCCCTCCCTCTAATTCCTCCTTTACTCCCGCCATGATGTACTCCGCACAGGGCAGGGCGATAGAGTTTCCCAGGGCCTTTTGCCGGGCGCGGGCGGAGATGGGCCGCCCGTCGTAGCCGAACGCCGTCCAGCCGTCAGGCAGGCCCATGGCCCGCTCTCCCTCGGTGGGGGTCAGCCACGTTATCACCCCCTCCGCCTCCCGGCCCTCCCGCCACAGGGCAAACACCGTCAGCCCCCCGGCCATCAGGGTGGGAAAAGGGTCAGTTGGTTTTCCGAAGCTCCCCAGGAAGTTCCCCACGTCCCCGCCTTGGCCGCCCCCCGCATACGGTAGCCTTGAAAGGGGTGGACGACTGGTAGTGGCCCCCCTGCTTCATCAGCAGATATTCGATCCGCTCCGGCGGGGGACAGCCCAAAGTCTCCGCAAGGCGCAGGTAGCGGGAACAGGCGGCGGCGCTTAAACAGGATCGCTCCGGCACGTCGGCCTCCAAGATCGGCCACGACGAACACCCGCTGACGCCGGGCCAGCCGGGGGTCTGCCCAGTGTTGGGCGTCCAGCAGACGCCAGCACACGTCACGCCCTCCGCCTCGCACCATTCCGGCATTGGCCCAGCGTCCAGAAGCAGGCATTGGAATTTCGGCGTCTGTGAGAGATTGCAGGACGGCTCTAAAATCCAGCCTGTCTCCTGATAGCAGAGCTCCCATGACGTTTTCCCAAATAACGATTGTTGGAAATTGACCTCCAGTGGCATCCCTCATTTCCTCGATCATGCGTACCGCCTGAAAAAACAGGCTGGATTTTGTCCCGCCCAGCCCCTCCCGGCGGCCCGCGCTGGATAGATTTTGGCAGGGGGACCCGAACGTGATGATGTCCACGGGCGGGACCTCCCCGCCGTGGAGCTGGGTGATGTCCCCCAGGTGCTCCATATCCGGGAAGTGGCGTTTCGTGATGGAGATAGGGGCCTTTTCGATCTCGCTGGCCCACAGGGGGACGATCCCCTGACGCCGGGCGGCCAGGGGGAACACGCCGATCCCGTCAAAGAGGCTGCCCAGGGTCAGCAGCGGCCCTGCCCCTTTACCGTCAGAATACCCTCCAGGGTGGTGGCCGTGATCTTCAACCGCTGGGCCACAGCGATGTCGTTCTTCACCGCCTCGGTGACAGCGTGGCCGCAGACCACCAGCACGCGGGAGCGGCGCAGCAGGTCCCGGCTCATGTCGATGCTGCTCTTGTGCTCCTCCGGCACAGCGTCGTTCAGGATCAGGGGGAGGTACAGCGTGGGGCAGATGGGCGAAAAGCCCGCCTCGTAGACCGCCCGGCAGTACCGGACGGCCTGCTCCGTCGCCTCCGTGGGGTCGCCGCTCCATGCGGCGGTGACATACGCCAGGGGCATTTTCATATTGAAAACCTCCGTTCAGTTGGAATGTTGTATGGAATGGTTGGGAGGGGGACGGTCAGCCCCTTTTCCCCCCGCCCCTTTCCCCATTCTTGGGGAAAGGGGGGCGGCTCTGGAGGATATATCCCCCGTCGCGCCTTGGGAGTAGCACAGCCGGGACTGCCAGTCAAGGGTGCGGAGCACCGCCGCACAGCGGCGGCTTTGCCCTTGACAGGCTGCCCCGGCTGTGCTATGGGCGGCGCGGCGACGGGGGATATTCCACAAGAGCCCTTTTACGGGGACCGGGAACGAAAAACATCTGGACACGGTGTCCAGATGTTCGCTCACTTCTCCCGATCCACTTTCTTCACGCCCTTGCCCAGCTCCGGGGGCTGCTTGTCCTTCCACTCCCCCAGCAGGGCCATGATCTGGTCCTTCATCTCACGAGGCGTCTTGTCCTTGCCGAAAAACTGGGCCAACTCCGCAGAACTGATGATCACGTCGAAATCCTCCTTTTTCTTCTCCTGGCTCAACACCGCGTCGATCACGTCCGGGTTGAGCTGGTTCTTCTCGTCCATCTCCCGCAGCTTCTTCGCCTGGGCCTTGGAGGGGGACGACTGCTGCCCCTCAATGGAGACAGCGATATACTTCTGATGTTCGGTCCTGATACGGGAAATCTCCACGGCGGGGGTGAACGACATCTTGCCGCCGTCCATGAGCTGTTTCAGCTCCGGCACAAGATCATTGAGATAAATGTACCGCTGGACCGTCTTGCCGCTCATGCCGTTGCGCTCGCCCACTTTGTCCAGGGACAGCTTGCCAATGTCCGCGCCGTCGCCCCGCGCCCCCTGGTGCTTGATGGCCTCGTACTGCTGCTGCAAGGCCGCCGCCTTCTCACTGGGCAGGATCGTTTCACGGTGGCGCAGGTTGTCGTCCGTCATAGCAAGGATCGCCTGATCGTCCGTCATGTCGCGGACGATACAGGGCATATTCTTGTAGCCCGCCAGCTCGCAAGCCCGCTGCCGCCTGTGACCCGCTACGATCTCATAGCCCCCGCCCTCACGGGGACGCACCAGGGCGGGCTGATGGACGCCGCCAGCCTTGACGGACGACACAAGGCCCTGCATCTCCACATCATCCCGGACACCGAACGGGTGGTTCTGGAACGGGTGGAGCTGGTCGAGGTCCAGGTAGACGATCTCCTCCTTTTCAGCGCGGGAGGCGTCTTTGAGTTGGGTCGGCGGTTCCGGGGCGGGCGGCGGCGGGGCCTCCTCCTGGGCCGGGCCGGACTTCCCGGCGGCCTTGTCCCGCTTGGCGGTCTTGGCCGCCTTGCCAGCGCCGCCCCCGCCGGGGGTGGCCTGCTTCTCCGCCTTGGGCGGGCGGCCCTTGCGCTTGGGCTTCTCCCCCTGGGCCGGGGCCTCCTTGTTCTTGGGGCGGCGGCCACGGCGGGGTTTCTGCTCCGGCTCCTCCTGGGGCCGCTCCCACTCCTGGCCGCCCTCCTTGACCGGGCCCGCCTGCTGCTCCTGCCCAGCATCCGCCCGGATGGACGACAGGTCGATCACCTTGTTCTCCGGGGCCGGGGGGTCCTCCATGCCGGGGAGCACCACCTGGGCCTCCGGCTCCGGGGCGGGCTGTTCCGGGATCATCACGCCGGGAAATTCGGAGGCGTCCGGGATCGCCTCGCCCATTTCA
Source organism: Eubacteriaceae bacterium Marseille-Q4139 (assembly GCA_018223415.1). Taxonomy (NCBI): domain Bacteria; kingdom Bacillati; phylum Bacillota; class Clostridia; order Eubacteriales; family Eubacteriaceae; species Eubacteriaceae bacterium Marseille-Q4139. Next base: position 2,234,360 of record JAGTTQ010000001.1, on the reverse strand, counting down.
AAAAGGGCGGCCCGCCCTTCATGTTCCAAAATGAGCTGTTCCTCCACGGTCAGCACCTCCAGCCCCGGCGGGGTGGGGGCATCCGGCGTTTCCGGCGCGGGAGGCTCCGGCTTCTGCTCCTCCGGGGCCGGGGCCGTTTTCTTTTCTTCTGCCATTCGCTTGACCTCCTTACTTTTTCAAATGCGAACGGGGCCAAAACCTTATTTTGGCCCCGCCCCTGTTACTTCTTCCTCCTTTCCCTGTCACGCAAAAACGCCGCCCTTTTTACAGCCGGGCGGCGTTTTCGGTAAGGTTGACAGTCCATTTTGTTGTTGTTTATCATGTTTCCCTTTGTCAAGCGTTGCAATTTTCAAAGATTTTAAAGTTTTTGCTGGTCTCCACAGCATTGCCCGGAAGCTGCGTCAATGCTTTCCAGTATGTAGCGTGTTTCCCGCGAATTTGCATGTCTTTATCAAACATCAGCACTCACCTGCCTTAATATGGGTCATCGTATCAATTTCCCTGCCTGCCAAATCCCGATCCTTTTCAATAAAATACGTTTTTCCGACATATTCTGCCATAATGTCGGCGGCCGGCTGCCAGTCTTTTTCCATAACTGCCATAATCACCTGTTCCGCGGAAGCCGGAAGAATCCTGGAAATATTTCGGATATGGGTCTCATCCACATTGGAAAATGGAGCGTCCATCACTAACGGATAATACTGCGGCCCTATGTCTGCCCCGTCATCCCTGCCGGAAGTCAACGCTTCTTTTGCCAGATCGACAAGCCCCGAAACAAACGCAAAGCTTTTTACTGCTCTCAATCCATCCGATTCATCTGTTGTAACGTCAATATATTTCACACGATACTTTTCATCAATCGTAATTGCACGGGAACCATGGTACATGGAAGTGAAGTTGGCATTGACCTTCTCCTCCAATTTCGTTCTAACCGAATTTTCTCTCGACGTATAAGCCTCAGCCACCCAGTCATAGACAGCCTGTGCATAGTCGATATACGTCGCAATTCTAATATTCTTAGAGCTTGTCTTCTGAAATCCCTCCAGCTCTTTTTCATAGTTCTCGATTTCTTTTTTGCAGGCTCCAATGGCCTCAATCGTCTGATTCTTCTTAGAATCAAATTCTTCAACCTTGTTTTTGGCAGCCTGAAATGATTGATCGAGAAAGTTGACATCCTTTGCCCCCTTTAACCGGGCGTCTATTGCATCGCATTCATCCAATCGCAGTCCCAATTCTCTTTGATCTTTGCGAAAATCTAAAAAGCGGTTTTTCATGACCTCATAATATGTCTCTGATGAATCAATATATTCTAACGCCTGTTCCCGGTACCGCCTCACAAGCGCCCCTATCGACTCCGGCGGCTGCTTTCTCCTCTCCTTCAATAAATATTGTTCTGCGGCCGACCCTTTTGATATGTGTGTCCCACAAATACAAATCCCTCTTTTCAGGATATAATCAATCGCTGCCGACGTCATTTCCGGCACACTTTCCGTCTCATCACTGGATGAGTTCAACACTTCTGCTGCATGCTTTAAAAGCGGGAGACTAAAAAAGGCAAAGGAATTTCTGCTGAAACTGGAGACAAGTTCTTTTTTGTCTTTTTCAATCTGGGCTTTCAGTTCAAAGACAGTCGACTCCAACTGTTCACGGCGTTTTTGTTCCTCTGCCGTTTCCTGGTTTGCACGAAGCAAAGCTGCATATTTTTCTTTCTCTCCCCGGTAATATTCCAGTTGTTCCTCGATATTGCCCAGTTCCGCTTCCAATTCTTCCCGACGGCTGTTTACGTCATCCAGCTTCCGTTTTATTTCGGATGCATTCTGATCGCCTGAAAAGTCCATGCTTTTTTTGAATTTGCTGATTACCTGCTTTAAATGTGTCATGGCATTATAGAGCACATCAAGCCCCATCAACCCTTTCACGGAAGCCTCAATGTCGTCACGGCTGCTGATCGTCCCGACACGCTCGCCGCCAAAAAAGAAATACCCTGACAATGCCCTCGGAAGAATTCTCTCAATGTTTTCACCGAAATCACTTTCAATCACGGTTTTGGTCTGTCCATCCGGCTGCAGATACGCAATCATCGCAGACGAGCGGGATGCTCTCACCGCAGAACCTGTGCAGGTATAGATCTGCTCGCGGGAAATTTCATACTCCTTTCCATTGTGTTCGATAATGAGTGTCCCTGACACAGATTGTGTTTCATCAATCTGCATATTGTCGGCAACATTTTTGTTCAGTAGGTTTTTATCATCAAATTCGTTTTTATTGTAAAGGATCCATTCAAATGCCCGTACAAGGGTAGTTTTTCCAGATGTATTGACACCGATCAGAACCGTTACGTTTTTTTCCCTGTCCGTCGAAAACTCAATCGTCTGCTTTCCGATAAACTGTCTGAAATTCTTTAGCACCAGTTTCTTAATCAGCATTTCCCATCCACCACCCTTTCTATGAGCTTCCGGATACTTTCGACAATATCGTTTGTCGAACCGCTTTTCACAATATTTTCCTTTTCCGTCTTAATCACGCCGACTTTAATAATGTTCAGCTTCCGTTCATCAAGCTTCTGTTCTCCCATAAAACATATCCTCCCCTCCTATGGTATCCAATCCATACGTTTCAATCAGTTCCTTTATGATTTTATCTGAGTCGGATGGATTCTTTGATAGCTCGCCAAACTCCCGCATTCTGGCGATTTCTTTCTTAATCAGAGATAGATCCAGCTTGGCATTTTCACCCCCTCTATCTACATAATCAAGCGGGGTCGGCAGCGTTATAAAATCGTATATTGTTGCATATGGTTTGCTCGGCGCCAGCCGCAGAACTCTCCCCCGCCGCTGAATATATTCTTTGGGATTTGTACTGCTTGCAAGAATAAAGGCGGTTTTTATACTTGGAATATTCACGCCTTCATCCAGGCATTTGATTGCCACAATCACCTGATATGGATTGGCATCTGCAAATTGCCTCTTGATCTGCTCCCGTTCTAAAGCAGATTCGGCAGATGTGAAATGAGTAACCTTCATTCCCAATTCAAGCCCAAGCATCTTAGAAACGGAAACAATCTGGCGCTCACCTTCTTCATCTCTCTCGGAGGTATCCCTTAAAAAGTCAGACGATTGTGCCGTACCGCAGTACACAAGAATGTGGGAATCTTCTCTATAATTTTGCATCAGTTCTTTTAAAAGGGCAACTTTATTTGATGCGCCGGCTACAATGCGGGAACGCTCGATTAAAAGTTTCTTTCCCAATTCCGTTATTTCCAATGTGCCGGTGCTGTTTTTATGATACTGCCTGGAAATTTTTCTCGATATCTCTCGATATTGATCCAATTCTCCGCCTGTTAAATAGACTATTTTAGGATAATAGTAATATGGAGTCAATTTTCCCTCGCGGATTGCACGGTCAAGGGAATATTCAATACACTTATCTCCAAAATACTCGTACAGGGATTCTGTTCCTTCCGGATCCCCATGTCTGTCCAGGGTCGCCGACAGAGCTAAACGATATTCAAACTTTGGATTCAACATCTTCCTTAAATTTGGTGCACCAAAATTGTGCGCTTCATCAACAAGCAGCAGTGTATTTTTTCCAAGCTTTTCCAGTTGACCTTGAACATAAGATGAAGAATAAGTCGCATTTGTTGTAACGAAACAGAATACATCAATCACACCAAGCCTGAAATCCATAATATCATTTGAAAGACGGCGTTTCCAATCTCTCTGCTTCGAGCTTGAATATCCTATGGTTGGAAGCAGATTGAACAATTTAATATCCTCAACCCACTGTTCCACCAAATGCTGATACGGGCACACGATAATAACTGCCAGCTTTTTTCTGTCACGAAAAAGCCGAACAACCGCCCCCAAACCGGTAAAGGTTTTGCCTGTACCGGTAGCCATATCAAAGATACCCCGGTAGTTTTGATTCGCCCATCTGTCAATGGCAGTATTTTGATAATCATGCAAAACAACACCATTTGGCATCGCAGGAATTCCCGGAGCTGGCGCCAGAAGCTCATATGGCTCCTCTGTTTCCAGTTTGTCTAACTCCAGATGAAGCGTGTCCCTCTTGTATGAAATCAGCTTTTCTCTAAGGGCTGCCGGGAACTCCATCACTATGATATTTTTTTCGCGTCCAGCCCATAAAGAATCAAAATCATTCTCTATATCACACACCCGTCGCTGATCTTCCGCTACAAGAGAACTAAAAACTACGATGGATTCAAAATTATTGTAGAAAGCGTGATCCGTTTCGTTCATAGAACCAGTAAAAGCAATTCGGTTCCCTTCCGTATCATAAAACACACCTATTTTTTCATGATAGAGCCCTGCTGCTTTCTGAGGCATTGTAAGAGCAATTTTAATCTCTAAGCGATTTACTGCAATTAAAGAAGCAAGCCAGTTTAATCGTTCCCTGTCTGAGTCATTCTGCGGCTCATGAAATTCCCGAATCAAGGCGCTCTCTGCTATTTTACGCACATCATATCCTCGTTTCATTGCCAGGATATCCTCGTCTGACAGTAACGGCGATACAATAAATCGAATTTTGCCCCCATTGCGTATCAGCCCTGAAACTCCTTTGGATAATTCAAGCAAGGCCGTCGAAGAAAAAAATCCCGCAGCACGCTTATACAGCACAGATTCCTTCAAAACAGGGAGATAGAACTCCTTTACAATATGATTCTTATTGGTTTTATAGCCTCGTAATATAGCCAGCTCTCGATAACTCATTCATTACTCCACTCTTTTATATTCTTTCATTTTCAAAGCTTTTGCTGCACTGTCTGCGTCTTCTTTTTTAATTTTTATGCATACCCCGCAATAAGCGATGTCCTGGACAGGTGTGGGAACAATTTCTGTATCCACACCAGCATTTGAGAGAAGCTCCTCTGCCTCAAATACGTCATTTGTTCGGTAAAATACCAAAAACATTACCGGATCCCTCCTAATATCTGCAAAAATGTCTCAATTTCTTCCTCACTATTTTCATAATTCATGCTGACGCGCACAGCACCGCTCCTGACAGTTCCCAATGTGGTATGCGCCAGAACCGCACAATGGATTCCGCCCCTTACACAAATCTGATGTTTGTCCAAGATAGAAACGACATCACTCGATGGAACGCCTTTTACATTAAAACAAATGGTAGGGACTCTTTCTGCTTCCGGCTTATAGATCTGTACATTTTCAAGCCTTTTCATCCCTGCCAGAAGCATGTCTGTCAACTGACCTTCCTTTTCATTGATCCTTATCTGATTTTTTTGGATATACTCAATGGAGGTTTTCAGCGCCCAGATTGCCGGCATATTTAGCGTACCGGATTCATACGCTTCCGGGTAAATATCCGGGTTCACGTAAAACTCTCCGTGAATCCCCGTACCTCCTTGAATTAAAGGTCTAAAATGCAGAGGTTCCCTGGAGCACAAACCGCCGACTCCCGGCAGCGCCAGCAAATCTTTATGACCGGTAAATGCAAGGTAATCAATATCATCGCGGCTCATATCGGCCAGGCCCTTTCCGCCCCCTTGAGACGCATCGACAGCGACCTGGACTCCCCGCCTTTTGCATGCCGTCGCAAATTTGCTGTTAAATACAATCTGACCCGTCAAATTGCTCGCCAGTGTAACACACGCCAGTCTGGTATTTGGGCGTATATGAACATCCAATAGTTCTTCAGGCCTCTCAAAAACCGCTTCGGGAAGCACGGAATAGTCAATGAGCCCCTTTTCTTTCAGGGAATGAAGCGGTCTCAAAACAGCATTGTGCTCAAACGAACTGATCAGCACATGATCTCCTGGCTTCAATAATCCGCAGACCAGCAGGTTAATTGCCTCCGTAGAATTCTTTGTAAATACCACATTTGCAGCGGACGGGCAGCCAAAAAACCCGCACACGGCTTTGCGACTTTGATAAAGCATGCGTGAAGCCTGAATTCCCAGTGAATAACTGCCGCGTCCGGGACTTGTTCCAACCTCCGTCAGATAATAGGTAAAGGCATCTAAAACTTCTTGAGGTTTTTTCCTCGTTGTAGCCGCATTGTCAAAATAGATCATAATTCATCCCTCAGGAATCTATATTGTCATCCTCAACATTTTTCTTGCCTGCCAAAACCTGGCAGGTAATACAGCCATTATAAAATTTGGCAATACAGCGCGAACATTCGGCCAAATTCTGTCTGCATTTTGTCTCGTCTATCATGTACCTGGATTTTCCGATTGTGTTGATCGCGCCGTATGGACAAATGGAATCACATGCCGAACAGCGTATGCAGTACTGATATTTCCGCAGCTGGCATTTCAAACGGTTCACCATCAAGACAACATCTGTTCCTTTTTCCGGCAGCACCTTCAAAACAGGCGTTCCCCATGTGATTACAAAGTCTGCGGTCTTTTTCCTTGGACGAACCACATCACCGTTAGAGTTCAAAACAGCCTTTTCCGTAACTGTAATATAAGCCGCATCATCCTTATCAAAAACTTCCAGTTCGCCGAACGGTTTTAAAAACTCAAGGACGTCCCGCTGGATTTTTTTCTTGATAATGACGTTTCTTGCACGGTCAGATAAATTGCATGCAGTATCCGCAATCGTTACATTTTTCGTTTGCAGTCCGCTTGCTCCCTTTCGCGTTTTCCATTTGCCATTTTCAACATAGTCTTCGATATCCTGTTTTTGTGTCTTTTGGGCAAAGTCGGTGAGAACCCCTTTCCATTTCGCCGCTAGATCCGGAAAATAGATGTCTGTGAGCATCATAGACCAATCGGAATTATTGGGACAGCACCAGCAGCCCACGCGCTTATATCCCAAGCGATATGCATCGTTAAATTTAAGCCCCTTAAAAAGGATATAGAGCCAGACATCACAGTCCGACCATTCTATGATCGGCATCGCATTCACCTGAGAGCCAATTTTGGAATGTGTCTGCGTCCTTTCATAGTTTTTCCTCTCTCTGGATTCACTGTGGCGTATCCCCAAAAAAGTCAGGCTGTTTCCCGTTAAATTCTGATATTCCGTGTTCAGGCTTCCTGTTTTAAAGATGGTACAGCACCATCTCTCAAACTTGCTTGGGGGCCCGAAAACATTGCACAGCTTGAAAAAGTCATTTTCCGTTTCACTTGGAAGCATAGGGGTAAATGGATTCTCTTTGCGGAATTCATTCTCTATGTAGCGGTATGTACTTGGGAACTCCAACGTGGTATCGCCGAAAAAATGAACAATGGTTTCATCCTGAAGTGCATCACGGACGATTCGGCTCACAGCTGTGGAATCTTTGCCTCCGGAGAAAGACACGGTCGGGACAAACCGTGCTCCGCCTTGCTTTTCTTGACTTTTTAACTCCCCTACAATCGAACTGACATACTCTTCGGCTTCATAAAGGAGCTCTCTCAAATACTGTTCATTGGCCGCCAGCACGACCTCTTTTCTGGCTATTTCATCTTCACACTCAACATTTTCCCGAAGTTCTTTCGCAATCGGAATGTGTGCCTTCTGCCTATAAAACTCTATATAGGGAAGATGGATTCTCTTTCCGCCAACAAGATAATTGCTGTTTCCCAGATACCAAACTTCGTCGTCCACCACATCTTCCTTTAATATCATGGAGAGCAGTTTCCGTTCCTGCTTAAAAACCGGGTTGCATACGCCATTGACAGAGACAGCTTTGCAGTCAGCTCCGCAAATGGGACACTTTTTATTTTTTACTACCGGCACTTTGCACATCGGACACCAATTTACTGTATTTGCCATTCCTATTTCCCTTCAAGCAACTCTCCCAAAAGAGACAGCAGCACTTGGATTTTGTCGTTATATGTAAACGATATTCCCATGTTGCCAAATGTCGCATTGATCTTATTTTTTGCCATCATTCCCAGCTCTGAGAGCTCTGTCTGGTTAAAAATCATCGTTCGTTCAACTCCATCCGCACTGCATAACGTCATCCTCGTCTCTGTTTCCTCCAGTGTTTCACTTACCTGATAGGCATCCAGGCTGTTAACAACATCATGCAGACGAGCCTCGAATTCCTCAATATGCTTATCGCTCCAGTATGAAATCTCAATGCCGGTCAGATTCCTTGCCAGCGAATGAATGATGCTTTTGTCGCTGTCTTCCGCGGAAAGTCTGCTTACATATTCAAGGAAAGCGTTTGTATAGTAATCAAATGCTTTATATCTTTTTTCAGACCATACTTCCCCGTATTTTGCCCCTAAGCTTTCATACAAATTTAATGCTGTCAATGCCTGGATTTCACCGCATAAGATTTTTTTCAAATCTGCTTCCAGCTTTGTAAGTGCAGTCTCAAGCTCTCTGATACAGTTTTCAATCACCGGCGCCGCCATTTGATAATCCCCGGTCAGTTCCAGAGACGTTGTAAAGAAAAATTCCGAATAGCTTTGATGACTTTTTTCCATCATTTTCCGGAATGCCTTCGTCTGATCAGAAACATAACGCGACGTAGTTCTTGAAAACTTTGTAACGCTCTTATACTTCGCCAGCATCCCTTCATAAATCGCTTTCAATCGATTCTTTGGAATCATACTTTTGTCAATATTGGCGGAAAATATCTCCTCCAAGCTGTCAATAAAGTCCTTCTGTTCTCTGCTCCAATCAGCCACCGTAAAGCGGAAGTCATCCGGTCTCCGAATAACTTCCTCCAACAGTTCGGCAGAAAGTTCCTGCTCGGCGCCATGACTGCTGATAATCAGAGATTTTTTATATGGTTCCAGCATTTGAATCAATAAGAGGGATAAATATCCGTCGCGCAGCCCATACGGCGGTTTCTTTAATGTATCGTACAGCTCGCCAAACTCGACAGTCCCTCTCTGAGCGCGGACAAGATATTGAGTTATGACCTCCTGAATAATGCGCTGCGGCTCTGTCCCATCCGCCAGCCGGTTCCGTTCATTACAATTTTCAGCCCAGAGAAATCCATTTTTTACAAGCACAGAACGGACAGCAATATAATCCGGAGAAAGGTACGGCAGATCATAATAAGTCAAAGGATTTCCTCCATTGATGATGGCCCGAACTGCATTTTTCTTTGCAGAAGTAATCGTGCTGGTGATCGTATTTTTATTGATAAGTTCATTATTGACAATCAAAGTATGCGGAAAAGCCTGATACATCATGTCGCTCGCAAGCTCTGTCAGTTTATCAAAGGACTTGATATCCTCATGGATATTTCCATTGCATACAACATAGGAATCTGCGATTCTAAAACGAATCCATTCGTTGAGCAATGCCTCTATCATTGCATCCAGCTCGCGGATATTATAATCCAGCTCTTGTTCAAAGGTCGGATCTTTCTCCATAAATTTCAATTTTTGTGTTTCCAGATACCGGGCGGCAATATACCTTTTTCCTGTGCTTATCAGCTCCCCGCATTCCTGGTTCACCCAGAGAATACTCCTGTTCAGTTCCCGGGAATCCTCCCTCATCTGCTCGACTGATGTTTCCTCCCTGTCAAGTACCAGGAAAAGAACGCCATCATAATATTTGCCAAGCCTGCCCGGCAGCATTTTTTTTGAAATATCCTTCACTCCTGCATACACCGGGATAAATACACGCGAAATCTTATATTCCCGATTATATGCATTCGGATATAAGACAAAGCGGACAAAAGATTCATTGAATGTACGGATGACCGCGTCTTCGCTCACACGGATGCTCTCTTCATCAATCATAGATTCCACATCAAAGATACTGGCATCAAAAAAATCATATCTTTGATACGCCTTAGAATACTTCAGGATTTTTCTGTCGCACAGTTCATCCAAAGCATTCTCAACGACAGCTGCGGGGCAGTCAATCACGCTGGAAATTGTTTTTTTATCTGCCGCCAAAGCACCGAAATCCTGTATAATCCCAATCACGGCAATCACTTTCAGAATCTTCACGCTTGGTGCATCATCGTAAAGATTCGCATGCATTTTTGCCAGGGCCGCAAGCAGATTTTTGTACCACTCGTAAGCTTCATCACTTTGCACCGCTTTAATGCTCGGCTCAAAATAATCAAAAATCTCATCAATTCCTACAAAGTGGAATTCATCAAGCTCATGCCTGATCAGGAAACGGTAAAGGCTTTTCTCATCTTTGCTTGACAAATAGGTAAAAAAAGTACGATCATTCTGGGCGACCTTTTTTGCCAGACGGTCCAATGCCAAAAGAGAAATTGGGTGCAGAGGGAATCCGCTTTCAAACGAATTTTCTGTTGACGTATTAACAAAAAATTCTTTAAAGTCCATGGCTTCTTCATCCATCCGAGCCAGTTCCGCCTGAAATCGGGTCTTAAAAATTTTCCAGACAGCCTCATTCTTAATCAAGACGCTGCGAACGAGAGAAAGGCACTGATCCTGTCTGCTGTTAATCGAATTGGCCTTATATCTTCCTTCAACCTTTTTCCACTCTGCTGCCAGGTTTTTGCTGTATCTCTGTGTGTACTGACTGATTTCCCTGTGGGAAACCAGAATAATGTGATTGTTTCCCTCACAGTGATCGCAGTATTCGGCTAAATCCTGGACAGATTTCACCTTGATTCTCTTTATATTATCTTCAATATACCTTCCAAATTCATCAAAAATAAATACGATGCCGCTGAATCGGTCACGGATGGTCTGATTGGCCAGTTCCAGGGTTTCTGCTAAATTAGAAACCTCGTAGACGTATTTGACCCCAAAAGTCATCCCCTCAAACAGCCTGTTAAATTTCTCCTCTGCCTGCGGATGAACCCCTGCCAAGGCAGTTTCCAAATCAGCAAGATTTATATTCTCATTTTCGCAGACCTCGTTGAGACGTCTGAAAGACTCTTCATTTCCCTTCCACTGTTCAAGAAGTGTTTGCGCCTGATGATAAAATGTTTTAAAACTAATTTTAATTCCCAGAAGGTCAAACTTTTTCTTTAAGGAAAAATAAATACAACGATCAAAATCCTCAAAATCAAAAACAATCGGTACAATTAAAAGAGGTTTTCTATTCGTATCCTGAACATAAGCCTCTATATCATTTGCCAGGCCTTGATCATGTTCACGGATTCTGCTTATAAAGGTCCGATATGCAGCCCCATCCGTAAAAGTCTTACCCAGAAGCTGTCCAAGTACAGTCAAAAAATGAGACTTTCCGGTTCCGTAAGAGCCATATAAAATACGGGCATGATTATTGGATTTTGAGCGGGACATATCTGTAAAATATTCTCTTAAAAGCTTCACTGCCGTCCCGTTTGGAATGAAACGCATGAGCTTCGTATCCGTCTCGAGGTCAAACTGGACATTTGCAGAATACGTGTATTCCCCAGCCTGCTTAATCAATTCAGTATATGACATGTGTCGTCTACCTTCCTATCATTTGATAGTAGATGTTCAGCATATTTGAAACATCCATACTATCCAGTTCAATATAGCGGCTCCCAAAATTATTGACCAGTTTCAACATCTGGTCATTGTCCAGCCGCTGCAATATTTCAATCAGTGCAGAAGAACTCAAATTCATGTATTTTCCCACCTGGCCAGGCTCTTCCATGAGCTGATCCAGGCTGATTTGCCTATTACTTTGTAAATATTCAGAGTTATCTAAAAGGACACAAATTAGGAAAATACGTGCCGGAATTTCTCTGGAAGACGTTTTATGCCTCTCAAATCTCCCATTTCCGCTGTATTCGATAAGCTTTAGCGGTGCAAAAAACGGAACCATGTTCTCCTCTATCACCTGGCTCACTGAAAATTTCTGTTCGCTTACATATGTATTTTTAAAACAGTCAAATTCTTTTTCAACCGCTTTTCGCACATAGGAAGCTCCCTCCCTCTGAAGATACACATAAAACGCATCCGTAAACTCTTCTTTTGTAAACGAAGACCGATCAAATATATTAAATGCCCACGCCCACGCCGTTGCCTCGTCAAAGCTTCTGGCGACATTGCGGTGCAGCAGCCAAAGCGTCCCCCGATCTGAGCAATACAGATCATTCTGTGCAATAACATTTGCCAGCGGGGTCAGCGTATGATAGATTCCCTGCTGGTCTTTTCCTTCACTTGCTATTCCTAATACAGTGGCCCAATAGCGCATGGCTTTAATCATGACACGCCCAACACCAATTGTATCCACTGCATACAATTCATTATTAGGAGAAAAAATATGAGGCTCTCTTAATGCATCCATGATCTTTGTCGGCCAGCCATTCCTGATGTAAAACGATCCGTGCTTGCTAATCTGCATAATTCTGCTCCCTGTTTATTTTTCCTGTGGATTATTTCGATTTCTGAACATATTTTCCACTTTTAATTCGTGCATCTTTTGGTTTTTCAGCATCTATCGGGACAATCCAGGAGTGCCCCACAAGATTCGCCCCTGGTATCCTGCCTTCCTTACAGAGTGTTTGAATCCTGCGAGGGCAGATCCCCCACTTTTCAGAAACATCTTTGACCGATATATAATCCATATTTCACCTTCCAAAACTTGCTGGCATTCCGCCTCAAGTAATATGAAACCAGTTTTTATTATACTCTTTTAAACGAATAAAATCAATCGGAAAGGTTCCTTACGCCGGTATTAGAGCCTCACCATACAAATTCCCTATTTTTTCTGTACAATGCGACAAAAGCTAAATCTATATTGCTGAAAAGAGTTTTAGCCTTCTCTCTTTATATTCGCCAATGATAATGATATTCCAGCCAAAAATCGGACAGACGAAACAGTCGGGCAGACAGCCTGCGCCCTCTCATTTTTGATTTTGGGTCGATTTGTTTCAAGATTTGTTTCAGAATAAACAGTTTGATTTGTTTTTGGATAATACAGAATTCTTTTGACAAGGAGAGGCCGATACCTCTCCCGTTTTCTCTTTTGTTATGGCCGGATTTCGGGAATCCATCTTACTGTTCGAAGTCGGCCAGATGAAATTTTTCAAGCATTTTCTCCAGATACTCCGGCTCCCTTTTGAACCTTGAAATATCCGGGTGCAAGCCGGCTTCCTCCATCTTTTCTAAAAGTTCCAGGATCCGTTTCTCTCCCAGCTTTTTTCCTTCTTTCTTCCCTTCCTCTCTGCCTTCTTCTTTCCCTTCCTTCCGCTCTTCTCCAAGCATTTCCGCAAACAGCATATAACGCTCCTCCATTCTGCGGCTCTTCTTAAGCCCTGCGATTCTCTCCTGGATTCTGGAAATCAGCGGGTCATCCTGGAAGTTCCCGACCCCAGCGCCATCTCCCACATAACGCAGGAACTGCACCAGTTCCGGCGGCACCTCGTCCTCTCTCGATCCGGCTGTATTTAAAAACACCCGACAGGCGCCGTCCTCCAGGCTTCCACCGCTCTCCAAGCACTGGGCCCGAAATATGTAGCGGAACCGCCCCTGGCCGAATGGATCGAAGGTTCAGAGGAAAATAATGAAGCTATCCGGCAGCGCGTCAAAGCTATCTCCCGGCTTTAAAGCTCCCACGTCCATATGAGCCTGATATAACCGGCTCCGTTTCGGAAGATCCCCGCGGTTCACCGTCTGCATCTCCACGTCAAAGACCGTCCCCGCCCCGTCGTCAGCAAACACATCCAGCCGCACCCTCGGTAATCCGAGTTAAACAGAAACGTATTCTCGCTCTGCACGCGCACGGCACGGATCGGTATCTCCAGGTTCCTCTCCAGCAGCATACGGCAGAGTTCCTCGTCCGCCATGGCCGCCGCAAACAAAAACGCATCTTTAAATTCCAGATCCTTAAACTTTTTTCTCATCGCAATATCCGCCTTTCGTCATAGAAGGCGAATCAGGCTCTGCCCGTGAAAAAAAGTATAACAGAAATGGCAGTAAAAGGCAATGAAAAGGACTCGTTTCTGGCACAGCAAATGTATAAATGCCGCAATCTATCCATCCATGCCTCCCTTAGAACCTAATAACTCTCACCCCACCACCTGCACCAAAATCCCTCCAAGTGTCAGCATCAGCGCCCCGCATGACCTTGTAACGATCTGCGCGAAGGGCAGGAGCTCCATCCTGTGAGAGCTGCTTAAGACGGCCACATTCCCGGAGCCGCCCATGTTTGTCGTGCACATCCCGGCGGCGATGGCCGATTCCAGCGGATAAAAGCCCACAAGCTTTCCAAGGAACGCCGCCGTCAGAGAGATGACGGCCACAATCAGGACGACTGCCAGAAGATAAAGGGGCGTTAAGGTCTTTAAAATCGTGTTGAGGTCGATGAGCGTAAACCCGATGCCGGTTAACGCCGCTGCCGTCCAGCTGTGGATCGCAAACTGCCCCCACTCCCTGGCTGCGTCCTCCAGCTCCGCGGACATGATGCCCGTCCCCTTCACCAGCACGACGGCGATAATCATCCAGGCATACGTTGGAATAATCGGCACAAAGTGATTTAGGAATGCCCCAAGCTGGTAAAAAGCAAAGGCGATCACCATGCCGGTACATAAAAGCGCAAAAGTGGGCTTCATGGGCGCCGGCGCCTTCACCGGCTTCCCGTCGTTTACCAGCATGCCGTTACCCGTGGTTTCCGGGTGGGTCTTCCCGAAATTGTTGAGAAGTCCGCCGAATACGATGGCTACGCAGTTTCCAAGCACCGTGGCCGGCGCCATCTTCGTGAGCACCTCCGACGCATCGACGCCCAGGGTTTCCGAATAGATAGCCGATAACGGCACGGTTCCTGCCGTCATCCCGCCGCTCGTCATCGGGACGCCGACGTAAAGGATGCCGCCCCAGAAGCCCTCTCCCAGAAGGATCCCGAAGATCCCGGAAAGGAGAATCCCGGCCGCCAGGGAAACCACGGCCACCGGAAGCAGCTTCACCGTGGCGCGAAGAAGCAGATTCCTGTCGATGTTAAAGAGGCTCCCGGTAATCAGCGCCGCAATGTAAAACACGAGAAAGCCGCTGTCATTGACAAAGTAATTTAACGTATCATACGTCTGCTGCGGCAGAAGGCCGGCCGCCTCGATGGCCGCCGCGCCTAAAATGCAGATCACGGAGCCGCCCAGGTACGTTTTCACCACCGGCACCGTGTTCCCGATGGTGTTTAAGCCCTCGCCGAACACCATCAGCACGAAAAAGGCCGGCACAAGGCTCATCGGCACACAGCCTGCCGCCATACATGCCGCCGTCAGGGCAAACACCATGAAATATAATGGAAGCGGAAGGCCAAGAATTTTCTTTCCGCTTCCCGTTTTTGCCTGCGTTTTTTCTTTCATCGTCTCATTCCCCCGCTGCCGTTTCCCGCTAAAAGCTTCTGAGGGCATCGCTGCCGTCGTCCACGGTCTTTTCGATTCTCTTGATTACCACGTCATAGCCGCTCTTTTCGTTGACCTGCACATGAATCCGGTCCCCGACCTTTCGCCCGAGAAGCGCCTTTCCAAGGGGTGACTCGGAGCTTATGAGCCCCTTTAAGGAGTTGCCGCGAACCGTCGTCACCACCTTATAGGTCTCGGTTTCGTCGTCATCTTCAAAATACACGTCAACCGTATTGTAAAGTCCCACCTCATCCTCTTTGGAGTTGTCGGCAATCACCTTCGCCGTCTTAATCATCCGCTCCAGATACCGGATCCGGCTCTCATTTTTATTCTTGTCGCGCTTTGCGGCGTAATATTCAAAATTCTCGCTGAGATCGCCCTGGGCCCGCGCTTCTTTTACCGCCTCAATGGCTTCTTTTCTCACCACCAGCTTCCGGTACTCGATCTCCTCTTCCATCTTTTTTATGTCATTTTTCGTCAGCTCGTTGTACATAATCTTCCAAGCACCTCCATGCCCTTAATCTTACCGCTGCCGGGCCGGAAATGCAACTGTCAGAATGTATTTTTTCAGCCGTTACGGCGCCTCTGCCCCAGGCAGGCTGCACCGCAGTTCAAAAAAAGGCTCCGAATACGGGAATTTTTCCGACCACAGCTCCACCTCGACAACAGTCCTGTCATAATTCATGGAAAACAGTTCCGGGAAATGCGCCGGCGCGTTATGAATTCCGCTCTCCTTTAAAACCGTGCAGAGATAGTCACCGGCAGGGATTCGAAGAATCCGGGGATCTTCCATGATTTTCTCTTCCGTTTCCCGGATGGCAAGAAAAAGATACGATCTGGCCTGGCCGCCTGAACATATCTGGAACTGTCCGCTGTAATATCCGGCCGGCAGCCCGCGCGCCTCCATATCGGACATCAGACGGTAAAAAGCCCCGTAAAATTCCGTGCCTCTCTGTATCCCCTCATAGGGAACGGTCCAGCAAAGCCGTTCCGGGAAATACCGCTTCACATATGGGCTGACCCGGCACTCCTCCGCATGGGCCAGCTCGTTTTTTACTTCTTTAAGAAATGCCAGCCGCTTCCGGATCCGTTTCATCTTTTCCTCTGCCAGCCTGGTTCCATGTGCCATCAGCTTCGCGTAATCAATCTGGCCGTCTGTTTCCAGAAGAAAGTCTTTAAACTGCTTTAACGGGATATCGAGCTCCACGCAGAACTGGATTGCCTCCACGATTTTCACATGCTGAAACGTATAATACCGGTACTGGCTGTCCGGATCCACATAGGCCGGCTTCAAAATCCCAATCTCCTCGTAATAGCGAAGAGACTGGACATGCACACCTGTCAGCTTCGACAGCCGGCCGATGGAAAACAGGTGGTTTTTATCTGCCATTTTTTCTGCTCCTATTGACTCTCATATAATATTAGACTTTATAATAGGACGCTGCGGGAAAGAAGTCAAGAAAAGGAGGATAAGAAAGATATGGATTTACTGAAAGACAAAATCGGGAGCCTGTATCTGAAATTCCTGGCTCCCTCGCTTTTTTCGGCCCTGGTTACGACCATATACAGCTTTGTCGACACCATCGCCATCGGGAAGGGCGTCGGCACAGACGGAACGGCCGCCTGCGCGGTCATCTATCCGATCATGGGGGTTGCCTCCCTGTTCGGCTTTCTCTGCGGCATCGGCGGCTCTGTCCGCTTCGGAAAAGCGCGCGGTGAGGGCCGCATGGAAAAAGCCAACGCCTACTACACGGCTTCCCTGATCCTGGTACTGGTTCTGACTGCCCTTGTGTGGCCGTTTACAGCCCTGTTCCGCAAAGAAATTTTTACCTTATTCGGGGCAAGCAGCGCTCTCATGCCTCTCGTCCTGGAGTACGGCGACTGGATCATCGGGACATTCCCGGCCTTTATCCTGTCGGCTTATTTTACCTGCATGGTGCGGTGCGACGGCGCGCCCAATGTGGTTATGGGCGCCGTCATCGCCGGCGGGGTTTTTAATGTTTTCGGAGACTGGTTCCTGGTTTTCCCCATGGGCATGGGGATGGCAGGTGCGGCAATCGCCACGGCCGGCGGCACCGTGATTCAGCTTTTCGTGCTCTGCGCTTACCTGTTCTCACAAAAAAGCAGCTTAACGCTTGTGAGGCCATGGAAGCTTACGAAGGCATTTTTCAAGTCCGTCACGGCTGGCTTCAGCGCCTCCGTGCTGGAATTTGCCTTTATCATCCTGACCTGTATCCTGAATAATCAGATCATGCGCTACGGCGGGGAGACCGCCCTGGCTGTTTTCGGCGTCGTCTTAACCTGCTCCGGCATGTTCCAGCACATTTTCACCGGCGTAGGGCAGACCATCCAGCCGATTGCAACGACAAATTTCGGTGCCGGACAGATCAGGCGGATTGCCAGCCTGCGCCGGATTTCGGAGTTGACCGTCATCGCCATGGGCATTGTTTTCATGCTGTCGGGCATTCTGTTCCCGGCGCAGATCATCTGCTTCTTCATGGACGCGACGCCCGAGGTGCTTTCCGCAGCCCCGGGCATCATGCGGATTTATTTTATTTCGTTCCTGTTTATGGGCATCAACATCTGGGCCACCTTTTATTTCCAGTCCATCCTGCGGACACGCACCTCCACGGTGCTGTCCCTTCTGAGAGGACTCATCCTCAGCGGGCTGCTTTTATATCTTCTTCCGGCCTGGCTCGGCCTTGACGGCGTATGGTGGGCCATGGTTCTCACCGAGGGGATTGTCGCCGCGGTGACGCTGGCCTGTGTTTTTGTCACGAACCGCACCTTGCAGCACCGGCTTTTGTAACGCAGGTTTTTCTGCCGCACACCTATTTTATCGTAACGACCTCGCCTTCTGCAAAGGCCTTTTCGGAAATCTCGTTTCCGATTCCCGGCAGATCCGGGATCAGGAACTTTCCGCCGTGGGGCTGGTAGTCATGGATTGCCAGCTCCCGGCAGGACGGTGCGAGGCTCCAGACGTTCTGTTCGTGGATCACGAAGTTGGGCAGCGTACACTCAAGCTGGAGCGAGGCGGCCGTGACGATGGGGCTTCCGCAGATATGGATCTGGATCCCTACGTCATGGGTAAACGCCATATCGCAGATTTTTTTCACCTCGGTGATCCCGCCGCTTGTGCCGATGTCCGGCTGTGCGATCTGGATTGCCTGCTCTTTAAAGAACTTTTCATACTGCCATCTGGAGAAAATCCGCTCCCCGCTGGCGACCGGAAGCCCCGTCTCCCGGTGGACATAGCTTAAAAGCTCCGGGTGCGGCGTCGTCGGCTCCTCGAAGTAAAACATGCGGTACGCCTTTGCCATGTTCGCCATCTGGACGGCCGACTGCGCGTCTGTGTAGCAGTGGTTCTCTAAAATGATGTCGTTATCCGGCCCGATGGCCTCCCTGGTGACTACAATCCGCTCTTCGACTAACTTCATATGAGCCTGGCTCAAAAGCCCGGCCTGTTCGTTTTCCGTGAACCGCCCCTCTCCCTCTTTGTAGGAAAAGAAATCGGCTTTTACGCAGTCATAGCCATCGTCGATGGCTTTCTTCGCCTCTCTGGCGTAGTCCTCAAGACTCCTGGCCGGTGTGTAATCCGGCCCCCAGCCAAACTGGATCTGGCTGGCGTAAGCCCTCAGGCTTTCCCTCTGTTTTCCGCCCAGAAGCTCATGAACCGGCACGCCGTATGCCTTTCCCTTGATGTCCCAGAGGGCGATGTCGATGGCGCTGATGCCGCCGAACACCAGGGGCCCGCCGTTCCGTCCCCAGAAGCAGTTCCGGTAAAGGTGGTTCCAGATCACCTCATGCTCTAACGGGTTCATGCCAAGAATCCTGGCCGCACAGTCCTGAACCATCCCAAAGGCCGACCGGGAGACGCCGCCGTATCCCAGTGCCGCTTCTCCGTCGCCGTAAATTCCCTCGTCCGTATAAATCCGGCACAAAACCGGCGTCCAGCCGCGCTCGTTGGGTTTTGCTCTCAGTACATCGACTTTTGTAATCTTCATAAGATGCCTCCTTCTGTTTTTTCTGAAATCCCTTTGTTATCTGATTTCATCATAGCTTCCCACTCTGTTTTTGTAAATTACTGATAAACTTATGAGTTACTATGAAAAAACATAGTCCGGAGACACATCATGTTAGCAGGAAATCCCCATGAGATGAGCGGCGATGTCTTTGGAATATGCGTACTCCTCTTTTCCCCGCTCCGGGTTTATGGCAAGGAGGGGAACCTCGCGCTCATAAAGGGAGCCGTGGGTTCTGGATTCCTCCGTATAGAGGATTTCCTCACTGCATTCCCCGAAGGCGCTGTCCTTTTCCGTCAAGAGGACGTAATCGCCGATGGGCCCCTCCGGAAGATGGTACCGAACGGCCGCCTCACCGGCCGTGAGTACCTGCTCCATGTACGGCTGTGCGGCTGCAAAATCCCGGAACGCCTCCGCCTGGGACGGATCCTTTAAAAACACGTAGAGCATGCCGCCCTCCTGGTAAATATGGTTTTCCACGTACCGGTCTTTTAACGGTGTCAGGCAGTAAACGTCAAAGCCGGCCCTTCCTGCGGCCGTCTGGAAATTGACAATCCTGGTTTTCTTGTTCATGCCGTGGTCGGCCGTGATGTAAATCTGACGCTCCGGCTCCCGTTCGGCGATCTTTTCTATGTATGCGTCGATGGCCCGGATCTGCGCCCTCGCCTCCTCAGCGCCCGGCGCAAAATGATGGAAAATGTAATCGTTGGTCGTGCAGTACAAAAGCTCGGGGCTGTCCGTTTCGATGCAGCGGTATGCCGCCTTCACAATCCACTCCGACGCCTCCACACTGTCGATGGCCGGCGGCGCCTCCAGGCCGTAGCGCGAAAGAAGCGCTGCCTCCGGCGCCTGGGCGCTGATTCCGATGTCAGCCCCGTCGCCGTAGACGCCAAGGACTTTTCCCTTTACCGTGAAAAGCGCCGTCTTTCCGCCCTGTTTCCTGACATGCTGGAGAATCGTTTCGGCCTTCATAAAGCCGCGTTCCTCGATGAACCCCTCTTTTCCCGTGGCCCTGTCATAAAAATAATTTCCTACCACCTTTGTCTCGGCTGGCCACCGCCCCGAAAGGATGAAGGCGTGGTTCACGTTTGTCACCGAGGGCATCGCCCCCTGTACGGTCTTAAAAAATCCCCGTTCCCCGGCAAGCCGAAAGATGTTCGGCGCCGTCTTTTCCGTCAGATATTCCGGCGCACAGCCGTCGATTACAAGAATCATCACTTTTTTCATCACAGATTT
Source organism: Eubacteriaceae bacterium Marseille-Q4139 (assembly GCA_018223415.1). Classification (NCBI taxonomy): domain Bacteria; kingdom Bacillati; phylum Bacillota; class Clostridia; order Eubacteriales; family Eubacteriaceae; species Eubacteriaceae bacterium Marseille-Q4139. Next base: position 2,213,907 of record JAGTTQ010000001.1, on the reverse strand, counting down.
CCTCCGTTTCCATTCAGATTTCTGTATCTGGCCTTATTATAGCGCCCTGCGGGCGGCCTGTCCAGAAATGCAGGCAGTGCAGAAAATCTGTTATTGCCATCATCTGTCTCATATGTTATACTGTTATATATAACAATATAATAGTTTAGATAAAAGGAGTGACGGCAGGTTGAAGCTAATCATTTCAAATATATCGGGCATACCCATTTACGAGCAAATTAAACAGCAGGTTAAAGCCGCTATCCTGTCCGGTGAGCTGAAAGAAGGGGAGACATTGCCGTCTCTCCGGACTCTGGCGAAGGACTTAAAGATCAGTGTCTTAACAGTTACGAGGGCCTATACGGAACTGGAACAGGAAGGGTTTGTTAAGAATGTTCAGGGCCGCGGCTGTTTTGTATTGGGAAGCGGTTCTGAGCTTATGAAAGAGCAGCTAATCCGTAAAGTAGAAAATGGTATAACAGAAGCTATAAAAGCGGCGAAAATTGCCAACCTATCCAAGGAAGAGCTGCACCATCTTTTAGATATTTTATTGGAGGCGAATACAGATGACTAATTATTTGGAGGTAAAAAATCTGTCGAAATCCTTTGACCATTTTCAGCTTCGCAATATTACTTTCTCTCTCCCCAAAGGATATATTATGGGGCTGATCGGGCCAAACGGCTCCGGCAAAACAACTACAATCAAGCTCATTCTGAATATGCTGGAGCGCAGCAGCGGAGAAATCAAAATCATGGGCCTGGATAATATCGCTGACGAGCAGAAGGCAAAGGCAGAACTTGGCGTTGTATTTGATACCAACTATTTCAGTGATGATTGGAAAGTTACTGAGGTCGAAAAATCTATCTCCGTTTTCTATCCCAACTGGAATTCGGAGCGGTTTGCTGAAATGCTGCGAAAGTTTCATATTGTTCCGGCTAAAAAGGTCAGGGAACTTTCAAAAGGGATGCAGATGAAGCTGATGCTGGCCTGTGCGTTCTCCTATGACGCAAAGCTGCTGATTTTGGATGAACCTACCAGCGGCCTTGATCCTGTTTCCAGAGATGAATTGCTTCAGATCCTCTCGGAATACATCGAGGACGGGGAACACAGCGTTCTATTTTCTACCCATATTACCGGCGATTTGGAACGGGCTGCTGATTATATCACATATATCAGTTATGGTGAACTGTTTTTCAGCGGCATCAAAGATGAATTTGTTGATATGTTTCGTATCATCAAAGGCGGCAGGAATGAACTGTCCGCTGATTTGCAGGCGAAGGCCATAGGCGTCCGCATTTTCCCGACTGGTTTTGAAGCTCTCGTCAAAACCGAAGATATTGGCGCATTTCCTGCATTGGACATTGAACCGGCAGCCATTGATGAAATCGTCGTTTTTACAAGCAGGAAGGGGGAAGATTATGAGTAATATACTGAAAGCTGCGAAACTGGATTTTTCCCTTATAAAACCGTATGTTAAACTAATTGGTTTTACTATGCTTCTTCCCATCGCTTTCGCGGCTGTCAACCGCTCCATACTGACGGGAGTCTCTTTTGCCATGTGCTTTATCGCCATGACAACCGGCTATCCTTTTTCCGTCGCAGAGAAAAACAGCATGGAACGCCTATACGGCATTTTGCCTGTAAAGAAAGGGGAAATGGTAATAGGGCGGTATCTCTTTGTTGCTGTGCTTGGAGCCATCGCTCTGGTGGTTTCCCTTATCACGCAGCCGATTGTATTGCGGGCCTTGGGCGAAACCGTTAAACGGTCAGACATTCTGAACGCGGCCATTGGCGGCCTGTTCTTGTTTGCGCTTTACACGGTGTTTCAGCTTCCGGGATATTACAAATTTGGCTCTATCAAAGGCCGGGTATTTATGTATATTCCGGCAGCAGGTTTTTTAGTGACTTTGTTCTTTCTTCCCGGACTGCCTGCTGATTCCCCCATGATTAACGCAGCCGTCAGCTCACCTGTGCTGCTTCCTGCTTTTGTGACTGCGCTGGTGGCTGTTATGTATGCTGTGTCGATCTGGTTCTCCGTCCGGATTATGAAAAATAAGGAGATGTAAGGTGCGATCAATGCGCCATGTGCCCTGCCGCAGTCTGGCATCTCTCTGGCCCTCTATTACCTGGCTCTGGGCGTTATAAGGGCCCTGGTTTTACATGACGTCAGGCTGATCCCACTTGTAAAAGGGATTCATGACTAGAAAAAACGGAGCCGCTCCGGAAACTGCTGCATGGTTTCCGAGGCGGCTCCGGCAACTATGAAAGGTTTTCCCGATACTCCATAGACTGCTTTCTTTTAACTGGCAGATCCAGCTCCATGAACAATAAGCTTAAAAGCATGAGTGCCATGCCAAGGTACCCGCGGGGAGCAAGAACCTCGTTGGCAAAGACAAAGGCAACAAGCGTTGCAAAGACAGGTTCCAGCGTAAAAATCAGCCCCACATGGCTGGCTGTCGTATATTTTTGCTGGACAGCCTGAATCACAAATGAAATCCCTGTGCAGAAGAAGCCTAAAAACAGGGAGGAGAACCACGCGGCGGCCGTCGTCGGAAGATGCGGTTCCTCAAAAAGGATGGACAGCACAAAGGTAATGATCCCAACTACGCCCAACTGGCACACGCCAAGCGCCAGCGCGTCCACCTCCTCATGCCGGACGGCTCTCTCCGTCATCGTCAGATCCAGGGCATAACAGACCGGGACGCCGAGGCATATCACATCCCCCACGGCAGGGCGCAGGCGGTCATCCAGCGTTAAAAGCGCCAGTCCGACCGCACACACGGCGATGCAGAACAGCATTTTCCGGCCCGGCCGCGTCCCATCAATAAAATAGGCAAAAACCGGCGTGATTACCACCGGCAGCGCGCTGATAAAAGCTGCGTTGGACAGCGAAGTCCGGGATATGCCGTATCCGTAAAAGATATAGGTTCCGGTTAAAACAAGTCCTACCAGGAGGCTGTAACGAATCGTCGTCCTGTTCATATTCATCAGCTTTTTGCGGAATACGATTCCCAGCACGAAAAAAGCGGACAGGAACCGAAATGCGTTGAGAAACATTGGCGGCAGGTCTGTCAGGCTTATGTCCGTCAAATAATAGGAAGTGCCCCAGAAGGCGGTAATCATCAGAAGCAGTAAATCTGCTTTTTTCTGCTTATTCATTTTTTTGTGCCTCTTTTGAATTGTTTTATTTGTGGGATGCGGCGGTATGGTTACGCCGCCGGCTTATCCCCAAGCTCCGCCAGCTTTCCCAAAATTTCCTTCGCCATTTCCATCATTTTCTCGCAGTCCTTATTCTTCGACCGCTTATCCTGATAAAGCATGAACGGCTTTTCCCCGGGCACGAACCGCAGGGCATTCTTGTACTCGCCGATGAGCGCCGGGATGCCGGATACGTCTAATTTTGCTTTCTGGTACATCTCGAAGCGGATTTCCTGGCGGTTGATGTCCACCTCGGTCACATACGCCCTGTGGGCCATGGCCTTTAGCTCGGCCACTCGAAGGAGGTTATCCACCGGCCGCGGGATATCGCCGAAGCGGTCCATCAGCTCATCCTGCATATCCATGTACTCGTCGTCGGTCTCGATGGCCGAAATCCGTTTGTAGATATCGAGCTTCTGATACTCGTTCCGGATATACGTGTCGGGGATGAACGCGTCGATGTCGCAGTCCACCGTGGAATCGAAGCTCTCCTCGACCTCCCGGTTCCCCTTTAACGCCGCCACCGCCTCATTTAACATCTTGCAGTACAGGTCATACCCCACCGCCTCCATGTGGCCGTGCTGTTCCGCACCTAAAATATTCCCGGCGCCGCGAAGCTCCAGATCACGCATGGCAATCTTGATGCCGGAACCCAGCTCCGTAAATTCCCGGATGGCCTGGAGCCGCTTTTCCGCCTCTTCCTTAAGAAGCTTATCCCGCCGGTACATGAGAAATGCAAACGACGTCCTGTTGGAACGGCCGATGCGGCCGCGGATCTGGTAAAGCTGGGAAAGCCCGAGCCGGTCGGCATCATGAATAATCATGGTGTTGGCGTTGGGAATGTCAAGACCCGTCTCGATGATGGTGGTGGAGACGAGGACGTCGATGTCCCCGGCCACAAAATCCAGCATGATCCGCTCAAGCTGGTGCTCCCGCATCTGCCCGTGGGCAAACGCCACCGTGGCTTCCGGCACAAGCGCCGCCACGTGATTTGCCACCTCGTCGATATTGTTGACGCGGTTGTACACATAATACACCTGCCCGCCGCGGGCCAGCTCCCTGTGGATGGCTTCCCGCACCATCTCGTCGTTGTACTCCATCACATACGTCTGGATCGGCACCCGGTCCACCGGCGGCTCCTCCAAGACGCTCATGTCGCGGATCCCCACAAGGCTCATGTGCAGCGTCCGCGGAATCGGCGTCGCCGTCAGTGTCAGGACGTCCACGTTCTGTTTCATCTGCTTGATTTTTTCCTTGTGGGCCACGCCGAACCGCTGTTCCTCGTCGATAATCAAAAGGCCGAGGCTTTTAAACTCCACATCTTTCGAAAGGACGCGGTGAGTGCCGATGACAATGTCCACATAGCCTTTTTTTAAGCCCTCTAACGTCAGCTTGATCTCCGACGGCGTTTTAAACCGCGACATGAGATCGACGCGGACAGGGAAATCCTTCATCCGCTGGACGAAGGTATTGTAATGCTGCTGGGCCAAAATCGTCGTGGGAACAAGATAGACTACCTGTTTTCCCTCCTGGATGGCTTTAAAGGCCGCCCGCAGGGCAATTTCCGTCTTCCCGTAGCCCACGTCGCCGCAGATCAGCCGGTCCATGATTTTTCTGCTTTCCATATCCCGCTTCGTATCCTCGATGGCTGCAAGCTGGTCTTCTGTTTCCTCGTAAGGGAACATCTCCTCAAATTCCTTCTGCCAGACCGTATCCGGCCCGTACTGGAAGCCGTCCGTATTCTGTCTGGCGGCATAGAGTTCCACCAGTTCCTTTGCAATTTCTTTCACTGCCGACTTGACGCGTGTCTTTGTCTTCGTCCACTCGCTGCCGCCAAGCTTATTGAGCTTCGGCTTTTTCGCATCGGAGCCGGCATATTTCTGGATTCCCTCTAACTTCGTCGCCGGCAGGTACAGATTCCCGCCGTCGCCATACTCGATTTTCACATAGTCCTTCGTCACATGATCCTGCTCGATCTTTTCGATTCCGCGGTAAATCCCGAGGCCATGGCTCTCATGCACCACATAGTCGCCGACGGTCAGTTCCGCAAAGCTTGCAATCTTCCGGCCCTCGTAGTGATAGCGCTTTTTCTTCTTCTGCCTGCGCTCCGCCCCGAACATGTCGCCCTCGGTGATGACGACAAATTTGATAAGCGGGTAGGCAAAGCCCTTGTGGAGTTTTCCGTAGGTCACGAGAAGCTCGCCAGGCTTCACGGGCTGGCCGGGATCCTCGGGACAGAACGCGCGCAGGTCATACTCCCTCAAGTCGCCGGCCAGACGGCTGGCCCTGGTTCTGGACGCCGACAAAAGGACGACGCGCCAGCCCTCTTTTTTCCATGCCGTCAGGTCTTTGATTAAAAGCTCAAAGCTGTTCTGGTAGGAGTTTACGTTTTTCCCTGTGATGCTGTACTTTTTCTTCACGGACATGCCGGGAAGCTTCTGGTCGAGGCCCGTAAACAGCAGGCTTTCCTTATCCTGGAGCGCCGCCAGCACAGCTTTCGCCGGGTAGAGAAGCTCCGCCTGCCCCGGCAGGATGTAGCCCTTTTCCAGCCGGTTCCCCATGCTCTCCCGGAATTCCATCTCCACGGTTTCGCCTTTTTCCTTAAGCCTCTGGGGTTCGTCTAAGATCACCGCCAGGCCGCCCTCTTTTCCGGCGTCTCTCATGTAATCCAGAAAGGAGACCGTCTCTTTCACGAAATAGCGGATATAGCCGTCCAGCCCCCTGACGTCAAAGCCCTCTCTGAGGGACTCGGAAAGCTCCTTTACCGCCATAAAAATCCGGTGGGCCTCCTCTGTCTTCATGGCATCGCGGAATTTCTTTTCCTGCTTTTTCCCCTCTTTTTCAATGAGGCTTAAGCCGTCGGACACCTGTTCTTCCTTCAACACTGTCTCGGCCGCCGGGTAGATGACGGCCTCGGAAAGCTGGGCGATGGAACGCTGGCTCTCCGGGTCGAAGGTGCGGATCGAATCCACCTCGTCGCCCCACAGCTCAATTCGCAAAGGCTGTTCCTCGGTCAGCGGGAAAATGTCCAGGATTCCGCCGCGGATGGAGAACTGGCCCATGCCGTCCACCTGCCCCATCCGCTCATAACCCATGGAGACGAGCCACTCTGCCGTCTCCTTTAAATCAAGAAGCTGGCCGCCGGAAAGATGAAGGCAGCTCTCCTTTATCATGGAAAGCGGGAGCAGATGATCCATCAGGCCGTCAAGCGTCGTCACCACGACGCCGCCTTCCTCCTCGATCAGTCTGGAAAACACCTGCATCCGCTGTCTCGTCAAGAGGTTTCCGTGGATGTCCGAGCTGTAAAACAAAAGATCCCTGGCCGGGTACAGCCACGTATTTTTCTCAAAATAGCAGAAATCGTCGTAAATTTCCCTGGCTCTGGTGTCATCGTAGGTCACGATGAGCTTCCACGCTTTTTTCTCCGTCAGCCCGTGCATCAGGTGCACCTTCTGGGAATCCGTCACCCCGCAAAGCTGCACGGGGCCGCGTCCCAGCGAAAGATCCCGCTCGATGTCCGTATATTCCGCCAGCTCTGTGAGCGGATTTGCAAATATTTCTCCCATACGCGCCTCCCATGCATGCGTTTTTCCGGCCTATCTGCCTTCTTTTTTTGCGTTGTGATCGTTCATGGCCTTGTCGATTCCCTCGGAAACAATCTCGCAGACAGCGTCAGCCGCTTCCTTTACCGCCTGCTCCATGATTTTCTTCTCCTCGGCGGAAAAATGCCCGAGCACATAGTCTGCCAGATCCATTCTGGGCGGCTTCTCGCCGACGCCCACCTTCACCCGCGGAAATTCCTGGGTGCCGAGATGGGCGATGATGCTTTTGATGCCGTTGTGGCCGCCGGCGCTGCCCTTCGCGCGGATCCTGAGCTGGCCCGGCGCCAGGCTGATGTCGTCGTAAACCACCAGGATGTCTTCCGGATCTACCTTATAATAATCAGCAGCCGCCCGGATACTTTCCCCGCTGGAATTCATATATGTCTGGGGCTTTAAAAGAATGACCTTTTCGCCTCCAATGACGCCGCGGCCGCAGAGGGCCTTGTGCTTTTTCTCGGAAATATCCGTCCCCAGCTTGTCGGCCAGCGCATCCATGACCATAAAACCGGCGTTGTGCCGCGTCCCTTCGTACTCCCTCGTGGGGTTCCCAAGTCCTGCTATGATAAACATTTTTTGTAATTCTCCTTTGCACGCCTTTAAGGGCCCTTTTTCAGCGCCCTGGAATTTCATTTTATCAGGTTTGAGGGGTGGTGGCAAGGGGGTGGAAAAATTTTGAGGGTGGTTTTTCCATGCGGCACTGATGACTCTCCTGCGTTTATTAGAGCCCCTGGCTGCGCCAATCGCGCGGCCAGGGGCTTTCCGTTACCTTTGTCCCTATTTCTTTTGATGCTCCGTATGCAAAAGCATATGTGACCGATAAGACATGGGCGCTCCGAAATATTCTCCGTACAGCCTCTGAATATCCGGGTTCTCGTGGGAATAGCGGATTTCTGCCTCGGCATCGAGGGCGTAAAGCTTCTTTCCGCGTAAGAACGCCAGCTCCTCACCGTCGTGGATCGGCTGTCCGCCGCCGCCAACGCAGCCGCCGGGACATGCCATAACCTCTACGAAGTCGTAGTGGGCCTCGCCGCGCTCGATTCTCTCCAGGAGCCGTCTCGTATTTCCAAGCCCGCTGACGGCAGCCGTCCGGACTGTAATATCGCCGATCTGGAATTCCGCCTCCTGAACGCCTTCGTTGGCGCCGAATCCCTCGCTTCTTACGGCGCGGAACGCATCGGCCGGCGGATTTTCCTTTTTAATAATATAGTAAGCCGACCGCAGGGCCGCCTCCATGACGCCGCCGGTTGCACCGAAGATCACGCCGGCGCCGGTTCCGTCGTGCATCGGGCTGTCGCTCTCGATCTCTGTCAACGTCTCAGGGCTTATGTGCGCCGAGCGGATCATCTTCACTAACTCCCTTGTCGTGATGACCGCGTCGATGTCATGGCCGGCATATTCGCCGTAGAATAACTCCATCTCACGCTCGCTCTTTTTCGCCACACAGGGCATTACGGACACGGTGAAAATCTTCTCCGGCGGAACGCCGATTTTCTCCGCAAAATACGTCTTCATGACGGCGCCGAACATCTGCTGCGGCGATTTTGCTGTGGACAGGTATTTCACGAGCTGCGGGAACTGGCTCTTCACGAACCGGAGCCAGCCGGGACAGCAGGATGTGAACATGGGCCGCTCCGAAAGCTCTCCGCTTGTGAACCGTTTCACAAACTCGTTTCCTTCCTCCATGATCGTAAGATCCGCGGAGAACACCGTATCAAACACATAATCCACGCCCATGCGCTTTAAGGCGTCCATGATTTTTCCGATGCCGGCTTCGTCCGGCGAGAGGCCAAGCTCCTCGCCCCATGCGGCACGGACAGCCGGAGCCACCTGGGCCACGACAACCATGTCATCGTTTTCAATGGCCTCCCAGACCTTTTCCGTATCATCCCTGGCCGTCAGCGCACCCACCGGGCAGTGGGTAATGCACTGGCCGCAGAGGGAACAGTCGGCCGTCTCGATGGTCTTTAAGCCGGACACGTTGATGGTCGTCCGGGAGCCGGTTCCTTCCACGTCCCAAACGCCGAGCCCCTGAACCTTGTCGCAGATCTGGACGCAGCGCATGCATTTGATGCACTTTTCCGAATTGCGGATTAACGGGAATTCCCGGTTCCACGGCCGGTACTCCGGCTCCTGCTTAAAGGGGATTTCCAGGATGTTCAAGTCCCTTGCGATGTTCTGGAGACTGCAGTTTCCGCAGCGCGGACATGCGACACAGCGGGTATCATGCTGAGACAGGATGAGCTGCACCGTGTTGCGCCTGTGGTTTCTGACCTTCTTGCTGTTGGTGTAGATCACCATGCCTTCCTCGGCCACGTTGTTGCAGGAGGTAATCAGCCTTTTTTTCCCTTCCACCTCCACGACACAAACACGGCAGGCGGCAATCTCGTTGATATCCTTCAAATAGCAGAGCTTCGGAATCGGGATCCCGCAGGCGGCGGCAGCTTCCATGATTGTCGTATTCTCTTTTACCGAAATTTTCTTTCCGTCAATCGTAATATTTACCATAATTTTTCCCTGCCTCCCTTAAAGATTCCGTATCCGAAATGATCGCAGCGCAGGCATCTGGACGCCTCCTGATGCGCCTCTTTCTCCGTCATGCAGTTCTCCACGCCTTCAAAGTCATGGATCCGTTCGCAGGCCTCCCGCTCCGTCATGTTCACGCGGCCGCAGGGCAGGCGGTCTTCCAGGTTGGGCTCAGGGATCTCCACGTCGCAGGTGATCTCATGGCGGTAGCCCAGGTATTCGTCGATGTTGGCCGCCACCACCTTCGCCGCAGCGATGGCCTGGATCACCGACGCCGGCCCGCTGGCACAGTCACCGCCGGCGAAGACGCCCGGCATATTCTCAAAGGCACCGCTGCTCTGGGTGATGATCTTTCCGCGGGAAACCGGGACTCCGGCTTCCTCAAAATGGGTGTACTCAATGGCCTGGCCGATGGCACGGATCAAAAGATCGCAGGGAATATAAACATCCGGCTCGCCGGAATTCTTCACGCTGGCGCGGCCGTCCTTGATAGCACTGATGATCTGGGGCGCCGCGTAAACGCCGCGGATTTTTCCGTCCTCATCCACGTCAAGAGACGCTGGCGCCTTCAAGGTCAGGATTTCAACGCCCTCGGCGATGGCCCCCTCAATTTCCGTCGGCAGGGCCGTCATGTCGTTTCTGCGGCGGCGGTACAGGATGCTCACCTTCTTCGCACCGAACCGCTTGGCCGTCCGAACCACGTCCATGGAGACGTTGCCGCCGCCAATGACGACGACCTCTTTGCCGGTCATATCCATCATCTCGTCCATGCCCACATTCCGCAGGAATTCCACAGCCGAAAGCACGCCCTCGGCATCCTCGCCTGGCAGCCCGAGACGCCTGTCTGCGCTGGCGCCGATGGTGATTAAGACAGCGTCATATTCCGAGCGCAGCTTCTGGATCGTCACGTCGCGGCCCACCTTGACGCCGAACTTCACTTTTACGCCGGTCTTTAAAATGCTGTTGATATCGTCCTCCAGCCGGTCTTTCGGCAGGCGGTAATTGGGAATGCCGTACCTTAACATGCCGCCGAGCTTCGGAAGCATCTCAAATACGGTCGTCTGATGTCCCATGAGCTGAAGGTAGTAAGCCGCGCTTAATCCGCCCGGGCCGCCTCCCACGACGGCGATGCGCTTGCCTGTGGACGGCATGCATTTCGGCGGTTCCACAACGCCGGCATAATCGGCAGCAAACCGCTTGATGCCGCGGATGTTGATGGGCGCGTCCACCATGTTCCGGCGGCACCTGGCCTCGCAGGGATGCTCACAGATGAAGCCGCAGGTGGTCGGGAACGGATTATCCTTACGGATCAGCCGGATGGCGTCCGCGTACCGCCCTTCGCCCACAAGCGCCACATAGCCGGGAATGTCCACGTGAGCCGGACAGAGCGTCACGCAGGGCACCGGCTGGTTGTATGTACATGTACAGCGTCCGTTCTTAATGTGCCCCACATAGTCGTCCCGGTAACCGATCAGTCCCTTGTACACCATATTGGCTGCTTCGTAGCCAATGGCACAGTCTGCGGACTCCATGATGGAAAGGGCAGTTTTTTCCATCAGATCCAGGGTTTCCATTGTGGCTTTCCCGCCCAAAACGTCGCGGATCAGCTGGTTTAGCTGCCCAAGGCCGATCCGGCAGGGCACGCATTTCCCGCAGGTCTGGGCGTGGCAGAGCTCCAAAAAAGCGCGGGCCATGTCCACGGGACAGAGTCCGGGCGGGCTTGATTCGATCCTCCGCTCCAGATCTTTGTAAAGCCCTTCCATGACAATCCGCGCTCGATTCGGAGAAATGATTTCCAATCTGCTCATAATTTAAGTCTCCTTTTCGCATGATGGTTTCCGCAGGCAAAGCGGGACGCGCATCTTCCCCCTTTGGCAGGTGCGTTTCCCTGATTTTATCATATTTTATGGTCGATAATCAAGTTTTATCTGATATTTTATGTGGGGAATCCTATTTTATTCGACGGATTTTGGGAAATACTGGGAGAGAAGATGAGCAGCCGGAAAACAGTGATTATATGAGTTGATTTTTTGTAAAAACGTGTAATTTTATTGTGATTTTTGTTGTAAAAATGTGTAATTCTTGTTTGTAATCACCGTAAAAACGTGTTAAACTATACTTGTTTTAAAGAAAGGACGGTGATGCAGGTGAAGCGGAATGCAATCCAGGATTTGATCCGCTGGAAAACAGACGATGACCGTAAGCCAATGGTGCTCAAAGGCGCGCGGCAAACGGGAAAAACCTGGCTCATGAAGGAGTTCGGGAAAACCTGCTACGAAAAATATGTCTACTTCAATTTCGATGAGGAAGAGGAACTGAAATCCATTTTTAAAACCAATAAAAACCCACAGCGGATTTTGGAGCTTCTCTCCCTGATTGCCGGTGAAAAAATCCTTCCCGAAAAAACCCTTGTCATCTTCGATGAAATTCAGGAATGCCCGGAGGCCTTAAACGCGCTCAAGTATTTCAGGGAAAAAGCCAACGAATACCATGTCATTGCGGCCGGCAGCCTCCTGGGAACGCTGCTTGCCCAGCCGAAATCCTATCCTGTCGGCATGGTGAATCTTTTAAATATCCGTCCTCTAACCTTTGATGAATTTTTGCAGGCCACAGATGAAAGCCTCTATCAGTATTACTGTACCATAGAAAAAGGACAGGCGATTGAGACACTTTTCCACGACCGGCTGATGGACGCCTATAACTGCTACCTTATTATCGGCGGGATGCCGGAGTGCGTGGCTTCCTGGATCCGTCACAGGGATCCGGCCAGGGTTTCGCAGATACAGCGCGAATTGATCGAAATCTATGAAAATGATTTTTCTAAGCACAACGGGCGGATTAACAGCGGCCGCATCCTCATGGTATTCCGCAGCATTGTGGCGCAGCTTGCCAAGCCCAATGAAAAGTTTATGTACGGCGCCGTCCGTGAAGGGGCACGGGCACGGGAATTCGAGGAAGCAATCGAATGGCTGGTATCTGCCGGAATGTTAAACCGCGTCTATAATGTCTCGAAAATGGAACATCCCCTTGCAGCCTTTGATAAGCTGGATGCTTTCAAGCTTTTTGTCTTTGACACGGGGCTGCTTAAGCACATGGCAGGCATCGACAACAGCGCCATCCTCTTGCAGAATGACTATCAATTCAAAGGGCCGCTGACCGAAAACTATGTCTTGCAGCAGCTTTGCGGACAGTTTGAGGCGCCGCCTCGGTACTTCGCCGACCGCAGCGGGGAGATTGACTTCGTCTTGCAGAACGGTACGGAAATCATTCCGGTAGAGGTCAAGGGAGACGAAGACAAATCTGCACCAGCTTTTAAGCGTTACGTGAACGAGCATCAACCGGCGCACGCCATCCGTTTCTCCAAACGCGGATATCTGAAAAACGGTCTGATTACCAACATGCCGCTGTACCTTGCCGGAAAGCTTCGCAGTCTCCTGTAAAATTCAGGCGGAATCCCTCTCGCCCAGGAATTCCGCCCTTATTTTTCCCATTTCCTATCCCAAAAGCCCCATCAGGCTCTTCACGTCTTCTTCGCTCGTGGCCCAGCTGGTGGCAAACCGCACTACCGTGTGGGTCTCATCGTACTTCTCCCAGAAGCTGAAGGACACCTTTTCTTTCAGTCTTTCCATCTCTCCGTTTTCCAGGATCACAAACTGCTGGTTCGTCGGGGATTCCAGGAAGAACCGGCAGCCTTTTTCATGAAGGCCCTGCTTTAAAAGCTCTGCCATGTCGATGGCGTGGCGGCTGATGTTAAAGTAGAGACTGTCGGTGAACAGCTCGTCGAACTGGAGCCCCAAAAGCCAGCCCTTCGCAAGCAGGCCGCCCCGCTGCTTCACCATGGTCATGAAGTGCTTCGGCATGTTTTTCTTCGTGAACACGACGGCTTCGCCGAAAAGGGCGCCCACCTTCGTCCCGCCGATGTAAAAAACGTCGCAGAGCTCTGCCACATCAGCGAGGGTCACGTCCGTCTCACGGCTCATAAGCCCATAGCCTAAACGCGCGCCGTCCAGATAAAGCGGGAGCTTGTACTCCCGGCAGACAGCCGAAATGTCGGAAAGCTCCTTTTTGCTGTACAGCGTGCCGTACTCCGTCGGATGGGAAATGTACACCATGCCGGGGAATACCATGTGCTCATAGTTCCCGTCGTGGTAAAAGTCCTCGATGTACTGTTTGAGCTCTCCCGCGTCGATTTTCCCGTCATGCTCGGGAAGCTCCAGCACCTTATGGCCGGTACATTCGATGGCACCTGCCTCATGGACGCTCACATGGCCTGTCTTTGCCGCCACAACGCCTTCATAGGGTCTTAAAACTGAAGAAATCACAATGGCATTCGTCTGGGTGCCGCCCACCAGGAAAAATACCTCTGCCTCCGGGCACCCGCAGGCCGCGCGGATTTTTTCCTTTGCGCTTTCACATAAAGAATCGCTCCCGTATCCCGGGAAATTCGTCTGGCTGGTCTCGGCCAGCCTGGAAAGGATCCGCTCATGGGCGCCCCTGGAATAATCACATTCAAATGACAGCATTGTTTTCTTACCTCCTTGGACTGCGTTTCATTGTCTGGGGGTATTTTAGCATATGTGGGGGAAATATTCCAGAGGTTTGGAGAAGTCAGGGAGAAGACGCAGCGTACAAAAAAGGCAGGGTCTTAACCCCTGCCGCTTCTGCACTCATCGACCTGATCCGGAATACGCTCCAGAAACAGGTCAACGACCTCTATCATCTTTCGTATGTGTACCCCACACTTCCGTAACGGCACAAAACACCGCTACTTCCTCGGATGCGCGGTTCGGTACGCGTCCCGCACGGAATTTATTCCCGTGTAGGACATGTACATCTGGGTGGTTGCCAAATCGGCATGGCCCATCATGGTCTGCACGGCCCGCACATCGGCCCCGTTGCTTAAAAGATGCGCCGCAAAGGAGTGGCGCAGCGTGTGGGGCGTGATGTCCTCCTCGATCCCGGCCTTGCGGCCATAGGACTTAATAAGTTTCCAGAACCCCTGGCGGCTCATGGCTCCGCCGCTGCAGTTGGTGAAGAGAAGCTCGGACTCCCCGCCCTTTAAAAGCTCCGGCCGCCCGCAGTCCAGATATTTAAGAATCGCATCCTTTGCCACGCGGCCGAAGGGCACCATCCGTTCCTTCTGCCCGTCACGGCACGTAATGAAACCCACGGCCAGGTTCACGTCTTCCATCCGCAGGTTTATCAACTCCGAAACCCGGATTCCCGTGGCATAGAGAAGCTCCAGCATGGCCTTGTCCCGGATTTCCTTCGGCGCCGTCCCGTCCGGCTGCGAAAGGAGCCGGTTCACCTCTTCCACGGTCAGAATCACCGGCGGCTTTTTCTCAATCCGCGGCGCATGAAGAAGCTCCGCCGGATCCCGCTTCACCCTGCCGCTCCGGATCTCATAGTGGAAAAAGGCCTTCACAGACGCTAACATCCTGGACACGGTCGTCGCGGCCCGTCCCTCGCGTTCCAGATGCAGCATATAGGAGGTCAGCGCCGTCTTCGTCACTTTTGCCGGCTCCGTGATCCCCATCTCCTCAAAAAAGGCCGCCATCTGCATCAGGTCGCGGCAATAGGAAACCTGCGTGTTGGAAGACGCATGCTTTTCCCGTTCCAGATAGTCAATAAAGCTTTTTATTTCCTCTTTCATTTCCTTCCCTTGAACCTTTCTGAGCCCCCGCCGCTTCTGCCAGAATTTCACGGCGAAGGCAGCCCCCTAACGCCCTCCTTAAGGCGCTTTTCATCCCGTATCTTATTTTTCATACAGGATAAAAAAAGGGGCAAAAACCCCTGTTAGCCTACATTATAGCCTGCTTTTTTGATAAAATCAAACATAATTTTCCCACCTGACCCCTGTTTTGCGGCTGATTAACATAAAAAATACAACATATTGCCCAGCCGCTTTTCTGCCCGACAATATGTTGTAAAAATTTCTTGAAAAAAATTTTAGTTTACTATGTTGCATGCTCTATAAAAATCTCTGGATTTCGGTGAACATTGAATTCTTCACATTGGCATGATACAATAAAATTGCAAGAATGGAACGGCTGAAATCAATAAAGACTATGGCCTGGCAAGGAGATCACCGTTCGTGAGTAATAATAAGACTGTGTAGATTATCGCAAAATTGAGGTAGCATATGAATGAACAATATCTGGAAGCAGTTAAAATCATAAAAACAGCAATTTTAAGAAGTCAAAGCAGAGCAGCCAGTTACACCAACGGTGAAATGCTCTCTCTTTACTACTCCATTGGTTCCTACGTTTCCGCCAATTCCAGATTTTGAAGCATGGGAACCTTATATCAAAATGCGCAGCGGAAATTTATTAGAAGGTAAATCGGCAGCCATGGCTGCCGATTTTAAACTGGAGTATTTCTTAGGTGTGAGCTTTTCACACCACATGGAAATCTTGAGCAAAACTTCCGATTTTGCAGAGCGCCTTTTTTACATTCGTGAGGCTGCACTTGGCCACTGGAGCAAGTATATGCTTCGAGCCAGACTGAAAGAAAATTTGTACCACCATAAAGGTACAATGCCCTCTAACTTCTCCCTGGCAATGTCGGAAGATAAGCAATATCTGAAAGCAATGCAGATGTTCAAAGATGAATACTTTTTGGATTTTATCAATACGGAGGAGCTAGACCTATCTGACCCACAGGATATGGACGAGCGGGTACTTGAACATGAGATTATCAATCATATCCGTGATTTTATTCAATGTCTCGGTTCCGGGTTCTGCTTTGTGGGCAGCCAGCACCGCATTGTAGTTGATGGAGAAGAATTTTTTGCTGATCTGCTTTTCTTCCAGCGTGACTTAAAGGCATTAGTGGTGGTCGAATTAAAAAAAGGTAAATTCAAGCCTGCTTATCTGGGACAACTAAACTTTTATCTATCCGCATTAGATGAGCAAGAACGTAGAAACGGTGAGAATCCCTCGATTGGCATTTTGCTCTGCCGGGAAGCCAATAGAAATGTGGTAGAATTGGCGATAAGAGATTATACAAAACCGATGGGTGTTGCAACCTATCGTACGGCAGACGAACTGCCGGGAACCTATAAAGTTCTTGCTCCAATCATTGAAGAAGTGCCAAAATTACTGGATGCAGCTATCATAAACGAAAATGAAACGAATATGTGATTTCAGCGGAAATGCTGGAACATAAAATCATGGCCTTCTTAAAATCTCCACCGGATATGCACAAATTTATACAGGCATCTGCCGCCTCGCCGCGCATATCTGGTATGGAAAACACATTTTTACAGAAACACCGCAGCCGCCCACGGATTCAAAAACGCCTCTGCTGCCGCCCCAAGAAAAACAGCGCCCGTCAAAAACATGGCCGCAGCCGGCTTAAGCCGCTCCCTCTTCGCCGGAATCCAGTAAAGCAGGATGTAAAGAACCGGCACATAAAACAGGCACTGGGGGAAAATTAAAATCGCATAGCGGCAGATGCCCCATAGCCCCGCCTCCATGGTGACGGCCGACACCATCACAGCCGTGGAAAATCCCAAATACCCGGCCGCAAGGCCGAGAAGCAGCCCCGCCGCCGGTGTCATCTCGATCAAAAACACGAGAAACAGCTCCGGGAGCCGCTTTAAAAGCACCCGCCCAAAAAGCGCAGGGAACGAAAGCTCTAAAAAAGCCGCGGACGAAACCAGGCTGCTTTCCAATGTCCCGATCTCTTCCTTCATGCCGTCTCCCATCCCATTTAAAAAAGCCGTCCCCAAAACAGCTCCCGCCAGAAGAAAAAAGGACAGCCGCACATAGCAGCCGTCCTCATAATCATGAATCCAGTTCAAAGCGGCGCACCTCACACAGCGTTTACTCCACTATATGTCCGCATCCGCCCCCATATTCTTAAAACAGACTACCGGATCCCTTCTCTCTGGGCATAAGCAAGAATCGCCGCCACGGTCTTTCCGTCGGTCATCTTTCCGCTGTAAATCAGCTCCAGAAGATCCGTTACTTCCCATTCCTCCACCTCGATGCATTCGTCCTCGTCGAGGTTCTGTTTGGAAGGAATCAGATCCCTTGCGATAAAGATGTCGATGGCCTCGTCACAGAACGCCACCGTCGTATTGATCGTCATCAGATACTCCAGGTGCTCCGTGCGAAAGCCCGTTTCTTCCTCAAGCTCCCGGTAGCCGCATTCAATCCGCGGCTCGTCCGGCGCATCCACCTTCCCGGCCGGAATTTCCAGCGTGAACCTGTCAAGGGCATTCCTGTACTGGCGCACCATCAGGATCTTCCCGTCCTTTGTCACCGGCAGCACGGCTGCCGCCCCGTCATGGTGAATGTAGTCATACGTTTCCCGAATCCCGTTTGCCACCACCGTGTCCCGGTAAATCTTTAAAATTGTGCCTGTATAGGCCAGCTCTCTGTCTAACCGAATTGTCGCTTCCATGTCCCGGCCTCCTTATTTCAACAGCTTGTTTTTCGCATAGTTGGCATCGCATGCCTTGATAACGGCGCTCCGGAAGCCGCACTCCTCCAGAGCCGCAACGCCCTCGATGGTGGTGCCGCCGGGCGAGCAGACCATGTCCTTTAACTCGCCGGGATGCTTTCCTGTTTCAAGAACCATTTTCGCGCTTCCAAGCACCGCCTGGGCCGCCATCTTATAGGCTGTCTGCCGCGGCATCCCGTATTTCACGCAGCCGTCGGCCAGCGCCTCGATGAACATGTACACATAGGCCGGGGAACAACCGCTGGCGCTTCCCACCACGTCCATGAGCTTCTCGTCCACCCGCTCCATTTTCCCGAAGGACTGGAAGAATCCGGCAATGTCCGCCTTCTCCTCCTCGTCAAACTCTGCCTCGTCATAGCAGACGCCGGTCATGCCCTCGCCGACCATGGCCGGTGTATTCGGCATGGAGCGGACAATCCGGACATGTTCCGAGAGCCCTTCTTTTAAATCCGCCGTCGTATAGCCGGCTGCAATGGAAATGACAACCTGTTCCTTCGTCACGATGTCCTTAATCTCCGCAAACACCTTCGGGAGCACCTGGGGCTTTACGGCTAACACCAGGTACTTCGCCTGCCTGGCGCATTCTGCGTTGGACGCTGCGTGGGGCACCCCCGTCTCCGCCGTGATTTTTTCCATCTTTTCCTCATGAGCCGAAGAAAAAAGGATGTCCTGGGGCGCATAAGTCTTTAAAAGCCCCTTCATGATCGCAAGTCCCATGTTTCCCATTCCGATGAAACCGATTTTTGCCATTTCCATTCCCTCCTGTTTTCCGGCAGGCCCGCAAATCCTTTCCTAGAACAGCGGGACAACTGCCCCTTCGTATTTCTCTTCCATGAACTGCTTTACTTCGTCGCTCTGGAGCGCCTCGACAAGTGCCTTGATCTTTTCATCACTCTCATGGCCCTCCTGTACGGCAACGACGTTTCCATACGTCTTGGCGCCGATGGACTCGGAGTCCTCGATTGCCAGCGCATCCGCTACCTTGAGCCCTGCCGCAATCGCATAGTTTCCGTTGATGACGGCAATGTCCACATCCTGAACGGTGCGCGGAAGCTGTGCTGCCTCCATTTCAATAATATCGAGATTTTTCGGATTGTCAACCACATCCTGCTTCGTTGCGTCAAGCTCTGCGCCATCTGCCAGCGTAATGAGCCCTTGTGCCTCTAAAAGCAGAAGCGCCCGCGCCTCGTTGGAGGCATCGTTGGGAACTGCCACCTGGGCGCCGTCGGGAAGCTCTTCCAGGGAAGCCGTCTTACCGGCATAGATGCCGAAGGGCTCATAATGGATCAGGCCGGCGGACACCAGGCTTGTCTCATGCTCTGCGTTGAACTGCTCCAGATACGGGCCGTGCTGGAAATAGTTGGCATCCAGATCTCCGGCGTCCAGGGCCACGTTGGGCTGTACATAATCATTGTATTCCACGATTTCCAGCGTGTAGCCGCCTTCCTCCAGAATGCTCTTTGCCTGCTCTAAAATCTCTGCATGGGGGGACGGGCTGGCGCCCACCACAATCTTTTTATCTGCGGAATCACCGCCGGACGCATTTCCTGAACTGCATCCTGCCAGCGCACCGGCTGCCAGGCTCACTGCTAAAACTGCTGCACATATCTTCTTCATATTGAAAATCTCCTTTAATCATTTCATAGTTTTGATCATTTATGTAAACCTTTTCTTCCTGCCGCCCGCGCGCCGAAGCGTCCGGAAGAAAAGCCCTACTAACGTGTCCGTCTGTCTGTCTTTTTCACAATCCTCATGCCCACTTCCTGAATGAGCTGGACAATGATCACGAGGATAACAATGGCCACCCACATGGGCCCTGTGTCATACCGGTAATAGCCGTAGTTGATGGCGATGGCGCCGAGGCCGCCGGCCCCGACAAAGCCTGCCATGGCCGAATAGCCAAGAATCGTCGTCACGGCAATGGCACCGTTTACAAGAAGCGACGGTCTTGCCTCCGGAAGAAGTACCTTCCAGATAATCTGCCAGGTAGACGCCCCCATGGATTTTGCCGCCTCGATGACGCCGTAATCCACTTCCTTTAAAGAGGACTCCACAATTCTTGCCACATACGGCGCCGAAGCTAACGTAAGGGGAACTACCATGGCCTTGACGCCCACCGTCGTCCCCACCAAAAGCCTTGTGTAGGACTGGATGGCAATCAAAAGAATCAAAAACGGCACTGACCGCACCAGGTTGATGGCGACTCCAAGGACTTCCTGTGCCCGCGGATGGGGACGGATCCCGTCCTTCGCCCACACAATCAGGAGAATTCCCAGGGGAATTCCGATCACATAGGCAAATGCCGATGAAACAAACGTCATAATCAGAGAATTCCATGTCTCCGACGCATACATGGATATGGTATCAAAGGTCATCTTTTCCAACCTCCTCATAAGGAATTTTTGCAGTATTCAGATAGTGGAGAACCCGCGTGATGTCCTGCTCGCTCTCCGGCAGCTCGATAATCATCTGGCCGGCAGCCGTCCCCTGGATATCCCTGGTGGCCGCGTACATGATGTTGACCGGCACCTTGCATGCCATCACCAGATTGGAAATCACCGGTTCGTTGGACGAAAGCCCGTCGAAGGTAATCCGGAACAGGCGGCCTGTCCCAAATTCCACCTGCTTTGCAGCATCTCCTAAAATAAGCTGGCGGCCGATTTTCGACTTCGGCGCCGAAAATACGCGGGAAACCGGGCCGATCTCCGCGATCCGGCTTTTGTCGATGATGGCAACCCGGTCGCAGATGGCTTCGATGACAGCCATCTCATGAGTAATCACGATGATGGTGATCCCCATGGTCTGATTGATTTCCCTCAAAAGGCTTAAGATGGATTTCGTCGTATTGGGGTCGAGGGCGCTTGTGGCCTCGTCACAGAGCAGCACCTTCGGGTTCGTAGCAAGCGCCCTTGCGATTGCCACACGCTGCTTCTGCCCGCCGGAAAGCTGCGACGGGTATGCCTTCTCTCTATCGGAAAGCCCCACCATCTGAAGCAGTTCCCGCGCACGCGTCTCCGCCTCTTTTTTTGGCTTCCCTGCGATTTCCATGGGAAAGCAGATATTCTGAAGCACATTCCGCTGCGCCAGGAGGTTGAACTGCTGGAAAATCATCCCCATGGACTGCCGCACACCGCGTAGTTCCTTTTCCGCCATGGCGGAAAGCGGCCAGCCTTCAAAATAAACCTCGCCTTCCGTCGGCGTTTCCAGAAAATTGATGCACCGCACCAGCGTGCTCTTTCCGGCGCCTGACAGGCCGATGATTCCGAAGACCTCCCCTGCCGTGATTTCCAGGCTGATATTTTCGAGAGCCCTGACTGTTCCCTGACTCCCCTTAAATTCCTTACCCATGCTCTCCAGCCGGATAATCGGATGATTCTCTGACATATTTTCGCTCCTTTTCTTCTTATCATGGAAACGCATGCGCCGGAGCGCCGCTGTGCAGCCAGCCCTGTTTCCCCGGCACAAAGCGTTTCCTGTTTCATGGGTCTCTCCACTCAATAAAAAAAGCCGCAGTCCTTATCTGAACTGCGACTTCCCAAATCCTTTATCCACAGGCTGACCTTCTGTTTCTAATTACAATCTCCACAGCTCATACAACGCTCTGAAATTTTTTCCACGCAAAAGCACATGCCGCACATGGCCATGCCGCACATCAGAGACATCATATTCATCTGGAATGTATAATTATTACCAGTCATCCTGTTACCTCCCCGAAGCCCTCTTGGGCGTCCGGTCTCATTTACGTTGCATTTTACACCACAATTTTTTGTGCGTCAAGACTTTTTCTGAAAATAGAGGCGAAAAATTCTGGAAAGGGCAGGTGTACGCCTGCATAAAAGGTCTTCCCCAGAAGCGCTTCACCATCACTCTGGATCCTGACCGTCAAGAAGCTCTTTGAGCACCTCCCGCCCCCGGTATGCCTCTCTCGCCTCCGCCAGCAGGCTTTCATAAAACCGGCGGGAGGCATCGCGGCGCGTCTGGGCCAGTTCACGCCCTTTTTCCGTGAAAAACTGTCCGTACAGCTTCTCCAGCTTATATTTATATTCGCGGAAAAAAGACGGTTCCGTGTCTTTTGTCCCGTCTGACACTTTTCCATCTTCTGTCATGGAATACAGCGGTTCATTTTCCTTCCCATGATAGAGAAGCGTCCGCGCAGCTCCGATGGCGCCTGCGGCGTCCAGCTTGTCGGCATCAAAAAGGAGTTTTGCCTCCAGGCTTTCCGGCGGTGCATCTTTTCTGTAACGGTGCGTCCGAATGCAGTCCGCGACTTTTCCTGCGAACCCGACATCATAACCGTTCTCTGTAAGAAATACATAGGCTTTTCTGGCGCCTGCGGCCGCATGACAGACGGATGGATCCTCATACTGTTCTTTCCGCCCGATATCATGCAGAAGGCAGGCCGCTGTCAGCACCTCATAATCAACGCCCGCCTCTCCTTTTGCAAGTTCCATTGCCTGATACAAAACACGGTAAATGTGTTCCCTGTCGTGAGCCGTATCACCCATGCAGGAAAGCATGTACGACTCCCAGCACTGATAATCCTTCTGTTTCATGTTCTCATCTCCCCAAACAAGTCTGCCCGCAGGCTTCTGCTTTCCCGTAAAACTAAAAAGCCCGAAAGCACACAGCCTCACTCCGGCTGCATGCCTTCGGGTTTTCATTCCCTCTTATTTCGCGTAATCGGTAACTCTGGATTCCCGGATCACGTTGACCTTGATCTGGCCCGGGTATTCCAGTTCGGCTTCGATCTTCTTAGAAATCTCTCTTGCCATAAGAACCATGTCATCATCCGTCACCTGTTCCGGAACGACCATGATGCGGACTTCGCGTCCGGCCTGGATTGCAAAGGACTTCTCGACTCCCTTATAGGTATTCGTGATATCCTCAAGCTGCTTCAGGCGGTTCGTGTATGTCTCCAACGTCTCTCTTCTTGCGCCCGGCCGTGCGGCGGAAATCGTGTCAGCCGCCTGGACGATGCAGGAGATCAGGTTCGTCGGTTCAACATCGCCATGATGGGATTCCACTGCATTGATAACAACTGCGGACTCTTTATACTTCTTACAGAGTTCCGAACCAAGCTGAATATGGGAACCTTCCATTTCATGATCGACGGATTTTCCAATGTCATGTAATAAACCGGCACGCTTTGCCAGCCGAACATCTACGCCAATTTCTGATGCCAAAAGGCCTGAAAGCTGGGCCACCTCGATGGAATGCTTCAGGGCATTCTGTCCGTAGCTCGTCCTGAACTTCATCTTTCCGAGCAGCTTCACAAGCTCCGGATGGATGCCGTGGATGCCAACCTCCAAGATCGCAGCCTCGCCTTCCTCGCGCATCATATTTTCTACTTCTTTCTGTGCCTTTTCCACCATTTCCTCGATCCTGGCCGGATGGATTCTTCCGTCCACGATCAGACGCTCCAGAGCAATCCTCGCAACCTCTCTCCGGATCGGGTCAAAGCCCGAAAGTACGACAGCCTCCGGAGTATCATCGATAATAAGCTCTACGCCAGTCAGGGTCTCAAGTGTCCGGATATTCCGGCCCTCGCGGCCGATGATCCGTCCTTTCATCTCGTCATTGGGAAGCTGGACAACGGATACCGTCGTCTCTGCCACATGGTCGGCGGCACATCTCTGGATCGCCGTAACCACGTACTCCCTGGCCTTCTTTTCAGCTTCTTCCTTCGCTTTGCTCTCAAGCTCCTTGATGAGCTTTGCGGTATCGTGCTTGACATCTTCCTCAACAGATTTCAGAAGATAGTCCTTCGCCTGGTCGGAAGTAAGGCCGGAAATCTTTTCCAGTTCCTGCTTTTCCTTCTCGAAAAGTTCTTCCACCTCTGCGCTGCGTCTCTTTAAGGACTCTTCCCGCGACATCAGGCTGGCTTCCTTTTTCTCCATGGCCTCCGCCTTCTTGTCCAGGTTCTCCTCCTTGCTTAAGACCCTGCGTTCATAACGCTGGATCTCTGCCCTGCGCTCCTTGGTTTCCTTTTCCAGTTCATTCCTTGCCTTTAAATTCTCTTCCTTCGCTTCCAGAAGAGCTTCTTTTTTCTTTGTCTCTGCTACCTTTAATGCTTCATCTATTATTTCTCTGGATTTTTCTTCCGCGCTTCCGATTTTGCTTTCATAACTCTTTCTCCGGTACGCGATGCCCAAAAACCAGGCAATAACAGCTACAATAATTGCAATCAGCACGCAAATTATTGGTGGCACAGGATCACCTCCTTTATTTCGTTTTCATTGTACAACACTTCAATTCTAAACTGTTTTATGCATTATGTCAAGCATATTGCCCCTATTCTGTTTCTTTACGTGCATAATGAATTAAAGCAGCAGAGATCGCTTCGTAGGAAAACCCTTTCCTGGCAAGAAAACCTGAAATTTTCTGGCGCTCCTCGCGGCTGGCCGCCTCGCCGGAATACTTCTTTTTTTCCAAAAGCGCCAGGATCTGCGCCTCCTCGTCCACGGGGATTTCTTCCCTCACGGACTCCACAAGCTCCGCGGGAATCCCCTTATTTTTCAGCTCGAAGGCAATCTGCCTCCGGCTCTTTTTCTTTCCGTTCTTTTCCATGTACCGGAGCGCATAGTTTTCATCGTTTAAGTACCTGTATTCCAAAAGAAAATTTACGGCATCTTCAACAGAGGCTGGCGAAAACCCCTGTTCCGCCAGCTTCTTTCTCATTTCACTCTCGGTTTTATCGGAAAACTGTAAGTAGTAAAGCCCTTTATCCCTGGCCTTTCGCCTTTCCTCCGGGGAGCCGGGTACGAGTTCCTCTGTCTTCGGCATGTTTTACGCCTCTTTCTTTATTCCTGCTCAAGGGGCAGGCTCCCCTGCTCCATCAACGCAGGCGCCGGAGCGCTTTCCCCGTCGGAAGCCAAATGCTCTGCGGCCAGGCCGTAGCGCTCTCTGACCTTATTTTCGATCTCCTCGCAGAGAACAGGGTTCTCGGCCAGATAGATCTTTGCATTCTCGCGTCCCTGGCCGATCTTGGAGCCGTTGTAGGCGTACCAGGAACCGCTCTTCTCCACGATATTTTCTTTAGCCGCCAGATCCAGGATATCTCCCTCCTTAGAGATTCCTTTCCCAAACATGATATCGAACTCCGCCTCTTTAAACGGCGGCGCAATCTTGTTTTTCACGACTTTGATGCGGACGCGGTTTCCGATAATCTCTCCGCTCTGCTTTAAGGTCTCGATCCGCCTTACATCCATACGGACGGACGAGTAGAATTTTAAGGCGCGGCCGCCCGTCGTCACCTCCGGGTTTCCGAACATCACGCCTACTTTCTCACGGAGCTGGTTGATGAAGATTACGATACAGTTTGTCTTGCTGATAACGGCCGTCAGCTTTCTTAAAGCCTGGGACATTAAACGGGCCTGGAGTCCCACATGGGAATCGCCCATATCGCCGTCGATTTCCGCCTTCGGGACGAGGGCCGCAACGGAGTCCACGATCACGATATCCACGGCGCCGGAACGCACCATCGTCTCCGTAATCTCCAGAGCCTGCTCGCCGTTATCCGGCTGGGAAATATAGAGATTGTCGATATCGACGCCGATATTTTTTGCGTAGACGGGATCTAACGCATGCTCGGCGTCAATGAAACCGGCGATTCCGCCGCGCTTCTGCACCTCAGCCACCATATGTAACGCCACGGTCGTCTTACCGCTGGACTCCGGGCCGTAAACTTCGATTACACGCCCTTTGGGGACACCGCCGAGGCCCAGGGCAATATCCAGGCTTAAGGAGCCTGTTGGAACCGTCTCAATATTCATCTGGGCGCTGGAGTCGCCCAGCTTCATCACGGAGCCCTTTCCGTAAGCTTTCTCAATCTGGGTCAGGGCCGCGTCCAATGCCTTCAATTTATCATCTTTATTCATATTCATCCTCCAAATGCGAACAGGTGTTCTGCTATGTTCTAATCATAATATACCTGAGAGAAAAAGTCAACGGTTTCTTCGGGAAAGTCCGGGAAAAATTTTGGAATTTCAGAAGACGGGCAGAAAAGAAGAATCTGGGAAGACAGAAAAAGGAACCTGCCGGGATATCCCTATGATATACCCTCAGGTTCCTTCCTGTCAACCATTCTCTTTCCGGTAGGAATCCGAAAAAGTCACCAGCATTTCGGTACCCTTTCCTGCCTGGCTCTGAAGCGACAGCCGGGCCCCATGCTGCGAGACAATATGCTTTACGATGGCAAGACCCAGGCCCGTTCCGCCCGTGGCCTTGGAACGGCTCTTATCCACCCGGTAGAACCGCTCAAAAACACGCTCCTGGTGCTCTCTGGGGATGCCGATGCCGGTGTCTTTTACGGAGAGGAACACGGTCTGCCCCTCCGTATTGACCGTCACCGTCACGCTCCCGCCCCGCCTGTTGTAGCGGATCGCGTTGTCACAGAGGTTGTAAACCAGCTCCTCCATCTGCTGTCTGTCGGCAAATACGATGGACGGCTTTCCGCAGAGCCGCATGGTGACATCCTGCTTTTCCGCGTTCATTTTTAACATGTCCACGCAGTCAGACGCCACCTGGTAGAGATCCACGTCGGTGTACTCCACTTTGTTGGTATCGCTGTCCAGCTCGGAAAGCTGGATGATATCGTTAATCAGGGTCAGGAGCCGGCTGGCGTTCTTATGGATCTCCCCGGCGAACCGCACCGTGTCCTCCTGGCCGGCCATGCCGTGCTCGATGAGCTCCGCGTAGCCGGAAATGGCCGTAAGCGGCGTTTTAAGCTCATGGGAGACGTTGGCCGTAAACTCCTGGCGCATCCTGGCGCTCTTTAAAATGTCCTCATGCTGCTGCCTGATTTTTGCCACGAAGGGCGCCAGCTCCTTATAAGCCGCCTCCGTCTCTGTGTCGGAAATATTTTCCGCCATATGCTCAATGGGCTCCACCAGGCTTTTTGTAAAGTAATTGGAAAGGAAAAAGCAGAGCAGGAACAAAAGGAGCAGGACGCCGAGGACGCCCGGCAGCATGTTCCCGAACACGGCAAAAAAGCTGTCCGCCTCCCTGGACACCCGGACGACGTTCCCATTGTCCAGCCGCACCGCATAATAGTACAGGTTTTTATCGAGGGTCTCCGAGGATCTTGTCCCGCTGCCCTCGCCCTCGTCCAGGGCAATCCGCACCTCCGGCCGGTCCAGGTGGTTCTCCATCTCCGCAGCGTCCGTGCTGCTGTCAAAGAGGACATCCCCGTCGCTTCCGATGACCGTCACCCGCAGGCTCTCCGGCCCCAGTTCGCCCTCAGCCAGGGAAATGGCGTCCATATCATCGAAAACCTGCATGCTCTTTAACACAAGGGCATCGGCTTTCAGATCATTCACGATCTGTTCTTTAAAAAGCCCGTAGAAAGCCACCATAGCGAACAAAAGCGTCAAAAGGATTGCTAAAAGCGAGGTGGCTAAAAGCTCCATATGCAGTTTCTTTTTCATGGCACCTCTACCGCCTTATTCGATCATGTATCCCACGTTCCGCACGGTGCGGATCATGGTCCCGGCGTCCCCGAGCTTCTGGCGCAGGGTACGGATATGCATGTCCAGGGTGCGGGATTCCCCCTCAAAATCAATGCCCCAGACGCGCTCTAAAATGATTTCCCGTGTCACGACGATGCCGGCGTTGTGGAGAAGAAGCTTTAAAAGCTCATACTCCTTAAAGGTCAGCGTACACGGCTCATCCTTCACGTACACCATGTGCTTTTCATCGTCCAGGAAAATGTCTCCCAGCGACAGGAATTTGTCTTCCTCCATGGTGCGCCGCAGCATGGCCTTCACCCTGGCGATTAACTCCATGACGCCGAAGGGCTTCGTCAGATAGTCGTCGGCACCGATGTCCAGCCCCTTGACTTTGTCGATTTCTGTCGTTTTTGCCGTCACCATAATGACCGGGAGTTTCTTCGTCTCCGGCCGTCTCCGCAGCTTTTTTACGATCTCCAGCCCGTCTTCATCCGGAAGCATGACGTCCAAAAGCACGAGATCCGGCTGCTTTTCGTCTATTTTTTTATAAAAATCGCGGGCGCACTCGAAGCCGTCCACCTGGTATCCGCTGTTTTTCAGCGCAAACATCTCAATTTCCAGAATATTTTTGTCATCCTCCACTGCATAAATCAGCGCCATTTTATGACCTCCCGCTTCTTGCGATCTGGCCGTGCCCAGGCGGCACGGCCCTCAAACGGCTGCCCTTATGACGGCAGCGCGTATTTCTGACGATACAGCTCCACCTGTGCGGCAAACTTCGGATCGTTCTCCCGCTTCAGGTTCTCCAGATAGCCGTGGGTATCGAAGCCGTCCCTGGCAATCTCGATGACGCTGATGGCGATGTTGGAGCAATGGTCTGCCACACGCTCATAGTTTGTTGAAATATCAGACAGGACAAAGCCCTGCTCGATGGTACATTTTCCCTTCTGGAGCCTTCGGATGTGGTTCGCCTTTACGCAGGTGTTGAGATCGTCGATGACCTCCTCCAGGGGCTCCACCAGGGCGGCTGTCCCGCCGTCGTTGTTTTCAAAGGACTGGATGGACAGCTCTAAGATGTCCTTGACGGCAGATGTAAACACGGAAAGCTCTTTCTGTGCCTTCTTGGAAAATTCCATCTGCTTTTCATGCTTTTCCTTCGCCGCTTCCATCAGGTTCATGGCATGGTCGGAGATTCGCTCGAAATCACCGATGCAGTGGAGAAGCAGAGAAATGGTGCTGCTGTCGTTTTTGGAAAGATGGCGGCTCCCGAGCTTCACCATGTAGGTTCCCAGCTCATCCTCATAATGATCCACCCGGTCTTCCAGGGCTGCAACGGCCTCAGCCTTTTTCTCATCGTACTCGTCGAGAAGCTCCACCGACATAAAGAGCGCTGCTTTGGCAAGCTTTGCCATGCGGACGGTCATGTTCCGGCACTGTTCCACGGCAAAGGCCGGCGTGTCGAGGAAACGCACGTCGAGAAGGCCGAATTCGTCCTGTGTTTCTTCCTGCGCTGCGGCAGCGGCAGCTCCGGCCGCATCCGGGATCGTCATGCATGCCAGCGTCACAAGGCCCTCGGAGAACGGAAGCAGTACGATGGTGGCGGCCACGTTGAAGCAGCTATGGATCACAGCAATGCCTACTGGCGTCGCTGCGTCGGCCAGGAAGGCAAAATGTACAAATGCGTTGATTGCATAGAACACTACCATGAAAATGGCCGTGCCGATCAGGTTAAAGTAAAGATGCACCAGGGCGGCGCGGCGGGCGTTTTTGTTGGCGCCGATACTGGAAAGCAGCGCCGTCACGCAGGTACCGATGTTCTGGCCCATGATAATCGGAAGAGCCGTCCCGTAGCTCACAGCTCCGGTGGCGCAGAGGGCCTGGAGAATACCGACAGACGCCGACGACGACTGGATCACGGCCGTCAGCACAGCTCCGGCGATGAGGCCTAAAATCGGGTTCGAGAACATGGTAAGGATTCCCGTGAACTCCGGCACGTCAGCTAACGGCTTCACAGCGTCGCTCATGGTCTCCATTCCGAACATTAAGACAGCAAAGCCGATCATGATCGTACCGATGTCTTTTTTCCGCTCTTTCTTCGAGAACATCATGAAAATGATGCCGATGACGGCCAGAATCGGCGAAAACGACGACGGCTTTAAAAGCTGAATGAAAAAGTTGCTGCTTTCAATTCCTGTAAGGCTCAGGATCCAGGACGTGACGGTGGTACCGATATTGGCACCCATGATGACGCCTACGGCCTGGGACAGCTTCATGATTCCCGAGTTTACAAAGCCGACAACCATAACCGTTGTGGCCGACGACGACTGAATCACGGCCGTCACGCCTGCGCCTAAAAGAACGGCTTTGATCGGGTTCGAGGTCAGCTTTTCCAGAATCTTTTCCAGCCGGCCTCCCGACACCTTTTCAAGCCCCTGTCCCATGGTATCCATACCGTAAAGGAACAGTGCAAGGCCTCCAAATAAGGTCAACACTCCAAAAATGTCCATACATTCCTCCGTAAATTTTCGTAAAGTTATCTTTTATCTATCAATATAACATGTTCAGGATATCATCAGTATGTAAAATATCAACGGGTCTTATGTAAAATCCATGTAAAATCAAGGCCGCCCTACCGCGTCCCATCGGGATTTACTGGCAGGACGGCCGAAAAAAGCGCCGTTTCCTTCTATATTTCGGGGGAATGCATTATTTAAGCAGAGCTTCCACATCCAAAAGCCCCCAGCCCTGCTGATTCCTCGGAAGCCCGATGTCCCTGGAGCTTTCCATCAGCTTTAGCTTCACATCCTTATTTGTCATTTCCGGGTATTTTTCCAAAAGGAGCGCAATGGCGCCCGAAACGATGGGCGTCGACATGGACGTGCCGCTTTTTACGGTGTAGCGGCCAGGACGGCCCGCACAGCTTATGACGCTGCACCCGGGCGCCACCAGATCCGGCTTGCAGATGCAGGCTGCCGTCGGCCCGCGGCCCGAGTAGTCCACCATCTTGCTGCCGGCCACCACAACCTCCTTGCTGTCGTCGGAACAGCCCACCGTGATGACCTTCCGGCTGATGCCAGGCGTCGTGATTGTCATCCGGCCGGGGCCGTTGTTCCCGGCGGCCACCACGACGACGAGGCCGGCGTCCCACGCCCTGTCCACTCCTTTTACGAGGGCCGAATCTTCGCTCATGCCCTTTTTCCCGTAGGAACCGACAGAAATGTTGACGATCCGGATCCCGTATTCCTCCTTGTGGCTGATGATCCAGGAGATACCCGACAGCACATCGGAGGCAAAGCCGTTGCCGCGCCGGTCCAACACCTTCACGCCAATCAGGCTGCATCCGGGCGCCATTCCGCGGTACCGCCCGCCGGAGGCTGCGCCGTTTCCGCCGATGATCCCGGAAATGTGCGTCCCATGCCCGCAGTCGTCGTAAGGCCCCGCCTTCCGGTTCACCATATCGGCAAAGGCCTTGATTCTATTTTCAAAATCCTTATGGGGAAACAGGCCGGTGTCGAGAACCGCCACCCCGACGCCTTTTCCCGTAAGCCCAAAGGTACATGCATCCACACAGCGTACTTCTTCTCTTACATGATTCACATGGCAGATCCTTATCCTTTTCTATTAGGATATTCCATCCGCCTGGCCTTCGCGCTCTTATTTCTGTCTTTTTACATATTCAATAAACATCTGGAGATTGTCCACCCAGTATGCCTGTTCTTCTTTGGAACAGAGCGCAAGAAGGACGCTGACCCGGTTCATGAGCCGTTCTTCCGGCTTCGCGCCCTGGATAAAATCTGCAAGAAGCTCGTCGATCCCCACATTTAACGCGTCAGCGATACGCAGAAGCTTCTCGACGCTTACCATGGTTCTCCCCGTCTCCAGCCGGCTGATGCTGCTTAAGGAGAGGTCGACAAGCTCTGCCAGCTTTTCCTGTGATATTCCTTTTTTGTCCCTGGCGTCACGGACACGCCTGCCGATTTCTTCTTTCATTTATTGTCACCGCCTGGCTTTTTTCGATGTTTTTTAGTTTAGCAAAAGTACCCGGCTGTGTATAATAAGTAAATTGACTATTTTGTTTACAAAAACGCGCAGTTGTGTTATGATAAAGATAAGGAAAACGGACATTACCCGGAGGCGGTTCATACTCTCCCCCCTGTGCTTGAACAGGATGAACATGATCCGCCTCCCCACCCCAAAAAAGCGTGGAACCGGACTTTCCTGCTGCCGGAGAAAACGGACGTGTTTCCCCGGCTAAGACGACTCTTTCTTTTTTATTCTGTCTATGGATAAATAGTTATTCACTCCCCCTAATAGTGAATAATATTTACAGAAGACTGCCGGATGGTTCGCCGTTCCGGCAGTCTTCTTATATCGCCCAAAAATTTCTCAAAAAATAAAATGAACTTTTTGTGAACCAAATTGACAAACGCATTCCGTTTTTGATAAAATGCAGGACAGCGAGCCGGCAGTACGGCCTACATAGGAATTTTCTGAGCCTTCAGGAAGTTCCTTTTTTTATTTTAATTCCAAAAACGGAGGTTATTATAATGGGAAACAAGAAGAAATATGTCCTTTTATGCACAATGCTTTTAGCCGCTTCCTTAAGCGGATGTGCGGCTGCCGCAGATAAGAAAGACGCGCAGGTTCCGGCGGTATCAGAGCCAGCGGGACAGGAATCGGCCCTGAGCGAACCGGATGACACGAACACCGCGGAAAATGAAGAGAGCAGGGACGTGCGTCCGGAGAATAAAAGTGGTGACAGGGATGGTTCCGGCGGCCCGCGAAGCGGCGAACGCGGAAATACCGGCAGGAACGGCGGCCAGGCTGTTGAGACTGATGAGGCGGTTCTCTCTGTAATGGCAGAGGGCTCAGAAAAATTTCAGCAGTACACCTTTGAGGATCCCGAAACAGGGCTTACTCTTAAGTATAATCTTTATATTCCCGAAAGCTATGCTGAGGATACCGAATATCCGCTTTTAATGTTTATTCCTGACGCAACTGCCCCAGGAAAAACCACGAAAGAGATCGTCGAGCAGTATTACGGGGCAGATATCTGGGTGACGGATGAGGAACAGGAAAAGCATCCCTCTTTTGTGCTGGTGCCCAATTTTTCCGAGGTTGTGGTCGACGACGGCTTTACGGTTTCCGGGCAGGTGGAGACTGTCGTAAATCTCATTGACTCCCTCTGTTCCGAATATTCCTTGGATACCGGGCGGCTCTATACCACAGGACAGTCCATGGGCTGCATGACTTCCCTTTATCTTAATGCAAAATACCCCGGCCTGTTTGCGGCCTCCCTTTTTGTATCCGGCCAGTGGGATATTTCCGTACTGAGCCCTCTTGAGGATGAGACCTTCTTCTATATCACGGCCGGCGGGGATGCCAAGGCCTCCGGCGGACAGGAGGAAGTAATGGCGATGTTTGAAGAAGACGGGATTGGTTACAGCTACGGCGAATGGAGCGCCCAGGACTCCGAAGAGGAACAGAGCGAAGCCGCCGGAGAACTTATCTCCCAGGGCTTCTCTGCCAATTTCATCCGCTTTGAGACGGGAACGGTCTTAAAAGATGGGAACACCATGGAGCATATGGCGTCCTTTAATTATGCATACAGAATTCCTGCTGTCAGGGACTGGCTGTTTGAGCAGGGGGAATGAAAAAATCGTAATAATTATTTATGATATGTTCCAGGAATTCACTTTTTATTGACCTGTATGAATATCGGCTTGTCGAATTAGGCAAGTAATTGTATAATAATGATGTTGCCTCCCTCTAAACTGGTAGCAGGAAGGAGGTGTACATATGACTAATATCTTTAACTTCTTTCTTTCGATCATGGCAAGTATAGCTGGATACTATATCTGCAAATGGCTGGATCGAAAGTAATCAGGCAACCAGCCTAAAAGAACCCCCAGAGACTGGCACTCTCTGGGGGTTCGCTTTTGTACATATGGCCTCTTTAACTTCTTGGATACTATAATCTTATACTAAAAAAGAAAAAATGTCAATCCCCTTGAAACTGTCATCAGCTCAGCATTTTCTTACATCCCTGTCCGGGAAAAGTCAAAATCTTAAGAAAATCTTCATAATTCATTCAAAGAATATACAATCATTTTCCAGCCGGCCATGATATACTATAACCATAAAAAATGCACGATACAAAAGAATCCTTTATCCTTAAACCTTTTTGAAAATCGAAATCCTAAATGATGAATCCCTGTACCGGAAGGTACAGGGCTTTTTCATCTCTGCCAAAACAGTTTTAGTACAAAAGTCTTAAGATTTCCGCACACCGCTCCAGTCCAAGCTTTCCGCTGTCTAAGGACACCTGATAATTCTTTGCATACCCCCATTTCATGTCCGTGTAGAACCGATGGTAGGCGGCGCGCCTTTTGTCCTTGTCTTTGATGCGCTGTTTGGGGGACTCTTCCCGCTCGCCGTAGACCTTCACAATCCGCTCCGCCCGGTACTCCAGGCTTGCATGGATAAAGGCCGTCAGGCAGTCTGCCTGATCCCGCAGGATGTAGTCGGCGCAGCGCCCCACGATGACGCAGGGGCCTTTTTCGGCCAGCTCAAGGATGACTTTTCTCTGGATGTCCCAGAGATAGTCGTCGTTGGTGGGGCCGAAGGCGCGGGTGGAGAAGGCAAGCGCCTTAAAGCCGGCCGGGGCCGTCTCCTCAGCGTTCTTCACATAAGTCTCGTCAAAGCCGCTCTCCTCGGCAATTCTCTGGATCAGCTCGCTGTCATAGCAGGGAATCCCCAGCTCTTTTGCTGCCATTTTCCCGATGGTGCGGCCGCCGCTTCCAAATTCACGGCTGATGGTTAAGATTCTGTTTTTCATTTTTTCGGTTCCTCCTTTAACTGCTGATAAGTGCGGCGGATCAGGAAAGCCGCCGCAAGAAACGTCAGGACATCCGATACCGGCATGGAATATAAAACACCGTCCAGCCCGAAAAACAACGGGAGCAGAAGGGCAAAGCCCACGCCGAACACCACTTCCCGGATCATGGACAGGGCCGTGGACTCGGCCGCCTTTCCCATGGCCTGAAGGAAGATAAAGCAGGCCTTATTGATGCAGGCCAGGATCATCATGCAGAGGTAAACCCGGAAGGCCTTCACGGCGAATTCCGTATAGTAGGCGCTCTCGTTGGCCGCGCCGAAGATGGAAATCAGCCCGCGGGGGAACACCATGAAATGTGCACTGCCCCGCAGGATGCCGCTTGCCGGACTTGTGCAATCGGGCAGGGAAAGGAGTTCCCCTGCCCGATCATCGCACACGAACATTCCGCACTGTCGTGCTCCATGTTCTTACGCCTGGCAAATGGCATTTCATGCAAGCATGATGCCGCTTGCCAGGCTTGTGCAACAAAAAACGTGCAGCTCATACGCAACCGGGATTACGCATGTAAGCTACACGTTGTCTAAATATTATAAAAAATTTTGGCAAAAGATTCAAAGACACTTTTAAACAAAATTTTGGCTGTTTTCTGCGCCTATTTTCTCCGGAACCACTCCTTCATCGTCCCAAGAACCTTTACCAGCTCCTCTTCCGTAATGACATAAGGCACCATGGCATAGAGGTAATTTAAGAACGGCCGGCTGAAGACGCCGCGCTCATAGGCAAACTGCTGG
Organism: Eubacteriaceae bacterium Marseille-Q4139; assembly: GCA_018223415.1. Taxonomy (NCBI): domain Bacteria; kingdom Bacillati; phylum Bacillota; class Clostridia; order Eubacteriales; family Eubacteriaceae; species Eubacteriaceae bacterium Marseille-Q4139. The sequence goes on along the minus strand of JAGTTQ010000001.1, from coordinate 2,179,060 downwards.
TAACCGCGGATGGATGCCGGATCATACATCTCCACGCAGACGCAGGCGCCCATGATCCGCACCTCTTTGATCCGGGGATCGAAAAAGCCTTCCATCTCCCGGCGGGTGACGGCCTCAATCTTTTTAATCCTGGACATGTAATCGCCCTTTTCAAACAGCTCGATGGATTTTAAGGCGGCGCTGCATGCCAGGGCATTTCCCATGAACGTGGGGCCGTGCATCAGGGCATGCTCAGGATTGTCGTCGTAAAAGCCTGAGAATACCCGGCGGCTGGCAACCGTGGCCGCATGGCCGATGTAGCCGCCCGTCAGCGCCTTTCCGAGGACGAGGATGTCCGGTAGAACCAGATCCGCCACGAACCGGTTCCCTGTGCGGCCGAAGCCCGTCGCCACCTCGTCAAAAATCAGGAGGACGCCGTACTGATCGCAGAGCTCCCTGGCCCGCTTTAAAAAGGAAACGTCGTACATCCTCATGCCGCCGGCGCCCTGCAAAAGCGGCTCCACGATAAAGCAGTTGAGCTTTTCATGGTACTCCTCAAAGGCCTTTTCAAGGGCCGGGATTTCCGTGGGGATATGGACGACATACTTGCTCTTCCCGTATGCATTCAGGACAAAATGGTAGTCCTCATCGTCGCCCACCTCCATGGTCTTAAAGGTGTCGCCATGGTAGGCATGCTCAAGCGCCAGCACCATCGTCCGCTCCGTCTCTCCGCGGTTCATGTAATACTGGAGCGCCATCTTTAAGGCCACCTCCACGGCCACGCTGCCGGAATCGGAGAAAAAGCAGCAGTCCAGATCGCCGGGGAGCCAGTCCGCCAGCTTTTCCGAAAGCTTTTCGGCCGCGCCATGGGTCAGGCCGCCCAACATCACATGGGCAAACCGCGCAAGCTGTTCTTCGATGGCCTGATTAAGCTCCGGGTTCTTATATCCGTGGATCACGCTCCACCAGGAGGAAACCGAGTCGATTAACTTCTGATCCTCTGTGTAAAGGTAAACCCCTTCCGCATCCACAATTTTATAAGGGGCCTTCATGGTTTTCATCTGTTCGTATGGATACCAGATCATGTCCGCTTCCTCCGTCTTATTCGTATAATGCTTCCAGCTCCTCAAAGGGGATGTCAAGCTCTGTGCCGCCGTCCTTTACGCAGGCCAGAACCTTAAGGCCTGTCATGTATTCGCACATGAACCGGTTGTCCCGGTGGAGCAGGTTTTTATCATCATAATGATTGAAAAGAATGCCCTTTGCCGCAATGCCCCGCTCCTTCATGTATTCCGCCGTCAGCACAACGGAGTTGATGGTGCCGAGGCCTGCATCCGCCACGATCAGGCAGTTTAAATCCCTGGCCTTTATGAAATCCTCAAGCCACAGCTTCGTCTCATCGAACCGCAGGGGGCAGAGGATCCCGCCGGAGCCCTCGGCCGTCACATAGTCATAATTCCCGCAGACCGAGTCAAAAGCCTGGAGCACCGTTTCAAGCTCCACCGGGTTTCCCTCAATCTGCGCCGCCAGATGGGGCGAAACGGCCGTCTCATAGACGTATGGGCACATCTCCTCAAGCGATTCTCCGATACCGGAGACCGTCTTTACATGAAGGGCATCCCCCGGAATCAGGCTTCCGTCCAGCCGCTTTTCGTTTCCGCTCATGGCCGCCTTAAAATAAGCCGCCTTTTTTCCGTTTTCCTGAAATTTTTTTAAAATCAGGCCTGTGATATAGGTCTTTCCCATATCGGTGCCTGTTCCCGTGATAAAAAGATTCTTACTCATTGCAAAGCTTCACCTCGTATCCCAGTTCCTCAAGCATTTCCAGGTCGGTCTTCGTCGTAATGCCGGCCGTCGTCAGCATGTCGCCGGAAATCGCCGCGTTGGCGCCGGAGACAAAGCAGCCCTTTCCCTTATCCTCAAGAAGCCCTCTGCCGCCTGCGAGACGGATGGACGCCTCCGGCAGGATAAAACGGTAAACCGCCACAATCCGCCTCATGTCGTCCGCCGTCAGGCGCGGATTCTTTTCAAAGGGAGTTCCCGGGATCGGGTTTAACATGTTGACAGGGACGCTCTTAATGCCCAGCTCTCTGAGGCTCATGGCCATGCTGATCCGATCCTTCGGCGTCTCGCCGAGGCCCATAATCCCGCCGCTGCAAACCGCAAGGCCGGCTGCCTGGGCGGCACGGATCGCGTTTATCTTGTCGTCAAAGGTGTGGGTCGTACAGACATTGGCGAAATTCTCTCCGGAGGTTTCCAGGTTGTTATGTACCCGGGAGGCGCCTGCCTCCTTTAACTTCCGGTACTGCTCTTCGTTCAGCAGGCCGAAGGATACGCATACATGGATGCCCACCTCGCTCCGGATCCGGCGGATCACGCCGCACATCCGCTCCACTTCCCCGTCGGACAACCGTTTCCCCGAGGTGACGATGGAGTAGCGCAGGACGCCCTGCTCATGGTCTCTCTTTGCCTGAGCCACAATTTCATCGTCCGGAAGCAGCGGATATTCCGTCACGCCGGTGTGGTTGTGGGCCGACTGGGCACAGAACCGGCAGTTTTCCGAACAGCGGCCGCTTTTTCCGTTGATAATCGTACAGAGATCGAACCGGCTGCCGCAGAAATGACGGCGGATCCTATCGGCGCTTTCGCAGAGCTCCTCAAGCGGCTCCCCGTAAAGCTTTAAGGCCTCTTCTTCAGTGATCTGGCCGCCGTTTAAAACCTTTTCGGTTAATGTCATCGTGATTGTCATAATGGGTCACATCCTGTTCTTTTTTTACTGGAAACCAGCATAGCATACGGCCGCAGTATTGTCAACCCATTCTATCTTTATTGGTTGACAATATGGGCAGACAAAAAGAGCCGCACGCCTGCACCCTGCTTTCACAGTTACAGACACGGCGGCTCTCTGTCTTTTATTCCACGCTCTTTAAAATATCACAGAAATCAAAGGTAGCAAAGTAGTCTTTCACGGTCTCTGCCCGGCGGATCATCTGGACGCTTCCGTCTTCTTTTAAAAGCAGCTCCGCGCTCTTTAACTTGCCGTTATAATTGTAGCCCATGGAAAAGCCGTGGGCGCCGGTGTCATGAAGCACGAGAAGGTCGCCCATGTCAATCTTCGGCAGCATCCTGTCGATGGCAAACTTGTCGTTGTTCTCGCAGAGGGAGCCGGTGATGTCGTACTTGTGGTCGCAGGGCGCGTCCTCCTTTCCCATGACCGTGATGTGATGGTAGGCGCCGTACATGGCCGGGCGCATCAGGTTCACCGCGCAGGCGTCCACGCCGATGTACTCTTTGTAGGTGTGCTTTTCATGGATGGCGCGGGTCACAAGGCAGCCGTAGGGCGCCAGCATGAACCGGCCAAGCTCCGTGAAGATTGCCACATCGCCCATGCCGGCCGGCACGAGGACTTCCTCGTAGGCCTTTCTCACGCCCTCGCCGATGGCCATGATGTCGTTGGGCTCCTGATCCGGGCGGTAGGGGATTCCAATGCCGCCGGACAGGTTGATGAAGCGGATGTCTGCGCCAGTCTCTTCCTTTAACTCTGCCGCCAGTTCAAAAAGAATCTTGGCCAGCAGCGGATAATACTCGTTCGTCACAGTATTGCTTGCAAGGAACGCATGGATGCCGAAGTGCTTTGCGCCCTTGGACTTGAGAATCTTGTAGGCCTCGGCGATCTGTTCTCTCGTCATGCCGTACTTGGCGTCGCCGGGGTTGTCCATGATATCGTTGCTGATTTTAAAGACTCCGCCGGGGTTAAAGCGGCAGCAGATGGTTTCCGGGATCTTCCCGAGAACCTTTTCCAGGCACTCAATATGGGTGATGTCATCCAGGTTGATGATGGCGCCCATGTCGTCCGCCAGCTTAAACTCCGCAGGCGGCGTGTCGTTGGACGAAAACATGACATGATGTCCCGTAAAGCCGCAGGCCTTCGACATCAGAAGCTCTGTCTCAGAGGAGCAGTCGGTTCCGAAGCCGTACTCCTTTAAGATATTTAAAATGAACGGATTCGGGGTGGCCTTCACCGCAAAATACTCCCGGAAGCCCTTGTTCCAGGAAAATGCCGCCTTCAGGCGCTCTGCATTTTCCCGGATTCCCTTTTCATCATAGAGATAAAAGGGCGTCGGATACGTCTCTGCGATTTTCTCAAGCTGTTCCCTGGTGACAAACGGTCTTTTTTCCATGTGTATTTTCTCCTTCTAGTCTACGTTTACTACCCGCATGATGTTGGTTGAGGTTGCCGGCTCGTGCCGTCTGGAATGGCTTAAAACTCCGGCCGTGACGACGGCCAGGTCGCCTTCCTTCACGATGCCTTTTTCCTTCAGCAGGTCGATGGAATTCATAATCAGGGTATCCGTGGAGTCCTCGCGCTTCGCCTGGAACGGATGGACGCCCCAGTAAAGCTGCATCTTGCGAACCGTGGAAAGGCTCGGGGACATGCCGATTACCATGGTCTTCGGATGCCATTTGGATAACATCCTCGCGGTGTAGCCGCTGATGCTCGGCGCGATGATGACTTTGGCTCCCAGGTTCCTTGCCGTCGTCACAGAGGAATAGCAGACGGCGTTGGAAATGCTGTGGCTGTCATCGCCTAAAACGCGTCTTCTCTTAAAGAAAGCGTCGTCCAGATGGGACTCGGTCTCCTCGACGATCTGCGCCATCATCTTTAAGGCCTCCACCGGATATTTTCCGTTGGCCGTCTCGCCGGACAGCATGACGACGTCCGTTCCGTCGTAGACAGCGTTTGCCACGTCCGTCACCTCGGCACGGGTCGGGCGCGGGTTGCGGATCATGGAGTCTAGCATCTGGGTCGCCGTAATGACCGGCTTGCAGGCCTCGCTGCACTTTTCAATCATCATCTTCTGAAGGAACGGCACTTTTTCTGCGGGAATCTCCACGCCCAGGTCGCCTCTGGCTACCATGATGCCGTCGCTGGCTTCGATGATTTCATCCAGATGTTCCAGTCCCTCGGCATTCTCAATCTTTGCGATGATGCCCATGGAGGAACCGTTTTCATTGAGGATTGCCCGGATTTCCCGGATTGCGTCGGCCGTCCGGATGAAGGAGGCGGCGATATAGTCAAAGCCCATTTCGATTCCGAAACGGATGTCTTCCTTATCTTTTTCCGTCAGGGCCGGAAGCTTGATCTTCACGTTCGGCACGTTGACGCCCTTTCTCTCGCCCAGCTCTCCGCCGTTGACGACGCGACAGACAATTTCCGGCCCTTCGATTTTCTCGACGCAGAGCTCGATGAGGCCGTCGTCGATGAGAATCCTGTTTCCGGCGGCCACGTCGTCGTTGAGGCCGTTATAATTGATGTGCACCTTCTTTTCGTCTCCGACGATTTCCTCTGTCGTGAGGACAAAGGTGTTCCCTTCGGAAAGCGTCACTTTTTTCCCGTCCTTTAAAACGCCGGTACGGATTTCCGGCCCTTTGGTGTCAAGGAGCGCAGCCACCGGGATGCCGGCCTCATCCGCCGCCTCGCGGAGCTTGAGAAGGCGTTTTCTATGCTCTTCATGGTCGCCGTGGGAGAAGTTGAACCGTGCCACATCCATTCCGTTTAACACGAGCTGCTTCATGATCTCCATGTTGTCGCTGTTTGGTCCCATTGTACAGATGATTTTTGTCTTTTTCATTTTAAACTGTCTGCCTCCTGTTAAGTTTGTGTGCCGCTGCTGTTTCCGCCGTCCTGGGAAAATCTCCCGTGGATCACGTTTCCGCCCTGGCGGGGATCCATGCCGCCGCGGGTCACATGCTGGTGCGTATAAAGATGATCCTGGCAGTATTCGTAGTCTCCCTCGCACTTGGAACAGAAGCGGAAAACAAGATTCGGGTCGTCGAGTTCTGTCCTGCCGCAGACGGCGCATTTATGGCGGCCCGTTTTTCTTGCTGTCTGGGCGGCCTTTTCCGTCTGTGCTTTAAAATCATGCTTCCTCTTGATCTCCTTCGGGTTGTATTTTCCGCCTCTGGACATGGCGAAATACACGACGAAGTTCAAAAGGGACATGAAAATTGCCACGCGGGTTGCCGGGCTTCCGAAGACAAGCCCGTAAATAAAGTATGCCCCGTCAAAAAGCGCCAGCCACTTGGCCTTGATGGGAATCACGAAAAATAATAGGAACTGCATATCCGGGAACGTGGCGGCGAATGCGAAAAACAGTGAAAAGTTCAGGTATTCCGTCGTCAGGATATAGACGGAACCAGTCATCAGATAGATGATGAGCGCCGCAAGCACATGGCCCAGGATCCCCATAAACAGGTACAAATTGAACCGGAAGGTTCCCCAGACGTGCTCAAGGGTCGTTCCAAGGTTGTAATACAGATAGATAGCTATCAGGTTGAAAAACATGCTGGTGGACGGCGGCCAGATCATAAAGGTAATAATCCGCCAGATCTGCCCGCGCAGGATCGCCCGCGCGTCTAACATCAGGTAGCGGATGTAGATTTCCGGCGCAAACATCTGGATGATGACGCCCACGGCGTACAGGATGACAATGTAGTACATCAGATTCGGGATCGCAAAGCGCCCGAATTTCCGTTCCAGTTTTGTGAGCAGGTTCATATGCTGAATCCTTTCTTTAAAATATGGCAGGCGGAGAGGAAAGCCGCGCGGAATGGAAGGCCGCAGGCGGATGCCTCTCCCGGGCCGGCGGCCGCTTTTCCGCCGGTTTCAGCCCATGGATATTCAACATTATAATTCCACTCTATTCCTTTTGTCAAACGCTTTGAAACGGCTTTTTTTCAGGATAAGGATTTATATGGCATTTCTTAAGAGCCTGCGCCATGCGGACACAGGAGACTCGCCGCGTTCCGACATTTCACTTCCTTCCAGCCCTGGAATCTTAACACATTTTTTACATATTTTTGCCGTTTCTTAACATGCGAATCCGCATTCTGTCGATTGTAATCCTTTTTTGTTTGTGCTATACTGAGTGCGTAGTTTACGCCCTTTCTTCCATATAAATGCAGAATTTGGAAGTATGGGGCTGTTATTTTGCTTCTTTATCCGGAAGCAGCTTCGTATAATGTAGTGTTTTTATGCAGGCGTCCGGGGCATACCGCCCCAAAAGGCGGCTGTATTCCCAATTACAAAGGAGGTAGGGGATATCCCCGCTCACATGGATCAATGTTTTCGGCTTGGAATCGACATCGGTTCCACCACGGTTAAAATTGCTGTGATTGACGAGGACAATCACATTCTGTTTGCGGACTATGAGCGGCATTTTGCGAACATCCAGGAAACCCTGTCTGCACTCCTCAAAAAATGCAGGGATTCGCTCGGGCCCATCAAAATCCGCCCCAGTATCACTGGTTCCGGAGGGCTTACGCTCTCCAGCTACTTAAAGGTGCCTTTCATCCAGGAGGTCGTAGCCGTAGCCACCTCGCTTCAGGACTATGCGCCGCGCACAGACGTGGCCATCGAGCTTGGCGGGGAAGATGCCAAAATCATCTACTTCACCGGCGGCATCGACCAGAGGATGAACGGAATCTGCGCCGGCGGCACCGGCTCTTTTATCGACCAGATGGCGTCGCTTCTCCAGACGGACGCCACCGGCCTCAACGAATATGCCAAAAATTACAAGGCAATCTATCCGATTGCTGCCAGATGCGGTGTTTTTGCAAAGTCTGATATTCAGCCGTTAATCAATGAGGGGGCAACGCGAGAAGACCTGGCCGCCTCCATTTTTCAGGCTGTCGTCAACCAGACCATCAGCGGCCTGGCCTGCGGAAAGCCGATCCGCGGCAACGTGGCCTTCCTCGGCGGCCCGCTCCATTTCCTTTCGGAGCTGCGGAACGCCTTTATCCGCACGCTCAATTTAAGCGGCGACCAGATTATCGCTCCTGACCACTCCCACCTGTTCGCAGCCGTCGGCGCGGCCATGAACGCCAAGGAGGAGCCGGTTCAGGACATCGGCAAAATGATTTCTGACTTGTCCGGCGGCATCCGGATGAAGTTTGAGGTCAAGCGGATGGAGCCTTTATTCCGGGATGAAGCGGAATACCAGGCTTTCACTGAGCGCCACGACCGCAGCAGGGTGCGCCGCGGCGACCTGAGTACCTATAAGGGGAACTGCTTTTTAGGCATCGACGCCGGCTCCACCACGACGAAAATCGCCCTGGTAGGCGAGGACGGCTCCCTGCTTTACAGCTTTTACAGCAGCAACAACGGAAGCCCGCTGGCGACGGCCATCCGCTCCATGAAGGAGATTAAAGAGCTTCTTCCTGCGGAGGCAAAAATCGCTTATTCCTGTTCCACCGGCTACGGCGAGGCGCTTTTAAAGGCCGCTTTCCTTTTGGATGAGGGAGAGGTGGAAACCATCTCCCACTACTATGCGGCCGCGTTCTTCGATCCGAAGGTAGACTGTATTTTAGACATCGGCGGCCAGGATATGAAGTGCATCCGCATCAAGGACGGCACTGTGGACAGCGTCCAGCTCAATGAGGCATGTTCCTCCGGCTGCGGCTCCTTCATCGAGACCTTCGCCAAATCCTTAAACTTCAGCGTGGAGGACTTCGCAAAGGAAGCCCTGTTTGCCAAAAATCCCACCGACCTGGGCACGAGATGTACGGTGTTCATGAACTCCAACGTCAAGCAGGCCCAGAAGGAAGGCGCGTCCGTGGCGGACATTTCCGCCGGTCTTGCCTACTCGGTCATCAAGAACGCATTATTTAAGGTAATTAAAATCACTTCCGCCGGCGACCTTGGAAACAACGTAGTCGTCCAGGGCGGCACCTTCTATAATGACGCCGTTTTAAGAAGCTTTGAAAAAATCGCCGGCTGCGAGGCCATCCGCCCGGATATCGCCGGCATCATGGGCGCTTTCGGCGCCGCCCTCATCGCAAGGGAGCGGTACCAGCATGAGCCGAAGGAGTCAACCATGCTGTCCCTCGATAAAATCATTGGCCTGACCTACTCCACCTCCATGACCAGGTGCCGCGGCTGCATCAACAGCTGTGTCCTGACGGTCAACCGGTTTGAAGGCGGACGCCAGTACATATCGGGGAACCGCTGCGAGAGAGGTCTCGGAATTTCCAAGGCAAAACGCGACATTCCGAACCTGTTCAATTATAAATATCACAGGATCTTCGACTATGAGCCGCTGCCGGCCGACCAGGCCCACCGCGGCCTCGTGGGAATCCCGAGAGTCCTGAATTTTTACGAAAATTACCCGTTCTGGGCCACCTTCTTTAGGGAGCTGGGCTTCCGGGTCATCTTATCGCCCCAGTCCAGCCGCCAGATTTACGAGCTGGGCATTGAGACGATCCCCAGCGAGTCGGAATGCTATCCGGCAAAGCTGGTGCACGGCCATGTTTCATGGCTCATCAAACAGAACGTGCCGTTTATCTTCTATCCCTGCATCCCGTATGAGCGGAAGGAAGTGCCCGGCGCAGGAAACCATTACAACTGCCCCATTGTCACGTCCTACTCAGAGAACGTGAAAAACAACATGGAGGAGCTGGCGGAACAGAACATCAAATTCATGAACCCGTTCATGGCTTTCACCGATGAGCAGGTGCTCACGAAGCAGCTCGTGAAAGAGTTTAAGAAGGAATTCCAGATTCCCGACAGTGAAATCCGCTCCGCTGCCCACAAGGCATGGGAAGAGCTGGAACATACAAGGCACGACATCGAAAAGAAGGGCGAGGAGGTCATCGCCTATCTGGAGGAGACCGGAAAGCGCGGCATCGTCCTGGCCGGCCGTCCCTACCATGTGGATCCGGAAATCAACCACGGAATCCCGGATCTCATCGCCTCCTACGGCTTTGCAGTCCTCACCGAGGACTCCGTCTCCCATCTTGGGAAGGTGGAGCGCCCGCTTATTGTCACCGACCAGTGGATGTACCACTCCCGGCTCTATGCGGCTGCAAGCTATGTGAAGACGAAAGACAATCTGGATCTCATCCAGCTTAACTCCTTTGGCTGCGGCCTCGACGCCGTCACCACCGACCAGGTAAACGATATCCTGACTTCCTCGGGAAAGATTTACACGGTCTTAAAAATCGACGAGGTCAACAACCTTGGCGCCGCCAGGATCCGGATCCGTTCGCTGATTTCGGCGCTCCGTGTCCGGGATGAAAAGCGATATACAAGGAAAATTGTCGACAGCTCCTACAACCGCGTGCTGTTCACAAAGGAGATGCGGAAAACCTACACGCTTCTCTGCCCGCAGATGTCGCCGATCCACTTTGACCTTCTGGAGCCGGCCGTCCGCAACTTCGGCTACAATTTAGTGGTGCTCCAGAACGACGACCGTTCGGCCGTAGATACTGGCCTGAAATTCGTGAATAACGATGCCTGCTACCCGTCCTTAATCGTCATCGGACAGATCATGGACGCGCTGCTTTCCGGCCAGTACGACTTAGATCACACGGCTGTCATCATGAGCCAGACCGGCGGCGGCTGCCGTGCCTCCAACTACATCGGTTTCATCCGCCGTGCCCTGGAAAAGGCCGGGATCCCGCAGGTTCCCGTCATTTCCTTAAATGCCAACGGTATGGAGACGAACCCGGGCTTTACGATTACGGCTCCGCTCCTCACAAAGGCCATGCAGGCCGTTGTCTACGGAGACGTGTTCATGCGCGTTTTGTACGCCACACGGCCCTACGAGAAGGTGCCTGGCTCTGCCGACGCCCTTCACGAGAAATGGAAAAAGATCTGCATCCAGGCGCTGTCCAAGAAGGCGCCCGACATGATCGGCTTCTCCAAGAATATCCGCGGAATCATCCATGATTTCGACAATCTGGAGCGGCTCGACGTGAAAAAGCCGCGGGTCGGCATCGTCGGCGAGATCCTCGTAAAGTTCTCGCCCCTTGCCAACAACCACATCGTAGAGCTTCTGGAATCCGAGGGCGCAGAGGCTGTGATGCCGGATCTCATGGACTTTTTGCTGTACTGCTTCTACAACAGCAACTTTAAGGCCAGCAACCTGGGAACGAAGCGCTCCACGGCATATCTCTGCAACATGGGAATCTCGCTCCTCGAGTATTTCCGCAAGACTGCACGGATTGCCCTGGAAAAGAGCCGTCACTTTACGCCGCCTGCGAAAATCCGCAACCTGGCTGTCATGGCAAACGACTTTGTTTCCCTCGGGAACCAGACCGGCGAGGGCTGGTTCTTGACCGGCGAGATGCTGGAGCTGATTCACGGCGGCGTGCCGAACATCGTCTGCGTCCAGCCCTTCGGCTGCCTGCCGAACCACATCGTCGGCAAGGGCGTTATCAAGGAACTCCGGAAGGAGTACCCGAACGCCAACATCATCGCCGTGGACTATGACCCGGGCGCCAGTGAAGTCAACCAGTTGAACCGCATCAAGCTCATGCTGGCGACGGCGCAGAAAAACTTAAAGGATGAGATGCCGCATTCGGCATCATAAAATGATAAAAAATAGGATCGCACGGCGGCCAGTGACGGCTGTCATGCGATCCTGTTTTTATTCTTCCCCGTATCCGTTTTCTTCTGCCCGCGCCGCAATGTAGTCCTCCACCTTCCCGACGGGGATTTCCAGAGCGGCGGCCAGCTCTTCATAAAGCAGCCGCTTCGCCCGGCCCATATACTCGGTGTCCAGCCGGCCGGCCTTTTTCTTGCGGCTTGCCAAGTCCTTTTTCTTCCAGTAAACAGTCTTGATAAGACGAACCAGTTCTTCACATTCATGGCTTTTCACGGCCGAACGGTATTTTTCCTCCATGGAACACCGGCGCCAGCGTATAATACTTTCTCTTCTTATCCGACACGGGAAGCCCCTCTGGCAGTCCGATTTCTTCCACACGGCAGACGCCTGTATCGTCATAAATCACAAGCTCCCCAGTTTCAAACATCCTTTCCCTCACTTTCGGTGGCCGTCAACGGTGTCCATCTGCATTCTGCCTTCTCCGTCCCGCAAAATACAGATACGGCGCAGGGCCCGCAAAGGATCGAATCCCTTTGCGCCTTCGCGCCGTATCTTCATTTTAACATACTTTTTTAATCCTCGTAAGCGTTTTTTTCCTGATCCGGACGGCATAGCTTCTTCCGGTAGAACAGATAAAATACAATGGACGTACACATGGCCGCCGTGATATCCGACACCGGCTCGGCAAAAAAGATGGCAAACACCTCCGCCGGATATTCCACCATGTGAGATACCGATTCACTGGCCGCCGCGGCAAACGGAAACTTTGCGACCGTAGCCGGGAAAATATAGATGAACGGCGCAATTAAAACCACCTTCCGCAGGCATGCCATAATCAGGGAAATCCGCGCCTGCCCCAGAGCCATGAACGACTGCTGGCAGCCGGTCTGGGCGCCGAAGACGATGCCGCCGCCAAGGTAGATCGGAAGCGCCCAGGAACAAAGCTCGATCATGTCCGGGTCGCTGCTGAAGATCCGCGCGAACAGTTTCGGCAGGCCGGTCATCAGAAACGTGACGCAGGCCGCAAAAATCAGGCAGATCACGATGTTGATCCGGCAGGCCTTCCGCACCCTGGAAAAATTCCCGGCGCCGTAGTTATAGCTGATGATGGGCTGCGCGCCCTGACAGAAGCCCTGAACCGGCAGGGACATGAACTGCCAGAGGCTGAAAAGGATCGCCACGGTGCCGACGGCGATGGTTCCGCCGTATTTGGCAAGCTGGTTGTTGAAGGCGATCTGAATCAGGCTTTCGGTCACGCTCATGGTAAAGGGCGAGACGCCGAGCGCCATAATCGGAAGCAGCACTTTTTTCTTAATCCGGAAATATTTCCGCCTCATCCTAAGAAGGCTCTTTTTCCCGAACAGGAACGACAGCGCCCAGACGCAGGAAATCCCCTGGGCGATGATCGTGGCGATGGCTGCGCCCTTGACGCCCATATGGAGGACGTTGATGAAAAATGCGTCAAAAATAATGTTTAAAACGGCGCCGATCAACACGGTAAACATGCCGGTGCGGGCAAAGCCCTGGGTCGTGATGTAGGAATTCATGCCCAGGGAGATCATGACGAAGATCGTCCCCAACGCGTAGATCGTCACATAGTCGCAGGCCAGGGACAAGGTCGTCTCATCCGCCCCGAATAAAAGCAGAATCGGCTTCTGAAAGATCAGGATCACAACCGTAAGGACGGCGCCGACGGCAATCAGGGACGCAAAGCTCACTCCCATGATTTCCTCGGCCCCGTCCTGATCCTTCTGCCCCATTTTGATGGCACAGAACGGCGCGCCGCCGATGCCCACAAGCCGCGTAAAGGCCGTGATGCAGGTAATGAGCGGCAGAGATACGCTTAAGGCCGCCATGGCTGTCGTACCGTTTTCGATATGGCCGATGAACATCCGGTCTACCATGTTGTAAAGGATTCCCACAAGCTGCGCCACAATGGACGGGATTGCAAGGGAGATCATCAGGCTCCAGATGTTCCCCGTCTCCAGCTTGTTGGGCGCGGCAGCACTGTTCTTTTCTTCGTTTTCCATTTTCTGTCATTCCTCCTGTAAACGGCGCCGCAAATAAGAAACCGGGCGTCTTTTTCTTTTTCCCGAATACGTTCGGACGCAGGGCGCCTGCCCCTGCCGTTTAAGGCTTTTTATAATTCCGTATGACCATATGACCCTTTCCGTCCTCTCCCTTGGCATCATAGAGAGCCGTGTCCACCTGATGAAAGAAGCTTTCAAAATCCACTTCCGTTTTCTCCGCCAGCCCAATGCCGATACTGCACGTAACCGGCCTTCCCAAAAGTTCCATGGACCGCTGCCGCAGGGCCGCCTGGATTTTCTTTGCCTTATTTTCTGCCATGGTTCTCGACGCGTTGTTCTTAAGCAGGATGACAAACTCGTCGCCGCCGAACCGCACGATGATGTCGGAGCTTCGGAATTCTTTTCTTAAGAGCTCTCCCACACAGCCAAGAAGCAGGTCTCCGGCCTGATGGCCTTTGGTGTCATTGACATTTTTAAAGTCATCCAGATCAATAATTAAAAGCGTGCATGTGGTCTTCGGATTATTCTCTGCAATATACTGGGCAGACGCAGCCATGCCGCCTCTCTTATTATAGATGCCGGACAGGGCATCCTGTTCACTCATCCTTTTATATTCCACCTGCTTCCAGTACGCCTTCAGGCGCAGCGAAAGCATCAGGTTCAAAAGCGCCACAGAGCATCCGGCTCCCACCAGGGAGATAAAAATATCGTACTGCGCCACCGAGGCCGGCTTCATGGCATGCACAGTCACCACAAAGAGCGTCTCCACAAAAAATATAAACGTGTAGGAGAACCAGAGCGGCAGTGCAAATAGCGGCAGGATCCCCATGTAAATCACAGGTATGAAGCAGGCCGGATTCTCCGGCGTCCCGAACGTATCAATCAGGAACAGGAAGAGAAAGGTCACAAAAATGTAGAAAATACAAATGGCTGTGGAACCTTTTTCCCTCAGCTTCCTCTCCCGTCCCCACAGGCACAGAAGCAGGCAGAACATACTGGCCGGAAGGAACAGAATATGATAGATGCTCGGCGTCCACCCCTGAATAATCAAGGGCGTCGTCAAAAGGAACAGGATCAGGATCACAATCGTACGCACACAGGCATCGAACGCCATGCGGAGATTGTCCTCCGCAATGCCGGGCGCCGCCTCCTTAAAGAAACGGGCGTGCTCTTCCCAGGCTTCCTTCATGTACGTCCATAATGTAATCATGATCCCCACCTCCTGTTCCGGTCAGTACCTCTGTTACAGGAAATATTTCTGGAGCATCCTTAAAAGCTCCGGCATATTGAGCGGCTTCGCCGCATGGCCGTTCATGCCGCATTCCAGGCACTTTTTGATATCATCGGTAAACGCGTCTGCCGTCATGGCGATGATCGGTATGTCTGCCGCATCCTCACGTTCCATGGCGCGGATCGCCTCCGTGGCCTCAAAGCCGTTCATGACCGGCATCCGCAGATCCATCAGGATCGCATCGTAAGTATGAGGCTCCGAGGACTGGAATTTTTCCACGCATTCCTGGCCGTTTTCCGCCCATTCCAGCACGAACCCTTCGGAGGTAAGCAGCTCATTCGCAATCTCCCAGTTGAGCTCGTTGTCCTCAGCCACCAGAAGCCGCCTGCCGGTAAAATCATGCTTCGGCTCCATCTGGTCATTTTTCTTATCCTGTCCCAGGAACTGGCTGAGGCCGTGGTACAGGGTGGATTTAAAGAGCGGCTTGGAAATAAAGCCGGTGATGCCGGCCGCCCTGGCTTCGTCCTCGATTTCGCTCCAGTCGTAGGCCGATATCAGAAGAATCGGCACATCCTTGCCGATGCGCCGGCGAAGCTCCCTCGCCGTCTCGATGCCGTTCATGCCGGGCATCTTCCAGTCCAGCAGGATGATGAAATAATCCTGATGCTTTTTATGGCGCTTTTCCGCCATGTCCACAGCCGTCGGACCGTCAAGCGCCCACTCCGCATGGATGCCGATCTCATGCAGGGAATCGGCGGCGGAACGGCAGAGCGGTTCGTCGTCGTCCACCACAAGAACCTCCCAGGCCGGAAGGATAAGCTTCTCCTCACTTTCTTCGCCCCGCTCCAGATCAAAGGTCACGTAGAACTCGGTTCCTTTTCCCTGTTCGCTTTGCAGCGTAATGCTTCCGCCGGACGCATCCACAATATATTTGGTAATCGCCATGCCGAGGCCGGTTCCCTCGGTCTTATGTACTCTGGCGTTGTCCTCCCGCTCAAAGGAGTTGAAGATTTTTTTCTGGAACTCGGCGGACATGCCGATTCCCGTGTCCTTCACCCGGAAATGGGTGCGGACAAATCCGGCTCCCATGGGTGAGTCTTCCTGGGAAACCGTCACCGTAATGCTTCCGCCGGACGGAGTGAACTTTAAGGCATTAGACAGCAGGTTCATCAGAACCTGGTTTAACCGCACGCCGTCGGCATAGACGTTTTCGCTCTGGATATCCTGGATGAACACGTCAAACTGCTGGCGCCTTGCCCTCACCTGTGGCTGTATGATGCTCACAATACCGTCCACGGTCTCCCGCAGGGAAATCAGATCGCAGTTTAAGGTCATCCGCCCGCTCTCGATTTTTGACATGTCTAACACGTCGTTGATAAGCCCGAGAAGGTGTTTGCTGGAAACACTGATCTTCCTCAGGCAGTCCTGTACCTTTCCCGTGTCCTGCGGGTTGGCAGCGGCGATGGCTGTCATTCCGATGATGGCATTCATTGGAGTCCGGATGTCATGGCTCATGTTGGAAAGGAATTCGCTCTTGGCCCGGCTGGCCTCCAGGGCTTTTTCCTTGGCTTCGTCCAGATCTGCCATCTGTCTGTGGGATATCCGCATATAGGCGGCGAAAATAATCATCGTGGCAATCACGAGGATGGAACAGCTTATGAGCGCCAGCGCAATGCTGTGGAGCGTCATCCCGTTCAGCTCTTCGTCCAAAAAACCGTGGGGCATCACGCACACCATGGCCCACTCCGTATTGTACATGGGCGCACAGTAGAGGTGGCGGATTTCTCCCTGCATCCTGACCGTCAGGCCGTAAGCCTCCCGGTTTTCGACTGCCTCCCGGAGCATTTCCACTTTCTCTTCAATTTCGTCATCACCATACTCCACGCCGTTGGCCTGCATCCATGCAAAAAAGTCGTCATACGGCACATCGGCGCTGTTGACGACAAAGCTGCCGTCCTGGCGGATCACATGGGTAAAGATCAGGCCGGTATCCGCGCCCAGGGACAGCGCCTCGCCAAGCCGCTCGATGGGAAGCCCCACCACAAGCGCCGTACAGCGCCCGCCGTCAGGCATGGGGTAGCCGATGGTGTCGGGATACCCCACCGAAAGGCCGTAAAGCAGGACAAGGGAGCCGTCCGCCTCCCTTCCGACCGTCACAAGCGGCTGGCCGCTGTTCATGGCATTTAAAAAGTCCTCTTTGTCTTCCACTTCCACCTGGTTCCCATAGATCACCACATCATTTCCCTCGGTGTCGTACAAAAACAGGTGGGTAAAATTCCGCAGGGTGCCCACCGCCGTCAGACGGCTGACAGCCGTTTCATCCAACTCCTCCACTGTCTCCGGCTGGACTGCCTGGGTGATGGCGTTCACCTGGTCGAGCCGCATGTTCACCAGCGTATCGAAATGCTTTTGGGTCTGCTTGCTCATCTCTTCCATGTAGATGGTCGCCACCTGGTTCATGGTACCCGTGCCCTGCCGGATCACCAGGAACGTGACCGTGCTGAACACGATGATGCAGAGGATCACCAGGACAGTCAGCGAAATCCACAGAAACCGTATTGTCTTCCTGTTCTTCTCCATAAAATCCTCACTCCTGCCGGAACGTCTTTCCCTAAAGTTCCTGTATGACGGCGGCCGCCTGCTCGTAGGCTGCTGTGATCTTTGGCATCATGCCGGTGCCTGCCTCCCACTGCCCTTCCCGGAACAGGGACACCTGCTTCGTCAGAAGGTCAAAAAGGACAGTCATGGACAGATTTCCGCATGTTCCCTTCAATGTGTGGGCTGCTGTGAGCGCCGCCTCTTTATCACCGCTTTCTGCCGCAGCCTGGAGCTTCGCCATATTGGGGTCTCCCGGGAACCGTTTTAAAAATTTTTCAAACAGCTCTTCCTTTCCCATGAACCGCTCGACTCCTTCATTTACATTCACACCGGCCGCTTCGAGTTTTGCTCTGATCTCTTCCCGCATGGTATCATCCTCCTGTTTTTCTACTTTTGTTCCTGCCGGTCATCCGTATATCCAAACCGTTTTTATCAAGCTCCGGCAGCATTCCCCCGAAATTCGCCGTAAAAATACCGGCGCAATCTTTCCCTGTAATTATAGGAAAGATTGCGCCGTCCGTCAATCATCTTCGACCGAAAGTTCCTGCATTATCCCTCATTTTTATGCACGGGAAAGAAGATCCGGAAGGTCGTTCCCATGCCTGGGGCGCTCTCCGCGAAAATTCCGCCGCGGTAGGCCTCCACCATGCGGTGAACCATGAAAAGCCCAAGGCCTGTCCCCTCTCCCGTCCTGCGCGTCGTGAAGAACGGGTCAAAAATCTGGCTTTTTATCTCCTCGGTCATGCCGCAGCCCGTATCGGAAAAGGTGAGCTCATAAAACTTCTCTTCTTCCCTTCCGGCAAAAAACCGCTTCATCTCCTCCGTTTCCCCAGAAACCTCCCGGCCCGCCTTCACCCGGCCGGAAACGGTCAAGGTTCCTCCGCTCTCCATGGCATGAAAAGCATTTGTACAGAGATTCAGTACAATCTGGTGGATTTCCGTCTCGTTTCCATATAAATAGTACGGTTCAAACACCAGATCCATGGAAATCTCCACCTGCTTCGGCTTCCCGGATTCCGCCACCAGCATGGCTTTGGCGGCCGTCTGGCCGATAAGGAGGTCACAGAACTCTTTTTGAGAATTTTTCCGCCCGAAGGCTGAAATCTGGCCGATAATCTCCTTGGCCCGCTCAGCGGAATTTAAAATTTCCCGCACATCCTCATAATATTTGTCATGTTCCTCCATTTCCTCCAGCATCATGGCCGAGTATCCCATGATCGGGGTCAGGAGATTGTTGAATTCATGGGCAATTCCGCCTGTCATGGTTCCGATAAGCTGGAGGCGCTGCCTGTGAGCCATGGCCTCTTCCTGCTTTCTCAACTCCTCCAGGCCTTCGTTGATTTCCTTTAACCGCAGGTTTTCCATCTCCACCTGCCTCTGGCGCCGCGCCAGAAGCCAGATCAGCCAGAAAAAGGCCGCCAGGAAAAGCACGAGAAGAGCGGCCGCTGCAACAATGCGAACGGTGGCTTCCTGGAGCGGGACTGTGATTTCGGCATAGTCGATGACGGCGCTTACGATCAGGAAATCGTCTCCGATAAAGACAGGATCATAGGCCGAGACCTTCCTTACGGGCCGCGGCGGATCCTCAGCCCACCAGTAGGAATGATAGATCTCGACGCCGCTTCTCCCCTCCTCCTGATGGGCGATCAGCGTCTCAAGCTCGGAAAAGTCGAAATCCGGATACATTTCCTTCCGGTCAGAGAGGACATCCTGGCCAATCTGGGCGTCCACCTGGTGCATCACGATGAGCCCGTCAGAGCTTTTTACCATGACATAGCCGTTTTCCCCCATTTTAATATAGGAAGCCGTCTTGTCATAGAGGCCGGAAAAGCTCAGTACCGCTGACAGCCTGGCCCCTTTTTGCGTCCTCTGGGACAGCTTTAAATAGCAGTTTTCTTCTTCGTCCTGCTCGATGGTGATTTTCATACCGGCGTCCTCTTCTGTCATGGCTTTCGCCGTGATGAGAGGACTGGCTTCCTTTCCGTCCTGCCTGGCCCTCAAAAGAACCCCTGCCGATTCATAGGACATTTCCGTCACCAGATTGTCCTGGCCGTCGAGAAACTGGCGAAGCATGTCCTCCATCGGCGCAGGATCGCCCTTTGCCGCCGCTTCCTCGGCCTGTTCAAACTGGGTGATCCCCGCTTCCATCTCCAGGGTGTCCTCCAGCGTATCCACCAAAGCTTCCATGTGGACGGCTACGCTCTTTGATATGGCGCTTAGCTGGCCGCTCTGGGTCTCGATGATCGTTTTTCTGTTGTTGGATATCATACCGGCCACCAGCGCGACTAAGAGAAGGACGGCTGCGAACACGGCTGCCGCTGCCGCCAAAAGCCGGCGCCTGTATATGCGCTGACCTGGTTTGGGGGATGCGGTTTTGGGGTTTTCAATATTGGTCTTTCTGTTCATGGGAGATCCTCTTTGGGTTCTTTTTTACTATCATAAGTCCTGGGAAGACGTTCTGCAAGGGAAAGGAGAAATTCTCTGGAATAGAAGCAAAATATGTGGTAATATGGGGTTAGTTGTGGCTAATTTATCTGGTGTCAGAAAGGAGAGATTTCTATGATTTTCTGTGGAACATCCATCAATCCCGGTGAAAAGAAACATATTTCGATTCCAGTTGCGGAATCCCTCTCTCTGGAGGCTGTCTGCTTCTGCGGGAGCCGCCCCGGCGCAACGCTCACGGTTACGGCCGGCGTTCACGGCTGTGAATATGTGGGGATCCAGGCCCTGCGGGAGCTTTCCGGAGAACTGGAGCCCGGCGTCATGTCCGGCAATGTGATTCTCCTGCCGGTGGCCAACCCCAGCGCTTTTTACGCCGGCTCCAAGCAGACCGTTCCGGAGGACGGCGTCAATTTAAACCGGGCTTTCCCGGGAGATGCCGCCGGCAGCCTGGCTTTCCGCCTTGCTCACGTCCTGGAAAAAAGCCTCTATCCTGTCTCCGACTTTCTCGCTGACCTTCACAGCGGGGACTGCAACGAGTCCCTCTGCCCTCTCGTCTTCTTTCCCACAGCCGGGGATGAGGCTGTCTGCCAGAAGGCACGTGAAGCTGCGAAAACCGTTGACGTCCCCTACCGCGTCCGCTCCACAGCAAAAAACGGCCTTTACAGCTATGCCGTCCAAAAGGGGATTCCCGCCATGCTGATTGAACGCGGCTGCCAGGGGCTCTGGTCTGCCGAAGAGGTTTCCGCCTGCCGCTCGGACGTCCTCTCCCTCATGGGCCATCTGGGAATCCTGACTGCCAACAGACGCATGCCTGTCCAGACGGAAATTTCAGAAACCGTCTATGAGGAGGCATGCGCCTGCGGATTTTGGTATCCATCCGTAGCCGCCGGAGAACCCATCGAAAAGGGCCGGCTTCTGGGGCGGCTTGCAGCGTCGGACGGGCAGATTCTCCAGGAGATCCGCGCGTCCTTCGACGGCGTGGCCCTCTATTACACCACTGCCCTCGGTGTCTGGAAGGGAGAGCCTCTGGTTGCATACGGCCGTCCCTAAAGAATCGGAAGGTACCCCATCATAAGGCCTGCGGCCATGAAGATGACGAAGATTCCGATACACCATTTGAAAATGTATCCCTGATACTGGGCCAGCGTGATTTCCGTCTTGTCCATCAGAAGGTAGATAAAAGGAACCAGCGGGCTTAAGAAGTGGAACGCCTGTCCCATAAGGGAGGCAAAGCCGATGTTTAAGTCGGTAAAGCCGTATGCCTCTGCGGTGGCCGCAAGGGGCGGGAGAACGCCGTAATAGAAGGCGTCGTTGTTTAAAAGGTACGTGCCGGGCGCGCTGATGACAGCGATGAACACGGCGAAATACTTTCCGAGAGATTCCGGGATTACCGACACCAGAAGCTCTGCAATGGCGTTGGACATGCCCGCATCCTCCGGCCCGTTTAAGATTCCCATGAGGACTCCTGCGCCTAAAACCATCATGACGACGTTAATCATGTCCGGCGCCACGGAGCTGATGACGTTTCTCTGCACCTTCTGGTTCGGATAGTTGACAACAAGGGCGATGGCCGTGCCGACGCCGAACAGGATGGCTGAAGACGCCAGTCCCATGACGAGGGAAACGATGATGGCGGCCGTTAAAAGCAGGTTAAAAAGGATCAGCTTCGGCCGCTTCCAGGCGGCTTCCTCCTCGGAGAGCTCCACTTTCTCCGCCTGTGCAGCCGCGCCGGCCGTGACGCCGAGGCGTTTTCTCTCCTTCATGCCGAGATAATAAGAAACGCCGATCACATAGACGGCAGATAGTACCATTCCCGGTACTAATGGCGCCAGGATTTCTCCCGCGTCCAGGTTCATGACCGACATGACGCGGGCCGTCGGGCCGCCCCAGGGGATCAGGTTCATGATGCAGTTCTGGAGAATAATCAGTGTCGCCAGATAGATTTTCTTGATTTTCAGCCTTTCATAGATCGGGATCATGGCCGTACAGCAGATCATGACGGTTGTGGTTCCGTCGCCGTCCAGGGATACGAAGGCCGCCAGCACGGCTGTTCCCACAAGGACTTTTAACGGGTCGCCTTTGCACCAGGAGACCACCTTGTCCACCATCGGGTCGAACATTCCGGCCGTCAGCATGATGCCGAAATAGAGGATCGCAAAGGTCATCATGGCAAAGGTGGAGGCCACGTCCTTGATGCCGGTCATGGCGTAGTCCAGGGTGTCCCAGCCGTATCCGGCCAGAAGGCCGAAAATGACTGGTATGATGATGAGAGACGTAAACGGACTCAGTTTTTTCGCCATGATAAGTCCCATGAATACCACGATCATGGCAAAGCCAAGCAAAGCTAAATACATAATTCTTTCCCCTTCTTTTCCTTATTTTTTTGGAAATGCGGGGATTTTTTATCCGCTCCCCCCGCTTTTTCCTTTCCTGCTATGATTATAGCGTCCCGGCCTTAATATCCTCTGAAAAAGTCTTAAAATTTTTTAAGGATTTCGGGGTTTTCACGATTTTTTTGTTTTTTCGGCGGGAGTTTTGTGGTATTCTGTTGATAACAAAACGAGGAAGGGGGAGACATGTCTTGGAAAAAGAGAAAATCCTGATTGCAGACGACGATCCGGCCGTCCGGCGGCTTTTAATCCGGGTCGTGGAAGGAAACGGCTATGAAGCCCATACGGCGGCTGACGGGCGCGAGGCTGTGCTTCTGGCGCAGTCCCATGACTTCGCCCTGATCCTTTTGGATATCATGATGAACGGGAACGAGGACGGCTTCCATGCCATCAAGCGCCTCCGGGAGTCCGGCGACACCACGCCGATCATCGTCATCAGCGGGCGAAGCGACGATTTCGACACCCTCTACGGCCTGGACATCGGCGCCGACGATTACATTGCAAAGCCCTTCAATCCCGTGATCCTGGGCGGAAAAATCCGCGCCCTCATCCGGCGGAACCAGGTGAAAAAGGAAAAGCCGGGGGAACTCCTTGCGGCCGGCCCCTTTTCCTACAATACTCTCACCATGGAACTTAAAAAGGACGGCGTCTCCATCCCCCTCTCTTCGAGGGAGAATGTCCTCATGCGGCTGTTTCTTTCCCACCCCGGCCAGGTTTTCACGAAGGAGCAGCTTTACGAGCTGGTATGGAACCAGGCGGCTGTGGACGACAACTCCATCATGGTGTACATCAGCCATTTAAGAAATAAAATCGAGGACAATCCCAAAAGCCCCCGCTATATTAAGACGGTATGGGGCGTCGGATATACGTTTTCTGCGGGCGGGTGAGAAAGGGAGCGGACAAAATGAAATGTATGAACTGCAAGGGTGGAGAGATGACACCCTCCACAACAACATATTTTGCACAGCTAAATAACTGCTATGTAATCATCGAGAATGTACCATGCTTAAAATGCGAGCAGTGCGGAGAAGAATTTTTAAATACTGTTGTGGCGGAAAAGATTGACGATATTTTAGATAGCATTGAGAAAATCGCAAGTAAAATTTTTATTCTGGATTATGCAACAGCAGCATAAACTGCGATAAAAAAGAAAATCGAGCAGGTGAAAAATTTTCCTGCCCGATTTTCTTTTTTACAGTCCTTTTTATGTAATACCTTATTTCAATTCCCCATAGCTGCGGTGCATGGAGAATGCATCCATATCATACTTCTCCAGGTTCTCATGGACGCCTCTTTCGTCTGCCTGGGAAATGAGCGCGTCACGGTCTTTCTTCATTTCCATCTCCGGCTTTAAGTTGCTGGGGCCGCCGACGCATCCGCCCTGGCACATCATGCCCTCGATGAAGTCCTCCGGAAGCCTGCCCACCTTCATGAGAAGCAGGGCTTTCTTGACGTCAGCCGGGCCGCTGCATCTTGCAACCTTGATGTCGGCGCTCTCGCCTTTCTCCTTTAAGCACTGGAGCACGGCATTCGTCACGCCGCCGCCGTTTCCGAACCGCTTTCCGAAGACGCTGGCCTCCTGGCTGGAGTTCTCCTCCGGCTCCAGGTTCACGTTCTTCGCACGGAGCATGGCCCGCGCCTCGCCGAAGGTCAGGACGAAGTCTGCGTTGCCCTCCACGGACTTATCGGCAGCTTCCGCCTTCTTCGCCATACACGGCCCGATGAATACGGTCACGGTCTCCGGATCCTTTGCCTTCAACATCCTGGAAACGGCGCACATCGGGGAAACCGTCGTAGACAGGTTTTCCACCAGCGTCGGATAATGCTTGCGGATCATGTTTACGAAGGCCGGACAGCAGGATGTAGTCTTCTTCTTTCCTTCTTTATAAGCCTCTGCCCATTCCTCAGCCTCATAAGCGGCCGTCATGTCACCGCCGAGACCGACCTCGACCATGTCGGCAAAGCCCACCTTCTTAAGGGCCGTCCGCCAGCTTGCCATGGTGATGTCGGCGCCGAATTCGCCTTCAACGGCCGGTGCCAGCATGGCGACAACCTTCTTGCCAGCCTTGATGGCGTCGATGACCTGGGTGATGAATACCTTGGAGGTAATGGCACCGAACGGACAGCTTCTTACGCAGGCGCCGCACTGGATGCACTTCTTCTCGTCGATCTGGCAGATGCCGGTCTCCGGATCCATGGTGATGGCATCCACCGGGCATGCACGCCGGCAGGGACGGATTAACTCGGCAATGGCGTTATAGGGACATGCCTGGGCACATTTCCCGCACTCCTTGCACTGACCGGGATCAATGTAGGCGCGCGTCCTTCCGATGGTGATGGCACCGAAATTGCAGGCATTCTGGCATGCCTTTCCCATACACTTCTGGCAGTTATCCGTTACGACGAAGCGTGTAATCGGGCACTCCTCGCATGCAGAGCTGATGACCTGGATCATGTTTTCGCTGTGTTTGTCAGAAGGACATTTTCCCTCTGCCAGACGGACTCTCTGACGGATAATCTCTCTTTCCTTATAAACGCAGCAGCGGAACTGTGCCTTCGGGCCAGGAATCAGCTTGTAGGGGATATTGTCCTTTTCCTCGTCGAGCTTTCCCTCGAACGCCAGCCTCGCTACCTCATACAGGACATCATGCTTGATTTTCAGCAGTGCCGCATCATTCGTTACCATCTTATTTCCTCCTGTTTTTTCTATTATCATGCCGATAAAAAACGGCAGTTAAAATCTGCACTATATTATAGTGCACGCGCTTTTCTGCCGCAAGTACCTTTTTGTTTATAATTTAACGATTTTTTCTGCCATGCCTTTATTTTCTTAAGTTTTCTTCGGACTTTTGACATTCGTGCCCGGCTGTGATATAGTTAGGGTGTTCGTGCTGACCCCAAAGGGTATCCTGCGGGACAAGGCGAAGAGGATCGGATCGGTACGCTCTTTTTCGTGGGCACACCGGCCTTTTTTTGTCTGCGGCAAAGTCCGCTCTTCTAAAAGCAAAGGGGGAATTTTATGGAAACACGCGTGGCCCTGATCGGTATCATCATCGAGAACCCGGAGTCCGTGGAACGGCTCAACGGGCTTCTTCACGAGTACGGTTCCTATATTATCGGCCGCATGGGCATCCCTTACAGGGAAAAAGGGATTTCCATCATAAGCGTCGTCATGGATGCACCCATGGATCAGATCAACGGTCTGTCCGGAAAGCTTGGAATGCTGGAAGGCGTCAGTACGAAAACCATTTACACAAAAAATCACTGACAGCAAAACGAGGAGGACGATCATGAAAAAAGTATTCCCAATGTTCCTTGCCGCAGCCCTTGGCCTTTCCCTGCTTGGCGGCTGCTCATCTTCCGGTTCCGGCACGACGGACGCAGAGACCTCTGCCGTGACAGAGACGGAGACAGCTTCCGTTTCCGAGACCAGCACAGAAGCCGAAACCGAGCCGGAAACACAGGCTGAGACCGAGGCAGAAACCGACGTTTCCGAGGCCGAAGGCGCAATCCGCGTGGGCGGCTTAAACGGCCCCACCACCATGGGGCTTGTAAAACTCATGGAAGACGCAAAAAACGGGGACACCGACAACCATTATGAATTTACCATGGTGACGGCGGCCGACGAGCTGACGGCCATGGTGGGAAGCGGCAAGGTGGACATCGCCCTGCTTCCGGCCAATGTCGCAAGTGTCCTTTACAATAAGACCCAGGGAAAGGTGGCCGTCATCGACATCAACACCCTTGGCGTCCTTTACATGGTATCTGCCGATACCTCCATCCAGTCCATCGGCCAGCTTGCCGGAAAAACCGTCTATCTTCCCGGCAAAGGGACGACGCCGGAGTATGCGCTCCGCTATCTGATATCCGCTGCCGGCCTTTCCGAATCCGATGTGACGCTGGAGTTTAAATCCGAGGCCACGGAAGTCGCGGCAATCCTTGCCGAGAATCCCGATGCCATCGGCCTTCTGCCACAGCCCTTCGTGACCGTGGCACTGGCTCAGAACACCGACCTTTCCATCATCATGGATCTCACAAAGGTCTGGAACGAGCTTCAGGAGGAAGGCAGCCAGAGCCGCCTTGTCACCGGCGTTACCATTGTTAACCGGGAATTCTTGGAAAACCATCCGGAGGCTGTGGACACCTTCTTAGACGAGCATGAGGCTTCCATCGCCTTCGCCGCAGAGGATCCTGACACGACGGCACAGCTCATCGCAGACGCCGGCATCGTTGCAAAGCCGGAGATTGCCAAAGCTGCGCTTCCCTACTGCAACATCACCTACATGGACGGCACCCAGATGAAGGACGCCCTGTCCGGCTATCTCGGCGTTTTATACGAACAGAATGCCGACTCCGTAGGCGGCACGCTCCCGGACGATGCCTTCTACTATATTCCATAAGTCATTTCCTGGAGGCGGCAGCTTCGGCGGGCAGAAAACCGGCCTGCCGCCTCTTTTTTATAAGGAGCTGTTTTTTCTATGAATAAACTCCCGGACTGGTTCCGAAAAACGCTTATCATCCTGTTCTGGATTCTCCTCTGGCAGGGGCTTTCCCTTGCTGTGAGAAACCAGATTTTTCTGGTCGGGCCCGTCGAGACCTTTCGCGCCTTAAGCGCCCAGATCACCTCGGCGGCCTTCTGGAGGGCTATCGGTTTTTCCTTCGGACGGATCAGCCTGGGATTTTTTCTTGCCTTCGCGGCCGGCCTTCTTACCGGCTCCCTGGCTTCCTTTTTCCCGTTCTTCGGCGAGCTCCTCTCGCCGGCCGTCCAGTTCATGAAATCCATTCCCGTGGCGTCCTTTGTGATCCTGGCCCTTATCTGGACGGGTTCGGAGAACCTCTCGGTGTTCATCGCCTTTCTCGTGGTGTTCCCGGTGATCCATGTAAACACCATTGCCGGAATCCGGAGCACCGATAAAAAGCTCCTGGAAATGGCCTTCGTCTTCCGGATCCCGCCTGTAAAAAAGGCGCTCACCATCTACCGGACGGCATTGTACCCATACTTAAGGAGCGCCTGCAAAACGGCTCTCGGCATGGGCTTTAAATCCGGCATCGCCGCCGAAGTCATCGGCGTCCCGGACGGTTCCATCGGCGAGGGGCTTTACATGGCAAAAATTTATTTAAGCACGGCGGAGCTGTTCGCCTGGACGGTGACGATCATCGTCTTAAGCACACTGTTTGAGATCCTGTTTCTTTTTCTTATGAAGCTTTTGGCCGGAAAGGGGGTGCCGGAACATGATGGGAAATCGGAAAAAGCGCAGCGGGCCTTCCTGCCCGGCAGAAATCCGCCTGGAACACGTCTTTAAATCCTTCGGAGATGAAGAAGTCTTAAAAGACCTCTCCCTGGCCTTTCCGGCCGGCTCCCGCACGCTCTTGTCGTCGCCGTCCGGGACGGGAAAAACCACGCTGTTCCGGCTCCTTTTAGGCCTTGAAAAGCCGGATTCCGGCACCATCGCCTTTTTTAAAAAGGACGGCGCCCCGGCCGTGCCGCGGTTTTCCGCTGTCTTTCAGGAAGACTGGCTTTTGGAGGGCTATTCGGCCGTAGAAAACCTGCGGCTGGCCGTTGGAAACGTCTATTCTCCGTCGGAACTTTCTGCCGCCGCTTCCAGGCTCCTTCCGGAAGAGTCCCTAAAAAAGCCGGTTTCAGAATTTTCCGGCGGCATGAAGCGGCGGACGGCGCTCCTTCGGGCACTTCTCGCCCCGTCGGACATTCTCATCATGGACGAGCCGTTCACGGGACTGGATGCCGGAACGAAACAGACGGCCGCCGCCATGGTTCTGGAATTTCTTGGCGGCAGGACGCTTGTCTTTTCCTCCCACAGCGAAGAAGATGCGGCGCTTCTGAAAGCCGGGGTCATAACGCTTCCAAACATGTAAAAAGGGTGCGGCTTTTCGCTGCACCCTCAACTTTTCTCTTATTTCATCATATATTCATGATAAATCGCCGCCAGCGATTTCGATACCAGCCGCTCAAATAACGGCGCCACCCTGTCGGCCGTCTCCTGTACCTCCGTATGGCTCAACGGCTGCGGCAGGATCCCGCTTGCCATGTTGGTGATGCAGGAAATCCCGCAGACTGCCATGCCCATATGGTTGGCCACGATGGCCTCGCAGACCGTGCTCATCCCGACGGCGTCGGCGCCTAGAAGCCTTGCCATGCGGATTTCCGCAGGCGTCTCGTAGGCCGGGCCCGTAAACTGGACGTAAACGCCCTCTTGAAGCGGAATGTCCTCTTCTTTGGCGACGCGGCGGATAATCTCACGGATCTCCTTTTTGTACACATCGCTCATATCCGGGAACCGTGGCCCCATGTCCTCGTCGTTTGGCCCGATGAGCGGCGACGGGATGAAACTGCTGATATGATCTTCCATCAGCATGAAATCACCGGCATGGTACTCCGTATTGATGCCGCCGGACGCGTTCGTCAAGAACAGAACCTTCGCCCCCATCAGCTTCATGAGGCGGATCGGGAGCGTGACCTCCTTCATGGAATAGCCCTCATAATAATGGACGCGGCCCTGCATAATCACCATCGGCACGTCCTCCACATATCCAAACAGGAACCGTCCCTTATGGCCCGGCACCGTGGAGACCGGGAATCCCTCGATATCCTTATAGTCCAGCGTTTCAACAATCTGAACCTTCTCGGCAAAATTCCCCAGACCGGAGCCTAAAATCAGCGCAGCCTCCGGGCGGAAGCTGATCTTTTTTTCCACACTCGCGTAAATCTTTTCCAATTCCTGATTCATGTAATTCCTCCTGTCGTTTCTTCTCTCCATCATACCGTATCTGCGGGCCGTCTTCAAGCCCTTTTTGGCGAGGCGAAAGGCAGGCGGGACGCCGTCTTACCCGGATACTCTCCCGGCCAGGCGTCCGCCATGGCACCGCGAAACAGGCCGCTAAAAGCCTAGAACGCGAGAAGCCCCAGATGCTCCAGAAGAATCTTCGTACCCATGAGTATCAGGATCACGCCGCCGGCAAGCTCGGCCCGCGACTTATACTTGACTCCGAAAACATGGCCGACACGCACGCCGACGGAGGACAGGGCGAAGGTCACGACGCCGATGAACAGAACGGCCCATACGATGTCCACCTTGAGAAATGCAAAGGTCACGCCAACAGCCAATGCGTCGATGCTGGTGGCAACGGCAAGCGGCAGCATGGAACAGACTCCAAAACCGGCGTCTAACTTCTCTTCATCCGTCTCCCTGGACTCCTTCACCATGTTGAAGCCGATGACGCCCAAAAGGATAAAGGCAATCCAGTGGTCGATGTGGGTAATCATGCTTTCAAACTGGCTTCCCAACAGGTAGCCGATGGCCGGCATCAGCGCCTGGAACCCGCCGAAGTACAGGCCGCAGGTCAGTGCATGGCTGATTTTCATCTTCTGCACCGAAAGCCCCTTACAGACAGACACGGCAAACGCGTCCATGGAAAGCCCCACGGCAATGATAAATAACTCTGTCAGACTCATATGTATCCTCCTTCTTCCCTCAAAACCTATGCGCGGGAGCTTCTGAAATGAGACAAAAAAAAGAAACCCACCTGTCCCATGACAGATAAGTCTCATCATTTAAAGCGGAGCCAGGATCAATTCCAGTATGTTGGCTGCGCTGCGCCATGCGCCGACTACTCCCTTATTCTGGTTCTGACCTGCGGCATGTCCCCGCAGGAGTCCTCTTCTTTTTTCCCGGATTGCACCGGCTGATAAGAGAATACCTTATTATGAAATTTTTGTCAATAAGATTTCTCAAATCGTGAGGCAGGAAACGCAGGCAGCGTCCCTGCCGTCAGAAAAGGGCAAGCTCCATAAAGACTGCTTCCGCAGCCGGATTGTCATTGTAGCGTTCAATGGGCAGAAACCCTCGCCGCTCATACATCCGGACGGCCGCCTCCATGAACGGGAACGTGTCCAGACGCATATACCGGTAGCCGATATCTCTCGCATCGCTTATGGCCTGCTCCATCAGCGCATTTCCGATGTGCCGTCCCCGGTACTCCGGCCGCACATAGAGCCGCTTCAGCTCGCAGATCTCCCCATCAAGCCGCGCAATCGCCGCACACCCGGCAGCCTTTCCGTCCGCGCATGCCAGATAAAGCCGCCCCCAGGGCAGGCCGTACTTTTTTTCCATGTCCAGAAGCTCTGCGTCCAGATGCTGCGACTTGAGGCATTCCACCACATCGCCGCCCTGCCCGGCTATCATGTCCGTGTATTCCTTTACGAGCGCCAGCACCTCATCCATTCTCCCGTATCCTGGAATGATTTCCACCATGTGATATGCCTCCTTACATACTGTGTCCCGCACCCCACCAGCTTGGGATCAGCTCCTTTAACCGCCTCGTCTCCCGCCGTTTTTCATCCACAAGAATCTCAATCTCTCCCGCAGTTTTCCCCAACTGCATCATAAACTCCATGCAGGCGCCGCAGGGGAGTGCCATATCGCCGTCCGGCCCAATGACGGCCAGCTTTTCGATTTCACTCTCGCCGCAGGTCAGCATATGGGCAATAGCATTCCGCTCCGCACACATGCCCAGGGAGCATGCCGTGTCGATGCAGATACCTGTATAGATTGCCCCGGACTTCGTCATGAGGGCAGCCGCCACCTGGCCCGCTTCGATCCGGTCGGACACCCATCTTGCGGCCTGCACGTTTCTTGCCGCCCCGCAAAGCCGCGCCCAGATATCCGCCGTTTCCTCTCCGGCCTTCCAGACCATCGTATATTCCGGCTCTCCCGTCTCCTCGTCCATGCCCTCGGACTCTGCAAAAAAGCCCTCACGGAAATAAAATCCGGCCGCGCGGGTATTTTTCTGATATACCTTTAAGGACAGGGATGGGTAGATGGTTTTCGCATGATCGAGGAGCTTCTTTCCGATGCCCTCCGAGCGGCATGAGCTGTCCACGAAAATCCCGGCGATAAAGCCGTCCTGGATGCCGAGGAAGCCGCGGATGCTTCCGTTTTCCTCCCAGACAAAAATATCTGCCTCGGGGAGCTGTTCCTCTACCATGGGCAGATTTTCCCGCCAGTAATCCGCCGGGACGAAGCCGTGGGCCTCTAAATTGCCGTTTAACCAGATCCGCATCACTGCTTCGGTGTCTTCTTTTTTAAATGTCCGTATCATAAATGGTTTCTCCTGTTTCTTCATTACCGCATGCAAGCATGCACAAACTTTATTGGGACATCCATGCGCTTTGCCGTCTGTTCCGGTCTCATGCCGCTTTCCAGGAAGCGGCGGCAGACGGATTTCATGTTTTCCCCCACCTCGATGATATGGCGGTCGGGATCGTAAAAACGCACCACCCGCTGTCCCCAGGAATGTTCCTTCACCGGATGCACATATTCGACGCCGCATTCCTCCAGCCGCTCTGCAAATTGATCGAACTCATCTTCTTCAAAATAAATTTCCGTATCGTTACCGCCAAAGGAAATTTTGTCCGTGCCAATGAACTCCCGGTATGTTTCCAATGTCTGCAAAACCAGGCCTCCGGTCAGCGTCTTGTTGGCTCCAAAATCCATGATGATGCGGAGTCCAAGGACTTTTTTATAGAAGGCCGCCGACTGGTCGATGTCGGATACAACGAGAAGGGGATTTTTAAGTTTCATGTCAGAGGTTCCTTTCCGGTTTTTTGTGTATCTTCATCATACCCTTTCTTTTTCTTTATGTAAAGTGTATTTCCGGTTTGTTTCCGCCGCCATGGTTCAGGTTTTCTGTTTCCCTCGCTTGATTTTCAGAGACTTCTGTTTTAATATGGGATTATGAAGCAGCAGAAAGGAAGTGTTTATATGCCGCTGCCTCCAGACTGTTCTTTTACCTCGGAAGACTACTGGAACCTCCCGGAGGGCCGGAAAGCCGAGCTTATTGACGGCCAGTTCTACGATATGGCCCCGCCGAACCGGAGCCACCAGGAATTGGTTGCCCAGATTGTAAAAACCATTGCCAATTATATTGATTCTCATGGAAAAAGCTGTAAGGTTTATCCTGCCCCCTTTGCCGTCAATCTGGACGCAAAGGACAAAAACTGGGTAGAACCGGATATCTCCGTCATCTGCGACAAAAAGAAGCTGACGGATCGCGGCTGTTTGGGCGCGCCGGATCTTATCGTTGAAATCACTTCTCCAAGTACGCAGGGGCATGATTATTTAAAAAAGCTGTGGCTTTACGAACGGTCTCACGTCCGGGAATACTGGATCGTAAATCCCTCCGCCAAAAGCGTCACGGTTTATGATTTTCAGCATGAAGATGCCTTCGGGGCTTCGTTTGATGATGAAATTCCGGTGTCCATCTATGGCGGGGAGCTGAAAATCTGTATCGCAGACTTATTGAATTAGGCGGCGGCACGAAGTCCTGTATTGTTTTATGGTCAACAAATAGGAAATCCTCAGAATCATAACCAACAAGGGAAGAAATGAGATTAGAATTAAATATAGATAAATATGCTTGGTGGATAGACTATAAAATAATCCAAAATGTATGAACTGCGGGATTCATCCAATATGCTACGGTAGAAAATACCCTAGTTCATATTATAATCCTGAATCTTGTAAAAGAGCACGGGAGTTAAATGCTGGAATAATAAAAGCAATGTATTAGGGGGCTCTATGAAATATAGCAAAAAAATTAGAAATGGTTTTTGTTTATGTTTAATTGTTATATGTATTGGAAGTTTATTTGGAATTAGAGAGTATATTCAATATATAAATGTAGAGACCATATCCATGAATGATGCCCTTGCTGACTATGACTACATGTGGGAGGTTCTGGAAGAAAATTATCCGTTCTTAAAGATGGCAGAGAGGAAATATGGGTTATCCATGGACGCTTTGAAGACAACGTATCGGAGGAAGATAGAAACACTTGGAAAAAAGCGTGTGGACTTTTGTGTTTATTACGAAATTATACAAGAGTGCATTGGGAAATTCAGAGGACTGGCTCATTTGACGATCTACTCGCCATTTACTTATCAGGATAGGGTTGCGCAGCTAGAAGCTCAAAAGCAGGCAAATACTTTTGATCATTCATCACAGAAGTTATTGCAGATTTACAATGATTCGATTGTTAAGAAAAGATATCAATACTTGATAGATAAGTATGATGTAAAAACAAAAACGTTAAGCCCAGTGGAAAAATCAAATTTAGAATTTCGAAATATCAATGAGAATGTTGCTTATGTTAAAATTCGGAGTTTTGATACTAGATATATACTGAATGATCGAAATACACTGTTGGAATGGTTCAGTGAAAATTCTGATAAGAAATATATTATTATCGATATTATTGGCAACGGCGGCGGGAGTGATAATTATTGGATGCAGTCGATTGTCGCTCCCAATATTGACAAGGAGTTAAAATATACATTCTATTATCTCACGTCATATGGTAAGGAAGCAAAAGAACATCTAAATCTAAATAATATTCTTCCGGAGGAATTAAATCCTAATTTAGAGGATCTTTTAAAATTGCCTCAAATCAATCAGGAGGATCTTTCGGAAGTAGATTCCTATGGTACATTATCAGTAGCTGTATCGCCACTTTATAGAAAAAAAATATGTGGCGGACAGTTCTTCTTACTTGTAGATAACGAAGTATATTCTTCGGCAGATGCATTTGCAATGTTCTGTAAGGCCACTGGCTTTGCAACTATCGTAGGTGAAAACACCAAAGGTGACGGTGGCGGAAGCGAGATTTTTCGAATGAAGCTGCCTAAAAGCGGCTTAATTATGCAATTTCGTACAATGCATGGGCTGAATCCTGACGGCAGCAGTAATGTCGAGTTTGGCACCTCCCCGGATGTAGTCTATTCTGGAAATCCAGACACCAAGAGGATATCTATTTTAGCCTGTTGTCTTAATTATATCAAATCGATTGATGAGTGAACATATTTTTAATCTTTAGCTGCAAAGCTAATGTACCTATCGAGCAAAAAACGAATCATTATGAAAGAACCCCAGTTCTACGATATGGCCCCGCCGAACCGGATCCACCAGGAGCTGGTTGCCCAGATTGTAAGTCCTGAAGATATGTGCCGGGAAAGCCCGTCTGATGGAAGGCGGGCAGGCTTTCCTGCGTAAGGCATTCCATAAAATTTTTTATATATCCAGGTACCACACCATCTGAATTTCATCTTTAATATCAGCGTCTAAATAATATGCATACATATCTACTTTAGACAAGAAAGCTCCCTGCTTTTGCTTGTGAAAACGGCTCCTGTCTATGCAAGAACGCCCGAAAGTCTGCAAATCCTTCCGGGCGTTCTCTGAAACCATCTTCGTATTATCAATGAAATGCGGATGAAGGGACTTGAACCCCCACGGTTGCCCGCCAGCTCCTAAGGCTGGTGCGTCTGCCAATTCCGCCACATCCGCATGTGCCGCAGCACGAAACACAGTATAACATCCCGACGAAACAGTTGTCAATAAGCTGGCGCGAATTTCATGACGGATCGGTTCCTTAAATTGAAATCATGATTTCCGGTTCGGCTTTCTTTTCACAGCCAGCAGCTTCATATAATCGTCAAATTCGGCCGTGCTGTCCGGTTCAAACATGACCCACTTTCCGTCATGATAGATTTTCGCTTCATCATACCGCCTGCAAACAGACTCGGAAAGAGTCTCCCTTATATCTTCAAATTTTGCTCTCTCCTCTTTTCCAAAAATAATCATGAAGCCAATGCAGCGGCTTTTCGCATAGAGGCAGCAAAGCGTCTTTCCGCCCCTGCGGTATTTGTACTCGTAAGTCCAGTTCTTACCGCCTGTGTTCCATAAACGCTCCATTTCGTATTTTTCATCAATGGCCGCACAGAGCTTCTGCCAAACGTCAAACAAGGACTGCCCGAGCAGTTCTGTCATGGCTGATTGAGATGGTGCTGTTTCGAGCATTGGGGTTCCCTCCTTGATTTCAGTATAAAAATTATACTGCCCTTATTACACCTGCTTCAAACAAGGTTTCAAACGTATTGACTGCTCCTCCATGTTCCACAATTAAGCCGTCCGCCACCTTGTCAATATTAACGCCTGTAAACACCAATCGTTTGCCGGTTGGTTTTATTCCAATCCACTCCCCTTCATGTGTACCTTCCATGATAAATTCTGAAATGACATAATCCCCAGCGCAGAACTGTTTGAGAATCTTCATTCTATAATCGGGATATGTCTGCTTCGTCGCCTTTATGTGTTCTTTCATACCGTCGATGCCGGCTGGAATCTGCTTTTCTCCTATTTTTACACAGCATTCCGGCGATACGAACTCTGACATCCTCTCAATTTGATTTTCTGATACGATTGTTTCATAGAAATATTTTATTCTCTCTGCTGGTTTCATCTTTCACTCTCCCATTCACACCCCGCTCTTCTCCTGCAAAATATCCACAATCGTCTTTTCCGTCCCTTCCATGCCCGGCGACGCGATCTCGCCCATATGGCGCATGGTCGCTTCCGGCGTCCTGCCGTTGATCCCGTGAACCGGCTCGATGCTGATGCCGTGCATGGCGAAATCCGCCGACTGGAATGCCGCGTCCACGGCCACGATCCCCTTCATGGTGCAGCCCTGGTTCCCGCCGTCACAGATCATGCCGGTGATGCTGCTGGCCATGTTGTTGATGACCCGCTCCATCTCTTTTATCCCGCCGCCGTAAAGGTATATAAGCCCGCAGGCCATGCCGGTGCCGGCCGCAATCCCGCAGCCGCAGAACGCCGACAGCTTCCCGGAATACTCCTTAATATACATGCAGACAAGATAGCTGATGGCTGTGGCACGCCAGAGCTTCTCCTCGCTCAAGCCCCTGTGCTTTGCGACACCGTAGAGCGGCATGGTCGCAATGATGCCATGGGCGCCGGAACCGGTGATGCTCATGGCCGGGAAATCCAGGCCAATGACGCGCGCCTCAATGGCGGCGTTGCAGAGAAGCGATGCCGTTTTCTGTTCATCCTCCGAAATGATCTGGCCGCCGTTCTTTTCCAAAAGATACCTGGCATACGTCGTCCGCGGGTTCTCAAGCCCCTCTTTAAACAGGCGGTAATTCATCTCATATGCCTCGCTGATAAAGGAAATCTCCGCCGCCGGAACCGTATCCGCATAGGAAACCATCTGCTCTAACGTATAAGAATGGATGAGCGGCGGCGCACTCTCTTCTTCGCCGCTTTCCTCACTGCCCGAAAAGACGGTCTCGCCGTTTACCTGGATCCGGACGATGTTTGTATGGGAACCGCGGATCGTCACAACGGCTTCCCCGTTCTCCGACGTCACCTTTGCCTCAATAAAAATGCGGCTTGAAATCCCGCTCATGGAAACCTTGATTTTCCCTGCCGCAACAAGTTCCTCTGCGGCGGCGTTGTCGGCCTCCGTTACCTCTGCCAGGCATTCCAATCCCATTTCCGGCTTTCCTGCAAGAAGTCCCAGGGCAGCCGCGTACTCATTTCCCATAAAACTGTTGTTGGGGATTCCGCAGGTATATGCATTTTTATACATTCCGCTGTTTAACCTTAGCTCCACGCCGGTGACCGCTCCCTTTACATAGGTTCTGGCCTTCGATACGGCAAAGGCGATGGCTCCCGGCTCCGTAACGCCAAGGGCCGGCCGCATGTCCTCACGAATCAGTCTTGTCAGTTCTTCCATGATCTCCCTCCGTTTATTCCAGGCCGTTTACGGCCTCCTCAAGCTGTTCCATGGCTTTCTTTAACACACTCCGCGGACAGGCCGCATTGAGCCGCATGAACCCGGACAGGCTCCTTGTAAAGCTGGAGCCGGGGTTTAAGCCAAGCTTTGCCTTCTTTATCATGAACTCCTTAAGCGCCGCATCGTCAAGCCCCAGTTCCCGGCAGTCCAGCCATACAAGGTACGTGGCGTCCGGCATGGACGGGCGGATCTTCGGAATGCGGTTCTTGCAGTAATCTGCAATAAAATCAAAATTCCCGGACACATAATCGAGCATCTGCTCCAGCCACTCCTCGCCCTCACGAAAGGCAGCTTCCATGGCGACAGAGCTGAAGGCATTGTTCCTGTGGATATCCAGGGAACCCCAGTACCTGTCAAAAATATCCTTCATTTCCCGGTTGGGAAACACTGTGGCGGACGCCTGAAGCCCCGCCAGATTAAAGGTCTTTGTAGCCGAGAGACAGGTAATCACGCGGTTTTCGGCCCCTGGAAGCGCCATGGCCGCCGGGATGTGCTTTTTCCCGTGGAAAATCAGGTCGGAATGGATCTCATCAGACACCACCAGGACGCCGTTTTCAAAGCAGATTGAGAGCATCCGCCCCAGCTCCGCCTTCGTCCAGACCTTTCCCAGGGGATTGTGGGGATTGCATAAAATAAACATTTTCGTCAGCGGGTCTTTCGCCTTCTCCTCGAAGTCCTCAAAGTCGATCTCCCATCTGCCGTCCCTTTCGATCATGTTGTTTTCCGCAACACGGCGGCCGCTTAACTCGTTCACGTCGTAAAATTCCGGGTAAACCGGCGGCTGGATCATGATCTTATCATGCTCGCCCGTAAACAGACGCACAATAGCCGTAAGCGCCGGCACCACGCCGAGGCTCCAGCTAAAAAACGCCGTATCCGGCCGCCAGCCGTTCCGCTTCTCCTGCCAGTCGGCATACGCCTTAAAATAGCTTTCCGGCCGGGACGTATAGCCCCAGATTCCCTCCTCGGCCTTCTTTACGCAGGCGTCGATAATAGGCTGCGCCGTCTTAAAATCCATGTCTGCAATCCAGAGCGGAATCACATCGTCTGTGCCAAAATTTTTTACCCGCTCGTCATACTTTGCCGACCGGTTTTTGCTTCTGTCCACGATCTCGTCAAAATCATATTTCATGCTGTCGGTTCTCCCTTCTTTGATAATTCCATCCTAGCTTTTGAAACACCGGGCGTCAAGTGGAGATTTCACATTTTTTCCTTTTCCTTCCGCGCCTTCTGATGTAAAATAGAAGAAAGAATCGAAAAATCGAAAGGCGGCATCCGTACCTATGATAATCAATCTGGAAACACAGCTCGACTCCCTCTTCTCCCCCTGGAAAAAAGACTTCTGTCCCGGCCTTCAGGTTCTCATCCGGCATCATGGCCGCGATGTGTATGAAAAATGCTTTGGCCTGGCAAATATGGAATACAGGATCCTGGTCACACCGGAAACGATTTTCCATGTGGCCTCCATCTCCAAGCAGTTCACGGTGCTTGCTGCGCTGCTTCTCTGGAAGGAAGGCCGGTTGGGACTTGACGATGACATCCGCATGTATGCCGGCGATCTTATCTCCCTTTCGGAGCCTGTGACGGTGCGCCAGCTCATGAACAATGTGAGCGGGCTCAGGGATCAGTGGGAGCTTCTTTTCATGCGCGGCATCAAAATCAACGATGCCATAAGTCTGGACGACATCAATACCGCCATAAAGCTCCAGAAACACTTAAATTTCCCGCCCCAGAGCGCCTACCTTTACAGCAATACCGGCTTTCATCTTCTGGCGCTGATTGTGGAGCGGCTTTCCGGCCTCCCGTTCCCGGAATTTGCGAAAACACGGATTTTTGAGCCACTCGGCATGCCCCGTACCCATGTCCGCAAAAGCTATGGGGAAATCATTCCGAACCTGGCCTACTCCTATCAGGACGAGGGGAACGGAACCTATTACTACAATCCCCTCAACTACTCCCTCTACGGCCCCACGTCGGTAAATACCTGCGCCAGGGACTTAAGCCGGATGTTAGACGAATATATCCGTCCGAACCACATCGACCCGGACATTCTCTCTGTCATGAAAACGCCGGCCATCCTTTCCGACGGCACGAAGGCCCAATACTGCGGCGGCCTCATGACTCATGAGCTTCACGGCTTGACCGTTTATGAACACGGCGGCGCCGATGCCGCCTACCGCGGCCATGTGTACTGCATCCCAGAGGAAGAGCTTACCGTCATCCTTTTAAGCGGCACCACATCGCGCCTCATGTCCAAGACGGCGGAAAAAGCCGCCTGCATGGTGTTGGGGCTTCCCGATGTCACGGAGCCGGCCATTCCCCAGGGCCAATTTGGAGCGCCCCGGGCGGGTGTTTTCCTGACTGCAAAGCCCGACGCCCCGCAGCTTGTAAAAATTGCAGAGCAAGACGGAACCTTTTACATGGAGCGGGAATACGGCCGCACAGAGCTTGCGCCCGATATTTCCGGCGGCTGGCGCGTTGGTTCTCTGGATGAAATCCTCTTTTTTGAAAAAGAGCAGATTTTTTATCGTCTCCCGTCCCAGGTACTCACACTCAGAAAGGCGGCGCCCGCACCCAACGGCCGCCTGGTTCCCGGAACCTACCGTGATGAGGAATCTGCCATGGAGTTTTCCATTTCGCAGACCGGAAATGGCTGTGAAATTTTCATGCTGCGATACGGGAGCACACCCGTTTACGAGACGGCGGACGGAAGTGCGGCCTTTTCCTACGGCCCAGACTTTTCCATGTATGTGCGGCAGGACGGCGATGAGCTGGTGCTTGACGGCGACCGGGTGAGACGGGTGAGGTGCAGGAGAATTAGATAAATCACATAGAAAACCAAAATGGAAGGAGAATATCAAAATGACCTACGACAACAACCTGTTCATGGAACACCTGAAAGGAATGATCCGGATTCCGACCGTATCAAGCGCGGATCCGGACAAGATGGACGTGGAGGCGTTTTTAAAGCTTCACGACTATCTCAAAGAGACTTACCCGCTGGTACACCAGAAGATGACGCGGGAGGTCATCGGAAAGGCCGGCCTTTTATACACCTGGAAGGGAAATGGGAAAAGTGACAAGCTCCCGTTGATGATGACGGCCCATCAGGACGTGGTTCCGGAGGGCGACTGGGGCATGTGGAAATATCCGCCATTCTCCGGGGAAATCGCGGAGGGCTTCGTCTGGGGCAGAGGCAGCACCGATTCCAAATGCAATATCCAGGCTTACATGGATGCTCTGGAGCTTCTGATCGCAGACGGCTTTGAGCCGGAATACGACTTATATTTCGGCTTCGGATATAACGAGGAAATCATGGGCGGCCCGGAGCCGGCGGCACAGCTCATTGCCGACGTTCTCCGCGAACGGAATGTGAAGCTTGGCTGCCTGATCGACGAGTGCGGCGGAATCCAGAAAACCGCAGACGGAGAACAGTACGCCTTCATCTATACCTGCGAGAAAGGCTATGCGGATTTTGAATTCTCGAAAACCGACGGCGGCGGACATTCCGCAGTCCCGCCCAAACACAGCGCTCTCGGAAGAATCGGTGAGGTGGCCTGCATCCTGGAGGCGAATCCCATGAAGCCGCGTCTCACCGATGTGGCTGTAAAGCAGCTTGAGGCAACCGTGCCCTTTATGAAGGACGAGCGCCTGAAAGAACTCTGCAAAGATGTTCGGAAAAACTGGGACGAGCTTTGCCCGCTCTTAGCCGGAAACCAGAGCTACAACGCAATGATCCGGACGACGACGGCTGTCACCATGGCCGGCGGAAGCGCCCAGGCAAACGTCCTGCCGGAGCGTGCATGGCTGGTGGCAAATAATCGCCTTCTGCCGGGAGAGACGCTGGAAGATCTCATGGCCCATTATAAAGAAATCCTGCCGGAGGACATCGACGTCCGCCTGGTAAAAGGGAACAATCCGCCTGCCGTGCAGTCTACCGATACTTATGCCTACAAGCTGATTTCGTCCATCATTGACGACAAATATCCGGGAATCACCATGATTCCTAGCATGCTGTACGGCGGAACCGATTCCAGATATTACTGCGATTTATGCCCGACGAACAGCGTTTACCGGTTCACCGGTCTGGCATGGGATCCCAGGTGGGACGGCGTTTCCCACAAAGTCAACGAGCGGATCCCCAGTGATGTGCTGGAAAGCAATGTGGACTTTTATGTGAGACTGTTCAGGCAGTATGGGAAATAATATGGGAAAAGGCCGTAAGGCAAGCTTGCATGTGTATGACATCCCCTGTTAAATGTATCTTGCAAACGATATTTACATATGCTATAATGCCAGTAGGCTAAAAGACAGTGTCTGCTCAATGATGAGCGGCAAACGAAGACCCCGGTGTTCCAGCACCGGGGTCTTCTATTCCCATTTGCGGGGCGGCAGGGCTTAAAGCCGCAGGCTCGTTACCGGCTACCTATCGCCGTCGAACCATTTGTTGATGAGGTGGCTAACCACACCAGCCGCAATGACGCAACATCAGATTCTAAAATTCCCGCTTCACATTCCACGCACATTTCCCAGATATTAAATAGACAAACCCACAAAAAAATTGTATAATCAAATCACAACTAAAATTAAGATTGGGAGGGGTTTTTATGGACAGAACAGAACAATTAAAAGCCATGGTGGACAACTGCCGCGACCTGATTTTAAAGACAGAGCGCGACATCTGGGCGCACCCGGAGACTGGCTACACGGAGTGGAAAACCTGTGCGTACATGGAAAAGATCTTTGAGGATCTCGGCTATGAGTTGGTAAAGGCCGGCGACATCCCCGGCTTCTACACGGATCTCGACACAGGAAAGCCTGGCCCCAAGATTGCAATCCTCGGCGAGCTGGATTCCCTGATCTGTGCGAACCACCCGGATGCGGATCCCGAGACGAAAGCCGTCCATGCCTGCGGCCACAACGCACAGTCTGCGACATTGGCCGGCATCGCCGCTGCCTTAAAGCAGCCGGGCGCTTTAGACGGCCTCTGCGGCTCCATCCGCCTGATGTCCGTTCCGGCCGAGGAGTTAATCCAGCTTGGCTTCCGTGAAGAGCTCCGCAAAAAAGGAACGCTTCACTACTACGGCGGCAAGGTAGAGTTCATCTACCGCGGCTATTTTGACGGCGTCGACATCTCCATGATGATCCACACCGGCCACATGGACGAGGGCAAATACCTGACCATCAACCCGGGCTGCAACGGCTGTGTCGTAAAGAACCTGACCTTCCAGGGAGTCGCTTCCCACGCCGGCGGCGCTCCGGAAGACGGCGTAAACGCCCTGTATGCGGCCACGACGGCCATGAACGCTGCAAACGCCCTGCGTGAGACCTTTAAGGACAACGAGCACATCCGCTTCCATCCGATCATCACCGAAGGCGGAGCTGCCGTAAACGCAATCCCGGAGAGGACAAAGGTGGAGACGTATGTCCGCGGCGCTTCCTTTGACGCCATCTGCGAATACAACAAGAAGATCAACCGTGCCATGGCCGGCTCTGCCGCTGCCATCGGCGGAAATGTCCTGATCGAAGACCGTCACGGCTACTTCCCGCTCAACAATGACCCGAACTTAAATGACCTGGCAAAAGAGGCCATGGAAGCTGTCGGCGGCCCGGACTGCGTCGTCGTCACGGATCACTGGGATACGGGCAGCACGGACATGGGCGATGTGTCCGCCATCATGCCGGCCGTCCATCCGTACGGAGCCGGTGCCATCGGCGTCGCCCACGGAAAG
This sequence comes from Eubacteriaceae bacterium Marseille-Q4139, assembly GCA_018223415.1. Taxonomy (NCBI): domain Bacteria; kingdom Bacillati; phylum Bacillota; class Clostridia; order Eubacteriales; family Eubacteriaceae; species Eubacteriaceae bacterium Marseille-Q4139. Next base: position 2,136,604 of record JAGTTQ010000001.1, on the reverse strand, counting down.
GACTACTATATCACCGATCCTGACCGCGCCTGCATCGCACCGGCCAAATGCCTTCTCATCATGGCTGACCGTCTTCTCTCCAACGACGCAGCCCTTGCAAAGAAGGTCATCGCCGAGAGCCATCCGAGATTCTCTTCCAAGGAAGAGTACCTGGAGGCCATCGCAGGCCTGACCATGACAAAGCAGGCTGTCAAGTACAACGAGGACGGCACAGTGATGCTGGATACGGTGAATAACTAAAACAGAGGACTCAGGGGGGCGCTGTCTGGCAGCGTCCCCTCTTTGTTCTTCGACTGCGCCAACATAAAGGAGATGAACCATGAACTTTAAACCTTTCCATGACCTCTCCATCTCTGCCCTGGGCTTCGGCTCCCTGCGGCTTCCGCTTGAAGAGGGAAGCAAGACGCGGATCGACCGTTCCAGGGCCCAACGCGTCCTGGACTGCGCGCTCGCGGCCGGAATCAATTATATCGACACGGCCTACACCTACAATCAGGGCGACTCCGAGTGCTTTCTGGGAGAGGCCTTAAAGCGCCATCCGCGAAACAGCTATCTCCTTGCGACCAAATTCTATGCCGCGGCGTCCCGCGACATCCGGGCCGTTTTTGAAGAACAGCTACGCCGCTGCCAGACGGACTATTTTGATTTTTACCTCCTGCACAGCCTGGATGAAAATTATATCCAGGACTACATGGATCCGAACCTGGATTATATCGGCTTTCTGAAGGAACAGAAGCGGCTGGGGCGCATCCGCTATCTGGGTTTTTCCTCCCATGCACAGCCGGACACCCTGGAGAAATTCTTAAACTGGTACGACGGCTTTGACATGGCGCAGATCCAGCTCAACTACCTGGACTGGGATCTTCTGAACGCCAGGCGCCAGTATGAAATCCTCATGGAGCATCAGATTCCCGTCTGGGTCATGGAGCCGTTAAAAGGCGGGAACCTCGTCACCCTGAACCAGGAGGCGGCCGGGATTTTACGCTCCTTCCGCCCTGAGTTCAGCCTGCCGGAATGGAGCTTCCGCTTTCTCATGGGCCTTTCCGGCGTCCAGACGGTCTTAAGCGGCATGAGTACCGAAAAAGATGTGGAAGAAAACGTGCGGATTTTCTCTGAGGGCTCGCCTTTAACAGACGAGGAAGCCGCCGTGTTAAAAAAGGCCGCTGACGCCTACGTGCGCCGGATGGGTATCCCCTGTTCCGCCTGCCGCTACTGCTGTTCCGTCTGTCCGGCCGGGCTTGATATCCCCGCCCTAATCCGAAGCTATAACGAATTTTGCATCAGCGGCGAGACCTGGAAGGTCTCCGGCATCCGCTCCCTCACTGGCGGGCCGGACAAATGCATCGGATGTGAACGCTGTATGCGGCGCTGTCCGCAGAAAATCGCCATTCCCGAGGTCATGAAGGCCTTTTCGGCGGCACTGAAATAGCGGCAGTACCGCTCTTTTCCATGAAAACGGGGGGCTCCGTTTTTCAGGAAGCCCCCGCCTTTTTATCTCTTCTTTATTTCAAATACTCCGCCGCGAACCGCACAAACGTCGCCGCCCCGGCGAAAATCGCCTCTTCATCAAAGACAATCCCCGAATTATGGAGCGGAAGCCTCGTGGCCGGGTTCTCGTTGGACGTTCCGATCCGGAACATGGCTCCCGGCACAAGCTCCAGATATCTTGCAAAATCCTCGGAGCCCATGGACGGCGTCTCCAGAGTCAGCACCTTGTCTGCGCCAAGCTCCGCCGCGGCTGCCCGCTCGAGCTGTTCCGTCACGCCGTAATCACAGACTACGGCCGGCACGCCTTTTTTATATTCCACCTCGCAGGAAGCCCCGAGGGCCAGCGCCCCGTGTTCGGCGACGGTGCGGATTTTCTCTTCCATTAACGCCCGCGTCTCATGAGTCACGGTGCGGACAGTGCCTTCCATGACAACCTCGTCGGGAATGACGTTGGCCGCCGTTCCCGCCGTAAATTTGCCCATGGTGAGTACGGCCGAATCAAGCGGTGCCACAGACCGGGAAATGATAGTCTGAAGCTCTGTCAGGATATAGGCGGCCGCCGTGATCGGGTCGATACTCTTGTGGGGATGTGCCCCATGGCCGCCGCGGCCGCGCACGGTGATTTTCACCGAGTCGGACGAGGCCATGAACGGGCCTTTTCTCACGCCCACGGTGCCGCCGGGAAGATCCGGCCAGCAGTGAAGGCCGACGGCAATCTCCGGCTGGTACTTCTTAAACAGCCCGGAATCAATCACCGTCTGCGAGCCGCCAAGCTTTTCCTCTGCCGGCTGGAACAGGAAGATAATCCTGCCGTGAAGCTGCTCCCGCATTTCGCTGAGGATCCTGGCCGCCAGAAGAAGCGCCGTCGTGTGGATGTCGTGGCCGCAGCTATGGCAGGCGCCGGGATTTTCCGACGCGAACGGCAGCCCGGACTTCTCCTCCATAGGCAGGGCGTCCATGTCTGCGCGCAGCAAAATGGTTTTCCCAGGCGCCGCGCCCTCGAGGATGGCGGCAGCACCGGTAGGGAGCTCCACATCAGCAAGGCCGATGCCGTATTTTGCAAGCGTTTCCTTTACAAGTGCCGTCGTGTGAAACTCTTCCATGGAAAGCTCCGGATGGCGGTGGATTTCCCGCCGGATTGCAAGAGCGTCCTCACGGTAGTTTTCTATCTTCTGCCAGATTGCATCCATTTACGCAGCCACTCCTTTCTTTACAGTTCTTCCGAGGAAAACAGCGCCGATAATCAGGAATGCCGCCAGAAAACCGGCTGTTCCCCAGGTCACAACGGCCGGAGCCGTCAGCATCAGGAGCGGCCCAACGGTGTTATAAGGCTGCTGCCAGAAGGAACCAAGGGTACAGGAGCCGGAAACGCTCTCCGCCGCCAGGGTATCGCCGTTGGGATCGAGAACCTTGATTAAGAGAAGTCCCGTCGCAAGGCTTCCGGTACACTGGCCGTAGGTACCCATTGCCACCTCGAACCAGTCCTCGCCGTACCACTTCTTGCTGAGAATGATGCACATAAACGCCGTAACAACACAGACAATTACCGACGTTACCAGAATCGGAACCAGATAGCTTGCCAGGACGCTTAACTGGATGGTCGCCACGTTGGAGGCGATGACGTATTCCAGGGCTGCGCCGGAGATGGCCTTCATGCTGCCGCGGTCGATGTACTGGTTGTATTTCGTCTTGCTGAGGCCGATGCCTACGATGGCGCCGATGATTAAGCACATGGTGTAAAGCTGGATGTTGCTCCAAAACGGCAGCACCTTGATGATCGCCTCCCGCAGAACATGGGACACGGCAATGATGGTGCCTACAATGGCAAGCTGGAACGCCATCGGGTCAAGAACCGAGGAGTTTGCAATGGTCATGGCCATGGGCTTTCTGTCTTCCTTCGGGATGATGCCGGTCATATCCTTTTTCTCCAGATAATTCCCGCTCATCTTTCTCTTGGAATAGCCCTTTTTCGCGCCCCAGTTGATGATCCACATGCCGCCGATAACGGCCGCGAACATGCCGACCGTCGCATAGGTCAGCGCAATACCGCTGGCTTCCGCCCAGCCTTCCGTCTGGAATACGCCGCCCATGATACCTGCGGAGCCATGGCCGCCGTAGAAGCCGGAAACGGGTAAAAGTCCCATCTCATAGGGGACGCCGCTCATAACCATTCCCAGGACAAAGGCAACGGCAAGGCCAAGCAGTATCTGTGCCATGAAAACCGCACCGGTGATGCAGGTGGCCGCCGCCACGTCACGGCCGAACTTCGTGGACGCCGTGCCGAGGAACGACGTGGTGAAGACGAAAGCCAGAAGGAAATTCGTCCACTGGGAGATGCTGCCGCTGAAATTTAAGGAAACCGGTGAAAACTGTCCCAGCACCTGCGGGCCTAAAAGCAGGCCCAGGATTCCGGCGATCAGAGATGTCGGTATGTAGTATTTCTGGAAAAACGGTATCCGCTGGCGGATGAGAAACGCAATGAACATTAACGTACTGATCGACGCAATGTCCAGTAAAACTTCTGTCAGTGTCATGATGATTCCCCTTTCCGCCTTCTGTTAGAATTTCTGTTCGATGTAGGACACAATCCTGTCCACGCACTTTGTCACGATCTTTTCGCCTTTTTCCCTCGTCGCCACGGTCGCGTCTCCGATGGTTCCGTTGGGCGTCCTGTCAGAGAATTTTGCAAAGCCGATGAAATCGCTGAAGCCGTCGGCCGCTGCCGGCTCAATTCTCGTGAGTTCCTCCATGTCGACCAGCTCCGGATAGAGGTACAGCATGACGGACGTGCCGCACTCGCTGGCATGGCCGTGGGCCATCTGACCGGAGAACTGGAAGATGTCGCCGCTGTTTGCGTTGGCAAAGCGCCACCAGTCAATCTGAACCAGCTTAATGTCGCCGTGCTCGGCCAGATATTTCTTTCCAATGTAGTTTGCCGTATCTACGTTGCCTGCATGGCCGGTGATGAAGATAAAATTCTTGATGCCGTCTTTAATGAGCTTTCCCATGAGGAAATCCAGATAGTCCTCGAGGATCTTTCTCGGCATCGGGAAGGTGCAGGAAAATGCTGCCAGAGCCGAGGACTCGCCGCACTCGATGGTGGGGGCGATCATGGCGCCTGTCTTTTCCGCCACCAGTTCGGAGATTCTCTTTGCCACGATTAAATCACTTCCCATCGGGAGCTGCGGGCCGTAGATCTCGCATGCGCCTGTGGGGATGATGACGGTGGGGTTCTCCTGGATTCGTTTCAGATATTGCTTTCCGCTCATTTTTCTAATATAATTTGTCATATGCGGCCTCCTTTTTGTTTATAGCCACATTTTATCATTGTATTTTTACAAATGGAAATGAACAAAAAGTGTCACGCCATGCAAAAATGAACTGTCAATCCAAAAGAAGACGCCGTGCTTTTCGTCAAAACAGACAAAAGCGAGCGTCTTCTGACTGCTAAAAGGAGAGTTTCATGAACCTGGAAAATATCAAATATTTTATCAGCCTTGCGGAATGCTTAAACTTTACGAAAGCTGCCGAGAAAGAGCATATGACGCAGACTTCCATGTCACGCAAAATCAGCGGGCTCGAAGACGAGCTTGGGATCCGCCTCTTTTACCGCGACAACCATCAGGTAGTGCTCACCGACGCCGGACGGGAATTTTATGTCCAGGCGCTGAAACTCATTGACCTTTACAGCATGTCCGTGGAGTCTGCCCAGAACATCCACCACGGCTTCTTAAATGCCCTGAAAATCGGCGTCGGGATCTATGAGCATGAGCTCCTGACTTCCTTTCTCGGCCGCTACGTTTCTGCCTCCCCGTCGCTCCGCATAAGCTGTCACCAGTACGGCTACTATGAGCTTTTAAAGCGGTTCGAGCAGAATCTTTTAGACATCATCATCACCAGCGACCAGTTTCTCACAGACATGTCCTCCAGGGATCTGGACATCCGCCTGATCTATGATGAACCATGGCTTTTAGGCATCAATTCCAGCCATCCGCTGGCTGCGCTGGAGGCCATTCCGCCGGAAGAATTAAAAAAAGAGATGCTGATTACCATGTACGACGGCAGCATCTCCCAGATCATCGACCACTATAAGCCCGTCTTCCTGTTCCGCGACGTGATCCATGTCAATTCCTTTGAGACGAAGCTTCTGATGATTAACGCAAACCTGGGCGTCGGGCTGCTTCCGGCCTTTCTCTCTCCGCCGCGCTATGACAGTATGTGCATGAAGCCGCTCGCCGTTCCCTATAAGCCGAGGCGCTTCTACGCCCTGTGCCGGAAAAACGATCCCAACGTCTCCGTCCGCCACTTTTTTGACGCATTCACCGCTTATATGGAAGAAAACGGCCGCTAGGCGTGTCCGCCTTTCCGCACATATTTTCCTGCCGCCCCGAATATGCATGGATTAGAAAATAGAAACAAGCCATCAGAAAGCGAGGCGCAGACCATGTGTACTGCTATGACACTGCGAAACAGGCAGGGAGAAATCTTTTTCGGACGCACCATGGATTTTTCCTGGCCGCTGACACCGTCCCTTTACGTGGTTCCCCAGGGGAGCGTCTGGGACAACGCGCCGCGGACAGCCAGGATCCGCGACCGGTATTCGTTCCTGGGAATCGGTCAGGAACTGGCGCCCGCAGGCGGGGAGCAGGCCGGTGCTTCCGTGTTTTTTGCCGACGGCGTCAACGAGGCCGGGCTCGCCGCCGCGGCCCTCTATTTCCCCGGCTATGCGGAATTTGAAGCGGCGCCGGAGGAAAGCGCCCTTTCCATCGGCTCCTTAGACATGGTGCGCTTTCTTTTAGGAAGCTTCGCCTCTGTCTCCGAGGCCCGCAGCGTCCTGCCGTCCGTCCGCATTGTCGGCATCCGCGACAGCATCACCGGCACTATCTCCCCGCTTCACTGGTTCCTCTGCGACCGGAGCGGCGAAACGCTCGTCGTCGAGCGGACATCTGCCGGCCTTGGCCTTTATTTTAACCCGGCCGGCGTTCTCACGAACAGCCCGGATTTCCCGTGGCACATCACAAACCTAAGAAACTACATGAACGTGACTCCCGGACAGGCCGCCGGCGCTTCCTGGGACAATCTGGCTCTCACCCCCTTCGGGCAGGGAGCCGGCACCGATGGACTTCCCGGCGGATATGCCCCGCCTGCCCGCTTCGTCCGCACGGCCTTTGAGAGAAGCCACATCCTGCCGCCGGACGGGACGGAGGAGACGGTGACGGCAGGCTTTCACATTCTCTCCGGCGTCTCCATTCCGAAGGGCGTCGTCCTCACGGCGCGCGGTGAGCCGGACTACACCCAGTACACGGCCTTCATGAACACAAACACCGGGGAATATTTTTTCCGAACTTATGAAAACAGCGAAACCGTGTCCGTGAACCCGGCCTCCGGGGACGTGGCCGCCGCCAGGAATTACGGGAGAAAGGAAGCGATCTCCCTGGGCCGTCTCGTGCGGCCGGTTCGGTTCTGGAGCATATAAAAAAGTGTGCGCTCCGGCGCACACTCGCGCCGGAGCGCGGCTGCGCCAGCAGCCATATTCCTTTGCGCGAAGTGCGCATCCTCGCGGAGCGTTTTGTTTCATGGGACGCAATTTCCTATGAAATAAAAGTGCGGGCTGCCCGTTTGATTCCGGCAGCCCGCCCATATTCTTCTCTATTAGTATTCCACTTTCCACATATATCTTCTGTGATCCATCGAATGACCTCTCACCTCGGCCATCTGCGATACATAGTAGCGCTCTATCGGGATCAGCACCACCGGGTTAAAGAACTCCGCTACCTCTGCGTCAATCCGTCCCTTATTAAGCTCCTTAAAGTCAATCACGATATAGTTTTCCGCATACGTCTTTAAGAACTTTAAGCATCTCTCGTCCAGCGCTCTCGTCCGGCCTTCACTCATGATAAGCACCATCGGCAGCGCCTTGTCCGTCGTCTCAAACGGCCCATGGAAATACTCGCCTGTGTGCAGGCACACTGCGTGCTTCCACTGCATCTCCATGAAGTGACAGCAGCACATGGAATACGCCACGCCGTAGTTGGGGCCGGAAGCCAGCACGTAGAAAATCGGCTCGTCCTTTTCCTTCTCGGCCCATGCCTTCGCCTCAGCCAGGCAGTTCTCCTTGCCCTCGGCGATGATGGCGTCAATGTGGCTGTATGCCTCCATGGCCTTGTCATACTTCTCCCAACCCTCGATCTGGTGAAGGAGCTCGAAGCCGATCCGCAGGGAATTTGCCTGGTTGGAATCGCTGTACACCTGGTCGTCTCCGTTGGAGTAGGTCACAACATACTGGCCCACCTTTGCCATCCCTGTCTCCATGGAGCCGGTCATAGCGATGGTGATGGCGCCGGACTCATTTGCCACTTCGACGGCCCTTACGGTCTCCGGCGTCGCCTTTAAGGAACAGATTACTGCTATGCATCTCTCGTCCAGTTCCTTCGGGGTCGCATGGACGAACTCGTTGCTGGTATAGGTGGTGGCGCCGAAGGTCTTCGCCTCGCTCTGCAAGAGGTAGAGTCCCGGGAAGATGGCTGCCTTGGAGCCGCCGCATGCCACGAAATACACATGCTTTAAGCCGCCCTTTTTATCAAGCTTTTCCTTGATTTCTGCTACAATTTCTCTTACTGTCATAGTCATGATGAGTGTCCTCCTCAAATTTATCCTGTTGTCTAAAACGTCTTTCCGTGGCCGAAAGCTCCCTGCACCATACAGGTCTTCGACGAAAACTCGGCGCCGCTTGCAAGCGCCTTCCTAAGCTCTGCCTGGTAAAACTCCCGGTCTGTCTTCATACGCTCCGGCTCCCGCTCCCGGCTTTCCGTAAAGGAAACGAGGAACGCCGTGGCAAAGGAATCGCCTGCGCCCAAGGTGTCGATGGCCTCCACAAGCTTCGGCGGCTGCTCATAAAACGCCTCGCCGTCATAGAACACGGCGCCGTAGCTTCCGCGCGTCGCAATGATGTTCCGGCATCCGGCCTCTTTCATGGAGCGGCAGATCTCCCGCACCTCGTCTTCGGACACGGAGCCGCAGGAAAGGAACACGTACTCCGCATAGGGAGCCACCTTTGCCACCCGCTCCGGCTCGTTCCATCGCCCGGAAAAGTCATAGGAAACCGGGACGCCTGTCCCGTAAAGCTTCGAAAGCTCGTCCTCAATATAGCTGTTGTTGCTGGTGTGAATCAGCGAAAACCCTTTTATGTACTCCAGATCGTCTGCCGTCAAATCCAGCGGATGTTCCTTTAAAACACCGCCGCGGTTGCTCCCGAGAAATACCCGGTCGCCGTCCACAAGCGTCACGCGGGCGCAGCCGTTTTCGCCCTCATACTGGCGGCAATGGCCATGCTCGACGCCCATCTCATCCAGCGTCCTGATCACATGCTCCGCCACCTCGTCGGTTCCAAACACACCCATATAGGAAGATTCTGCCCCGAGCATCTTTGCATAGACCGTAAAATTAAGCGCCTGTCCGCCCGGAAACATCGTCTTTAAGTGCTCATACTTGTCGCATACATTATCCCCAATACCGATTACCTTCACTGCCCCATCTCCTTGCAAATGATTATATATCATTATATACTGTTATGCTTTCATCTTACTTCATACGGCCCCGCCTGTCAATAGGAAGTTTGCTTTTCGACAAAAAAGGAAGGGGCGCACACATTCATGCGCGCCCCCTGCTGTCTTACATGTCTGTATCGAGATCCATACAGGTGAATTCCGAATCCATGTGGTGAGCCATCGTGCGGATTTTTAAGTTTCTTCTGCGGCAGAAGCCTGTGTTCTGATTCTGGTTCAGCTCCACGAAATCGGGATCAACCGGAAGGACGAACTTGATGCCCTTTACCTGGACGTCGCGGCAGGTCACATGATGATGGGCCGGGATGGTGATGGCCTTTAAACCGCGGGGATACTCGTTCCCCATGCAGTCTAACTCTGTGAGCACCATGCCGAGCGCCACCCGTTTGTTAGGGCAGACGTTCTTTAAAGTCAGGTTCATCTGTACGATGCTGCCCTGGGATTCCAGGTACTGATCGCCAAGCTCCACAACCATGGAATCCTGGCAGCCGTCAAGGGTAAATTCCACCGGTTCCGGACATGGCTCCGGGTGCACCACAACGCTGCATTCCACATCGACAGTGGGCGACGGGAAGTGTACCACATTCCCTTCCGTATCCGAGTAAGTGATGGACTGGTTGACAGCCTTTGCGCCGCCGCTCTGGCCAACGTGCCTGATGAAAAATTCCAGCACAGCGCCTTCACTGCCGGAAACGCCGAGGGCTGCAATTTTCCACTGGAGCGTCTGGGAATTCAGGGTCATGGCAGAGCCCTTGTTGGGCGGGTTCACGCTGACAATCTGGAAGTCCGGCATGACCTTCTCGTTAATCACGATGTTGGTCGCGCCTGTCTTGGAGATGTTGGCTGCCAGGTTCGCAAACAGGGTTTCCAGATCCTGTGCATCCGGCGTTACCGCCACATGGGTGGAATCCGGGTCGGTCGCCCAGTTGTCGAGGACGCTCACATCAATCCCGTCGGAGCCGATAAGGCCGATGCAGTAGATTACGATTCCGGCTGCTCTGGCTGCTGCCGCAATCGGGGCCGGGTCAGCGCCCACGGTGGTTTTTCCGTCCGTAAACATGACGATAACCTTGGCGTTTGTAGACGCCGGGTTGAAGAGCTGAACCGCCTTCGTGAACGCATCCGCGTGGTTCGTAGAACCGCCGGCCGTCAGGCCGTCGACGGCTGCCTTGAGGACTGCCGTGGATGTGATGAGCTGCGTGTCGGCCACGGCCGTGTCAGCAAAGCTCACGATTCCAATATGGCTTCCGGAGCCGATGTTTCCATCCTCCGAACCGTCCGTGGACTTGTCAATGATGTCAATGAATGTCCGTGCGCCGGCCTTCATGCTGGCAAGCGGTACTCCCGACATGCTGCCGGAGCGATCCAGCACCAGGACGATGTCCGTCGGGTTGCTGGTGATGTCAGGTGCCGCCGTGAGGGACAGCGTAACCTTTAACGTACCGTCGCAGTCGATCCTTGACATATTGATCTGTTTATTTGAACTTGTGATTCCCATAAATACTACCTCCGATTTTGAATTTCGGGAATTTCCATTCCCTTCTGTATCATATGCCGGAGGTTCCAAAAGTGGTACTTGCCTGACAAGGCCGCGGCATGGGGGCGGCTGGCGCGAAAGGCAGCTTGCAATCGAAATCTGCATATGTTATGATGCCGGTAGGCAAAAGTACCAGTATTGGGAACAAGTGAAATCCCCAGAGCTTGCGAGGTTCCGGAAAGTTCTATCATTGCCGGATGCAGAATCCGGTTCCTGCCAGGCCGGGGGCTCTACCTTGACAAGATAATATGCTTACCCGGGAGCCGGTAGGGCGTTCATACCATCAATTTCCGACCTTGCGGAAGGAGGTGGTTCTATGAGTACATATGAGGAATTGCAGTTAATTATCTCCGTGGCTTTGCTAATCATTGCAATACTGAATTTTACACATAGAAAATAGCGCCCCCGCTCTGACAAAGTAAGGCGCTATTTCTTAGTCCTTTATTGCGTCGGAAACGGATAGGTGTGTGCTATCGTACCGACTCCTTGTTAAGCATATTATATGGCAAATCGAATTATTTGTCAAATTGGATTTCGACGCCTAAAATCGTGCTGCATCCATGCTGCATTGCACTCTAAAAATAACCTGCAAATCTGTCTGTACGCCGTATCATCAGTCGTCCTGAAAAAGCAAACGCCCCTGAAACTGCCGGATTTTCCAGTGATTTCAAGGGAAATAAAAAGGCCGCGCAACAGGACCCGACCCATACCGCTATACGTTCAGTCAGCGGATATCATGTCCGTCTACAACTGTCTACAAATTCTCAGCAAAGCAAAAGGCTGGAACCCCTGGTAAATTCAAGGAATTTCAGCCAATAAAAAAAGCACGAGACGGGATTCGAACCCGCGACCCTCGCCTTGGCAAGGCGATACTCCACCACTGAGCCACTCGTGCATGTTTCATATTCTGTTCTCTCGCGTCAACAATGGTATTATATCTCAAAGTCCCCATTCTGTCAACACTATTTTTCAAAGAATCTTCCGGCTTTTTCCGCGCCCGGAAATCCGGGCGCAGCCGCTTCTCATTCTAACCGATTCCGTTGCTCTCATACACATAAAGCGTAAACCGGTCGCCGTTGATGATCTGGACACCGGCATACATCGGCTCTCCTTCGTCATCATAAGCCGTACTCCGCACAAACAAAAGGTAATCGCCCTTCTTCACATCCAGAAGAGCCGCCTCCTCGGCCGTGGCACGGCAGAGCTCAATCATCTTCTCCGAGCTTGCCACACGGGCGCCGGCTTCCGCATTCAGATAGTCAAACAGCGAATTGTCATCGAACTTCCCGTCCAACAGGAAGGCGTATTTAAGCGGGAAATAATTCTTCTCAATCTGAACCGGCTCCTGATCCGCAAGCCGGAGCCTGGAAATATAGACCACATTGCTGCCCGGCTCAATCCCAAGCCTGGACGCCGTTTTCTCGTCCGCCTGCACAAGCCGGTTCTCTAACATCCGTCCGCCCGGGCGGACACCCATCTGCCTGCACATTTCCGTGAAGCTCTGGAGCTTTTTCATATTCCGCGAAATTTTCGGTTTCGTGACAAAGGTGCCCTTTCCCTGCTTCCGAACCACAAGCCCGCGCTCCATGAGGGAACCGACGGCCTTGCGTACCGTAATCAGGCTGACTCCATATGTCTTCGACAACTCCGCTTCGGTCATAATTTTGTCACCCGGCTTATACACACCGCTTTGGATATCCTTTTCAATCAACTCCATAAGCTGAATGTATAATGGCGTCATCGAATCCTGATTTAACATAGCTTGTCCCCCTGCCCAGACTGCATTCTCTGTTGTCGTTTCTCGTCGTATTTTCCATTCTAATATGAAAAGAGCCAAATAGCAAGCAAAACCGCCGTTTTCCGCCTTTTTGGGCATATTTTCCATGAATTTTATTCCGCACCGCGGAAAAATCCGGCTGCCTTCCGTACCATTTCCCAAATACAAGGCGCGGCCGGGAAAAGCCTGTGCCCGCATCCTTTTTCAGGATACGTCCGTCTCCTTCCCGGCCGCGCCGCGCACTCCGTGTCTATCGGATTAGTATTCCACTTTCCACATATATCTTCTGTGATCCATTGAATGCCCTCTCACCTCGGCCATCTGCGATACATAGTAACGCTCTATCGGGATCAGCACCACCGGGTTAAAGAACTCCGCTACCTCTGCGTCGATCCGTCCCTTATTAAGCTCCTTAAAGTCGATTACGATGTAATTCTCCGCATACGTCTTTAAGAACTTTAAGCATCTCTCATCCAGTGCCCTCGTCCGGCCTTCGCTCATGATGAGCACCATCGGCAGCGCCTTGTCCGTCGTCTCAAACGGCCCATGGAAATACTCGCCTGTGTGCAGGCATACCGCGTGCTTCCACTGCATCTCCATGAAGTGACAGCAGCACATGGAATACGCCACGCCGTAGTTGGGGCCAGATGCCAGCACGTAGAAAATCGGCTCGTCCTTTTCCTTCTCGGCCCATGCCTTCGCCTCAGCCAGGCAGTTCTCCTTGCCCTCGGCGATGATGGCGTCGATGTGGCTGTATGCCTCCATGGCCTTGTCGTACTTCTCCCAGCCCTCGATCTGGTGAAGGAGCTCGAAGCCGATCCGCAGGGAATTGGCCTGGTTGGAATCGCTGTACACCTGGTCGTCTCCGTTGGAGTAGGTCACAACATACTGGCCCACCTTTGCCATCCCCGTTTCCATGGAACCGGTCATGGCGATGGTAATGGCGCCGGACTCATTTGCCACCTCGACGGCCCTTACGGTCTCCGGAGTCGCCTTTAAGGAGCAGATTACTGCTATGCATCTCTCGTCCAGTTCCTTCGGGGTCGCATGGACAAACTCGTTGCTCGTATAAGTGGTGGCACCGAAGGTCTTCGCCTCGCTCTGCAAGAGGTAAAGCCCCGGGAAGATGGCTGCCTTGGAGCCGCCGCATGCCACGAAGTACACATGCTTTAAGCCGTCCTTTTTATCAAGCTTTTCTTTGATCTCAGAAATAATGTTTTTAACTTCCATGATGTTCTCCTTTTCTTTTAGACCTCTGCCTTTTTCCTGGAAAACAGGTAGAAGGACGGGTCGCGGTTTTCACAGTCTTTTCTCAGGACTTCCAGAGAACAATACACGAACGGCTCGGCCACAGCAGCCTTGCCCTGTCTGCCCTCTTCTTCATATTTTCCGGGCTTGTAGGACGGATCCAGCACGCATGCCGTATCGCCGTCCACAGAAATCACAGCGATGTAATGGCCGCCGTGGCTGAACACGGCATTGTAGCCCTCACGGTCGCCGCCGGCGTTGGCAACGGCCATGCCGCCGCGTCTCAAATGATCTGCCAGAACCTCAATGTCGCTTGTTGTGGAATATCCCAGGCCGAACTTCTCTGCTACGGCCTTTCCAAGGATCTTTAAATCGGTTCCGCGCTCCATGTTGGCTTTCAGGTCTGCCGACATTTTCAGGCAGTCCATGAGATCCAGGTGCTCTGTCGTCAGGTTCTCCACCATCATGCAGAGACAGCACGGGCCGCAGCCTGCCGCCGCCACATTTCCCTTTCCTTCCGGCGGGCCGCCGGCTGCCACGTTGTGTTCGTAGGGAATGTCAGGATAATTAAGCTGATTCAGATAAAGCATTTTACCTACCTCCTTTAATGATGCAGAAAACATGCCACCTGGCGCTTCGTGCCGTCGGGATCGGTGATCTCCGTGAGAGCCGGCGCCTCCTTATGGCATTTCTCCGTCGCATGGGGGCATCTCGTACTGAAAAGACAGCCCTTCGGCGGATTTAATGGACTGGGAACCTCCCCCTGAAGAATAATCTCATCTTTCTTTGCATGGATATCGGGAACCGGGATGGCCGAAAGCAGCGCTTTCGTGTACGGGTGGAGCGGGTTGCCATAGAGATGCTTTTTATCGGCATACTCCATGATCCTGCCCAGGTACATGACGGCCACCTTGTCGCAAAGATATTCAACGACACTCAGGTCATGGGAGATAAAAATGTAAGTCAGGTTTCTGTCCTTCTGGAGGTCTTTCAAAAGATTTAAGACCTGGGAGCGGACGGAAACATCGAGAGCCGATACGGGCTCATCACAGATCACCAGCTCCGGATTGTTAATCAGGGCTCTGGCGATTACCACCCTCTGCCGCTGCCCGCCGGACATCTCGTGAGGGTATTTCTCCAGGAATTTCTCGCTTAAGCCGACTTCCTTCATGATTTCGACGACTTTTTTCTGCTTTTCTTCCTTGGAATACTTTTTCGTCACGTTGAGAGGGGCCATGATGGACTGGCTGATCTTCTTTTTCGGGTTCAGGGAAGCGTAGGGATCCTGGAAAATGATCTGGATTTTCTCCCGAAGCGGCCTCATCTGATTTTCATTATAACACGTAATGTCCTCGCCGTGAAATAAAATTTGGCCGTCGGTGATGCTGTGGAGCTTTAAAACCGTCTTTCCGAGGGTGGACTTCCCGCAGCCGGACTCGCCTACCAGGCCCACGATCTCGCCCTGGTTGATGGTCAGATTGATCTGATCCACGGCTTTTACCACGATGTCCTCCCCGTTCCTCACCTTTTTAACGGGATAGTATTTCTTTACGTTCCGGATTTCCAATAAGGGAGCTGCCATCATCTTCCACCTTCCTTCCCTGTATCCTTGCTGCCGCCGTTCTCATAGAGAAGGCAGCGAACCTTGTGACCGTCCTCTAAAACCCTCATGCCGGGATCCTGCTGCCTGCACGTTTCCGTCGCATGCGGACATCGCGTGCAGAACCGGCAGCCCACCGGCATCTCATCCAGCCCGGGAACCGTGCCTTCGATGGTATGAAGGTGCTCCTCCTGGCCGCTTCCAAGCTTCGGGATTGAATCCAGAAGCCCGATGGTGTAGGGATGGAGCGGATGGTCAAAAATCTGCTCTGCCGTGCCGTACTCCACGGATTTTCCTGCATACATGACAAGCACATGATCTGCCATCTCCGCCACAACGCCCATGTCATGAGTAATCAGGATCACGGAAGTGTCGGATTCTTTGGCTAACTTCTTTAAAATCCTTAAGATCTGTGCCTGGATCGTCACGTCCAGGGCCGTCGTCGGCTCATCGGCGATCAGAAGCTTCGGGTGGCACAGCAGAGCCATGGCAATCATGACTCGCTGGCGCATACCTCCCGAAAGCTGGTGTGGGAACTCCTTCACCCGCTGTTCCGGGGAAGGAATACCCACGCGCTTCAACATTTCCACGCACTGATCCAGCGCGTCTTTTTTGGAAACGTCTTTGTGGTGAGTGCGGATCATCTCGATCATCTGATCCCCGATCCGGTAGACCGGGTTTAACGACGACATGGGCTCCTGGAAGATCATGGAAATCTCATTTCCGCGTACCTCCCGCATCCTGGCCTCCGACACTTTTGTCAGATCCTCGCCTTCAAATAGGATCTCGCTCTCACCGTCGATCTCACTTACAGCAGGGGATACCAATCTCAGAATCGAAGTGGCCGTAACGCTTTTGCCGCAGCCTGATTCTCCCACGATCCCAATGACTTTTCCCTTGTCCAGGGAGAATTCCACATTTTCCACCGCTGTCAGCTTCTTTTTTCCAACCTTAAAAGAAACCTTCAGGTTCTTTACTTCCAGCAAACGATTCTCCATCAGTACCCCTCCTGATATACTCACATAAAATTTGACATTACTGTTTCCGAATTATTCCGTTACGGACCATCTCCAAACAGCCTGGTTGTTCATGGAACCTTCGAAGCCGTTGTAGCCCTGGAAGCGGTCAGATTTTACGCTGAAGCCGTAGCCGTGATAGATCATGACAAGCGGCATCTCGTCGTAAAGCAGCTCCTGGTACTCGTTTACAAGCTCTTTTCTCTTCGTCTCGTCCAGCTCGGCTGCGATGGCATCCTGGATCTCTGCGTAGGACGTATCCGTAATCTGGCAGTATGTAGCGTTCTGGTAATCATAGTATCCGGACATCCAAAGCGGGTAATCCATCGCGGTGGAACCGCAGATACCAAGGTCATAAGTACCGTCCTGAAGGCCGGAGAACATAGTTGCAAGCTCGACAGTCTGAACCTCGATGTTGATGCCTGCCTCTGCCAGGTTCTGCTGGATTACGGCTGCCATGCTTTCACGGGAAGAAACAACTGCCATGGAAAGTACGGTGTTGGAATCCCATCCTGCCTCAGCAAGAAGTTCTTTGGATTTCTCTACGTCTCTCTCCCAGGTAATTCCAGAATCCCACTGGGAGCCGGGGATGATGCAGGTGGAGGACACAACGCCCTGTCCCTGTAACTGCTGGTCGATTAAGAGCTCCTTGTCGATAGCAAAGCTCATGGCCTGGCGGACTCTCTTATCCGGTACGTTCTGGTTGTTGATAAGGAAAGCAACAATACTGGTCGGGGACGCAGACTGTTCGACGTTAAGTCCCATATCCTTTGCTGCAAGGGCATCATCCGTAGACGGGCCCTGGAAGAAGCCGTCCATCTCGCCTGCTGCGATGGAAGTAATCGTATTGGTGGAAGCGATTACTTTCATAACTAGCTTTCCGAACTTCGGAGCGCCAAGCTGGTAGTCAGCAAAGCTTCCGAACTGGATTTCACTTCCGGAAATCTCAGAGATGAAGGTACACGGGCCGGAACCAATCGGTGCGCTCCAGAAATCGTCGCTCATTAAGTCAGCCGGAGCGATGTCAGCAAGCAGGTGCTCCGGAAGCACATAGTAAAATTTGTTGTGAAGAAGCAGCCAGTCTTCCACCGGCGTTACGCTCTTGAAGGTCATTTTCAGGGTGTAGTCGTCAACAGCCTCAACCTTTACGGAGTTCTCGCTCTCCTCAACGCCCAGCTCTGTGGTGCCGGCCCAGGAGTTAAACTCACTCTTTAAGCCGTAGGGGAAATCCGGGTCTGTGATAAGCTGTGCCGTAAATACCCAGTCATTTGCCGTTACCGGCTCGCCGTCATGCCAGGTTGCATTTTCATCCAAATGGAAGATGGCGGCCATACCGTCGTCTGCGGACTCCCAGGAAGCTGCGCCTCTCGGCGTTACATCGGAGCCTGCCTCCTCAAGGAAAGCCAGACGGTCATAGATCTTGTCAGCTACAAGCTGCTGGTAAATGGATCCGGAAGAAGACCCGTAGGGGTTCACCGTATCCCAGGTGGATGTCATACCGTATGTGATGACAACATCGGAGTAATCTCCGGACGCTTCGGCTGCCGCCTCTGTCGTCTCCGTTCCTGCTGCTTCTGCCCCTCCGGAAGCTGCCGTCGTCTCAGCGGAAGCCGCTGCGGCAGTCGTTTCCTCGGCACCGCCGCCGCAGCCGGACAGAAGTCCTGCCGCCATGGCAGCCGCCATCAAGAGACTTAAGATCTGACGTTTGCTTTTTTTCATTTCTTTTTTCCTCCTTATTTCGTTTTCGGATCCAGCGCATCTCTGACGCCTTCACCGATAAAATTGAAACCGACAACTACAAGGATGATACAGAGTCCCGGCGGGATCCAGACCCAGGGACGGGCCGTCAGTACCATCAGGTTCTGTGCTGCGTAGATGATGTTGCCCCAGGAGGCCTGCGGCGTCTGAACGCCCATGCCTAAGAAGCTTAAGGACGACTCCGTAAGGATCGCGCCGGCCACACGGAAGGAGATGTTGGCCCATACCGGCGGGATCGCGTTCGGCAGCACTTCGGTAAACAGGATCGGGATGGTTTTCATGCCGACGGCTTTTGTCGCCTGGATATATTCCCGCTCCCTTATGGAAAGGACATTTCCGTAAATCAGCTTTGCAATGGCTGTCCATCCCAGGATCCCGATGACGACCGTAACCGTCAGGATCGACGGTCCGAACACGGCAACCAGCACCAGGATTAAAACCATGGACGGGAAGGACATGAAGGCATCTGCCGTTCTCATGATGATGGACTCGGCCGGGCCCCTGAAATATCCGGCGATTAAGCCGAGGGGAATCCCGATTGCCACGGAAATAATCGTGGACATAATGCCGACGAACAGGGAAATCCGTCCGCCGTAGAGAAGTCTCGCAAACAGGTCACGGCCCACATCGTCGGTGCCCAACGGGTGTGCGGCCGACGGCTTTGAGTTAAAGCCGGCCAGACGGTCTGTCGTATAGGGATCCATGTCCTTAAACAGAGGGATAAACAGAACGGCAAGCACCAGCAGGACGACGATTGCCAGGCCGAGCATGGCCTTTTTATTATGTAAGAATTTTTTCATTGCCTGGCTCTTAAAAATTTCTCTCATCTCTCCGGCACCCCCTTATTTGAATTCGATTCTCGGATCGAGAGCCGCGTAAACCAGATCCAGGATCAGGTTTGCCACTAAGACAACCACACAGATCAGGACGGCCACGCCCATGATAACCGGGTAATCGCGGCTTGTGATGGCTGTAATCATAAGGCTTCCGATTCCCGGCCATGCGAAGATCTGCTCAACCACAACGGCGCCGCCGATTAAGAACGGAATGCTTAAGCTGACCGTCGTGACAATCGGGATCAGGGCGTTGCGGAATGCATGCTTCAGAATGATGACCGTATTCGTAAGGCCTTTGGAACGCGCCGTTTTGATGTACTCTTCGTTCAACACCTCAAGGACGCTGGATTTCGTCTGCTTGATGTAGTTTCCGATGGGCTGGATCCCGCAGGCGAAGGCCGGCAGGGCCAGATGGTGCAGCATGTCCATGACATCCCCGCCGCCGGAGGAGTACATGCCGCTTGTGGGGAACCACTTCATCTTCACAGCCAGGATATAAATAAGAAGAAGGCTTAAGAAGAAGCTGGGAACCGATGCGCCGATGAAGGCCACAAACGTACTGATGTGATCCCAGATGGAGTTCGGCTTATAAGCGGAAATAATTCCCAACGGGATGCCGATGATGATGGCGCCCAGGATACCGACGCCGGTCAGCGTTAAGGACGGGATGATTCTCTGGGAAATCATCATCGCCACGTCCTGAGAAGTCCGGTAAGAGGTTCCCAGATCGCCGCGGAACAGATCCACGAGCCAGAGAAAATACCGGACAACAATGGGCTTATCGAGGCCCAAAGTGACCTTCATGGCTTCCAGATCGGCCTGGGACATCTCGCCGGACGATGCCAGGATGGCAAGAGGGCCGCCGGGCGCCAGGTTAATCAGAAGATAAATCACAAATGTGATCCCGAGGAACACGGGAATCGCATATAAAAGTCGTTTTACTACATATTTCAGCAAGTGTAACCCCTCCTCTTTCGGCTATTTCCCGTCCGCCAGATCCTCAAGGATCCGCACAAGCAGCCGGATACAAGGTTCTACCGAGCCAATATAGCCATATTCCTTCTCGCTGTGGTCATTGGCTCCGTGCGGCCCCATTCCGTCCAAAACAATGGCGTGCCCGCATCTTGAGAGATGGTTGGCATCGGAAAGGCCGCCCCGGTCTTTTTCCGCAAACGGGATTCCTAACTCGTCAGCCAGCTCCTTCATGCGCTCCACAAACCTTGCGGCTTCCTCCGTCTTCACAAACGGCATGGTCTCCCTGGACGAAACGATTTCTGTCCGGACGCCCGGGACAAACGGCTCGCCGTTTACCATAGCCTCCACAGCCTCTTTTAACCGCAGCCGCTCCGAATCCTTCTTAAACCGCATCCCCACGCTGAGCTTTGCAAAGTCTGCAACCACGTTTACGGCCGTTCCGCCCTGGGCGATGCCGACGTTGACCGTAGTGTCCTCTTCCCGGCTCGCAAGGCCCATGAGCTTTACAATGTAATTTCCCATCTCGAGAATGGCCGAAGCATTCTCCACCTCGAACATGAAGCCGGCGTGGCCCGCAATCCCATGGAACTCGATTTCATAGCCCATGGAACCCTTTCTAGCAAAGCAGTGCCTCGTGCCCTTCTGCCCTGCGGACTCCATGACAAATATGTAATCCGCCTTGCTTCCGATGGCGTCGGTGGCCTCTTTGGAATAGACGGAGCCGATCTCTTCATCAGGGTTATAAACCATGGCAATGGAGAGCCTGTCCAGAACTTCCTTCGGCAGGTTTGCCGCCACATGATACATGGCTACATCGCCGTTTTTCATATCTCCCACGCCAGGGCCGTAGTAATTCTCCCCTTCGATCCGAAACGGGCGTTGTTCGGCGGTGCCGTCCGGAAAGACCGTATCCATGTGGCCGATGAACATCACGTCGTAGCGGTCGGACGGACGGTTCGTGATGAGAAGCACCGGCCCGGTCTCCTCGCCGACGGGGATCCGCTCCACGTTCCAGCCCAATTCCTCGTACCACTCAGCCAGTTTATCCGCCACCCGGGTAATTCCAGCCGCATTTCTGGAGCCGCTGTCGATATTCACAAGCTCTTCAAGCTGCTTCAGATATAAGTCCAGGTTCATTGCCATGCCTCCTTATGATTTTTGAATTTTACACCTCTGTACATTTCGCTGATTCATATTATATTGTTATAAGTAATTATATGTCAAGATAAATATCTACAAATGACCTTTAAAACGTATTTTTCAGCAGAATAGCCAAAAATGGATTTGGGTTTTTGGTGGAGATTCAAATTGGCTCCCGTCATGTTTTCCTTTTGGACGAAAAAAAGCGCCGCCGTTTTTCCCGCGGCAGCGCGTCCTTCATTTCCCTATTCTAATTTCCGGCCAGATACGCCAGGTATGCCTTCGTCCTCTCATCCTTCGGCGCGCCGAAAAGCTCGTCCGGCGTCCCGGCTTCGATGATTTCCCCGTCTTCCATATAGATCACCGCGTCGGCGATGCGCCTGGCCTGGGCCAGGTTGTGGGTGACGATCAGGATCGTGTAGTCGGCCTTTAATTCCAGAAGAAGCTTCTCGATGTGGGCCGTATTTTTCACATCGAGAGCCGAGCACGGCTCGTCCAAAAGAAGGATCTCCGGCTCCACCGTCAGGCACCTGGCGATGGCAAGCCTCTGCTGCTGGCCGCCGGAAAGCCTTGTGGCCGGCATGCCGAGCTGATCCTTTACCTCTTCATAAAGGCCGGCCTTCTTTAAATACAAAGAAACCAGCTCGTCCGCCTGGGCCTTTGTGAAGCGTTTAAAATATTTCGGTGCATACAGCATGTTCTTATAAATCGAAAACGGGAACGTGACCGGCGTCTGGAACACCATGCCGATCCGCCGCCTTAGCGCCTCGGCCGGAAGGGAAAAGGCGTTCTCCCCGTCTAATGTCACGGTTCCCGAGACTTTTGCCCCGTACTCTTCTGCCGTCCGGTTGACGGCCTTTAAAAGCGTGGACTTCCCGCAGCCGGAGCCGCCGATGATGGCCGTAATCCTGTTTTTCGGCACAGCGAGATCCAGATTTTTCAACACCGTATTCTTCCCGTAGCTGACGGAAAGATTCCTGATATCCAAAGCTATTTTTTCCATGTCCTGTCTCCTTTAAAGGCTCCCGCAAAATGGCAGAGCAGGTTGATAATCAGAAGCAGCACGATCAGGACGAAGGCCGTGGCATAAGCCATGTCCATGGAAATTCCCGTGCTTGCCAGCGTGTAAAGGTGCATGGGCAGCGCCATGACCGGATCCATGACCGAGTCCGGCACACCGCCGGAAACCACGGCCCCCGTGTACATGATCGGGGCCGTCGCCCCCATGGCAAAGCCGATTCCAAGGCCCAGGGCCGTTAAAATCCGCCGCAGGCACACAGGGAAGACGAGACAGAGGATCGTATGGCTTTTTGGAAGCCCCAGGCTCAAAGACGTCACGAACTGCTCCTTCGACGTCTCTTCCATGGCCTTCTGGAGCCGCAGGGTGATAAACGGGATCACCATGATCGCCAGGGTCATGGACGCCGTCAGGAGACTTCTTTTCAGTCCGAATGACATGAGAAACAGGCTGTACCCGAAAAGCCCTAAAACAATGGACGGGACTCCTGCCAGACATTGAAGCGCGTCCATGATGAGCCGCTTTAACCACCGTTTTTCACAGTAAAACACCAGATACACCGATGTGCAGAGGGACAAAAAGCCGCCCATGAGGCCGGAAAGCCCGCCGAGAAGCAGAGAGCCCACAATGGCCGGGAAAACGCCGCCCTCGGTTCCAAGCGGCATCCCCTTTGGTTCCTCCAGAAAAAACTCCGGCGAAACCAGGCTGCCTCCTTTATATAGAAGAAAGAGGAACAGCCAGAAGGTAATCCCCAGGGCCAGAAGCCCGGAAACCACCACCCACACGGCAAAAATCCTATTTCGCTTCATGGCTGTTCTCCTTTCTTCCAAAGCGGATTTCGAGAATCCGCGCCGTAATCTGAATCACAAGCAGCATCCCCATCAAGACGAGGGCCGCCGAGTAAAGGGCTGCGTAATGGTCGCTTTTATAGGACGCCGTCCCCATCTCCAGAGCGATCAGGGACGGAATCGTCTCCGAGCGGCCGAGAAGTTTCGGAAAAACCGGCGAATTTCCCATCACCATCATGACTGCCATGGTCTCTCCCATGGCGCGGCCGAGAGCCAGAAGCGTGTTGACCGCGATGCTGCCCTTAGAAAACGGCAGGATCACATGGCGCATGGTGTACCAGGAGGACACGCCCAGGGAAAGGGAGGCGTTTCCGTAGAGCTCTTTCCCCTTTTCAATGGTTTCGTAGCAGCCGGTGACGAAATACGGGAGCAGCATGACGGCCAAAAGGATCCCGCCAGCCAGGACGCTCTCCCCGGTAGCCATGTCCAGGGTTTTCTCCATCCACTTCACCAGGACAGCCAGGCCGACGAAGCCGAAAATCACCGACGGCACGCCGGCCAGCATGTCGATAAACGCCAGTGCCGTCTTCGCCGGTTTCTCGCTGACGCAGAAGGACAGGAAAAACGCACAGCCGAGCCCCACCGGCAAAGCCATAACCACAGCTAAAAGGGAAACCGCCGCCGTAGCCGCAATCATAGGCACAATGGAAAACGACGGTTCCGGCGCCAGCGGGCTCCAGGACTTGCCGTCAAACAGACGGCCCGCACCGGCCGAAAGAAACGGCATGCTCTCCTTTACAATATAAAACAGTACGAACAGAACCAGCAGCGCGGAAATGGCTGCTCCCGCCGCCGCGATCCCATGAAAGACGCGGTCGCCAAATCGCTTCACGTTTTTTCTCCTTTCTTCCTTTCCATTCCGCCATCCTCCGGGTCAAAAAAACGCCGGAATACAAAGGAAGCCCATCCGCCCCGGCTGGGGACGGACAGGCAGCAAATCCTTTTTATGGGCAAATTACTCTGCGGCTGTGACGATGAAGCCAAGCTCGGTGATGATGCTGGCTCCGGTCTCGCCCTGGACATACTCCATGAATGCCTGGTTCTCAGCGGAAAGCTCACCGGACGCAATCAGGATCAGCGGACGCTGGATGATGTAGTCACCGCTGATGATGTTTTCTTCCGTAGCTTCTACGCCGTCTACCTTTAACGGAGTTACTTTGCCTTCGTTCTGATTTACAACGCCAAAGGAAGCATAACCGATGGCGTACTCGTTGTCAATGATCTTCTGTACAAGGGCACCCATGGATGCAGCCTGGATGGCCTCCGGCTTTACCTGGGCATCTCCCATGATCTTCTCCTGGAATACTTCATGAGCACCGCCGCTGATGTCGCGGGTAATGACAACGATCTCCTTTTCCGGAAGGGACGGATCCAGGTCGCTCCAGTTTGCATACTCGCCGGAGAAAATCTTGACGATCTCATCTTTTGTCAGGTTATCCTTTACTTCCGTGATCGGGTTATTGGGGTTTACGGCAAGGGTCAGAGCATCAATTCCGATCTGGAACTCCTGCATATCCGCAATCTGCTCCTTCTCCTCGTCCTTTACGCCGCGGGCCAGCATACCAAACTCGCTCGTCTTATCAAGAACGGCTTTTACACCCTGTCCGGAACCGCCGGAAACCACGTTGATCTTAATCTCATCGGCCGGGAAGGAAGCGTCTACCTTGTCCCATGTGCCGAACTCAGCGATGAAGGACTCGCCGATCTGGGAAACAACCGGAGCCAGCGTGGAAGAGCCTGCGAAGTCAAGCTGTCCGTCGAAAGCGCCTGCTTCTGCGGCCGCCGCCTCAGTCTCCTCTGCGGATTCCTCCGCCGTTGTCTCGGCTTCTGTTTCTGTCTCAGCCTCTGTGGACTCTGCCGTCGTCTCGCTTACGGTTGTCTCAGCAGCCGTTGTCTCTTCTGCGGCGTTCTGGCAGCCTGCAAATGTCAGGGATGCAGCCAGTAGCGTGCAGGACAGCGCCATAACGCGTGCTAATTTCTTGAAATGCATAATAAGTACCTCTCTTTTTCATAGTCATTTTTGGCCTTTCGGCTTTGTTTAGTATAGCGCGAAGGGCTTCGGAAGTTAAATAGAAAATATCTATATTGAAATATTTATTCATCGGTTTTTTCTATAATTTGAGTGAGAGGACTCCGCTTCAGGGCACAAAAAATCCCCCGAACACGGTCGGGGGAACAAGGCAGGTGATGAAAGCGGCTTTTGTCTCCCGCCTTGCCATCCGCTAACCATCCCTAGTCCAGGTACTGATTTAACTCGTCCTCCGTCAGGTCATAATTCTCCTGCACCGTTTTTATAATTTCCTCCCTTGGAACGCCGTACTTTTTCAGAGCGGCAATCATTCGCTCTAGTCCTTCTGCCAGTCCCTCCGCACGGCCTTTCTCCAAATTTTCCTGATCCCGCAGATACAGTGTCATATACTCATGTCTCCATTCTCGATTTTTCCGGGCTTCCGCCACCGCCTCATCCAGTTCCTGCACGAATGGATCTTCCGTCAGAATCCCGGCCACATAGTCCAAAAATGCTTTCAAGCTGCTGCTGACATCATCCATTGTCCCCCTGGCATTTAGAAATATCCGCACCGCACCGTCTGAAATCATCACCTTAGGGTCTTCCTGGCAGGCTCCTGCGAATGTGTAGCGATGCCGCCCGGTTCCGTACAGATCAAAGGGACAGATAAAAATGATATAAGTGTCATTTAACGACCGGTACAATTCTCCCCGTTCCAACAGCTGAAGATCAATCATCCCCTGATAGTACCGGCTGCGCCGGGGAAGTTCTTTTGTGTCTGCCATCTGCATCTCGATGCTGTACACTCGTTCCGCCTCATCCCGCACGTACACATCCAACCGCACTCCACGGGCATCCTGATCCTCCCGGATCGTCTTTTGTGTCTCAACTAACTCGATGCGGGCAATGTCTAACTCCGGCAGAATCCGCCGCAGCAGTTTCCTGCACAATCCCGGTCGGCTTCGCATCAGCTTTCCAAACAGAAAGTCATTGGATATTCCTATGTGTTCCCAAATCTCTTGCGCCTCCGCCTGCACCGTTCGTGTCTTTTCCACAATCTCGTTTGATTCGTTCCTCATAAACCTTTCCTCCATTCTTTTTTCGTATCTTCATCAGAATGGTATCTTAGCCAAGTCTCTGACTTTCTCTTTAGCAGATTGTGGAGTTGTGGTATCATTTTAGCACATGGAGTCAGACAGGGGCAAGAGGTACCGGGATTTTTCTCTTACTCTACCCCACTCTACCCACGCAGCAGCCTTTTCAGAGCATGGGAAAAGCGCCGGAACCCCTCATAAAATAAGGCTCCGGCGCTCAAATAAAAAAAGCGGGTGATGGGAATCGAACCCAACAAAGAGCGGGAAAACAAAGAAAATCAAGGAGGTTTGAGGGCGGTTCTTTCAAGTCTACCCCTTGGTCTACCCTGCTTTAGATGAAGGAAGCCGCCGCGGACAGCGGCGGCTTTTTATGAGTTATTGACCATAAAATTCTGAATCGTCACGAAAACCGGCATAAACAAAATACGGTTCCTTATAATGGCTTCCTGCGTTTTGTTATTTCACTATTCATAACGACACCCTTTATCTTGTAATTCTAATAACTTCGCCGGTGTTAATGTCAATTTCTATTTCTACGGTGTATTGGGAGGCTCCCAAAAATTGCTTCCCCGGTACTGCAAAGACATAAGCTATCGTTTCTGTATGGTCGGTAAAACCACGGGGAAATTCTCCATAATAAACCACATCACTGTTACTGAACTCTGGGAGTGTAGCACTTAATCTTACTGTTCGAATTGTCTCATTTTTATAATTTTTTACATATAAAATCCCCTCTTTGATGTCACATAAATAATACAAATTATCATGAGGATTATAACTTCCTAGAGACTGCTTTAAAGAATTATTCATTTCTTTTGTTGTCTCTCGAACTTGATTCGTGCGTAAATCGTATTGATAATATTTACTCCCATTACCAAAGCATAATTTACCTTGTCTTGCACTTAATTCTATGCCGCTAGGCCAACCACCTAACCCCTCCACAAACGTATGAAGTACCTCTACAACACTTCCATCTTCTTTTCCGCGTGTTAAATACCAATTATATTTAAACGTTTCCGGCCCATAATCCCATCCTAAACAGTAATACCAATCCTTTATCTTTAAATATTGATTAGTACCAGGCCAGGCAATACCTAAAGACTCTATTTTTTGTTTTACAATAGCCGGCATATCATCCGGAAAATCAGAAAGTGTTAACTGTAACATTAATTCCGTATCTTCGCTTACAGATTCTTCTGCGCCTTTTGTTTGAACATGTCCATTCTCTATCCAAGCGCCATTTGTATCGACCTGATAGCCCTCGATTTGAGTATTAGACAGCAGATAACCGTCATTTCCAAAAAAGTAACACTCGAAAATACCATCGCTATTCCCATCCAACCACTGCCAGCAGTTTGTCGGAAATGTTCCATCATCATTCTGCCACCACCAACCATTGCTATCTTGTTTCCATTCACCAGCATATGCGTTGAAAGACACGCATAAACCTAAACCTAATCCAATAATAATACTTTTTCTCATTGATATCCCCCTAAATTTCTAAGGTATATTCCTCTATTTCTGTAATAAGCCCAGCTAAATCGGAAGATGTTATTTTGAATTCTTTCTCTTTTTCAATAGATGCTAATAACAACGCTAATTCGTGTATTTTTAGCTGTATAGCGCACAAAGTTTTAAAAAGTTCTCCTTTTTTGTTTGCTGTTTTCAACCCGTCTAAGCCCTCCTGCATATCTTTAATCATCTGGTCAATTACCTTTGAATCAAGCATAGATTCCTCTGTAGTCTTTTCTATATTTTGTTTAATCTGCGCAATCCAACTTTCTAGCTTACCTATCTGTTCCATATACTCTTTTTTAATACCGGGAAAATCCATGTTTTTTCCTCCTCCATAGTGTAGATTTTTTGATGATAATATAAGTTTAGCCCATTTTGTTCCAAAGGTCAATAGCCCAAATTGTTCTAACCTATAATATTTCAAAAAGGAGATTGGCCTATGAAATATGAACGCCTGCAAGACTTGAGGGAGGAGCAATTCTGGACACAAACTTATGTTGCTTATAAACTGAATATTGCTCAACGGACATATGCGCATTATGAAAATGGGACCCGTTCAATTCCGTTGGATATTCTTTGCAATCTTGCAGACTTATATCATGTCAGCACCGACTATCTTTTAAACCGGACAGACTGCCGAACCCCTTATCCTTGATTTCCCATTATCAAAATTGGTTCATTAGGTCAAAACTGAAAAAAATTTAAATTTGATTCGTTTCTACATTTTTCTTTTTGTATAATATTTCTTTTTTCCTAAAATGCTATATTTTGCGCAGAAAAATCGGAAAAAGAAGCGTTGCTCATTAGCACTTGTTTGTCAGAATCAATTTATATTCATTTTTTTAGGCTTTCCTCTTGAACCAATTTTGATTTTATTTGAATGGCAATATATTAGAAAATTTAATATATTATTTATGAATTATAATTTTCTTGCAATTTCTACATTTTATTTATCAATTTCTAATGTGAATAAAAGAGAATGATTTTCGACAACTCTGTACCTATAATTTTGGTTTCCCAATTTTTTAGAAATTCTATCTTTTATATTGCTTGATTTGTATGAACTTCTACATCTTTTTTTAAGACAGGAGCAAAAATACCGACATTTTACCTTTGTTTCTTAATTGTCTATAATATTTTTGCAAGACATATTATTATATCAAAGGCGGGATTTCTATGAAGCGACAGAAAGTTTCCCAGAATGAAATCCGCACAAGCATAGCGAATACACAGAATCTATGGACAAAGTTGCTGGAAGTTGGTATGATGGATACCATAGACGAGGAAGAACTGCTCGATTTAATAGAGATGAAAAAACAGTATAAAATAGAGCAGAAAATTCTGAAACAGCACATTGACAACTTTTATCATATCTGGAAGAATGAAAAAGGTAGATACCTTTCCTATCTTCCGGCCCCGGATAAACCAAAAGGGAGAATGCCGGTCACCGCTGTTACCCAAGAAAAACTGGAGCGAAAAATTATTGATTTTTACCAGAAACAGGAGCGACAAAAGCAACTGGAGGCCCAGCAGGAGCGTTTTTCTACCTTAAGGGCAATTTATCCCGTATGGCTGAAAGTTAAGGCGCTGGAAACGACTGCCAGCAGTTATATCCGCAGAATTGACAGCGATTGGACTGCTTATTATCTCCAAGACCCTATTATTGACTGGAAGATTCGTTCTATGACAAAAGCCGATTTAAAGGAATGGACATTGAAAAAAATACGTGACTGTAATATGACAAAAACGCAGTATTACAATATGTCTATTATTATCCGGCAAATTCTTGATTGGTGCGTTGACCATGAACTGTTAGTGACAAACCCATTTCGCCAATTCAAGATTGACAGCAAGCTGTTTGTCAAAAAGAAAAAGCCGGATGATTCCACACAGGTGTTTTTGACATGGGAACGGCCGGCGGTAGAAAAAGAGGCATGGGAGGATTTCCAGAAGAAGGGCTGTACTACGGCTCTTGCGATTCCGCTTGCCTTTCAGATTGGTGTCAGAATAGGAGAACTGGTGGCATTGAAAGAAAGCGACATTACAAGGGATGGGAAATATCTCCATATTCAGCGGATGGCTCAAAGACAAGCAAAGCAGCGTCCGGATGGTACATGGAGTTTCTCCGAGTGGAAGATTGTGGAACATTTGAAATCATCCGCTGGCGACCGCTATATCTTTCTGACAAAAGAGGCAAGGAAGATAATTCAGACGATTCTGGCACATAATCGTTCTCAAGGCTATAAGGATGAGGGCTTTCTGTTTGTCCATGGCGGAAGGCGTATCAATCCAAGGGCGGTTGACTATCGGTTAAGGAAATACTGTGACCATATTAACATTGACCCAAAGAGCGAACATAAAATACGGAAAAGTTATATTTCCTCCCTGATTGACGGAGGAATCAATATCAATGAGGTTCGCAAGCAAGCTGGACATGAGGACGAGCGCACCACCTACAAGAATTATTGCTTTAACCGAAAAACACAGGTGGAAAATGAGGAGGATATGGAAAGAGCCTTGGCGGTGTAGCAGGTCTACCCTGGTCTACCCCGAAAACCCGGATATGAAACAGTAAAAAATCAGCCGGAACCCTGATAAATCAAGGCTCCGGCTGACCAATCAAAAAAGCAGGTGATGGGAATCGAACCCACGTATCCAGCTTGGAAGGCTGGTGTTCTACCATTGAACTACACCCGCAAATAAGAAAAATGCCCAAAGCTGGAATCGAACCAGCGACACGAGGATTTTCAGTCCTCTGCTCTACCAACTGAGCTATC
This sequence comes from Eubacteriaceae bacterium Marseille-Q4139, assembly GCA_018223415.1. NCBI lineage: Bacteria > Bacillati > Bacillota > Clostridia > Eubacteriales > Eubacteriaceae > Eubacteriaceae bacterium Marseille-Q4139. The sequence goes on along the minus strand of JAGTTQ010000001.1, from coordinate 2,106,404 downwards.
TGGGCACGAACAAATGGGCGGAGGTGGATTCGAACCACCGAAGCAAATTGCAGCAGATTTACAGTCTGTCCCCTTTGGCCACTCGGGAATCCGCCCATATCATTCTGACAAGTCAAAATGATATCATAAAAATCATGAAAAAGCAAGCATTTTTTGTTCAAGGAACAAAGCTTTTCCCTGGCTCTGCCATACGGTATTCCACCCGAGGAGGAACCTCTGCGTACTTTTGAGTTCTCCGAACCGCATTGTTCCAGTCATTAAATCGCGCAGAATGAGGACTTTCCATTTGTCTTCAATGAACATAAGCATTGATTCCACCGGGCAGGCGGGCAATTCTTTAACTTGCTCACTCTCCTTCAATAGTTTCCTTTTAGTAACTACGGTACAATAATGTGCTTACTTTACAAGCAGAAATTACGGAATTATTATAATCCTGCAAAACCAAAAAGACAGCTATCGCTGCTTGTTTTCGAGACAAAATTTCTTTATAAACGGCTTACCCCTATTTTAAAGGACAGCCAGAAACAGGAGGTGCGTTATGCAGGCAAGAGGTTATCTGAAATATATTATGGAAGAAATTCATTCCACCGTTTTTGCAACCGTAGACAGCGAGGGACGGCCTGTTACCTGCGCCATTGACATCATGGACTATGACGAAAGCGGCCTTTACTTTCTGACTGCAAGAGGAAAAAACTTTTATGACCGCCTAAAAGCCAATGACAATATTGCTTTTACCGCCATGAAGGGAAAAGATACTCTTTCCTGCACAGCAGTATCCGTACAGGGAAAAGTGCAGGAAACTGGCCCGGACAGACTGCCGGCCCTGTTTGAAAAAAATCCATACATGGAAAAAATTTATCCCGATGTACGTTCCCGCAGCACCCTTACCGTTTTCAAAATCTATGAGGGAACCGGCGAATGGTTTGACCTCTCAAAACGGCCGATTGAACGGGAAACTTTCTCTTTCGGCGGCGCACAGGAGAAGAAGACCGGTTATTTTGTAACGGATCAGTGCATTGGCTGTAAACGATGCGATTCCAAATGCCCGCAGAAATGTATTGATATAACCCAAAAGCCCGTTTTGATTGAACAGGAGCATTGTCTGCATTGTGGGAATTGCTTTGAGGTCTGTCCGGTAGGGGCTGTTGAAAGGAGGGCATGTTTATGACACAGAAACGGACACAGGAGCAGCGTATCGACTTCCTGCTTCGGTATTTATTAAATGAACGCGGGGAATATCAAAATACCGGTGTTCCTGCAAACCTGTCAGATAAACGGCTGCTTCTTCGCAGTCTCATGAATGTACGCCTGCCTGCTCCCGTCAGCGAGGAATTTTTGCGGGAGCAGGATCGTTACCTTCAAACACGGCTGTCCGAAAGAGGCATTACAAAAGTTGCGGATTTAACGCCGGTGCAGGCAGGCTTATATCTCTGGAAGGGCGACATTACCACTCTTGCCGCAGATGGGATTGTCAACGCGGCAAACAGTGGGATGCTGGGCTGCTTTGTTCCCTGTCACGGCTGTATTGATAATGCCATTCACACCTACGCAGGCGTTCAGCTCCGTCTGGAGTGCGCCCGTATCATGGCCGGGCAGAAAGAAGAAGAACCCACCGGCAAGGCAAAAATTACAAATGCCTATAATCTTCCCTGTCGGTATGTATTGCATACTGTCGGCCCTATCATTCATGGAGCCGTTACCCGAACAGATCGGGAACTACTGGCAGGCTGCTACCGTTCCTGTCTGGAATTGGCGGCGGCTTATGGCTTGAAAAGCATTGCTTTCTGCTGCATTTCCACCGGCGAATTTCATTTCCCTAACGAACTGGCAGCACAGATTGCCATACAGACGGTCAGGGAATGGCAGCAGAAGAATCCAGACAAGATCGAGGTGATTTTCAATGTTTTTAAGGACAGCGACTATGAAATTTACAAGCGCCTATTGCGATAATATGGAACGGATCAGGCAGGAGCTTCATGCAGCGGACGCGGTGGTGATCGGTGCCGGTTCCGGGCTTTCCACTTCTGCCGGATTTACTTATACGGGAGAGCGTTTTGAAAAACACTTTGGAGATTTTATTGAGAAATATGGTTTTCACGATATGTATTCCGGTGGCTTTTATCCTTTTGAAACATTAGAGGAACACTGGGCATATTGGAGCAGATACATTTATATCAACCGTTACATGGACGCTCCAAAGCCTGTTTATCAGAACCTTTTGGAACTGGTACGGGACAAGGATTATTTTGTGCTGACAACCAATGTAGACCACTGCTTTCAGAAAGCCGGATTTGATAAAGGCAGATTGTTTTATACGCAGGGCGACTATGGCTTGTGGCAGTGTTCTAAGCCCTGTCACAAGAAAACATACGACAATGAAACGGCTGTCAGAAGAATGTTTGCAGAGCAAAAGGACATGAAAATACCAGGCGAATTAGTCCCCCGCTGTCCTGTCTGCGGCGCGCCCATGTCGATGAATCTGCGGGCAGACAGCACATTTGTGGAGGATGAGGGCTGGCACGCTGCTGCGTGTCGGTATGATGATTTTATTCGTCGTCATGTGGGATCGCATATCCTCTATTTGGAATTGGGTGTGGGTGGTAACACCCCGGGGATTATTAAGTATCCGTTTTGGCAGATGGCATACCAGAATCCGAAGGCGGTGTATGCCTGTATAAATGCCGGGGAAGCCTATGCTCCGCCGGAGATAAAGGAACGCTCCTTCTGTATTGACGGGGATATTGAGGTGGCATTAGAGAACCTGTAAAAAGAGATAAACCCGACAGCTTTAAAATATGTCCCGGATAATATATAAAATTCGGGACATATCCTCATTACTGTTAAAATTGTTTTGAGATGTCGTGATGTCCGACATCCACTAGAATAATTATTTTATCTCCCTCATAATACCAAATAATGCGAATATCCATGTTGACGCTGCACTCAAAGAGATCTGATGTCCCTTGAATCCGCTTTGTCCGTAATGACGGGTGGGATGGGTTCTGAGCCAGGAGTTCCAGCTTGTTTTTAAGCTGCTTTTTTCCTGAACGGTCAAATCCTTAAAATGTTTCTGGAAACGAGGTGTAAAGGTAAACTCATATGCCATCAATCCCTCTCCAATTTGTCAAACAGAGCATCCACGCTATCAAAAAGAGGCTGTTCTCCGGATGCAATCTTTGCTTTGACGTTGTCAATTTCTTCCCGGAGTTCGGATAGGTAGTTTTTGGGATAAACAACTACCGGTATGATGCAAATGGTACCGTCTTTCTCAAAAATGTCAAGCTTATCACCTTCCGAGAGGCCAAGCTTGACGATAATATCCTTCGGTATGGTAACCTGCGATTTCTGCCGTAGTTCAGCCAGCATAATATCATCTCCCTTATTTTGAGCGCGAAAGTTGTATTTTCCTACTTTCTTACTTATAGTATATCCATTTTGAGGAAATTATGCAAGGGGAAAAATTTACAAATAAAACATTCCTTCTATCAGCTCTCCCCCCGGTGCTCAACAAACAAAACATCCCTGGGATTCTCAAGTATCCCTTCTGGCAGATGACGTATCGGAATGGAAAGGCGATGTATGCCTGTGTGAATCTGAGGGGAGGCGGCAGCGCCCAGGAAGATAAAGAACTGTTTAAAATGATTCATTCCGGGTACGCAATAATCCCCCCGTCAACCATACACAGCCCTTTGTGGAGGAAGAGGGGGGATTTCTATGCCTTGCGGAACTGGAGCCGGAGGCAGTCAACACTGTTTTGCAGCATTACAGGAGACTTATCTGTTATTTCTCTCTCGTCGACGGCCGGGCAGACCGGGACACAGAGGACTGCACCACAAAAAAGCCATTGACCGCAATCTTCAAATACGGGTTTGGCAGATAACGCCGCATACAACTGCCCCCGGTACTACGATTTATTGCATTTTTTCCTCAAAAATCACAGCCGAATACGGTTCCATCTTCACCGTCAGGATCCCGTCGGTGACAGGGAATTTTAGTTTTCCCACGTTGTACCATTTTTCCGTAGTTTCCATGACCCGCACCATGGTTTCCTGACGGACACCGGCCTCCCAGACGGCAATCTTCGCCTCCTGGCACCGGCCCGTGCTGTTGACGGCCACGACGCCGGCCCGCTCCCTGGTAAACCGCCCGTAGGCGATCATGCCGTTCTCCGCCAGAAGCGGCTTAAACGATCCGTTCCGGAACACCTTATTCTTCTTTCGGATCCCAATCAGGTAACGGTGGAACTCAATCAGCTCCAGATCCTCATGTCCCCAGGGATACGTCCGCCGGTTATCCGGATCCGTCCAGCCGCAGACGCCGGCCTCGTCGCCGTAATAAACCGTCGGCGCCCCCGGCCACGTCATCTGCACCACGACGCCGGCCCGGAAAATCCCGTAATTGATCCCCTCGGAAGCCGCCTCATGCCCCTTGGAGTACAGGCGCCCCTCCGTCCGGTTCGTCCGCGTAAGGAAACGGGAGTGGTCATGGTTTGAAATCTCATTCATCGCCGCCATCAGAGACGGCGTCTGCATCCGGCTCATGTTATAGAGCATGGTGCTGAAAAATGCCTGGCTGTTCTGGTAGGCATGGGGATCGCTCCGGTCGCTGTGCTTTTCAAGCCCTGTGAGGAACCAGGAGAGCGGCTCCATGAACGCGTCATAGTTCATGACCGTGTCCCACTGGTCGCCGGCCAGCCACGGCGACGCATCGCCGTAGTGCTCTGCCAGAAGAAGCGCATCCGGGTTCGCCGCCTTCACGTTCTCACGGAACTGCCGCCAGAACGCATGGTTAAACTCTGCGGAATGGCCCAGGTCTGCCGCCACATCAAGCCGCCAGCCATCGACGAAGTAGGGCGCGGAAACCCACTTTCTCCCCACCTCCATGATATACTCCATTAACTTCGGATCCTCGTCATAGTTGAGCTTCGGAAGCGTGTCATGCCCCCACCAGCCCTCATAAGAGCCGTTGCACGGCCAGCCTTTCTCGTCGCGGAAGCGGAAAAAGTTTCGGTAGGGGCTCTCTTCCGTCACATATGCCCCCGGCTCATACCCGCCGTTTTTCTCGTAAATCCGCTCCCGGTCCAGCCAGCGGTTAAAGGAACCGCAATGGTTGAACACGCCGTCCAGAAGAAGCCGCATCCCGCGTCGGTGCACCTCGGCTGCAAACTCCGCAAAAAATCTATCGCTGGCCTCTAAATTTGCAGGATCCGTCGTCCGCACGGCATACTTTTCCGCGCCGCCATTGTCCGCCGCATTGTCCGTCACAAGGCCGTCAGCGTCCTTTACAATCACTCCGTAATGGGGATCCACATGGCTGTAATCCTGACAGTCGTATTTATGGTTGGACGGCGACACGAAAATCGGGCTTAAGTAGATAACCTCGACGCCAAGCCCCTCAATATAATCCAGCTTATCCCAGATTCCCTTCAAATCGCCGCCGTAAAACCGGTCCACATCCATGACCGAGAGGCCTTCCTCCCAGTTTTCCACCTTCGTGACCGGATAACCGATATACACATATTCATCGGATTCCACATCGTTGGTCTTATCGCCGTTGCAGAATCTGTCCACAAAAATCTGGTACATGACGGCGCCCTTGGCCCAGTCCGGCACGTGAAAGCCTGGCGTAATCCGAAACATCAAATGCTTTCCCAGATCCTCCGCCACCCCGAGGCGCGTATAATGACAGACCTCATTGCCGTCTGCAATCTCAAAATAGTAAAAGACTGGCTCCTCATCCACCTGGAAGGCCGTCGCGTAATAGTCAAACCGCCCGTCCGATTCCGCTTTTTCCAGTTTGACCCGCTCCGCATGCCCGTCAAAAATTATATATACAGAATCCACATCATCTTTCTCGGTGCGGAATTTTACAGTCACCCACTCGCCGGCATCCGGTTCTGCCGGTTTCCGGTAATCCATTGTCTCATCACAAAACAGAGCCGCTTTTTTCACGGGAAAAGTCCCCCTTCCGTATTCCTGTCTCCGTTTTCCATGTCATGCCTTCAAAAAGGCAAAAACCCACCTTCTATTATACAGGATATCCATTTGTTTTGCACGTTATTTCTGCTGTGAAATCAGGAAGATGAAAAATTTACGGCAGAAAAAAGGCCAGCGGGGAATCGCTGGCCTTTCTTCGGAAAAGGTATTATGTCTCTTATGGGGTATAGCAAAAACTATATAATGTATTGGGGGGGGTTACGCATTATAATATAGCATACGTTCCCGAATAAGTCTGCACAAACATAAGAAAATTTCAGGACATTTTTTGTGCGTTTTGTCAAGTCATTGTTTAATTATTGTCAAAAGTTTATATTTGCAAAATAAAGGCGGCGTCTGCTTATGTTTCTTTTGCACAAACGCCGCCAAACTTTACTTATTAAACAAACAGTGCCTCAAATTCTTCCTGTCCAATTTTTTCCTTTTCCAGCAGGATTTCACAGCACTTATGGAGAACCGGCTCATGTTCCATGATGATCTGCTTCGCTTTTTCATAGCATTCATCAATGATCCGCTTCACCTCGCCGTCGATGGCCGTCGCCACGTCCTCGCCGTAGCTTCTTGTGTGGGCCAGGTCGCGCCCGATGAAGACCTCGTCCTCGTCGCTTCCATAGTTAATCATGCCCACCTTCTCCGACATGCCGTACTGGGTCACCATGGCTCTTGCAATGGCCGTGGCCTGCTTGATGTCCTGGGAAGCTCCCGTCGTCACGTCGCCGAAAATCAGCTCCTCGGCAATCCGGCCGCCCAGGGAAACCATGATCGTCTGGAGCATCTTCCCCTTCGTGTTGAACATCTCATCCTTTTCCGGAAGCGGCATCGTGTAGCCGGCCGCCCCCATGCCCGTGGGGATGATGGAAATCGTGTGGACTGGCCCCATATCCGGCAGTACATGGAACAGGATCGCATGGCCCGCCTCGTGGTAGGCCGTGATTTTCTTCTCCTTTTCGGAAATCACCTTGCTCTTCTTCTCGGCGCCGATGCCCACCTTCACGAAGGCCTGGTCGATGTCCCTCTGTTTAAGAAAGCGGCGGTTTTCTTTTGCCGCATGGATTGCCGCCTCGTTCATGAGGTTTTCCAGATCGGCGCCGGTGAATCCGGCCGTCGTCTGGGCCACCCGCTTCAAATCCACGTCGTCGCCCAGGGGTTTTTCCTTGGAATGCACCATGAGGATCTCCTCGCGGCCCTTGATATCCGGACGGCCAACGCCCACCTTCCTGTCAAAGCGGCCGGGACGCAGAATGGCCGGGTCAAGGATATCGACGCGGTTCGTGGCCGCCATGACAATGATGCCCTCGTTGATGCCGAAGCCGTCCATCTCCACCAGAAGCTGGTTTAAGGTCTGCTCCCTCTCGTCGTGGCCGCCGCCCATGCCTGTGCCGCGCCGTCTCGCAACGGCGTCAATCTCGTCGATGAACACAATGCACGGGGCGTTCCGCTTGGCCTCCTCAAAAAGGTCGCGGACTCTCGACGCGCCCACGCCGACGAACATTTCTACGAAATCCGAGCCGGAAATGGAGAAGAACGGAACACCGGCTTCCCCGGCCACAGCCTTTGCAAGCAAAGTTTTTCCCGTTCCCGGAGGGCCCACAAGAATGACGCCCTTGGGAATCCTGGCGCCCACGTCCGTGTACTTTTTCGGCTCCTTTAAAAAGTCAACGATCTCCTCCAGCTCCTCTTTTTCCTCCTCAAGCCCTGCGACCTTGGTAAAATTGATGGAGTTGGTGCGGCTCATCTTCGCACGGCTTTTTCCGAAATTCATCATTTTGGAATTTCCGCCGCCGCTGTTTAACCGCGCGTTCATGTACATCATGATGAACATGATAACGACTGCCGAAAGCCCAATCGGCAGGATCACGGTCATCAGGTAGTTATCCTGAGGCACATCCATGAGTTCATAGTCGATGCCGTTTTCCTCTAAAAGCTGTTCCGCCTTGATAACGTCGGAAACCGGCACGTCGCGCCTGTCGCCGTCCGTCATTAAGATCGTAAGGCACCCCGTAGGCGTCTGCTTGTTCTGATGGATTTCCACTGCCTCAATGGTCTTATTCTCGATAGCCATCATGAATTCCTGATGGGACATGTTGTCATTGAACAGGCTGCCGCCCCTTGTGAGGCTGGACGCAAATGTGAGCAGCGCCACCACAAGAAGAATAAGCCCAAGCCCCCGAATCTGCTGGTTCTGTTTCAACTGACTGCCTCCTTATTCCTGCTCCACGACTCCGATGAACGGCAGATTGCGGTATTTCTGGTCGTAATCCAGGCCATAGCCCACCACAAACTCATCCGGGATCGCAAAACATGTATATTTTACCTGTACCTGCTTTTTCACACGTCTTTCCGGCTTGTCAAGAAGCGTGCAGAGCTCGATCTGCTTCGGCCCCCTCTTCTGTAAAATTTCAATCAGGTACGCAAGCGTCCTGCCGGAGTCGATGATATCCTCCACAATCAGGACATTTTTTCCCTCCAACGGCTCATCCAGGTCTTTGATAATCTTCACAACGCCGGAAGACTCCGTGCCGCTCCCATAGCTGGAAACCGACATAAAGTCCAGGGAAACCGGCATCGTAAGGCGCTTTGCCAGCTCACAGGTAAAGAATACGCCGCCCTTTAAAATACAGATCAGGTGAACTGCCTTTCCTGCATAATCACGGTTGATCTGTTCTGCTACCTCGCAGATCCTCTTATCTACTTCCTCTTCACTCAGCAACACCCGAATTTTTTCAGCCATGTCTTTCTCCTTTGCAAATCTGTATTTCCAGTATTGTTTCTGTTGTCTCTGATATCTTGTAGTATTCACTGATGCGGTGCCCTGGCACCCACAGGATATGGCTCCCCTCCGCAAAAAGGAACAGCCGCTCCCGTTCCTCCCTCGGAATCTTTTCGTCAATCAGATACCGCTTCAGGCTTTTCTTCTTTCCGCCGGAAATCAGGAAAAAATCGCCCTGCTGCCGTCTCCTCACAGACACGTTGCCTTTTATTTTATCATAATCAAACCATTTCGTACACTGGTTTTTTGGAAAGTTTCTGGAAAAATCCGGCACACTGGCGGCCGCAAACCGCCGCATGACAAAAGTCCCTCCGCCGTCCGGAAACTCCCCGGCCGCCGTCCCGCCGTCTTTTAAAGGGGCTAAAACAAGCGGCCCGCCATCCTCCTTAAAATCCCCGCCGCTCTCTGCCAAAATCTCCAGATACCGGTAACCGCGCCTTGCCGTAAGGCCGCCCGGAAGATCCGTTTGTCCGCCGCCGCCAGGCCCCGTAAGCGATAACACTGCTTTTACATGCCTTGCGGAAATATCCTTTTTCCCGCCGGCCGCCCGGCCGATTAAGGCGCGGATCAAATAATCCCTCGCAATCTCCGGCTGCGCGTCTAAAACAGCCGTCTCCACGGCATATTCCGGCACGCCGCTGCTTCTTCCGTCTGAAAGAATGGTTTCCGCCAGCGCCTCAAAATATGCATCGGCCTGGGCCGCAATCCCTGCCGCCGCAAGCACATGGGCGGCCGCCTGCCCGTTGAGCTTCTCCTCCGCCCATGGCATCAGCTCGTTGCGGATCTTGTTCCTGCTGTATTCCGAAAGGCTGTTGGTGGAGTCGTCGCACCAGCCGATTCCCCGCCCGCGAAGGTATTCCTCAATCTCCCTGCGCCGCAGACAAAGGAGCGGCCGGATGATGTTCCCCCTGACCGGCGGGATTCCCGAAAGCCCCTTAAGCCCTGTCCCGCGGAACAGATGGAACAGCACGGTTTCGGCGCTGTCGTCCATGTGGTGCGCCACGGCGATGCGGCTTAGACCGTACTTTTCGGCCGTCTCCTCCAGGTGGAAATACCTTAAATGGCGGCCGGCCTCTTCCTCCGACATCCCATGCTCATGCGCCCAGGCCCTGACGTCTTCTTTTACTGCCGTATATGGTACCATCAATTTCTCACAGAGGTCTCCCGCAGCCTTTTCATCCCTGTCCGCCTCTGCACCCCGGAGCCCGTGGTTCAAGTGGAACGCGTGAAGCCGGATCCCCAGCCGCTTTGAAAGCTCCTTTAAAATAACAAGAAGGCACACGGAATCGGCGCCTCCCGACACGGCCGCCAGGACGCCCTCTCCTCCGTCTGCCATATGATGTTCCCGTATAAATTCCAAAACCTTTTTTTCCGTTTCCTGCCCGCTCATGCCGCTGCCCTTTCTGTCAGGCCTATTATACAGGCATTTTCCGCCGCGCGCAAGGCTTTCCTGCCAATTCCCGAAGCTCTGCGCGCCCTGCTCCGGCGGCGCATGAGCCTCCCCTGCCGTTTTCCCTGCCGTTCATGCACGCCGCTATGCCCCGGCAGCGCAAGGCCTCCGGCCGTCTTCCTACCGCTCGTACACGCCGCCCACCAGCACCGTCATGTCGTCCATGGGCTGCCCCTCAAAGGAGAGCGCAAACGTCAGGATCATCTCCGCCGTCTCCTGGGGGCCTGCCTCCAAAAGCCCGGATAGAAAATCGCGGAATGTCCCCTCCTTATCGGTTCCCGGCATTGCCTCCAAAATCCCGTCGCTGACCATCACAATCCTGTCGCCGTCCCACAGCTTCCTCGAAAGGAGCACCGGTTCCACCGGATTTACAATCCCCGCCGGCACATGCTCTGACTCCAAAATCTCCACTTCGTCATGGCTGATGACAAACGTCGCCGCCGCGCCGAGCTTCATGGCCTCCAGAACGCCGGCGTAGAGATCCACGAGCCCCAGATCCAGCGTGGCCGGCCGCTCGTTCCCGCCAGTGAGAAGAAGCACCGTGTTCACCAGCTTTAACGCCGCCCTGGCTGAAAAACCCGTCTCTAAAAGCTGTTCCGTAAGCTCGATGACCTTTTCGCTGTCCTCGTTTGCAAGACGGCCGCTCCCCATACCGTCGGACAGGCTCATGATGGCCTGCCCGGGAAGCCCGCTCTTAAAGGTGAAGCTGTCGCCGGAAATCTCCTCGCCTTCCCTCGGCGTCCTGGCTGAGCCGAACAGAATCCTGTATTTTCCCTCTTCCAAAAACCGGAACGCCGCCGGATTCCTGGTAATTAACGTCTTCCCGTCCCGGGCCGGGCGCCAGCGCCCCTTCATCGCATGACCCACCAGCTCCGCCGCATCGCGGGCCGTCATGCAGCGCCCGTTCATCGTCCTTGCCGTCATAAAAACCTCGCGCCGCTGTCCCTCATACTGGAGAACCATCAGGTTTTCCGCCGCAACGCGCCGCCTGCGGAACGCCTCACGAAGCTTTGCCCCGTCTGTCTCCGTTATGTCAAACGCCTTTTCCATCTGCTCGGAAAACTCCTCCAGAATCCCGGCCATCTCCTGAAACTGCACCATGACGGCGTCGCGGCTCTCAAGGAACCTGTTTTTCCAGGAAAGGTTCATGGTGGCCCGCCCCAGGTTCCGGTTTAACTCCCCCATATAATCCGGCTTCCGCCTGCACGTCTCCAAAAAACGCCTCGGCATGTCCTCATAATCAATGCATCCCTTTTTCTCAAACGTCCGCAGCAGATAATAGAGGTAATAGCCTTCCCCGTCTTCTTCCTCCTGCGCCTTCTTACGCAGGCCGCATTTCTCACAGCTCCCGCAGACCACGGCCGCCGCCGTCTCGAGCGCTGCCAGCCCGTCCTCCCTGGAAAGCCCCGGCTCCCGCGACGCGTCACCGAAGGTTTTTGCCAGCCCGCAAAGGGACTCCGCCATGTCCCGCAGCCGCTTTGCCGCATAGACATTCACCCCCGCCGTGTCCCTATGTACTGCCCGCCTTTTTAACACAAAAATCCCTCCTAACCTGCGTTCCTATTATAAACAGGCTGGAGGGAAATATTTGTCATATTCACGTGGCGAACGAAAAAAACTTCCTGACAAAAACTACTTGTTTTCTCCCGGCTTTAACAAAATCTCATCTTTATTGACGAGGCCGAGCTTTTCCTTTGCCACTTTTTCGATATACTGCTTCGTTTGGACGTAGATCCGGTACTCCTCTAACTCCGCGGCCCGGTTCTCCTCACTGGCCAGGGTTTTCCGAAGACTCTGCTCCCTTGCCTCGTACTCGAGGTTTTTTTCCCGCAAAGAAGCCGCACCGATGTTGACGACGACTGCAAGGCTCAGTACCACCATCGTGATGCCGATCAGGGCCATGCGGTTGCTCCATCCGTTCTGCGCTGTCTTCCGTTTCCTCCTGTTGCGGTTTTCTTTCATGTTTCCTCGCTTCTTTCCGGGTTTTTCTCTTTCTTTTCTTTATTTTATTCCATCTGCGGACTTTTTTCAAGAGCCCAAATACATTTCTGCTCACAAGGCGGTCATAAAGGAACATGCCTGCAAACACAGAGACGATCACATACGCCCGGAGCACGCCGCTGTTCTCACGAAACAGCAGGGAAAACGTCATGATTCCGGAAAACAGCCAGTATAAAAAATCCTCGAGTCCCGTCAAAAGACTGCCGTGATACAGGAAAAACCGGAAAAGACGCAGCCCGTCGTAGCAGAGCATCAAAAAAAGCCCGAGAAGGAAGCTCTGTACAGCCAGATCTGCCTCTGCCTGTATGTATGCGCTCAATGGGCCATCCCCTTCTACTTGAACAGGCGGGAAAGGAACGACTGACCGGCCTTCCGGATGCTTTCGTTTGAAGAGTAGGTGAAGCTGTCCGTCCGCCCCTCGATGTCGATTTCGCCCTTTTCCAGTGAAAGCCTGCTGACATGGAGGTCTTTTCCCCGAATCGTAAGAAGGCCCATGTCCGTGTCCAGGACAATCTGGCTCTCGTTAAAAGAAATCACGTCCAGAATCCCGGTCAGGTTCCCCCTGTCGCGGTTGTTCAGGGTCAGTCTGTGGGATACGCCAAGCTTCTCTTCCATGAAAAAAACCTCCTGACATACTTATCGTTTACTTAAGTATATTAGGAGGTTTCCTGACTTATTCCAAAAACGGGTCAAAACATGTCCCGTGTACAGTTTAAATATAACGGTACAAATCCCCGGCGCCTTCTTTTTTCACGGTCTCCTGGACATCGAGGACTTCCACCTTCACGGCCTTTGTGCCGAACTGGATTTCAATGATGTCCCCCTGCTTTACGCTTACGGACGCCTTTGCCGGCTTTCCGTTGACCGACACCCGCCCTGCATCGCAGGCCTCGTTGGCCACCGTCCGCCTTTTAATCAGGCGGGACACCTTAAGGAATTTATCTAATCTCATGAATTTATGCGTTTACCTGATCCTTGAGAGCCTTTCCTGCTTTGAATTTCGGAGTTCTGGAAGCAGAGATCGTCATCTTCTCACCGCTCTTCGGGTTTCTTCCTTCTCTTTCCTTTCTCTCAGAAACTTCAAATGTACCAAAGCCTACAAGCTGGATCTTCTCACCCTTCACTAATTCTTCTGCTACAACATCAGTAAAAGCCTTAACTGCTTTTTCTGCATCTTTCTTGGAGAGTTCTGCTCTTTCTGCCACTGCTGCGATTAGTTCTGTCTTGTTCATTGATATTTCCTCCTAGATCATTGATTAAATCCGAAAGCCAGGTGCTTCGGATACTTCAGCATTATACTCTTACATTTATATCTGCTTACGTTCCGTTTGTCAAGGTTTTTTGCGGTTTTCACGCTCTTTTTCCCGCAGCCCGCGTTCGAGGCTTTTGAGCTCCTCCCAGCTTTTTCCGGTTCCGTTAGGAGCCCCCGTTTCCGGATCCCCGAACACATGGGGATGGCGGCGCACCATTTTTTTGCAGATGCCGTCCACCACGTCGGCAGCCGTGAAATTGCCTTTTTCCTTTTCCATCTCGCTGTGCATCATGATCTGGTACAGAACGTCCCCAAGCTCCTCGCAGAGATTGTCCATATCGCCTGCGTCGATGGCCTCCAGAACCTCGCTGCATTCCTCCACCAGGTATTTCTTCATGGATTCATGGGTCTGCACCTGATCCCACGGACAGCCCCGGCGCAGGGCGGCAACGATCTCCACCAGATCCTCAAACGTGTAAAAATCCTTTTCCATCATTTTATCCGGCCATCCTTATTTTATGCATTGTCCTCTTCTTCCAGCGCTTCGATTAACCGCATGCCGGCCGTATCCGTAACCGGGACGGAGAAGACGATGGCTTTCGCCTTGGATGCCATGCCGGCCTGCTCCATGATGGACTTCATGATCGCGTTCTTTTCTGCGCTCTTGGCAACGATGAAGATAATCTCCTTCTCCGCGGCAATGGAAACGCCGAGGAACCGCTCTGCCCGCTCCATGCCGGTTCCCTTGGCATGGATGGCCGTTCCGCCGGAAGCGCCGGCTTCCCTGGCGGCGTCCATAATCACTTCCGTATATCCCTGATTGGCAATTACCATCAAAAGCTCATACTTTGTATTCTTCAATTCGCTCTCTTCCCCTTTCACAAATTCCTGGCCGTCTGTCAGGAACTCAAGCTGCTTTTTCCCCCCGATGCTGCTTAAGGGGACGGTGAACACGATTCCCATGCCGGGGATGTCAATCCTTAAGTTTTTCTCAAGGCCGCTCTTTACCTTTTTCCAGACCGTGTCCGTGACGACGGAAAACAGGACAGCCTTTTCCGACGCCTCCAGTCCGAAATAGTCTAACATCTCCGAGGACGCCGTCCCTCTTCCCAGCGCAGTCAGTACCACAGAAACGCCGTACTCTTTATAAAACAGCAGGAAACGCCGGATCTGGTTCCTGTCGCTGATTGTAGTCATTAAATATAATTCACTCATATACGATTCCCTCCAGTTTCCAGCCGCCTACAATTCGATGATTGCGTCGTCTGCCAAAAGCTCATAAGCATGGGCAGCACCCTGGACAGGCACGGCTTCCTTCTGCGGCCTGGTCTTAAGCTGCGATACAAGTCCCAGAAGCTGTATGGTAATAAGCGGCGTCATTGCTACCATTGCCACAACGCCGAAGGCATCCGTCACCACGTCGCCGCCCAGCGCCAGGCAGGCGCCCTGGGCAAGGGGAAGCAGGAAAGCCGTCGTCATCGGGCCGGAGGCCACTCCACCGGAGTCGAAGGCGATGGCCGTATAAATTTTCGGCACGAAAAAAGAAATTCCAAGGGCTATCGCGTAGCCGGGGATCATGAACCAGAGAAGGGAGATTCCCGTAAATACCCGGATCATGGCAAGGCCCAGAGAAACGGCCACGCCGATGGAAAGGCTCATGCCGATGGCCTTTTCTGAGATGGCGCCGTCGGTGATCTCCTCGACCTGCTTATTTAAAACATACACTGCCGGCTCTGCCCGGACAATGAAATAGCCGATCAGCATGGCAAGCGGAATCAAAATCTGCGGGTACCGGAGACCGGCAAGGGCCTGGCCCAGGTAGTTTCCGGCCGGCACAAAACCGACGTTTACGCCGGTAAGGAACAGCACGAGGCCGACATATGTGTACAAAAGTCCAATGATAATGCGGATCAGCTTCTTTTTCGTCAGCTTCAGCGCAGCGATCTGGAAAACGGCAAAAAACAGAAGAATCGGCAGGAGCGCGCCTGCGATCTCCATCATGTAGGTTGGAAGCTCCACGGCAAACAAATGCCACATATCCATGGAATCCGTCAGCTCCGGAATCACCGGCGGCACATACTCGCGGCTGTCCGGGTTATAAATCATACCGAGCACCATAACGGCCAGCACCGGGCCAATGGAACAAAGCGATACAAGGCCGAAGCTGTCGTCCGCTGCATGGCGGTCGCTTCGGATCGAGGAAATACCGACACCGAAGGCCATGATAAACGGAACCGTCATCGGGCCGGTCGTCACGCCGCCGGAGTCAAAAGCCACGCTTAAAAACTCCTTCGGCACGAAAAACGCCAGTATGAAAACAATGGCATAAAAAATCATAAGAAGCGGCGGCAGTGCCACAGAAAACAGCATTCTCAGGATGGCAATCACAAGGAACACGCCGACACCGCAGGCCACAGCCAGGATTAACGTCATGTTCGGGATTGCCGGCACCAGCTCTGCCAGAACCTGAAGATCCGGCTCCGAGATGGTGATAATAAAACCCAGGAGGAAGCCGGCAATCACCATTAACGGCAGGCTCCGCTTCTTTGTCAGGCTGGTTCCCACCATACTGCCCATGGGCGTCATGGCAAGCTCAGCGCCGAGCGTGAAAAACATCATCCCCACCAGAAGAAAGACCGTCCCCATCAGGAAACAGAGCAGAATGCTCGTCGACATGGGCACGAGGCAGAAAGAAAGGATCAGCACGATCATGATGATCGGCCATACGGCTTCAAAGGCCTCTTTCCACTTTGCCTTCAGCATTTCCAACAGTTTGCTTCTTACATCCAAATTTTCATCCCGCCTTTCCGGCAGGCCCGGCCGAACCACAGCCAGACGGCCCGCCTGCACTTCTCATCAGAAAACGGGAAGAAATCTGCCCCTGCAAGCCCCACGCAGATTTCTCCCCGCTTTCTACTCACTGTTCGTTTCCGGCTTCCCGGCATAATCCCCCGCCAGGCGGCCGATATACGCCGGGAAGGTATTCCCCCGGCGCACAAGATTATATTTAGTATAACACATCCGGCATTTTTATGTAAACATATTTTCCGGGAATCCATGTTAAGATTATGCTAAGATCTGTCCTGCCGGGATCTGCCTGCTGCCGCTCCCGCGGAGCCATGCCGCCGGCTTTCCGCAATTTTCTCCCGGAAAGCCGGCCAAAACGCCCCGTCCGGCCTGCCCGGCCTTTATGACTCCATCTGGCGCCCGAGAAACCCGGCCGCCGTGGCCGCCAGGCGCATTTCCGCCTCCGTAAATTTCGCCCGCGGCTCCCGGCTCATGATGACGACCGCCCCGATGGCGTCTCCCTCGCAGATGATCGGCGCCACAACCTGAGCCGTCACGCCTTCCACATCCTCTGCCGCCACCGGCGTGTAGGCCTTGTCGTCCTTTCCGGCCATCAGCGCCGTCCTCTCGTTGATGACGTTCTCAAGCTGTCTGCTGATGGGCTTCTGGAGCAGCTCCTTTTTCGCGCCGCCGGCGGCCGCGATCACCTGATCCCTGTCGGTGATGCAGACCATGAGCCCCGTGGACTGTGCCATGGCATCGGCGTACTGGGACGCAAAGGCGTTTAATTCCATCATCGGTGAGTATTTTTTAAGAATAATCTCGCCTTCCCGGTCCGTAAAGATCTCGAGAGGCGTTCCCTCCCTGAGCCTTAATGTCCGCCGGATTTCCTTCGGAATCACCACGCGGCCCAGGTCGTCTATTCTCCTTACAATTCCAGTAGCTTTCATACAAAAATTCCTCCATTTTACGCTTTGTCATTTACCTGTAATGCTGTCTGTAAACGTAGTATTTGTAAAATGGAAGAATTTATGCGGAAGTCTTATCCTTTCGTTCCAGGGCTTTTTTTACATTTTCGCGGATTTTTTGATGCCGCGTCCATATCTCCTGCGGCAAAAAGGCCGCAATCCGCATCTTAGCACGCAGACGGGGCACCTGCCGTCTGTCTCCCTGGCAGGTGCCCCACCGTTTTCCCTTTTTTAACCGCTACGCCATTTCCGGCTCCAGTGCTTCGCTCGCCGATGTTTCATACTTGTCGAGGATCACCTTCTGGATCCTGTCCCGCGTCCCCGAATTGATCGGATGTGCAATATCCCGGTATTCGCCGTCGGCTGCCTTTCTGCTGGGCATTGCGATGAACAGCCCCTTTTCGCCTTCAATGACTTTGATATCATGGATTACAAACTCATTGTCCAGGGTGATTGACACAATCGCCCGCATTTTTCCCTCTTTTTCGATCTTTCTCACACGTACATCTGTTACCTGCATACATAACCTCCCCAATTCACACAAGCCTTCCCCAAAAGCCTGCTATATTGTATATCTTTCGTTCTTCTCAATAACAACTTTAATGTCATCAGGAGTCCCGATATACGTTGTATTTGCACGGATCGTGTCCCGGCTCTCCACAACACAGTTTTCAATCACCGTATTGTCGCCGATGTAAACATCGTTCATGATAATGGAATTCCGGATCACGCAGTTGTTTCCGATATAGACCTTTTTAAACAGGACGGAATTTTCCACGCTTCCGTTCAGGATACATCCGCTGGAAACAAGGCTGTTCTTTACGGACGCACCCGGATTGTACTTCGCCGGCGGCAGGTCGTCCACCTTGGAGTAGATATCCGGATATTCCTTAAAGAAGTAATTCCGCACCTCCGGCTTCAGGAAATCCATATTGGTCTGATAATAAGACTCCACCGAGGCGATGTTGCTCCAGTAGGAATCCATCTTATATGCATAAATCCGTTTCAGGTTCCTGTACCGCACCAGGATATCCTGTACGAAGTCATAGCGGTCTTCGGCCGCGCACCGTTCGATGAGCTCGATGAGCTGGCGCCTGCGGATCACATAAATGCCGCAGGAAATCGTGTTGGACATGGCAACCATGGGCTTTTCTTCAAACTCAACGATCCGCCCGTCGGCATTCGTCTTCACAATACCGAATCTTGTAATATCCGCATCCGACGGCATATCCTTGCAGACAATCGTGATGTCGGCTTTTTTCTCGATATGGTATTCGAGCACCTTGTTGTAGTCCAGTTTGTAGATGCCGTCGCCGGCTGCAATCACCACATACGGCTCATGGCTCTTTTTTAAGAAATCCAGGTTCTGATACAGGGCATCTGCCGTCCCGCGGTACCAGTCGCTGTGCTCTGCCGTAATCGTCGGCGTGAACACGTACATACCGCCCTGTTTTCTTCCGAAATCCCACCATTTTGAGGAGCTTAAATGCTCGTTTAAGGAACGAGAGTTATACTGGGTCAGGACTGCAACGCTCTGGATATGGGAATTGCTCATATTGCTCAGTGCAAAATCCACGCTCCGGAAGCTTCCTGCAATCGGCATCGCTGCAATCGCGCGCTTTCTCGAAAGCTCTCTCATCCGTTTGCTGTTTCCTCCGGCTAAAACTATACCGATTGCTCTCATACATTCCCACCTGCCTTTACTATGTAGCCGCCGCTTTCAAGCTTTCCGTCCTGGTAGTCCTCCGGGACGGTAACGCCGGAAATTGCCGTATTCTTTCCAATTTCAACACCGGCCGGGATCGCGGAGTGTTCTCCAATCGTCACCAGGTCGAACTGATATACCTTCGGGTCATATTTGCTCGGCGCATATTCCCCGACGCCGAGCTTCGCGCCTTCGCCAACCGTCACGTTCTCAGCGATGATGGCCTTTTCCACAAGCGCATCCTTTCCGATCACACAGTCATTCATGATAATGGAATCCCGCACGACTGCGCCGCTCTCGATCACAACGCCCGGCCCGACAACGGAATTTTCCACGCTGCCGTAAATCTCCGCGCCTTCGCCGATGATGCACCGGCCCACATGGGCATCCGGGGCCACGTACTGCGGCGGGATCCGGTCGCTCTTCGTATAGATCTTCCAGTATTCCTCATAAAGGTTAAATTCCGGAATGATGTCGATAAGCTCCATATTGGCCTCCCAGTAGGAGCCGAGCGTCCCGACATCCTTCCAGTAGCCGTTGTATTCGTATGCAAAAATACGTTTTCCCTCGCCGAAGCAGTAGGGGATAATATGCTTTCCAAAGTCGCAGCCCGGCTCGTCCGAAAGCTTGATTAACGCTTCCCTGAGCACCTTCCAGCTAAAGATATAAATTCCCATGGATGCCAGGTTGCTTCTCGGATTTGCAGGCTTTTCCTCGAATTCCGTGATTCGGTTGGACTCGTCCGTAATCAGGATTCCGAAACGGCTGGCCTCTTCCATCGGGACAGGCATCGCCGCAATCGTCACATCGGCGTTGTTTGCCTTGTGGTAATCCAGCATGACTTCATAGTCCATTTTATATATATGGTCGCCTGACAGGATCAGAACGTACTCCGGATTATAGGATTCCATATACTCCAGGTTCTGATAAATTGCATTGGCCGTTCCTGTGTACCAGTCGCTTCCCTTGCTTCTCTCATAGGGAGGAAGGACTGTCACGCCGCCCACGTTCCGGTCAAGATCCCACGGGATACCAATTCCGATATGGGTATTCAGTCGAAGCGGCTGATACTGGGTGAGGACACCTACCGTATCGACGCCGGAGTTGATACAGTTGCTGAGCGGAAAATCAATGATCCTGTATTTTCCGCCGAACGAAACGGCTGGCTTTGCAACCTTTTGGGTGAGGACGCCAAGCCGGCTTCCCTGACCGCCTGCCAACAGCATCGCAATCATTTCTTTTCTTACCATGATACCACCTCTTGCTGTTCAATTTTGTTCATAATATTCGGCCTTATGTATGGTGTAACCATTATAGCACACATTTCATAAAATGTGAACAAAATCTTATCAGTTTTAAGCTGTATTTTGTACATATTCTGACATAAATCTCCATTTTATGACCGAACAGCCTTCGTCATCCTGCATAATTTTCCCATGTCAGGACTTCCATTTGAGGTATTATTCCGCCAATTTCCAAAAAAAGACTAAATCTCGTATTTTGTTCCGTCGGACAGAAGTTTTCCGTCTGTTAATTTTACGCGCAGCAGGACGGTGTTTTCATCGGAAAGATCCACATGGATATCATGGATCCACTCTCCAAACGCCGCTCCCAGCTTCTCTGCCGTCTCCCGGTTCTCCGGCGCCCCGAAATATCCCAGGTTCACGCATGTCCCGTGGCCTTCGAACCACTCGCCGGCCACGGCGGCCGTCGGATTCTTTGCGATCTGTTTCATTTTCTCGGAGCGGGCATCCGTAATAATATAGAAGGAACCGCCCTCATAATAAGCCGTCACGTTCCGCACATAGGGAATTCCGTCCACGGCCGTCGCCAGGGCAATCAGCCGGTTTCTCCCGAACCGCTCCTTCATAATCTCTTCTGCTTTTGGATCCCATGTTCTCATCAATGTCCTCCCTGCAAGTTTGTGTTTTCCTGAAAAATCCGGCAGGAAGCCCTTTTTCGGGCCGCCTGCCGGATCTGTTCCCTGCTTCTCATTACTTCATGATATCATATACGGTACCACAGAACACTTTGACTGCGTTCGGGAGTACCTGCTCGTCGAAATCGAAAATGCGGCTGTGGCCCGGGCCGGCTTCCTTTGTCAGCACGCGCATGAACGTGGCCTGGCCGCCCTGCTCCTGGACTCTGTGCATCATGTAGGAAACGTCCTCGCTTCCGCCGTTCTTGCTGCTCGTGGTGTTGGAGACCGGAAGGTGGAGATGTTCCTCGCATACCCTGCGGACGCGCTCCATCAGCGCCTCGTCGCTTGCCAGGGAGTATGCGGCTCCCATTAACTTCATCTCACAGGTGCAGCCATGCATCTTTGCTGCGTTCTCGATGATGCTTACGGCGTAGTCCTCCATGAACTTGTTGATTTCTGTCGTCTCGCCGCGGACCTCGATCTCCATCTTCGCCTCATCGGCAATGACGTTCCTGCCGCTGCCGGCCACAACCGTACCCACGTTGACGCGGGACTCGCCGCCGGAGTGGCGCGGGATGGCGTAGAGGTTTAAGATGGCCGTTCCGACTGCCAGCATGACGTTCTTTCCGATTTCCGGCGAACCGCCTGCATGGGCAGCTTTTCCATGGAAGGTCACGTCATACTTCGTTGTTGCCAGGGAACCGTGGCTTCCCGGGATCACGACTGCCGGATCTTCCGGATCCTTGTCGGATACGTGGGAGCCGATCAGGTAATCCACGCCGTCCAGATTTCCGTTGTCCACGATGGACTTGGCGCCGCGGACGCCTTCCTCAGCCGGCTGGAAAATCAGCTTCACGGTGCCGCGGAGCGAATCCTTGATTGCCATCAGTACCTTTGCGACGCCGAGGCCGATGGTGGCGTGGCCGTCATGGCCGCAGGCATGCATGAAGCCTTCGTTTACGGAATCGAAGCCTTCTTTTGCCGGGCGGTGGCAGGAGGCATCGTGCTCCTCGAAAACGCCGAGCGCGTCGATATCGAACCGCATGGCGACCGTCGGGCCTTCGCCGCAGTGCAGGATGCCGATGACGCCGGTCATGCCGCCTTTTGTATATTTCACGAATTCCGGATCTGCCCCCTGGGAAACGGCGCGCTCATACTGCGCGTCCAGTTCTTCCTCGGACGGCACACCCATTCTGGAATCGCGCTTGCAGACCTGATCGCCCACCAGCACTTCGTAACCCATGTCTGTCAGCTTTCTTGCGATGATGGAGGACGTCCGCATCTCGAACCAGCCTTTTTCCGCGTATTTGTGGAAATCGCGGCGCTGTGCCGTCAGCTCTCCTGCCATTTCGTCTGTCATTTTCAGAATCTGTTCATAAATGTCCATAACTGATACCCCTCCAAAATATGATTTTTGCTGCCGCCCCCGCGGACAGCCGTTTCTATGTATGCGGCTTTCCGCCGCTGTGACCGCAGCCTGCGGCCGCGGAACTCACCTTATTTTAGCCTCGGAAGCATTCTTCCGCCGAAGCCGACGGCAAAAATTTCCCCGTTTTCGTCCTCAAACAGCTTTAAGTAAGCCTCTTTATCCGGCTTTCGGATGATACCGAGATACTCCTGCACCGGAATGAAGGCCGACTCCTTTCCGTCGACGCGGACGGCCGGTTCCCCGTTTTCCAGATAAATTTCGATGCCGTCGCCCTCGCCCGAGCCGTAACGGCCGCAGGCGGCCGCCTTCCGCTCTTCGCTCCAGGAAATCTCCTGGTACATGGTTCCGGCTCCCATGGGGTTTCTCCCGCAGTACATCCGCATGGCTGCGTCGGCGATGGTGCTCACCGGCACGTCCGACGTGTTGCAGAGGATGATGACGCCCGCGCCTGCATCGTAGGACCAGGACATGTTGGACGAGACGCCTGTCAGGCTCCCGCCGTGCTCGATGACCGTCAAATCGTCCAGCTTCTTCACGGAAAGCCCATAGGCATAATAGCTTTCCGGCCGGTATTCGATCCGCGGCCGGCACATGGCGCGGACGCCGGACATGGAAAGAATGCGGCTTCCGTCCTGGGTTTTTCCATGGTTTAAGTACATGGCTATGTATTTTTTCATGTCGGAAACCGTGGATTTCATGGAACCGGCTCCTGCCAGGACAAAGGCGTTGTCATAGTAGTCCTTTAAGCCTGTCATGCGGCCGTCTCTCTTCTTATATAAAGTGGCGGCATTTTCATCTGCGGCCGGACGAAGGTAGTCGCAGCCGCTCCTCTCCATACCAAGGGGCTCTAAAATATGTTTTTTCACATACCCGGCAAAGGACTTCTCGCCGCCCTCCCTGCGGACAATCTCCGAAAGCAGGCCGAAGCCGTCGTTGCAGTAGCTCATGTATTCGCCCGGCTTTCCGATGAGGCCGTGATCTTTCGTCTGGGCATCTAAAAGTTCAGCCACGGCTTTCGTCCCGGCGGCCGCCAGCTCTTCGCTGTACGCCAGGTCGTCTGCTTTCTCCATGTCGATGCCAAGTTTTCCGGCAATCTCCCGGATCGTCGTTCTGTGGAGCGGGTAGAAGCCGCCGCTGTGGCAGAGGAAATGATGCACCTTCACCGGCTCCTGGTTTTTATTTGTAAATTCCGGGATGTACCGGCTCACCGGCGCTTCCAGGTCGATCTTCCCGCTTTCGGCGAGCTGCATGATGGAAAGCGCTGCAAAGGATTTCGTGACGGAAGCCACGCCGAAGATGGTATTTTCATCTATGGGGAGCTGTTTTTCCGTGTCGCGGGAACCGAAAAATTCTTCGTACACGGTGTTCCCGCCGGCGTCCACGACGGCCGCGGCGATGCCGGCCGCCTGGTATTCCGCGCGGATGCGGTTCACAAGCTCCTCAAATAAAATCTTATTTGCCTTTGTGATTCTGTTCATTTGCTTCTCCTGTTTTGATTCTGTCAGCCTTATTTATAGAAATCCGGGATCTGTTTGTCGTGGTATTCGCGGATCTCCTTTTGGAACGCTTCACTTGAAAGGATATCGCAGCCTGTCATGGCAAGGCCCTTGGCGCCCTTTAAGCAGACCTCCTGTGCCTCCGGTGTTCCGGCTGCCGCGGCGTATTCCGTCGTGTGGGCCTGGATTTCTTTATCGTCTGTGATGGACAGATAGTCATGGATCGCAGGGATTTTGATGGAGACGTTTCCGATATCCGACGAACCGTACTGTTTGTTGGGATCCGGCCATGTCATCTCGATTCCCTGAGAAGCCATGTTGTCCTTAAAGGCCTGGCACATGGGCTTATTGGGGTACCGCTCGGCGGAAATATCGTCCCAGGAAACCTCGGCCTTTGCGCCGGTCAGGTTCTCGGCGTTTGCCGCACATTTCTTCACAATCTCAATCAGCTCTTCGATCCGCTTCATGGTGTCGGCGCGGAGACAGAACGCGCAGGCCGCCTCAGCCGGGATGATGTTGGCCGCGGCGCCGCCGTTTGTGATGATGCCGTTGATGTTGTCCTGGGGATCAAAGGTCGGCCGCAGCAGGTCGATCTGATTAAACACGGAAATGACGGCGCTCAGGGCGTTGATTCCGTTTTTCGGCGCAGAGGAATGGGCACCCCTGCCTTTAAAATGCACCTTTACCGTGCAGGCTGCACGGCCGCCGCGTCCCACCAGATTGGAACCGCCGCTGGACGGATGCATCATCATGGCAAAATCCACATCGTCAAAGGCGCCGTTTCTCAAAAGCTTCACCTTTCCGGCACCGCCCTCTTCCGCCGGCGTGCCGATGATGCAGATGCGTCCGGGGAGGTCTTCCATCATGGATGCCAGCCCCAGGAATGCGCCCACCGAGCAGGTAGCGATCAGGTTATGGCCGCAGCCGTGGCCGACGCCGTTTAACGCGTCATACTCCGCTAAAAATGCCACCGTCGGGCCGTCTTCTTTTCCTGCTTTTTCGGCACGGAACGAAGTCGGGAGGCCGCCGTATCCCTTCTGTACCTGGTATCCATGCTTTTCCAGGGTTTCGCTTATGAATTCCAGGGCTTTAAATTCCTCAAACCCCAGCTCCGGATTGTCGTGGATGTTCTTTGACAGCGCCAGCAAGTCTTCCCTCGCTTCGTCGATGGCCGCTGCGATTCTTTTCTTTGCTTCCTCCATGTATTCTTACCCCTTTCCTTTTGACTGTAACCCCTTTTTATTCCATAGGAAGGGTTCTGCTGCATTAACATGTAAAAATGGTGATTCCCTATGGAATAAAAAGCCCTCTGGGCAGGATTGCACTGCGGCGGAACGGAAAAATGCCGCTTGCACGGCCCGCCGCAGGCAGAGAATCTCGCCTGCGGGATTCTTTCTTAATAAAATTATCAGATTGATTCTTTCCATTCATAATAGTATCACATCAATTCGGATTTTACTACTGGTAATATCCAACTTTTCCAAAATTTTATTTTTGCTGCGCAGTATGCCTGACAGAAAGGTCCGACTGCCGGCTGCCGCAAGGGTTCAATACGAAGTTATGCTCCTGTTTCTTCCTATTATAATATTGATTCCCGTCCAAACTTACCGCACTCCTATGCCGGTTTCTCGTTTTCCCCCTTGAATCTCCCAGGAAAATACGCTATACTGACATAAACCGATTTATCCCGGCCAGTCCGATGCCGGGATAATGCTTTCGATAAAAGGAGAAAAACAATGGAGCTCACAACAGTTAAACAGCTTTTCGATGACCGTGAGGCATTCCTCGGGAAAGAGGTGCGCGTCGGCGGCTGGATCCGCAGCATCCGGGATTCCAAGGCCTTCGGCTTCATCGTCTTAAACGACGGAACCTGCTTCGATACCCTTCAGATCGTTTACCATGATACCATGGAGAATTTTGCGGAAATCTCCAAACTGAACGTCGGCGCCGCCATTCTCGTAAAGGGAACGCTGGTTGCGACGCCGGAGGCAAAGCAGCCGTTCGAGATCCAGGCCGAGGAGGTCGTGGTCGAAGGGCCGTCAAGCGCCGATTATCCGCTTCAGAAAAAGCGCCACAGCTTTGAATACCTGCGGACGATTTCCCACCTGCGCCCGAGAACGAATACGTTCCAGGCCGTGTTCCGCGTCCGCTCCCTGATCGCCTACGCGATCCATAAATATTTCCAGGAAAAGGGCTTCGTCTATGTCCACACCCCGTTAATCACGGGAAGCGACTGTGAGGGCGCCGGTGAGATGTTCCAGGTAACGACTATGGATTTAAACAACATCCCGAAGACGGCCGACGGCGCTGTTGACTTTTCCCAGGATTTCTTCGGAAAGCCCACGAACCTGACGGTCAGCGGCCAGTTAAACGGCGAGACTTTCGCCATGGCTTTCCGCAACATCTATACCTTCGGCCCCACCTTCCGTGCCGAGAATTCCAACACGACGCGCCACGCCGCTGAGTTCTGGATGATCGAGCCGGAGATGGCCTTTGCCGACTTAAACGACAACATGGCCGTTGCCGAGGAAATGATTAAATACATCATCCGCTATGTCTTAGAGCAGGCGCCGGCTGAGATGAACTTCTTCAACCAGTTTGTGGATAAGGGCCTTTTGGACAGGCTGAACCATGTGCTGAATTCCGAGTTCGCCCATGTGACCTACACGGAAGCCATCAAGCTTCTTGAGGAGCACAACGACGAATTTGACTATAAGGTATTCTGGGGCTGCGACCTTCAGACCGAGCATGAGCGGTACCTGACAGAAAAAATCTTTGAGCGCCCGGTATTCGTAACCGACTACCCGAAGGAGATCAAGGCTTTCTACATGAAGCAGAACGACGACGGCAAGACCGTTGCCGCCATGGACTGCCTCGTCCCCGGTATCGGCGAGCTCATCGGCGGAAGCCAGAGGGAAGACAACTATGAAAAGCTTCTGACCCGCATGAAGGAGCTTGACTTAAAGGAAGAGGACTACGGCTTCTACCTGGATCTTCGCAAGTACGGCTCTGCCCGCCACTCCGGCTTCGGACTGGGCTTTGAGCGCTGCGTGATGTACCTGACCGGCATGGGCAACATCCGCGACGTGCTCCCGTTCCCGCGTACCGTCAACAACTGTGAATTATAAGCAGGGATTCGCCGCGGCGGTTCCTCATAAGGGGCACGCAGCTTCGTCTGCCGTGCCCCTTCTTTTCTGCCGTACAAGCCCGGCATCTCCCATTTTTCCACACATCGGAGGAAAATCATGAAATTTATCCACACCGCCGACATCCACTGGGGCATGATCCCCGACAGCGACCGGCCCTGGGGAAAGAAACGCGAACAGGCCATCCGCCTGACCTTCCAGTCCATCATCGAGGAGGCCAGGGAGCAGCGGGCCGACCTTCTGTTCATTTCCGGCGACCTGTTCCACCGCCAGCCCCTTGCCAGGGATTTAAAGGAGGTCAACTACCTGTTTTCCACAATCCCCGGCACCCGCGTCGTCATCATCGCAGGAAACCATGACAGGATCCGGAAGAGCTCGGCCCTTTTAAGCTTCACCTGGTGCCCCAACGTGACGTTTCTCATGGACGAAAAGCTGACCTCTGTCTATTTCGAGGAATTAAACACCGAGGTCTACGGCTTCAGTTACCACACGGCCGAAATCACAGAAAACAGGGCCGACACCTTTTCCCTGCCGGAGAGCCGCCGCATCCGGATCCTGATGCTTCACGGCGGTGACGCCAAGCACCTGCCTTTAAACCGGGAGGCCTTAGCTGCATCTCCGTTTTCCTACATCGCCCTCGGCCATATCCACAAGCCGGCTGTCCTCATCGAGAACCGCATGGCCTATCCCGGCTCTCCGGAACCCCTGGATCTGACGGAAACAGGCCCCCACGGCTTTTACATCGGGGAAATTGACGACATGACGGGACGCGTCACTTCCCTGGAATTTAAGGCCGTCTCCCAGGCCCAGTACATTCCGCTTGCCGTCAGCGTGACGCCGGCCACGACGAATCTGGAGCTTTCCCAGATCATTGCCGACGAAATCCGGAAGCGCGGCGCCGGCAATATCTACCGGTTCCGAATCCGCGGCATGCGCGATCCGGACACGGAGTTTGACCTGGATTTTCTCTCCGGCCAGTGGAACATCATCGAAATTCTCGATGAATCGGAACCCCAGTATGACTTCCATGCACTGTTTGCGGAACACCCCAGCGACATGATCGGGTTCTATATCCAGGCTCTTATGAAGGATGAAATGAGTTCGGTGGAAAAAAAGGCGCTGTATTACGGGATTCATGCGCTTCTGATGACAAAGGATGAAAGGAGTCAGACATGAAACTGCTGGAACTGCATATCGACGGCTTCGGGAAATTCCATGACCGCACCATCTCCTTTCACAACGGGATCAATGTGATCTACGGAAAAAATGAGGCCGGGAAATCCACGCTCCATACGTTTATCCGCGGCATGCTGTTCGGCATCGAGCGGGGGCGCGGGCGTGCCGCCAAAAATGACACCTACTCGAAATTTGAGCCGTGGGAAAACAGCGGCACCTACGAAGGCTGGCTCCGACTGGAAAAGGACGGCACCGTCTACCGGATCGAGCGCCGCTTCCGAAAGGATGACAAGTCCTTACGCGTCATCAATGAGACGAAGGGCGTCGAGGAAGAGCCAACCAAGGCTTTTATGGAACAGCTTTTAGGCGGCCTCAATGAGACGGCCTACAACAATACCATCAGCATCGGCCAGCTAAAGAGCGCCACGGAAGAAAGCATGGTCGGGGAGTTAAAAAACTACATTGCCAACATGAACACCACCGGGAACATGGCCTTAAACATCACCAAGGCCACCTCGTTCCTCCGCTCCCAGAAGCGTACCCTGGAGGCAGGGCTTGTGCCGGACGCCTCTGTGGAATATACGGCTCTGTTAGCGGAAATCCGTTCCGTGGACGCGGAAATTTCTTCGCCGGAGTTTGAAAACCAGCTTGCCTCCTACCAGAGCATGCGGACGCAGGTGCGCGGCGTCATCGAAACTACTCAGGCGGAAAAAGACGCGTTAAACGATAAAATCTCCCGCGGGCGGCAGGTGCTTGAGACAGCAGGCTTTGACGGGCTTCCGGCCGTGAATGCCTGCATCTCGGAATGCGACGGCCTTTATCAGAACTACCAGGCTGCCTCTGCGGAATGTGCAAAAAAATACAGGGTGGTGCTTTCCGTCCTCGCCCTGCTCCTTGCCGCAGCAGGAATCGGTGCTTCCCTCCTGTTTTCCTTGTCGTCCGCTTTTTATGTTCCGCTCCCCTACTCTGTTTTCCCGGCGGTTTTCGGAGTCCTGGCAGCCGCCGTATCTGCTGTCCTTTTCCTGAAGGGCAGAAAGCAGAAAAAGAAGTTTGAGGACTGCCGCGGGAAACTTAGCGCCTGCTTAAAGACCCATCTGGGGGACGATTCCATTTCCAAAGAAGCCATGGACGCCTTCCATGGCCGGATGGCCGAGTATTCCAGGCTGTGCATGATGGTATCCCAGGCGGAAGAGACCGTGAAAAAATATATGGAGGACATCAATTCCCTCCAGGAAAAGCAGAACGGCTTCAGTGAAATGATCGAGAAACAGCAGAGAACCCAGTGGGAACTGGAAAAGAAGCTGGAGCATTTGAACAACTGCAAGAACCGGGCGCGGGCGTTAAAGCGCGTGCTGGCGGAAAACGACAGGATCCGTGAGGAGCTGGCCGCCATTGACCTAGCTATTGAAACCATGACGGATCTCTCTTCTTCCATCCGTAACTCCTTCGGCCTCTACTTAAACAAAGAGGCGTCGCAGCTCGTGTCGGGGATTACCGGCGGAATTTATAACAGCATGAGCATCGACGAGAATCTTGGCGTCTTCCTGAACACGAAGACGAAGCTGGTGCCCATCGAAAATGTCAGCAGCGGCACCATGGATCAGGTTTACCTGGCGCTGCGCCTGGCGGCCGCAAAGCTCCTTCAGGAAGACGGCGGGCAGATGCCGTTAATTTTCGACGACAGCTTTACCCAGTACGACGACGACCGGCTCAAAACGGCGCTTTACTGGCTTTCAAAGGCCTACAGCGGGCAGATGATTTTCTTCACCTGCCACAAGCGCGAGGCCCAAATGTTAAGAGCCGGGCAGATCCCGTTTCATCTGGTGGAGATATAAAGCTCCTTTCGTTCGCTGTGCAACGGTACCGCAGCTCCGAAATCATGTTTTTTCATAAGTACCCGCAAATCCCCCATGCCCGGATGGTGGGGACATATTAGAAAGGAGAACCGTACCATGAATATTCCTTTTTCTTCTGCTCTTCGCGGCACAGTCTGGGAATACTGTGCCGGTACCAGTGAAGTCTTCCTTCACTATGATACCATGGCACCGGATCTCTGCGGCCGATGGATGCCTTTTGATACGATTGACCGCCAGTACCAGGAAACCTGTGTCTTCCAGCAGGATCTTGAAATATGGCGGTATTATCTGGCAAAAGAGGCACTCCGGCGCTTTTGCAGCGGGCCCCAGGAAAATGCGTGCTTCTATATCCGTTTTAACGATTCCTGCAAACGGCCGGTATGGCACGAGATTTGTCTTCAGAAGGAAGGTGGGAGCCGTCTGTTCCTCCAAATCCGCAAAGCTCCCGAAATCCAGCGCGCTTTGGCTATCATAAAAGCCGCGGCTCCGGAATTGGACTGCCTGTACCGAATCAACTTAAATGACGGGACTTATGTGCGGTACCAGGACAGCCCAGAAGGGACTGCCATCCTTCAAAACGCTGTCGGGAACTATGAGCAGAGTGTGGAAGCGGCCAGCCGTCTGCTCATCGCGGCCATGGAGCCTGAGCCCCCTGCCGGGCAGATGCGGCTTGAAAGTGTGATGAAAGAGCTTGCACAGCATGGAGAATATATCCTCCATGCCTCAGTGCGGGACAAAGCGGGCCTATCCCATAAAAAGCTGCGGTTCTGCTATGAAGATGAAGAACATGGATATCTCCTGCTTGCACAGACTGCTGTCTGTGCGCCTCCGGAAAAAACGGTGCCTGGGGCGCAGGAGCAGGCAAAGCGGCTGGGGTATCTGGACAATATGCCAGTGGCCTTCTGCTCCATTAAGGTTCTGCTGGACAAAGACGGAAAGCCTTTTGACTTTCAGTTTACCTACTGCAACCGCGCACACGAAAAACTTGAGAACACAGAAGCCGGAGAGCTGCTGGGAAAAAACTTTTATGAATTTTTCGAGGACACTGACCCAAAGTGGCTGAAATACTACTATGAAACAGCTTACCTCGGAATCCCCCATGTCATCCGCAGTTACAGTCCGGAAATCCAGAAATATCTGCTGATTTACACCTTCCGTCAGGAATATGGCCACTGTGAATGCGTGCTGCTGGATGAGTCGGAACAGCATTTCCTGATTCAGGAGCTGGAACACAGCCGCGAAACCATGAAGCACATCCTGAAAATCACCACGGCCCTGGTGTTCCAGTACCTTCCGGAACGGGACAAAGTAATCTTGGACAGCCAGGAGACCGATGAACAGCAGGTTTTCAGCGAGCATGCCATATACCGCATTCTGTCTGAAAAAGAGCTGATGCCTCCTGACAGCCTGGAGGCCTTGAAGGAAGGCACCCTGAAAATAAAAAAAGGCGACCACAGCTTGTCCATTATGGTACAGGGCAGGCCTGACAGGGAAGCGCCGTGGGAATGGTTCCGGATCATCATGTTCGATTTTCATAATAAATATACCCATGAACGGACTCTTCTTGGATTCTTTCAGAATATTGATGAATTCAGAGCCAGGGAGGAAAAGCTCAGAAAGAAGGCCGAACTCGATTCGCTGACAGGGCTTTTAAATGCCGGGACCGGAAAGAAACGCATCACAAAAATGCTGGAACGTCGGCTGGACGGCGAACCATCCTGCCATATCATGTTTCTGACGGATCTGGATAACTTTAAGACAATCAATGACACGTACGGGCACATGGCAGGGGACAAAGCCCTGGTCGACTTTTCCGGTGTCCTGCGCCGGACTTTTCGAGCCGAAGATGTGATCTACCGCCTGGGCGGGGACGAATTTGTCGTATTTGTGGAAAAGTCTCCGGATGCTGAACAGAGCGTCCATGCGATGCTTCATCGGCTGATGGATCGCGTAAAAGAGGCGGAATCCGAGTCGCCTCTCCTGGCGTGCAGTGTCGGCGCATTCGTGACTAACCGGCGCCACACTTTTGAGGAATGTTACCAGATGGCCGACAAGGCTCTCTACGAGGCCAAAAAAAGAGGTAAAGGACGTTTCCATATCGAGCTTGACGTGTAAATCTCATATAAAAAATGCCTGACACTGCTTTAAACGCAGCATCAGGCATTTTTGCATATATCATCCGGCCGCAGGCCACTTCCTACTTCCACTCATACTTCCTTAATTTCCCGGTCATCGTCATCTGTTCAAACCCGTTCTGCCGTAACGCCTCATAAAGGATAATCGCCACGGAATTGGAAAGATTTAATGACCGGATATCGCCCCACATGGGAATCCTTACGCAGGTTTCCTGGTGTTCGATGAGAATTTCCTCCGGAATCCCGCGGCTTTCCGGCCCGAACATGATAAAACAGTCCGGCTCATACTTCACATCCGTATAAACCGCCGGCGCTTTCGTCGTCGCCATGTAGATCTTCGCGCCCGGGTTCCTGTTTAAGAAATCCTGAAAGTCGCTGTACACGGTCACATCCAGCTTGTCCCAGTAGTCCAGTCCGGCGCGGGCCAGGTGTTTTTCGCTGAGCTTAAAGCCAAGGGGCTCGATTAAATGGAGCTTCGTGTCCGTCGCCACACAGGTGCGCCCGATGTTTCCGGTGTTGGCCGGCATCTCCGGCTCATAAAGTACAATGTTCATGACCTTTTTCGCTCCTTATCTTTCGTCAAGCCGCTTCACAAACCGCTCTAACCGCTCTAAGGCACGCTTTAAATCCTGGAGCGAGTAAGCGTAGGAAATCCTCAGATACCCCTCTCCGCAGTCTCCAAACGCTGTTCCCGGCACGACAGCCACTTTTTCTTCTTCCAGAAGCTTCAGGGCAAACTCATCGGAGCTCATGCCGAACCGCTTGATGCTTGGGAAAACATAAAACGCCCCCTGAGGCTCATAGCAGTCAAAGCCCATGTCCCGCAGCGCCTTTACGAGGAATCGCCGCCTCTGGTCGTAGGCCTCGCGCATCTCTTCCACGTCCTTATCGCCGTTTTTTAATGCCTCTACGGCCGCATACTGACTGGTGGTCGGCGCGCACATGATGGCAAACTGGTGAATCTTTAACATCTGGCTCAGAATCATCTCCGGCGCGCAGGCATATCCGAGGCGCCAGCCGGTCATGGCGTAGGACTTGGAAAAACCGTTGATTAAAACCGTCCGCTCCTTCATGCCCGGGAATGCGGCAATCGTGCAGTGATGCCCCTTATAAGTCAGCTCCGAGTAAATCTCATCGGAAATCACAAACAAGTCATGCTCCCGCACCACCTCGGCCACGGCGGCCAGATCCTGCGGCTCCATGATGGAGCCCGTCGGATTGTTGGGGAACGGCAGAATCAGGATTTTCGTCTTCGGCGTGATTTTTTCTAAAAGCTTTTCCTTCGTGAGCCGAAACTGGTCTTTTTCCTCCAGCTCAATCGTCACCGGAACGCCGCCTGCCAGAACCGTACACGGCACATAGGAGACGTAGCTGGGCTGCGGGATCAGCACCTCGTCGCCGGGATTTAACATGGCGCGCAGGGCGATGTCGATGGCTTCGCTTCCGCCCACCGTCACCATGACCTCATGGTCGGCGTCGTAGTCCACCTCGAACCGCCGTTTTAAATAGCGGCAGATCTCGATTTTCAGCTCCTTTAAGCCGGCGTTTGATGTATAGAAGGTACGGCCGCGCTCCAGGGAATAGATTCCCTCCTCGCGGATATGCCACGGCGTATCAAAATCCGGCTCGCCCACGCCAAGGGAGATGGCGTCCTTCATCTCGCTTACGATGTCAAAAAACTTCCGGATCCCGGACGGCGGGATCGCGGTGATGGTGTCGGATATGGGATTTCTCACGGTGTAATTAACATCCTTTCGTCTTCTTTTTTCTCACACATGACGGTGCCGTGGTCTTTGTACTTCTTTAACACGAAATGTGTGGAGGTGCTTAAAACAGAATCCATCACGGAGAGCTTCTCCGAGACGAACTGGGCCACCTCGCGCATGGTCTTTCCCTCCAGGATCACCGTGAAATCGAAGGCGCCTGACATCAGATATACGGACTCCACTTCGCTGTACTGGTAAATGCGCTCTGCAATTTTGTCAAAGCCCATGCCCCTCTGGGGCGTTACCTTTACCTCGATGAGGGCGATCACCTTCTCGTCTCCGGTATTGTCCCAGTTAATCATCGTGTGGTAGCCGCAGATGATATTTTCCCGTTCCATGTCCGCGATTTCATTTGCCACCGCGGCCTCGCTCTCGCCGAGAAGCGCAGCCAGGTCTTTTAAGTCGATCCGGCTGTTCTTTTCAATGACTGCCAGTATTTTTTCTCTCATGTCATGCCTCCTGTTGTCTTAATTTGTATGTTTCATCGGGCTGCGGCCGCTCCAGGTACCCGGTGCCGCCGGGGCCGATGATTTTCCTCGCAATGCCCGCCTCTACTTTACCGACGACGGCAGACCGGATCCCGCGTTCTTTAAGCGCGCGCACCAGATCGCCGCCGTTGTCGGCCGCAAGGATCAGGCACTCGCCGGACATGAGCCGGTAAGGATTCAGGTCGAAAAGCTCGCAGACCTCAATGAATTCCTGTTCCACCGGGATATCCAAAAGTGATACGGAAAATCCGCGGCCGTATGCCCCGGAAATATTCCAAAGGGCGGCGAAAACGCCGCCCTCTGCCGCTTCCTCCCATTCTGTAGCCCCGCAGGCCAGAAGAAACTCCGGAGTCAGGTTCAGGTGTTCCATTGCTTTTTTCCCGGCCAGGCTTAAAAAATCTGCTGTGAACCGGTTCTCTAAAACGTCATGTTTCGCCGAAAGGGCTTCGAGCACGCCGGCCTTCCCGACGGCTCCCGCAATCACCAGGTCTTCGCCCGGCGAAAAGCACCCGGCTCCCTTCGGCTCTCTTGCAATCTTTCTCATAGTTTACTGTCTTCCCTAAATCGGGGATATGGGCGGCGCCGGGGTCTCTGCCGGGGTTTCCGGCTGCGGCGCAGGCGTCTCAGGTGATGGCTGCGGTCCCGGTGATGCCGGCCCGGCAGGCGTATCTGTAACCGGTGTCTCCGGGGCAGACCCGGAATCTCCCGCAAAGCCAGGGCCTCCCTCGTAGCCAGGCCCTGCCGGCGGTGTTTCTGCCGGAGTCTCTGCTGCCGGTGTTTCGGCAGGCGGCGTCTCCACAGGTGCCGTCTCCGTCGGCTCTGCAACGGCCGGGGCTGCCGGCCCGACGCGGTAGATGGCCTTGGACGCGTTGTAGGTATCGTTATGAAGCAATGTCCGCTCCTCTAATTCCCCGTCCACATACACGCATTTATAAAGCCGCGATTTTACGCCCGTATGGCCCGACTGCACGCGAACACGCTGGCCGGGAGCCAGGCTTGCGTCCACCTGCTCGGCCGGTGCGCCGGGGTCGATCCGCTGAAGCGTCTCGGACTCGAAGGCGATGGTGCGGTTGGACGGCCGCGTCTCCTTCCCGTAGATGGTGAAGGTCAGCGTCTTTCCGGAGGTATAGCCCTCCACGTAAATCGGCGTGTCGTATGGATTCTTGATTTTTAAGTCCTTATATGTCCCGGCGATGGCGGCATCCATGGACGGCTTCACGTAGGACACGGTCATGGAGTGGTTCTGCCGCTGGACAATCTCTAACTCCGCCAGAAGCGATGCATTGTATAACGTCGTAGAAATCTGGCACACGCCGCCGCCGATGCTGTCAACAGAGCGGCCGTTTTCATAGGCCGTCGCTGCTTTGTAGCCGTTTGCTACCGTAAACGGGTGCATGCATTCATACCCCGACAGCACTTCGCCCGGCATCAGCACATGGCCGTTGATTTTTCCGGCGCCCACCTGGAGATTCGTCACGCGGGAGGACGAGCTGCTGCTGAAATCCGTGGAAAACGTTCCCAAAACATCCTGGATTGTCTCCAGATCTTCTTCTGTCACAGCCGGTTCCTGCTCGGTAATCACGGCCTCGACGGTGATGGTACCGCCGGTTCCCGTATTCAGGGCCTCGCTTAAGGCTTTTTCGGTCGCCGCGATGTCCACGGTCTTTCCTGTCTCCGCCGGAGTAATCACAAACTGCCCGTCGGTTTTCGTGATCGTTGCATCCTTCGGCGCCGTCACAAAGGGCGCGCATCTTTCATTTACAAAGGCGGAGATTTTTTCCTGGTCAGCCGCCATTTCCAGGCCCACGTTTACAGGCCTTGTCTCCAGCTCTTTCTTTTTCAGATACCGCTTGATCAGGTTTCCTTTGATCTCCGTCCCTGAAAGGGCTTCCTCCACCGCGTCCTGATTGCTCCAGCTTAAGCCCAGCTCTTCCGCGCTGGCAGAAACCTCGTTCCCGTCCACAGTTAAAACGATAGTGCCGGACAGCTTCTCATTCACATATTCGTTTACCCTGGCCTTCGCCTCTTCCTCCGTCATGCCGGAAAGCTCCAGCTCCCCGACGGAAACGCCCTCGGGAATCCGTCCTTCCGCCCGGGCAGATAACGGCGCCAGTGTTCCAATGCCGACTGCCGCTGCCATGGCAAGCCCGGCAATCCACATATTCTTTTTCATATTTTTCTCCTCTTATCCCGCATTAGAAAATGGACATCAGCGCCC
The DNA here is from genome assembly GCA_018223415.1 of Eubacteriaceae bacterium Marseille-Q4139. NCBI lineage: Bacteria > Bacillati > Bacillota > Clostridia > Eubacteriales > Eubacteriaceae > Eubacteriaceae bacterium Marseille-Q4139. The sequence continues at coordinate 2,069,844 of JAGTTQ010000001.1, read as the reverse complement.
CAAGGATTGTCGGGACTACCATGGCCAGAACCACGAGAACGATGACAATCGTAGATATCAGCTTTCTCGTTTTGTTATTTCTCATGTTCAGCACGTTCTTCACCTCTTTTTATTCATTTTATCTTGATTTTGGAAATTTATCCCCCTCATGTCCTGCCGCCGGAATTTTCCCATATTGGAAGATGATCCTGTCGATCATTCTCGAGATCTCATTTCCCGACATAAAATCCGGACAGACAGTCATGTTTATTCTATGATATTTTAATAAATCCTGCAAGTGTTCTTTTTGCCTTTTTGTGGCCGTCCGTTCCTTTTTTGCCTTGTAAATCAATGGTTTTTCCAGAAACTGGTCTTCATGCCCAGGCCCGAACCGCCGTTTTAGCTCCTCGTAAAGCCGCCCGCAGGAAACCGCGTCCGAAAGGGCCCTGTGGGCCGTGTCCTGGCGGATGCCGAAATAGGCGCATGCGGCTGTGAGGTTCTTCTTTTCCTCCGGCGGCATGAAGAGCCTGCAAAGCTTTAAGGTATCGATGCCGTCCCGCTCAAACGGCAGCTTTTTATTGACGGCCGCCTGCTTTAAAAAGCCGTAATCAAAAATAAGCTGGTGGCCGAGAAGCGGGTAGCCCTCGCAGAACTCCAGGGCCTTTTCGATGACTTCCTCGATGGACGGCGCGTCTTTTACCATGTCGTCCCGAATGCCTGTCAGCTCCACAATCTGCTCCGGGATTTCCCGGTGGGGGTTCACGAGCGTCTGGAGCGTCTCTGCTTCCGCCCCGTCAATCACCTTTACCATGGCGATTTCCAGGATTTTTTCGTGCCTGGCGCCGATCCCTGTCGTCTCTAAATCCACCGCAACATAGCTTTCCGTCATGACTTTCCTCCTTCCTTTCTCTCCGCCGCCGGGCAGAGATCCTTTAAGAAGCAGCCGCCGCAGTCCGGCTTCCTGGCTGTGCAGATGGTTCTTCCCAGGGTAATGATATGGATGTTCCAGAGGATCCAGTGATCTTCGGGAAGCACCTCCATCAGGTCATACTCGATCTTTTCCGGGTCTTCGTTTTCTGTGAGGCCGAGCTTTCTGGAAATCCGCTTGACGTGGGTGTCCACGACGATGCTGGGCTCGTGGTAGATGTTCCCGCGGATGACGTTGGCCGTCTTCCGCCCGACGCCGGCTAAGGACGTAAGCTCTGAAAGTCCCGACGGCACCTCGCCGCCGTACTGCTCCACCAGCGTTTTGCAGCAGGCGATGATGTTTTTTGCTTTATTATGGTAAAAGCCGGTGGAATGGATGTCCTGCTCCAGCTCCTTTAAATCGGCTTCGGCAAATTTTTCTACCGAGTCATATTTTTGAAACAGCGTCTCCGTCACAAGATTGACGCGGGCATCCGTGCACTGGGCGCTTAAAATCACAGCGATTAAAAGCTGCCACGGCGTCTCATGGTTCAGGTAACAGACGTATTCTGTCCCGTATTGTTCGTCTAACCGCGCCAGGATCTCGCGGACGCGGGCCGCCCGGGCGGCGGCTTTCTCTTTTCTGGGAGCCTGCAATGGGTATCTCTCCTTTTTTCCTAAGTTTTTTGCAGTTATTTTCAGCAGGGGCTTTCGCGTCGGGACAGGGGATGGCTGCCCCTCTCTTTCCAGTTGACTTTCCCTCCCCCCTTGATTATAATTTCCTTAAACACTTACAGAAAAGCCGGGGGAATCACTCATGAAAATCAAACGCTACTTTACCCACCCTTTCAAGCTTGCCATTGACCTTGCAACCTGCCTGATTCTGGGGATTACGGCAGCCAGCCTGCTTTTGTCCGGCGCCGTTGTCCCTGCCGTTTTTTTCTTTATTTTTGCAGCTATTTTTGCGTATTCTTCGGCCCTCTGCGGCTCCGTCATTTCCATTGAGCCGGACGGCTTCCGCCGCTCTCTTTTCGGAAAGACCCTGAAGTTTTTCCGCCTCGATGAAATCGCGGAAGTCGGCGTCATCGGAAGCGGCCTGTTCCACCGAGCCGGAAAGGAATCCCGGGGGACTGTTTACATCTACTTCTCCAAAACCGAGATGACCGCCGAAGAACGGTACGACATGATTTTAAAATGGCCGCCGAAGGACAAGCTTTACATGCGCTTTACCGCCGACCGCCTGAATGCCGTAGAGAGCGTCTGGAAGGGCGATATCCATTCCTACAATACAAATGTCATGGGACGTTAACCGCCTCTTCCATATCTTTTACCGGAAGGGCCAGCGCATTGTGATCCAGCGGATCCCGGTTCCGGTAATCGAAAACCACGGCCGTCCCGTCCTCGAAAAATTCCAGGTGCGCCATGTTGGCAAGCTGCCTGGAGTCATATCCCTCATAGCCCGCAAGGAACCTCGGCGCCTTTTCTTCCATTTTAAAGAATGCGCGGAGTTTTTCCTTATGCGGCGACTGATCTGAGGCGAAGGACGGACGGCTCTTTGCATTCTCCCTCAGATACAGATCATACATCAGGCTGTCCCGGAAAGCGGAAAGCCGTTCTTTTTGTTTCTCATTTTCCCGGATGAACCCGTAGAGAATCTCATATCTGGAAAGCCGGCTGTGGCTTACGCCGTCAAGCCCGTTTTCCCTGTAATAATCCGCCAGCCGCAAAAACAGCTCTGACGGCCTGGAAAAGCTCTCCGAAAGCCGCTCCATCGTGCGGGTAAACTGCCCGCTGTTATAGTAAACCTCCACCATCTCTTCCATGGCCTTCAGCCGGATCACGTCCCCATAATCCAGCCATTTTGTCGCCAAAACCTCATAGGGCGGCGTCATTCTGTATTTCAGCCCGTAGCATTCCGTCTGCTCTTCCATGTACGAGCCCTTTAAAACCTTCAAAAACCCAAGCTGGAGCTGATCCGGCTTCATTCGGTACACCTCGTCGAAGGAGTGCAGGAAGCTTTCCATCCCCTCATACGGAAGCCCCGCAATCAGATCCAGATGCTGGTGGGTGTTCCGAAACCGCCTGACCTGTTCCACCGCCCATTTGAGCCTTTCTAAGTTCATGGTTCTTCGGATTTCCCCGACCGTCAGTAAATTCGTGGACTGGACGCCGATCTCAAGCTGAATCAGCCCAGGCCGCATGGCCCCGATCAGGGCAATTTCTTCCTTATTTAAAAGGTCTGCCGAAATTTCAAAATGGAAATTCGTGACGCCGTTGTCGTGTTCCAGAAGGTGACGCCAGATCCCCATGGTGTGTTCTCTCCGGCAGTTGAACGTCCTGTCCACAAACTTCACCTGGGGCACCTTCCGCTCCAGGAAGAAATCCAGCTCCCGCTTCACGTTCTCAAGGCTCCGGAACCGCACCGATTTGTCGATGGACGACAGGCAGTAGCTGCAGGAAAAGGGGCAGCCGCGGCTGCTCTCATAGTAGATGATCCTGTTTTCAAATTCCGTCACGTCCTCGTAGGCGAAGGGCAGGCTGTCCATGGGAAGCGGCGCGCGTCCGGGATTTTCTTTTATACTTCCGTCCGCCGTCCGGAAGGTAATCCCGCCGATAGAAGAAAGCTCCGGTTCCCCGCCGTTTTCCGCCGCAAGGAGCGCCGATGCCAGCTCATAAAACGTGGCCTCGCCCTCTCCCCGCATGATGCCGTCCACATCCGGCTCCCGGAAAAGCAGCGCCTCTGCGTCAAAGGACACCTCCGGCCCGCCGAGCCAGATCTTTACGCCCGGCAGCACCTTGTGCAGATCATGCACCAGCTCAAGCACATGGCTGATGTTCCATATATAACAGGAAAAGCCGATAAAATCCGGCTTTTTTTCATAGAGATCCTGCAAAACAGAATCCGTCCTGTGATTGATGGTGTATTCCCCGATCATGATGTCTGCCTCTGGGAGACGCTCCTTTGCGTAGGCGCGCAGGCTGTACACGGCCGGGTTGGAATGGATGTATTTTGCGTTGATTGCCGCCAGCAGAAATTTCATCTTCTCCTCGGCTCCTATACCATAAATTCAATCTTTCTTCCCGTCGCGTTGTATTTGTAATACCGCACTCCGGCCGCATCCAGCATCCGCTTGGACGCTTTTGTGGACGGTGTGTCCGCGTACTTGTCGCATTCATAGACAAGGGTCTTGATGCCGGCCTGGATAATGGCCTTGGCGCACTCGTTGCACGGGAACAGGGTGACATAAAGCTTGCTTCCCTCCAGGCTCCCGCCGCGGTAATTGAGAATCGCGTTGAGCTCGCTGTGGGTCACATACAGATACTTCTCATTGTACGGATCCGGGTCGCCCTTTCCCCACGGAAACGTGTCATCGGAGCAGCCCTTCGGGAATCCGTTGTAGCCCATGGACAGGATTTTGTTGTCCTGGCTCACGATGCAGGTGCCCACCTGCGTGCTGGGGTCCTTGGAGCGCATGGCCGCCAGCTTCGCCACGCTCATGAAATACTCGTCCCAGGTAATGTAATTTGTTCTTTTGTCCGACATCTTTTCCCCTCCTATACGTTGACGATATGGTATCCGGCCGCCTTGCAGAGCCGGTTCATGATGGCCTGTCCCAGCCGGTCGCCGGAAAAGCTCTCCGAAAAAATGCAGTCCACCTGAAGCTCATCAAATTTCCTCAACACCGCAAATAAATTGTGGGCCACGGTCTCCTCGTGGCTGCGGCTCCCGATGACCTCCAGAATCCCCGTGGGATAAAGGCCTTTGCTCTCCTCGGTACAGATAATCCCGACACGTTTCCCTTCTTTTTCCGCCTTTTTTGCGGCCTCCCGGATGAAGTCCACGACCTGCTCCATGCCGCCTTCCACCAGCGTCATCTCCGCCGCCGGCGCATAATGGCGGTATTTCATGCCCGGCGCCTTTGGCCGCATGCCCTCTTTCATCGGCCCCAGAATCGCCGGGTCGATCTCCACATGGCCAAGAAGCTCCCGAAGCATCTCCATGGTGACGGCGCCCGGCCTCAAAAGCGTCGGAACCTCGCCGGACACGTCGACAATCGTCGACTCCACGCCGATTCCCACAGGGCCGCCGTCGATAATCATCTCAATTTTCCCGTCCATGTCCTCAAGCACATGCCCGGCCATCGTCGGGCTCGGCCGTCCGGAGGTGTTGGCACTTGGAGCCGCCACGGGGACGCCTGCCAGGCGGATCAGCCGGTTCGCAACGGCATCCGACGGCATGCGGACGGCCACCGTATCGAGGCCGCCGGTGGTCTCATAAGGCACAAGACCGCTCTTTTTTAGAATCATCGTAAGCGGCCCCGGCCAGTATGCTTCGGCTAACTTTCTTCCTGCCTCCGGAAGCTCTTTGATTAACGGAAACAGCTCTTCCATGCAGGAAATATGGGCAATTAACGGGTTGTCCGACGGCCGCCCCTTTGCCGCATAAATTTTCCCGGCCGCCTCTTTATTCAGGGCATTGCCGCCGAGGCCGTAAACCGTCTCTGTCGGAAAGGCCACAAGCCCGCCGGAACGGAGAATCCCCGCCGCCTCCAAAAGCTCGCCGTCCTCCGGTTTTTTCACATCTTTTATTTTTACAACTTTTGTTACCATCTGTCTTCCTTCTTTTTCAGTTCATAAAAAAGAATCTCGCTTGCGAGATTCTCCGCCTGCGGCGGGCCGCGCAAGCGGCATTCTTCCTCTCCGCCGCAGTGCGACCCGCTGAAAGGCTCTTTGTTCCCTTTCCTATGGAACAAAGAGCACCAGGCGTCCACGCGCACTGGTGCTCATATCAGCTTGCTGTCATTTAGTTTAGCACAACCGTCCGGCCGCCGCAAGTCCTCTGCCGAAACTTTCGCTTTACAAAACCGGCCTGCCCGCTTTACGCGCCTGCCTGTCCCGTTTTCAGCCCAGCTTCCGCATCAGTCCTTCCACTCCCGGATTTCCTTAAGCCCCGCGACGATGGACTCCACAAAGCTGTCGTAGATCTGGTTCCCCTTTTCAGCCGTGGCCCCCTTCGGGTCGCCGCCGATGCCGATGGGCTTTCCGTCCTCTGTCACCCACTCCTCGGAAACCCAGCCGATGGTAATTGGGCCATAGACCGTGAACGTCTTGTTCCCCATGAATTTCTTCGGGATCCCGGCCTCGGAGGTCTCAAGCTTCACAAGCTCCGGCCGCTCCGCCATCACCATGGCCGTCTCCATCTCGCCGCCGTGGAAATCCCAGACATTGCCCTCGGAAACCGTCGCCTTGACGGCCGGATTTCCAAAGAATGCGCCGCAGTTGATAATGAAAACGGCGATTCCAAGCTCGCTCCTCAGCTCTCTGCTGAGAACCTGGATAATCGGCGAATTGCCGCCGTGGCAGTTTAACATGGCAATCTTTTTGAAGCCGTGGTGAACCAGCCCCTTGCAGATATCATAGAGCATGTGATAAAACGTATCCGGCTTTAAGGTGATGGAGCCGCAGAAATTTACATGCTCTGTGCTGAGTCCCACCGGAAGCGCCGGGAAAATCAACATCGGATAGTCCGGGATTTCCTTATCGAGGGCTTCCTTGATCCGTCTGGCCGTCGCCTCGGAAATGATCTCGTCCGTTCCAAGCGGGCACTGGTTCCCGTGCTGTTCCAGCGCGCCGACAGGGATCATCACCACTGTCTCCTCTTTGTCGACCTGCTCCATCTCAAGCCGTGTCAGTTCTCTGTAATAGCGTACCATATGCGACTGCCTTTAGCCTTTCTCCACGGAGGTCCGCGGCGCCGGAACCGTGTTTCCTGTCCGCAGGATGACGCTGACTCTCTTATAGAGAAGCGCCGTCACGCCGGCATTCAGTCCGCATTTTAACAGGTTAAACGGAATAATTGCAAAAATTGCGAATGTATAAATATCTGTGATGGCCGGATTGACCTTCGTGCCCATGGCGATGATGTTCTCGATTCCGCCGAAGGCCAGGTTTGCATACAGCGGCAGTGTCACAAAGCAGTTGATGACGACAGCGCCGGCAACGGCTGCCAGAACCGATACAACGAGCCCGATCATGGCCGTCTTCCTGGTCTTCTTTCTCTGGTAGAGAATGGAAGCCGGCAGGATGAACATTACGCTTCCGATAAAGTTTGCCAGATCGCCGACGTACATAGTCGTCGAGCCCTGGGTTAAAACCTTAATCAGGTTCTTCACAAGCTCCATCAGAACCGCAGGCACCGGGCCCAGCGCAAAAGCGCCGATTAAAATCGGGGTCTCCGCAAAGTCCAGCTTGTAGAACGGCGGCGCAAAGGGCACGGCAAGCTGGAACGCCTCCAGCACGGCCGCCAGGGCCCCGAACATGCCGATCAGCACCACGTTCTTCACATTCAACATCTTTTCAGGTTTCATTTTGGTTTCCTCCTTGTACTGTTTCGTCCTTCTTCCTGGCCGTCTCCCGGCACATGCCGGAAATCACGTACAGAGGAATTGTGGGCATAAAAAGTGTGCGCTGCGGCGCACACTCGCGCCGGAGTGCGGCTGCGCCAGCAGCCATATTCCTCTGCGCGAAGTGCGCATCCTCGCGGAGCGTTTTTATTTCATAGGACGCAATTTCCTATGAAATAAAAAAATCCCGGACAATACAAAAAGTCCGGGGCCTATACACAAATGCCGCACAATTTCTTCTCTCATCCAGACTATACTGTCGGTTTTGGAATTTCACCAAATCAGCTGCCATAAGCAGGTCGCGGACTGTCACCGCCGGTAGGGAATTTCACCCTGCCCCGAAGAACTTATTTATTTTACCGTTCTATCCTAGCACAACCAGACTGCCAAATCAAGTGTTTTCTCGAAAGTGATATCGAAAGAATCTATTTCATCCGCCAAAAAAATGTTTTTTTCGATTGGACTTATGGAATAGGGGCCATTACAATAGGTTATGTTGCGCCGGCGGCAAACAGCCGCCGGAAAATCAAACATCAGATCTGTCAGATCTTGGGAGGTATAAACCAAATGAGAAAATTTTTCACAGTCCTTCTGGCTGCATCCTTAAGCGCATCCCTTCTTGCGGGCTGCGGCTCCGGAAGCCAGGAACAAACCACGGCTGCCGCTGAGACAACGGAAACAGGCACGACCGCCGCGGCATCAGACGAAACCACAGCAGCAGCTGAAACAACCGCAGCAGCCCCGGCAGAAGCCACAAACCTGACAATCCCCAGTGCAAGCTGCGTCGCCAACTTAAACCCGCTTTTGGAGGGCATGAAGGAAGGCGTCATCATGTTAAATCCCCTTTACGATCCGCTCTATGTAAAGGACGTAAACGAGACACGCTACTATCTTGCAGAGTCCTACGACATTTCCGAGGACGGAACCGTCTATACCTTAAAATTAAAGGACGGCCTGACCTGGCATGACGGCGAGGCCATCACGGCAGACGACATGATCTTCACGTTAGATGTCTGCTCCGACACCAACAATGGCGCGGCCGGCACCAACATCGTCCTTGTAGGCGAGGAGCCGGTTTCCTATGAGAAAACCGACGATTTGACTGTCACCATCACGCTTCCGGCGCCGTCTGCTTCCTACGCAGAGCTTCTCGGAACGCTGACCCTGATTCCTGAGCATGTTTTTGAGGGCAATACAAGCATCACCGGTTCCCAGGCCAACCTTTTAGGCATCGGCTCCGGCCCCTACAAGCTCTCCGAGTTTGTACAGGATCAGTACCTTGTGGTAGAAAAATATGAAGACTACTACATGGGCGCTCCTTCCATCGACACGGTTACATTCCGGATCATCTCCGATATGGCCGCTCAGGAAGTTGCCCTTGCAAACGGCGAAGTGAATTTCCTGGAGCTTGCCAATTCCCAGGCTGTTGCAAAATACTCCAGCGATCCCAACTACACCGTGGTACAGTACCCGGAAGGCCGCGTAAACTACATGGCCGTCAACAAATTCTGCCCCACCTTTGAGGATCCCCGCGTGGTTGAGGCTGTCTTCGCAGCTTTAAACCAGGAGGAAATCATCGCCGGCGCTTACGGCGAGGGCATGGCAGTTCCGGCAAACACCATCCTCTCCAACGCCACCAACTACTATGACAGCACCATCGAAGGCTACAAGCAGGATGTGGAAAAGGCAAAGGCTCTTGTTGCCGAAGCCGGCTTAGAGGGCAAAACCATGACGCTCTACTTCAACTCCGAGCGTGTTTACATGAAGGAAACGGCCCAGATCATCCAGCAGCAGCTTAAGAACGTCGGCATCACCTTAGACGTGATCCCGCTTGAGTCCGCAGGCTTCTTCGAGAAGGTATTCGGAACCGACAGCGACTACGAGTTCTACTTAAACGGCTACGGCGCCAACGGCGATCCGGACAATGTCATCTACGGCATGTACAACGGAATCTGGGGCGTGAACCTGGCAATTTCCGACGAGCTGGCTGCCAAATGGTCCGATGCCCGTTCCGTATTTACCGATGAGGAGCGCGCCGCTCTCTACAAAGAGATTCAGGAAATGACGAGAGACGAGCTGACCTGCTACCCCATCGCTTACCCCAACTACGTGTTCGTGACTACCTCCAACATCAAGGGAACCGACACCATCAAGAGAACACCGATCTTTGAGGACTATACCAAACTCACCATGGAATAATCCCACAGACTGCAAAATGCCGCCTTCTGCCTAAGGGGCGGCATTTTCAGGTCTGCGCGTGCTTACAAATTCCGCACAGAAAGGAACAAAAACCAATGAAACAGTTTGTTCTGAAACGGCTTCTTCAGGCGATCCTCGTCTGGTTCCTGGTCTCTGTCTTCTCCTTCTCCATCATTTACTTTGCACCCGGCGACCCCTTATACATCTACATGACACCGGGAGCCACCGGACACAAAATGACCGACGAGGAGCTGGACCGCATGCGCGAATCCCTCGGCTTAAACGGGACGGCCACGGAACAGTATGTCCGCTGGGCAGAAAAAATGCTTCAGGGAAACTGGGGCATCTCCGTACAGACGAAGGAGCCCGTCTTAAATGAAATCGCAAAGAGACTACCCGCCACCGTGGGGCTTATGGGGACATCTCTTCTTTTGTCCCTGCTCATCTCCATCCCCCTGGGGCTGGCTGCCGGAGCCAAAAAGAACGGCCTGGCCGACAATCTCATAAGCGCCGTCACCTACGTCGGTGTCTCCATCCCGGCCTTCTGGCTCGGGATTATGCTGATTATCATATTTTCCATGAAGCTTAAGCTGCTTCCCAGCTCCGGCATGCGTACCATCGGCGTCACAAGCACCATCGACGTAATCCGCCACGGCATCCTGCCGGCCATCGTTCTCAGCATGAACAACATGGCCGTGTTTGTCCGCTATATCCGCTCCAACACCATCGTGCAGCTGGAGGAGGAGTATGTCATGACTGCCGTCTCCAAGGGCCTTTCCGGGCGCATGATCCTGTTTGGGCAGGTGCTTAAAAACTGCCTGCTCCCGGTCATCACCACCGTCGGCTCCCGCCTCGGAAGCCTCGTGACCGGTTCGTTCATCGTGGAATCCGTGTTCAACTGGCCGGGACTTGGAACCCTTGGCATGAGCTCCATCAACAACCGGGACTACCCGATGGTCATGGGAATCACCATGTTCTCCTGTACCATGCTTTTGCTCGGCAACTTCCTGGCGGACATTCTCTACGGCTTTGCGGATCCGCGGATCAAGCTTGGAAAGGAGTAAGCAAATGGCAAAACTGATATCCCCCTTAAACAAAGCGGCTCTGCGGGCAGAGGACTTCATGAAGGCCGAAAAGGAAGGCGAGGCGGCCGGCGCCAGCTACGAGCGCAGCCTCTTTTCCCATATCCGCTCTGCGTTAAAATCCAACCGGCTTGCGATGGTCTGCCTCGTCCTCTTAATCGTGATCGTCCTCTCGTCCATGTTTGCGTTCCTCTCGCCTTACGATCCGGATTACATGGACGTCATGAACAAAATGGCGCCGCCCAGCGCTAAACACTGGTTTGGCACCGATGAGCTTGGCCGCGACTCTTTCACCCGTGCTCTCTACGGCGGCAGGGTCTCCCTCACCGTCGGCGTCTCCGCCATGATCGTATCCGTCCTCATCGGCACGGCCATCGGCTCCGTCAGCGGCTATGTGGGAGGAACGCTGGATGCGGTACTGATGCGGATCGTGGACATGTTCCAGTCCGTCCCGAGCCTGCTTTTAATTATTGTATTCTTCTCCTTTGTCCCCAACAACATGGTGACGCTCGTCATCATGCTGGCCCTGTTTTCCTGGACCGGCGTCGCGCGGATTGTCCGCGCCCAGACCCTGACCTTAAAGGAGAGGGATTTTGTCATTGCTGCGAAGACGCTCGGAGTCAGCCATCCGGAGATCATTCTCCGCCACATCATCCCAAACATGACGACCCACATCATCGTGGCGGCCTCCTTAAGCGTCGCCGGTGCCATCCTGGATGAGTCGTCCTTAAGCTTTCTCGGGTACGGCGTGGCGCTTCCGAAGGCCTCCTGGGGCTCCATGCTCCAGAACGCACAGCAGTATATCCTGTATGACCCGCTGCTTGCCGTGATCCCGGGCGTTTTCATCCTGCTTACGGTTTTATGTCTGAATATTCTGGGCGATATTCTCCAGCATGCGCTGGATCCCCGCCTCAGCAAATAGGAGGTGAACGGAAATGAAACATTTATTGGAGGTACGCGACTTAAAGGTCTCCTACCACAGCTATGCCGGTGAGGTGCAGTCTGTCCGCGGGGTGAACTTTTACGTGGACGCCGGAGAGTCCGTCGCCATCGTCGGGGAATCCGGCTGCGGAAAATCCGTCACCGCCCGCTCCATCATGGGGTTGATTCAGACGCCGCCGGGCGAAATCAAGGCCGGCAGTGAAATCCTCTTTGAGGGGAGAAACCTGCTGGAAATGAGCAAAAAGGAATGGGAAAGCTACCGCGGAAGCGGCTGTTCCATCGTCTTCCAGGACGCGCTGGCCGCTTTGAACCCGACGCTTACCATCGGCCGCCAGATCGCCGAAAAAATCATGATCCACGGCGGAGGCGGAAAACAGGCGGCCTACGAAGAGGCCGGACGGCTTCTTGGCCTCGTTGGAATCCCGAATCCCGAGAGGCGGCTTCGCCAGTATCCCCACGAGTTTTCCGGCGGCATGCGCCAGCGGGCCATGATCGCCATCGCGTTGGCATGCAGCCCGAAGCTTCTGATTGCCGACGAGCCCACCACGGCTCTCGATGTGACAATCCAGGCCGATATTCTGGATCTTTTAAAGAAGCTCCAGAAGGAGACCGGCATGGCGTTAATTCTCATCACTCATGACCTGGGCATCGTCGCCAGCGTTTCCAAACGGATCGTCGTCATGTACGCCGGAACCATCGTGGAGACAGGGAGCAGCCGCGACATCTTTTACCGCCCGAAGCACCCCTACACCAGCGCCCTGCTGCGCGCCGTGCCGCGCCTTGACATTGACGAAGAACAGGAGCTGGAATCCATCGAGGGAAGCACGCCGAACATGCTGGCGCCGCCCGCCGGCTGTGCTTTTGCACCGCGGTGCAGACACTGCATGAACATCTGCCGGAGGCTTACGCCGCCTCTGTTTGAATTCGAGGAGAATCATACGGCCTCCTGCTGGCTCTATTATTCTCCTGACGCAAAAGAATAGGAGGCCGCAAAGATGAAGCAAAATGAAATCATTCTGGAAGCCAGGCATCTGAAAAAATATTTTAAGACGGGAAGGAAGCTTCTCAGGGCCGTGGACGATGTGTCCTTTTTCATCCGCAAAGGCGAGACCCTTGGCCTGGTGGGCGAATCCGGCTGCGGGAAAACCACATGCGGGCGCACCTGCATCGGGATTTATGAGCGCACCGACGGGGAAGTCCTTTATAAAGGAAAAGACATCCATGCCCTGAAAGGAAAAGAGAAGAAAGACTTCACAAAGGAAGTGCAGATTATTTTCCAGGATCCCTATTCTTCCCTGGATCCGAAAATGAAGGTCGGTGAAATCATCGCAGAGGGGCTTCGTGCCCACAAGCTCTGCCCGGATAAGGCCAGCCAGGAGAAAAAAGTCCGGGAGCTTTTAGAGACCGTCGGGCTCAACGCCGAGCACGCGACGCGGTATGTCCACGAGTTTTCCGGCGGCCAGAGACAGCGGATCGGCATCGCCCGCGCCCTGGCGGTGGAGCCGGAGCTCATCGTCTGTGACGAGCCCATCTCCGCCCTGGACGTGTCCATCCAGGCGCAGATTGTGAACCTGCTGATCCGTCTCCAGAAAGAAAAGGGGCTCACCTACCTCTTTATCGCCCACGATCTTTCCATGGTAAAGCATATTTCCGACCGGGTCTGCGTCATGTACCTGGGCACCATCGCGGAGATCACCACCTCCGCCGCCCTCTATGCAAAGCCGCTGCACCCGTACACCCAGGCGCTCTTATCGGCGATCCCCATCCCGGATCCCGATCTTGAAGAAACCGACCGCAGGATCCGCCTGAAAGGCGAAACGCCGAATCCTTTGGATCCGCCGGCCGGCTGCCGGTTTTGCAGCCGCTGCATGTACGCCGAAGATATCTGCCGCAGGGAACGGCCGGCACTCCGCGAGGTGGAGCCGGATCATTACGTCGCCTGCCATAAGGTTGAAAAAGACGGGTCTCTGTGACCCGTCTTTCTTTCGCGCAGGGGAACTCCTCCCCTACCTGCTCTCTTTTAAATGGAATTTATTTGCCTCTCCATCTTTTTTGTCGTAGGACATGCTGATTCCGACGATTCCCGCCAGGATGATGGCTGTGCCGGCCGCCTGAACCGGGCGGAACACCTCATGGAGCAGGAACACGCCGGACACAATGGCAACCACCGTGCTCATGGTGCAGGTGGAGGCGTAAACCGCAAATGGCAGGTTCGCCGATGCGTAGGTCATGCAGAGGAAGGCCACGACGCAGGAGGCAATCCCCATGTAGAGGACGGAAATGCCGAATTCCGGGCAGAGAAGCCCGTCGAAATAGCTTCCCAGGCTTCCGGCCGCCGCACTCTTTCCGACGGAGATGACGTTGAACAGCAGCGCGCCCATGCCGGTCGTAATGTAGATGATTTCAAAGGACGTAAAAATGGCCGATGCACGGCGCACCAGGACGCGGTTGACTGCCACCGCCATGTTGGTGCCGACGATCAGTGCCAGGCCGATGGCCGTCATGCCGGTGCTGCCGGGATCCACAAGATTCGCCACGAACACGCCGGCCACGCAGACCAGCACGAACATAAGCTGGCGCCTCGTCGGGTATTCTTTATTGATCAGGGCAGAAAACACCAGCATCACAATGGGCAGCATGCTGTTGTACATGGCAATCTGCGACGTGGGCGCGTAGGACGTGGACGTCGTCTCTAAAATCTGGCTGATGGCCGGGTTAAACAGGCCGCAGAGGAAAATCAGGCCCACAAAGCCTTTTTTATAGTTGACCTTCTTGATTCCAAGAAGCAGGATTCCCGTCATGACGAGAAAGCCCAGGGTGAAGCGGAAGGAAAGGAATTTAACCGTATCCTGATCGACAACGGCCATGCCCATTTTGATAAAAAAATAAGCCATGCCGAAAAGGAACTGTGCGAGAAGGTTGGCAAGCAGAGGGATGTACTTTTTCATTGGTTTTGTCTCCTGTCAAATGCTGTTTCGTCTGCTCCCATTCTATCACATCTCGGCCCGAATTGGAATTCCTTATTTCTCAGCTCCGGTTCAGATACTCCATGATCCCCATATGGATCGTCCAGGCCAGGCGATCCTGGTATTCCGCCTGGTTTAAAAGCGAGGCCTCCTTCCAGTTGCTTAAAAAGCCGCACTCCACGATTACAATCGGGCACCTCACATGGAGCAGCAGATAATAATTCCCGTTGGGCTTCGCCAGCCGGCGGTTCGCCTCCCCAAGCACATAGTCAAACCGTTCCTGAAGGATTTCTGCCAGCTCTTTCCCCTTCGGAGAATCCTGATAATAAAAGACCTGGCCGCCGCAGACCTCCTCCTCGTGGTAGCTGTTCTGATGGATGCTGACCGCCAGGTCTGCGCCGCTCTCATTGGCGATGGCACACCTGTTCTGCATATCGGACATCTTCTTTTTCTGCGCTCCGGCGTCCGAAAGCGCCGCGTCCTCCTCCCGTGTCATAATCACGCGCACATCCGACTGCTCCAGATATTTCTTAAGGCGCAGGGCAATCTCCAGATTGATGTCCTTTTCCAGGCTCCCGTCCACGCCGACCTTCCCCGGATCGCTCCCGCCGTGCCCGGCGTCAATCACAACCGTCGGCCGCTCCGTCATGCCTGCCGCCTCCCCGGAAAGGACTTCGACACCCCCATACTGCACGGCAAGGAAAACCATGGCAATGAGAAGCAGGCCCATGAATGGCTCCAGCACCATCTTCTTCACGTCTTCCACCTCGGACTGTGTTTGTAAAAATATATCGCGCCGCGGCAGAAAAAAGAACAGGAGCCGCAGATTTCCGCCTGCGGCCCCATACTTACTCGTTTTCTGTTCCTGTCTCTTCCCACCGGATCGAATCCCAGGCGGCCTCGTCCTCAAGCCCCAGCTTCCAGCAGGCCACCCCGGCCAGGTCATACTGGCGGATCAGCTCCATTTTCTTTTCCAGGGAGTCTTCTTCTTCCATCCAGATAAACTGCATGCCCTCATCGCTCTGGAACTCGCCGTAATACTGTCCCAGTTCTTCCTGCCAGTAGAGCTCCACCTGGTTCTCTTCAATCCATTCCTTCGCCTTTGCGATGCCGAGGGCCGTGGATTTCCAGCCGGATTCCGTCTCCGTCCAGAGCCTCGTGTAAAATGGCACGGCGTTGATGACCTTCTCCTTCGGCACATCGTTAAGCGTCCGCTCAATGCCGCCGCGCACATAGTCCAGAGATGCCACAGAACCGGCTTCCCCGCCGGCGTAGTGCTCGTCGTAGCCCATGATAATCACGTAATCTGCGACGATCCCCTGTTCTTCCCTGTCATAAAAATCATTGTAGCTGGCCGGCACATAGTTGTCCACGGACAGCACAATCCCCTTTTCCCGGCAGGCGATGGAAAGCTCCCGCAAAAACTGGACATAGTGGACGCCAGCCTCCGGCTTAAGTCCCTCAAAATCCATGTTCAGGCCGTCCAGATCATATTGTTCCACATCGTCCATCAGGCTGTTGATCAGCTTCCGCCGCTTTGTGGTGGACGCCAGGAGAATCTCCGAATTGACGTCGTCGCTGAAGTTGTCGAGAAGCGCCCAAACCTGAAGCCCCATTTCATGAGCCTTGTCCACGTAA
Organism: Eubacteriaceae bacterium Marseille-Q4139; assembly: GCA_018223415.1. Lineage (NCBI taxonomy): Bacteria > Bacillati > Bacillota > Clostridia > Eubacteriales > Eubacteriaceae > Eubacteriaceae bacterium Marseille-Q4139. Next base: position 2,053,728 of record JAGTTQ010000001.1, on the reverse strand, counting down.
GACCGGCTGGCAAGAGAGCGGTAATTTCCCTCGTTGTCCAAAAGGGCAAACCAGGTTGGGGAAACGACGTTGACTCCCTTCGTATTTTCAATGAGGCTTTCCAGCCCATTGTTGGCCTCCATGGTTGTGACCTGGTGCCAGACAAGCGTCACCTTCTCCGGAAGGCTGGTGCCCTCATAGACCGGTTCCGCAAAATTCCCGGAAAACTCCCGGCTTTCCGCCGGCTCCAGGACTTTATTCTGAATATAGCCCACATGGCCGTCCGGCGTTTCCACCCGCGACCACTCTTCCATGGCCTCTAAAACCGTGACCTCCGTCCCCTTGGCGGCCTCGGTTACGACGGGGCTCTTGATTCCGCCCTGCTCCCGGACTTTCCCGTTTTTCTTCACCTGGGCCACCTGCCTCGTCCCCCATTCGTTGAGGAAGACGCGCTTCACATCTCCGGAATCATAGGACGAAATCTGCACATTCGTATAGTTTGCAATCAGGCCGAGGGCCAGATAAACCTCCCCCTCTTCTTCTAAAAGCAGGGGATTCCCGGTGGAGCCCATGGTATTGGCATCCGCATACACAATCTGATCCGGCAGCGCATAGACAAGAAGGCTTTCCGTACTGTCCCAGTAAAATCTCTTATTCAGCTTTTCATTGACCCAGGTGAGCGGCAGGTACGTCTGGCCGTTCCTCCAGATGCCTTTTACCTCCTGGAGCCCATCCTCATAGAGCACAGCCGTCTCATCCCCGGAAACGCCGTAATAAGCATTCAAATCCGACGGATCGTTTGACGGTATGTATTTTTTCAGTACCTGGAAGCCAAAAACTCCCAGAAGAATCACCAGAATCAGCCCGAGGGCGATAAAAACAGGAATTATTTTTTTCATTCGCGTGGTCTCCCGATCATGGATCATGCCGCCATTTTCCGCCATGTGCAGAAAAAACGGCATGCGCCGTATTGTATGCGAACATTATATCATGTCCGCTGCGCGGCCATGAGCCTCCGGCGGAACTTAGCGCCCGGCTTTCTGCGGTGAACGCAGAAACCGGTATGCGCAGGTATAATGTTCACGTTATGAACATTATACCATGTCCGCTGCGCGGCCATAAGCCTCCGGCGGATTTTAGCGCCCGGCTTTCCGCGATGAACGCGGAAACTGGTATGCGCAGATATAATAACCGCTTTGCGGTTATTATATCACGTCCCTCAGACAATGTGTGTTAATTTTTTGTAACATTTCCCGCCCAATGCTTAAGAAATTCTGTCGGCAAAACAGGGGTTCCGAAGCATTCCCGCCCATTTCTTATTTATTGTACACCTTGTCAAAGCGAATTTCCTTGAGTCCGCCTGACTCAGCCTGGACATAGTCGCCCATGTAAAACATCCCGTCTTCCCGAACGCGGAACAGCCGCTCCCATTCCCTGGGCCCGGACAGTCTCCCGTCGACATAGATGGGGATCCCTTTCTCACTGAACCGTTTTAAGCCTTCGATATACCGCTCCATATCCTCTTTGCTGATCTCCGGCTCCGTAAGGATGGGACGCCTTACGCCGTAATTTCTCTTTCTCATACGGCTCCCTCCTTCTGCCGGCAAAGCCGCCACAAGGAGATTTCGTGACACGGCCCCGCCGGACTGTTTTCTTCCGTTCCTTTCACAGCTTACATGCAGTCTCCCGTCAGGCGGTCGAAAAAATCCCGGCTCTCCCATGTGACCGCAAAGGCATCCGCTGAAAACGGAATCCGCAAGGCCTCCAGACGGTACCGGCGCTTAAATTCTCTTCTGGTCTCCTCACTGCCGAAAACAGCAAGGCTTGTCCAGCTCTTCTTTCCTTCCGCCGCCTTCTTCCTCTCAAATTCCCGGAACCTCTCCTGCTGCCACTCGCTGAAGGAGCCCACAAGAAACTGCCTTTCGCACCGCAGGAATTCTGCCCATTCCGTCTTCTCCGCATTTCCGAAGTCGATCAGGATATCCTCATAATCCCCTGCCAGTGCCGCTGAAAGCTCACCTGACCCGGCTTTCTTAAAATAATCTGCCTCCAGGACACGAAACGGTTTTCTGTCTCTGCTCATTCCCGTGCATACGCGCTCCATCTGCTCCAGGTCTCCGGATCCGTTCCACTCTAAGAGAGCGGCCCGCCTTCTCCTGTAACCGGCCAGATAATTCACGAACATCACGGAAAAATGCGTGGCCCCGACGCCTTCCCCGACGCCGGCGATTCCAAAAATCCGCGGAACCGCCCCCGCCTTTTCCGGACGCGCTTTAACCTTTCCCATGTATTCCCATCTCCCGTTTCCAAGGTCAGAATCTCCCGAAAACAGGCATCCGCACGGCCTGCTGCTATGGGGTTCGGAAAGAACGGAAGATAATAAACCGGCAGAAAGCCGATATCCTCCGGGAGGGAGAGACGAAAGCCCGCGTCCATATGATTAAACAGCAGGATGGGCCTGCAAAAGGAAGAAAGCTCCCTGGCCGCATGGACGGTGCCGTCAATTTCCCACCATTTTCCGCCGCATACCAACAGGAAAAGACCGCCGCCGGACAGTTCCCTGCCGGCCTCTTTCCATGCCGTGCCGAAGTCTTTTACGATCACCGGAAAATATGGATATGACATTTGAACTGATTTTCCATAAGATGGGCGGATGTACACGTTTCCCGTGCGGATGATGCCGTTTTTATCAGGCTTTGCGTTCCTGTTTTTCGCAAAGTTCCTGGCCGCATCCGATTCATGGGATTCCTGATACAGAGCCGGATACCCGTTTCGGGTCAAGAAATCTGACAGACCGACTGCCGTGTGGGTGGTACCGATTCCACGCTTCACACCGGCAACCGCAATGATTTGAGACTGAACTGCATCCTCTGACACCTCTGCCTGAAGCTCCAAAAGCGCCTCTAAAAGCGCCTGTGCAGACGGATAGCGCATTTCTTTGCCGGCAGCCATACAGCCGCAGACAACGCGCCTCAAGCCCCGTGACGAAGGAAGCTTCGCAAGGTCCGGCTCCTTTCCCGGCGGCTGCCCCATACACATATAGTAAAGAAGGGCTCCGACCGCATAGATATCGGTACGTCCGTCCAACGGGCCGCCTTCGTACTGTTCCGGCGCCGCGAAACCAATCGTCCCATAACGTCTCCCAAAGGTGCCCGCGTCCGAAGCATGGCATGCATGGTCGAAATCCGTAAGCCTCACGGTTTTTCCGCACACAAAAAGATTCTTCGGCTGCAGGTCAAGATGCAGGATGGGGTTATTTGCTGAATACATGAACTGAATGAGACGGCAGAGCTGGATCGAGAAATCCACTGCCATTTTCACTGACAGGCCGCCCAGGCGCTTCACCAGGGCGTATAAAGATTCGCCTTCAAGATATTCTTCAATCAGATAACTGTTGTCTTCGTCCTCTTCGACGTCGTACACGATTGGAATTCCGGGATGCCGGAGTTCCTTTAGAAACAGGGCCTCTTTTCGGAAAGTTTCGTAGCCGGAAACCGCTTTGGGCACCACCTTGATGGCCCTGTATTCCTCCAGCTCCAGATGGAACGCCAGATACACGGTTCCTGACCGCCCGCTTCCCAGTTTTCTGCACAAACGGTATTTTCCAAACAGAATGTGTTCTCCGATAGCCGCACCTCCTTTTTGGCAATACAATCTCATCCCTATTTTAATACATGGCGCCGCCTTTTACAAGCCAAATCTTACATTCCTTAAATTTTTACAAAATTTTTTACATATCATTGCAAAACCGTAATATGATATAGTATATTATATTTGTAGAATTATATTTTTTTGCTTATCCGGGACAGCCGGTCTCCGGCAGCCGGATTTCATTTTAAAAAGACAGGAAGTGAGCCTATGAAAATAGAACGTATCAGCGAGAACCAGATCCGCTGTACCCTGAGCAATTATGACCTGAATGCCAGGAACCTCAATTTAAGCGAGCTGGCGTATGGAAGCGAAAAAGCGAGAAACCTGTTCCGCGAAATGATACAGAAAGCCTCCAATGAAGTGGGCTTCGAGGCAGAGGACATCCCCTTAATGGTGGAGGCCATTCCTCTCGCAAACGAAAGCGTCATGCTGATTATCACAAAAATTGAAGACCCGGAGGAGCTGGACACCAGATTTTCCAAGTTCTCCCCCTCCGACGACGAGGAGGACAGCCCCTGGTCCTCGCTGGCAAGCGAATTCCTGGAGGGAGCCGACGGCCTGTTGAACCTTCTCGATGACGCGGCCGCCAAGGCCGGCCAGAAGGCAGCCGCCCCTGCCGCAGACGAAACGGCCGGGCCGCGGGAAAAGGCGCTCCAGTCCATGCGCGTCTATGTTTTCGACTCCCTTGATGCCGTCTGTGCGGCCGCCGGGGAAACCGGAAAAAATTACACCGGCAGGAATGTCCTCTATAAAAACCCGGCGAGCGGCAAATATTACCTGGTTTTAAGGAAAGAAGGCACTGACGAAATCGCCTTCAGCCGTACCTGCAACACCTTATCCGAATACGGAAAGCGTGTTCGCCATGACGCGGCCACCGAGGCCTATTACGCCGAGCATTATGAGATTATTGTAAAAAAAGACGCTCTCCAGGCGCTTTGCAGACTGTAACGGAAAAGCCGGCAGACCTTCCCGAAATGGGATATGGCCTGCCGGCTTTATAGATCCGATTACGCGTCCTTCTTTTCCAGGTACTCGTTGATCACGGCTACCAGCTTGTCCACGCTGATTCCATGTACCATACATGCCTCTTCCAGCGTCTCGCCCTGAGAAGACGGGCATCCAACACAATGCATGCCGGCTCCCATCAGAAGCTGTGCAATGTTGATGTCGATCTGGAGAAGTTCCCCAATCAGCATATCTTTATTAACCTGCATCGGCGTCCTCCTTATAAAGACTTTGTCTTGTGTTACCATGAGAGTATAATACTTTTTTTGCCTCTTGGCAAGGCCTCATTTTCCCCTCGCGGGCAAATACCCTGCCCATGCCGAAAATCATATGGATTTACACGCTTTTTGATAAAAATTCCACTTGAATATTTCATGCTTTTATTATATGATTATAAACTGTAAAAGCGTTTTAAAACTCAAAGGAGGTACATGTTATGGCATATGTAATTAACGATACCTGTGTAAGCTGCGGTTCCTGCGCCGGCGAATGTCCGGTAAACGCAATCTCCCAGGGAGACGGCAAGTACGACATCGACGCTGATGCTTGCATCAGCTGCGGAACATGTGCAGGTGTCTGTCCGACAGGCGCAATCAGCGAGGGCTGATTTTAAACTGCTACATACGGAAAAAAACGTGCCATCCGGCACGTTTTTTCTGTATTCAGGAAAATGTCAGGCAAGGAGGCTGATTTCCCTGGAATATCAAAAGAAAAAAGCGATCCTCGTCGTAAGCTTCGGCACCAGCGTAAATGAGACGAGAGCCCGGACCCTGGATGCCATCGAAGACTCTGTCCGGGATGCCTACCCTGATTTTCAGGTTTACCGCGCCTGGACGAGCCCCAGGATCCGCACCCTGATTTACGAGCGCGACCATGTAAAAATCGACAGCGTCCCCGAGGCCATGGAACAGATGGCGCAGGATGGGATCCGCGATGTTATCGTCCAGCCGACCCATATGTTAAACGGGATCCAAAACGATGGGATGAAGGACGATGCCATGAAATTTTCCGGCGCCTTTTCCTCTCTTCGCTTCGGCTCGCCGCTCCTCACATCAGCCGAAGACGGCGACGCCGTCCTGGAGGCGATTCTGTCAGAATTTCATGACCTCTTCAATGAGGAGATGCTTGTCCTCATGGGACATGGGACGGCACACTGCGCCAATTCTGTCTACGGAGACCTGAACCGCCGTTTTAAAGACCTGGGCCACCCCAATATTTTTCTTGGAACGGTGGACGCCAGCCCGGACATCGGGGAGCTTCTTGCTCTTGCGGCCGCCCGCAGGCCGCGGCGCATTCTCCTGGCCCCATTTTTAATCGTTTCCGGAAGCCACGTCCTGGAGGACATGGCCGGAGCAAATCAGGACTCCTGGCGCTCCCGGTTTTCAGCAGCCGGATATGAGGTAAAATGCGTCTTAAAAGGCCTTGGCGAGTATCCTGCCATCCGTCGGATTTTTTTAAGGCATATTGCAGAGGCGGTCTGAACGGCCGCCGGACTTAAAGCTTGTTCCCGTTTCTCCCGAACTTTTTCTTTCTGTTGAAATGGAGCGGGAAAAACGGGACTTTGGAGGCCGCAGCCTCGGCCCGCCCTTTGCTCTCCTTCTGGTAAAGCCGGATCGTCTCATCGAGCTGGCGGAACCGCTCCTCGTCCCGCTCATCCGCGACCCGCATCAGATAATCCAGCTCTTTTAAAACCTTATCGTTTACCATCCTGCTGATATCCTGGCTCAGCTTTTCGTTGTTTTCCTCGATGGCCTGTCCAATCATCTCGCTCATCAGGCGTTTGAACTGTTCCGCTTTTTCCTCCGCCATCATGGCGGTCAGCTCCTTGTCGTCCATCTTCTCAAGCTCTGCCGCTTCTTTTTCCGTACACTCCTTAAGCACAGCCACAACATCCTCCTCCAATACATCGGTCGGCACCACCACTTCCCCGTCCGTCTCCAGGGATTTGGCTAACGCCGCTTTGATCGCCTTCAGCTGATATCCTTTTTCCTTCAGGTCTTTGATCTGTTTAAAAAGACGGATATGGAAATCCGTATAATACCGGTGTCCCATCTCGTTTCGCGGTATGTTCATTTCCAGCTCTTCTTCCCAGTACCTGAGAACATGAGATTCAACATCAACCTTTTTCGAGGCGTCCGAAATCAGGTAGTGTGTTTCTGACATAGTCGTCCTCTTCCTTTCATAATATTTCTTATGGCTCAAAGGCAAGTCCGTTTTCTTCGCACCTATTTTTAATATATGAAAGGACATTAAAAAATATGACAGTAACAGTTCAGCCATGCAGACACATATGACAAAATGCCGCGTGTGAGCTTGCTCACAGAGCGGAGTTTTGTCATATGTGGATATAGGGCGAACGCCCGACATGAATCATTTGACGGCCAATCCTATTTTTCGTTAGCCGATAGAATAGGCTCCGTCAAATTATGAATGTGTGGCTGAACTGTTACATAAAATGTCTGCACTTAATAATCATTCTTAAGCAGGTTCAGAAGGATTCTCAAGGCCCTTTTCCCTCTTATATTCTGAAAGCTCCTCCGCCGTAAACGCCAAAAGGCCTGCTGCTTCTTCTAAACTTAAAGACGGGCTGGCCTTTAAAGTGTACCCTTTGTCAAGGACATTTTAAGAAGAAGGGATTTTGATTATCTGTCAGCAGATGGCTATATCATTTTACTTTCTTCCTTCTTCACCTATATTTACCGAAGGGATGTATCCCTTCAGCGGATATATTCCTGTCTTTATGTATTCGTAATATTCATTTGGCGATAGTTTCGCTAATTTCCATTGGTATCTCTCATTATTATAGTAATCCATCCAATCGTCTATGACCCGTCTTACTTCTGGATACTGTGTACATTTTTCTATCTTATCTTTTATATGGTCTTTCATCCTGCCAAAGAAACTTTCCTGGGGTGCATTATCCCAGCAATTCCCTCTTCGGGACATAGACTGTCTCAGACCTTTATCTTTTACAAGCTGAATAAAACTGCAGCTTGTACAATGACATCCCTGATCACTATGGATGATTGTTTCTGTTGTCAGGGAAACTCCGTGCTTTTCTACCATCAAGTTTACTGTCTCAAGCACAAAATCTACTTCCAGTGTTTCGCTCAATACATAAGACAGTATCTGTTTTGTAAATGCATCTAAGATAGTTGATAGATAGCAAAATTTTCCATTAAACGGAATATACGTGATATCTGTCAACAGCACGCTTCTTGGTCCATAAGATTCAAACTTCCTCTGTACCAGATCTGCTGCCACATGATTGGTTCTGATCGCCTTTGCCATCCTTCTGTAAGGATTCGCTTTTCTTATGTTGCAGATAAGCCCGTACTTTTTCATGAGGCGTCGGATCTTCTTGACATTCATGACAACCGGCGGCTCCATATGAAGCAGTCTCATATAGATTCCCTGTGCGCCCTTGTCATATCCCCGATGTGTATAAGCTTTTAGTATGATCTCAAAATCCTTTCGGTCTTCTTCCTCTTTTTCCAACCGGCTCCTTTCTGATTTTACCCAATTATAGTATCCAGACCTGGATACCCCTGCTATATCACAGAGCATTGTTATAGATAATCTATTCGTTGATTTATTTATCGTTTCATGGATGATTTCAAACTTATTCCTTGATGCCTCCATGATCATTTCCTCTTTTTGGAATGGTCTGCTTTTATAATTTTTTTTAGAAAGTCAACTTCCTGCCGCAGATACAATAGCTCACTTTGCATGCGTTCTATTGATTGGGGCGTAGCCAGTCCGTTTTCATTCGTTGCTTTCATCGGAATACGCTTTGTCCTGTTTTCTCCCTCTGTAAAGCCATTTCCGGATAATGCCTGCTTTTTGATATGCTGCACTAACGAATCAATTTGTTTTTGGCCAAATATGCTTAAATCAAAACCAAAATCCGCAAGTATCTTTCTGGGGGCATTACCTGCTTGATAGCTTACCCAAAAATCTTGTTTCATCTTAGCTGTATAATACAGTTTGTGTTTCGTCACTTTTAAGACGTATGGATTTTTCTCCAGTTCTCTAATTTGTTTCCGCGTATATTCTTTCATAATCCCTCCAGTAGATATTTTTATTATATAACATCTACTGAGAGAAGTCCCTTCTTTTTAGTGTCCACATTTAAGGATTTTATCCCTTCCTCCTGTGTCCATTTTTAGGGAACCCTTCTTCTTATTGTGTCCATTCTATAGGGTATAGTTTACTTCAAAAGGCTTTCCAGGCTTTGAAACCGTCCCTGTTTCAGCCCTTGCTGCATTCCCTTTTCCATATTTTCCTGATCTCTCAACAGCAGCGTCATATATTCACGCCTCCATTCCCGATTTCTCTTTGCTTCCCGCACAGCTCTCTCAAGCTCTGCGACAAATGCATCTTCCGGGGGCTTTCCGCCCACATAATCCAAAAACGCCTTGAGTTCCCGGCTCACATCCATTTTCCTGCCGGCTGCATTCAGAAAGATTTTCACTGCCGCGTCCCCGAGAACAATCCCATTATCCTCCCTGCACCTGTTCTCGAAGGTATATTTGTGGCGCCCCTTCCCGAACACATCGCTTAAGCAGATAAATATAATATAGCTCTGGTTTAATTTCCTGTAAGACTGATTTTTGTCAATGAGCTGCAAGTCAATCATGCTCTGATAATACCGGCTCCGCTTCGGCAGCTCCCCCGTATCCACCGCCTGCATCTCAATATTGTAAACCGTCTTCTTATCATCCCGCACATACACGTCAAGCCGCACGCTCCTGGCATCCGCATCCTCACGGATCGCCTTCTGGAGCTCCGGGTATTCAATCCGCTCGATATCCAATTCCGGAAGAACCCGCTTCAGTACCCCCAGGCAAAGCCGCGGATTCTGCATCAGCTTTCCAAACAGAAAGTCGTTGGAAATCCCAATCTCGTCCCAGTCCATATTTACCCGTCCTGCCATATCCGACACACTTCCTTTCCGTCATCCATGGCTTTCCGGCGCGCCCGGCCTTCTCTATCCTTATTATATACAATTCTTTCCCCAAAAACAACGCCCAGGCATGGCGCCGAAAAACCCTTTCCAAATTTCCCGCATCTCAAAACGAACCTCCAAAAGTGCAGAAAAACCCGGAATTCCCTCTTTTGAGAATTCCAGGCTTTTTCATTCGTATCGCAGTCGTAAAATTTTTCTTTGGTTATTCTCTCGCCATGTTGACAAACCGCGTAAGCTCCGGCCGCCAGCCCAGGTTCACGGTCCCGATGGGGCCGTTCCTCTGTTTTGCGATGATGACCTCCGCCACATTGGGCGTGTCCGTATCTTTGTTGTAATAATCGTCCCTGTATAGGAACATAACCACGTCCGCATCCTGCTCGATGGCCCCGGACTCACGAAGGTCTGAGAGCATCGGACGGTGGTCGGTTCGCGTCTCGCATGCACGGGAAAGCTGCGACAGCGCAATCACCGGCGCATTTAACTCCCTTGCCAGAGCCTTTAAGGAACGGGAAATCTCTGAGATCTCCTGCTGCCTGTTGTCGCTGGTCTTTCCGCTTCCCGTCATAAGCTGGAGATAGTCGATCATGACGATATCGAGACCGTGCTCCAGCTTGATTTTCCTGCACTTGGAGCGCAACTCCATAATGGAGATGCCAGGCGTGTCGTCGATCACCAGCTTGGAATTTCCGATGGTGGCAATGCCCTCCACCACTGCGTCCCAGTCGGCATCCGTCAGGGTACCCGTCCGCAGCTTCTGGGAATCCACGTTGGACTCCATGGCAAGCATACGGTTCACAAGCTGCTCCTTCGACATCTCGAGGCTGAAAATCAGGCATGTTTTCTGCCTGCGGACGGCGATATAATCGGCAATGTTTAAGACAAAGGCCGTTTTTCCCATGGATGGGCGGGCCGCAATCAAGATCAGATCCGACGGCTGGAGCCCGGAAGTCCGGTAGTCCAGGTCGATGAACCCGGTGGGCACGCCGGTCACAGTGGATTTGGAGCGGGTCGCCTGCTCGATCTTATCGAGGACATTTAAGGCCACCTGGCGGATCGGCACGAAATCCCCGGACATCCGGCTCTGGAGCAGGCCGAAAATCTGCTTTTCCGTATCGGCCAGAATATCCTCCAGCCTTTCTTTTCCGGCATAGCAGCTATTGGCAATCTCCTCGTTAATCCGAATCAGCCGGCGCATGACCGCCTTTTCATGGACGATCTCCGCATAGGACCGCACATTGACCGAGGTGGGCACCGTCTCCATAATGTCCCGGACAAACTCCAGGCTGCACACCTCCGGCGGCACATCCTTTTCTTTCAGCCTGTCCTGAAGCGTCACCAGATCCACCGGCTTTCCTTCATTGAACAGCTCCACCATGGCTTCAAACATCACGCCATACTGGCGCTGGTAGAAATCATCGGCCACGACGATCTCCGAAGCGGCGATAATCGCCTCCCGATCCATCAACATGGCACCGATCACCGACTGTTCCGCTTCTATGCTCTGCGGCTGGACCCGCTTAATAAGCGCTTCATCCATCTGTCAAACCTCTCTTTGTATCTCCCGTTACGCCTCCACGACTTTCACGCGGAGCGCCGCCGTCACATCTTTGTGGAGCTTCACCGGCACCTCCGTGACGCCGAGGCTCTTGATCGGCTCCGGGAGCACCATTTTCTTCTTGTCAATATCCAGCTTAAGCTGTTCCATGGCAGCTTTTGCAATTTCCTTTGTGGAAACAGAACCGAACGTCCTTCCGCCTTCACCGGCCTTGATAGAGACTGTCACGCTCATCTCTTCCATCTCTGCGGCCAGCTTCTTTGCGGCAGCAAGCTGTTCCGCGGCTACTTTCTCTTCATTGGCTTTTTTAAGCTTCAAGTCATTTAAGTTTTTGGCATTCGCCTCCACGCCAAGCTTCTTCGGAAGAATGAAGTTTCTGGCGTAGCCGTCATTTACTTTAACGATCTGGCCCTTTTTTCCGAGAGCCTTTACATCTTCCAACAATACGATTTCCATATTAAAAATCCCCTTTCTTCTGCATCGCCCTGATGATGTCCTTGATTTTTTCCTTGGCTTCTTCCACGGTCACGCCGGAAAGCTGTGCCCCGGCTATGGTCCTGTGGCCGCCTCCGCCCAGTTTCTCCATCATGACCTGTACGTTGACTTCATCAATAGACCTAGCACTCAGATAAATTTTTCCTTCATACGGGGTCATGACGACAGCCGCCTTGATCCCCACGATGTTGAGCAGCTCGTTGGCCGCCTGTGCGCCCACGACCGTCGGGCTTTCCACGCCCTCCGACGGGCAGACGCTGATGGCGAAGGAGCCTTCAAACACCTCGGCCTGGCGGACGGCTTCCGCCCTGGCCTTGTAGTCTTCCATCTTATCCCGGAACAGCTTCCGCACCCTTGTCACGTCGGCGCCGTTCCGCCTTAAGAACGCGGCCGCCTCAAAGGTTCTTACGCCGGCCTGGCTCTTGAAATTGTTGGTGTCAATGACAATTCCGGCATACATGGCGTCGGCCTCCGCCGATTTCATGCGGATGCTGTCAGCCACATACTGTAAAATCTCCGCCACCAGCTCGCATGCCGAAGAAGCGTAGGGCTCCACATAGGAAAGCGTAGCGTTTGAGATCACCTCGCTGGACTGCCTGTGGTGGTCGATGACGACGATGGTTTTTACTAACTTCAAAAGCTCCGGCGCCTCCGTAAAGCTCGGGCGGTTCACATCCACCACAACAAGCGCCGTATTCCCGTCCACAGTCTCCGCCGCCTCGTCGCCGGTTAAAAACAAGTCGTCGGGATAATCGCTGTTTTCCACGAACCGGTCCATCATCGGGCGGACGGACGACGTCACCTCATTGATGACGATGCTGGCCTTTTTATTGAGGGCCGTGGCGATCCGGTACATACCGATGGCCGAACCGAAAGAGTCGATGTCGCCGATCTTATGGCCCATGATTAAAAGCCTGTCTTTCGTCTCGAGAAGCTCGCGCAGCGCGTGGGCCTTCACACGGGCCTTCACGCGGGTCGTCTTCTCAAGCTGCTGCGACTTCCCGCCGTAATACTGGATCTTCCCGCCGTCCTTTACGACAGCCTGGTCGCCGCCGCGGCCAAGGGCCATGTCGATGGCCGTCCTGGCATACTCATAATTCTGGATATACGTCTCGCCGTTCATACCCATGCCGATGCTTAAGGTCACGGCCATTTCATTTCCGATATTGACGTTTTTCACCTCTTCTAAGAGGTTAAAGCGGTCTTCCTCCAGATGCGCCACGTATTTCTGCTTGATGGCAAAGAAATATTTGTCTTTCTCCAGCTTCTTTACGATGCCGTTCATGCCGGAAATGTACTTGTTGATCCGCCGGTCGATTAGCGCAAGGAGAAGCGAGCGGCGCACCTCCTCGACGGTTTCAAGAACCTCATCGTAGTTATCGAGATAAATCAGGCCGGCAACCATTTTCTGATCGGTGATGGCCTGCATGTATGCGTGGATTTCCGTCTCGTCATAGAGATAGACGGCAAACACCTCGCCGCTCCCGCCCGACGGCTCTGCGTCTTCCAGAAAGCCGTCCTCAAGGCGGATTTGGAACCGCTTGACAATCACATGGTATCTGGATTCCTTATACGCGCAGTGGAACTCCGCCCGGTGTTCCGCAGCCGCAAGGGCTTCCTTCGTAATTTCAGGAAACAGGGCCGGCAGGTTTTTCCTGGCGTTTTTCTCCTCCTTCACCACGGCGGCAAACGCCCGGTTCATCCAGAGAATTTTTCCGTCCGTATCGGCGATCCCGTAGGGCAGCTCCATCGACGCCAGAAGCTGTTTCTGGCTTCCGGTAAACTCTGCCGCATAGGAAATGAGGCCGGCCGCCAGCCTTTTTCTCCCGTACCAGAACAGGAACACGGCACAGCCCAGATAGAGTACGGTAAACACGGCCATCAGTGCACCGGCCTGCGGCGAGACAAGTACAGCCGCCACGTTTCCGCACACCACCAGGATGGACAGCACAAGGGGCCACTGCATATATTTCTGCAATATATTTTTGACCTTTTTATCCTCTTTCATAGTCTTCTCCTATCATTTCCCGCAGGCAGCCTATGCCGGCAAAATCCAGGGGAATGCCTGCGATAACTGAACAGCTTTGGAAACAGTATATCATAATTGAAAGCATTTGTAAATTTTAATCCGATGACTTTCCGAGCCAAACGCATCCAGCCGTTTCTCTCCCCTTTTTCTGCCCGGATATGGGCTTATGCCACCGTTTTCTTTCTCCTGCCCGCGCCCATTCTCCATACATTTTTCGACTTCTAACGATAAATTACGACTTTTTATTGCTTTTTATTTGTTTTTTGCGATTAAATTTCTAAGTCCACACCTTTTCTGCATTTTCTTTCACATCTCTATCAAGTAAAACTGATACAACAAAATTCTACATGGATAGACAGGTGTCCCCATGATTTTGATGAAAAAATACCATATTGTATGCAAGGACGGCCTTTATCATGCTGTTTCTGACGAAAATGTGTGCTGTCCCTGCTGCGGCGGTTCGCTTCGTGTCCGTGACAGCAAGAAGCGCGGCATCATTATGGCCGACGGAAAAATCCAGGTTTTCCTGCTCCGGCGGCTGAAGTGCGGAACCTGCGGGGCCCTTCACCTGGAACTTCCCGACATTTTCATTCCATACAAACGATATTCCAGAGATGTGATTGAAAGGGCGTCTGCCGGCCGCTTTCCTGACTGTCCTGCGGAAAATTCCACCATTTATCGCTGGAGCCGCCAGAAGGATCCGTAAAAGCACGGATCTTCCATCCTTTTGCAGGCGGGGCATTATCTTCGCTTTTGCGTCCTGCCCCGTCTGTCCTGCTGCTGAAATATGCTTTGGAGAGAACCCTGTCTCATCTCTGTTTTTCTGTATTCTGTATTGGATTCTGGCTTTTTCGCGCCGCTTCCCCTGTTTTTACAAGATATTCCATGGCTGCCGCAGGATACCTGCCGGCAGCCGTCTCCCCTGTCAGCATCAGGGAGGAAGCCCCGTCTAAAACGGCATTGCAGATATCCAGAACCTCGGCCCTTGTCGGGACGGCCTGCCGTTCCATGGAGTCGAGAAGCTGCGTCACGACCATGAACGGTTTTCCGGCTTTCCGGCAGCGCGCTGCCAGCTCCTTCTGGACCCCGGGAAGCTCCCACAGGGGCATGGCGTTCCCCAAGTCGCCTCTGGCAATCACGATTTCGTCTGCGGCAGGGAAAAGCTCTTCCAAATTCCGGACGCCCTGCATATTTTCAATTTTTGCAAAAATACGGACATTTCCGGCTCCGGCCGCACGGAGCGCCTCTTTAAGCTCCATGAGATCCCCGCATGACCTGACAAACGGCTGCATGACGCCGGTGACGCCGTATTTTGCTGCAAGACGGATGTTTTCGCGGTCACTGTCTGTGAGGGCCGGCATCGGGATTGTCTTTCCGACAACTGCAAGGCTTTTCTCCGGCTTTATCATGCCTCCGCGGCATACCCTTGCCTCTGCTGTTTTTCCGTTGTTCTTTTGTATGACGAATTCCAGCCTGCCGTCGTCGAGGAGCACAGTATCATTCGGCTCTATATGGGAGAGGAACGGCGCCGGAATGGGGAGGCCTCCCTCGCCAAAGAGGAGAATGCTGTTCTCCTGTGCAGGAATTTCTTCCGGGATTTTTCCAATGCGGAGCTCCGGCCCCCGCAGATCAATCAAAATTTCCGGCCGTTTTGCACAGCCGGCAGCGGCCTTCTGAACCAAGGAAAGCCAGGCGCCGTTTTCTTCCAGGCCGCCGTGGGATAAATTCAGGCGCACGCCTGTCATGCCGGCCCGGAACATGGCCTCAAGGATCTTAGGGCTGCTGCATGCCGGCCCGAGTGTACCGTAATACTGCATTTAAATGGACTCCTTTCGTATGGGTGGTTGGGTGGGCGAAGGGACATGTCTTTTCCATTACTATATCACGCCGGCAATGGTTTTTCCAGCCGTGCCGGACATGCCGGCCGGCCGCTTTCCCTTCCGGCGCGGGCAGTCTCGCAGATTTTGGTCTGGCACCTGTGAGGCGGAATTTGGCGTACCTGTCTGGACTCCCATCCTTTTTCGCATCTGATGATCGGCACCTGACGTTCTGTGGTCTGGCACTGGAGGGCCGATGTTTTCACTTCTCTCATACTCATCCGCTTCTGTCTGTTTCCCGGATTCTGCCGTCTGCGCTGTCTGTCATGCCGGAATCCGGGCACTTCTCTTTTTCAGGGCAGATGCCAAAATTTACCTGACAAGGCTAAAAGCATGCGTTTCCTGCCGTGTGAAAAGAATGCTGTTTGCAGGTTTCCCTGCCTGCGGCGGGCCGCACAAGCGGCATTCTTCCTCTTCGCCGCAATGCGATTCTGCCCTTAGAGCAAAAAAATATCCCCATCCAGGCGGCAGACAGAGATGCCTGCCCGGACAGGGACATGCCAACGGCTCCGGAAACGGGTCAGTCGGATTCGTATTCAATTCCGATAAATTTTTCTGAATCAAAAAAGTCTTTCAACGAAATCTCCAGCCCGCTGCACAGCTTGCTGATGGTGAACAGGCCGGGATTTTTCGTTGAGCAGTCGATGATATGCATTAACGTCGTCAGCGGTACGCTGGACTTATATGCCAGTGCATAATAGGAAATCCCCCGAAGCCTGCAAAGTTCCGAAATTCGCTCGGATAATATCTTTTGTTCGTGCATTACTGTTCCTCCCGAATATGGCACTACGGTTTTACAGCTCATGCGATGAGTATAATATAAGATGAAACGCTATTAGTACCATATAAGGTAAAAGCCGCAATTTTTTCCAATATTTCCCATATCGTTTTACAACAATATGATTTTTCACCGCCTTTCCGCCCTTTATCCGGCTGTTTGGTTCACAAAGAGCAGGGCTTCGCTGACGCACCGTCTGCCCATGGAGCGCTCCATGTTCCGGCTCCATAAAAAAAGCAGATTCCGCCGCAGTATAGAATAAAGGGCGAAATCTGCTTTTCTTATCTTACTCAAATTTGTTTCTGCTGGCAATGCATTTTTTCATTCTATCGGTATTTCCAGATTCCATGCACGGCGTAGCTGAAAAAACAGAGGCCGGAGCGCAGAAGCCCGAAGCCCATGTACCGATATACCTTGAACGTCATCCGCGCGGACTTAAGCTTGCTTCCGGACTTTCCTTTCATGCTCAGACGGTATTTTAACAGCGGTTCATTGACAGCGCAGGCATAGCCATACTTTTTTAACACCTTTAGCCATGTGATGTAGTCCTCGTGGCTGTCTTCATGCTCCATGGGGAATTCGGCCGCGGCGGTGCGCCTTATGAGGACGGAGGAACAGTTGATGCTGTTGTGGCGCAGAAGATCCCGGTAGGTGATGCGTTCCCGCACCGGGATGATTTTTCCCATGGAGGTGCCGTCTGCATGCATCAGCTCCCTGGCCGTGCTGCACAGGACGGCGCCGGTCTCCTCTATTTTGGCAAGCTGCTTTGTGAGCTTTCCAGGCGCCCACCAGTCGTCGGAATCCAGGAAGGCGACAAATTCTCCGGCTGCCAGGCTTACGCCCCGGTTCCGGCTCCCTGCGGCGCCCAGATTTGATGGATTTTCATAATAGCGTACCCGAGGGTCGGAAAGGTAGGGGCGGACGGCGCCGGCCGTGCCGTCGGATGAGCTGTCGTTGATGATGAGGAGTTCCAGCGGCACGGTCTGGAGCAGGACGGACTCGATGGCCTGACCGATGGTTTTTTCTGCGTTGTGGGCCGGCATGATGACGGATACCGTTGGTGACGGCATGGGGGTTCCTCCTTATTTTTTCTTGATGGCCTTTAGGAGTCCCGTCGCCGCAGCTGATTTTGTTAAATGCCATATGCGAGGGAATCTGAGTGCCTTTCGATGGGCATGTAGAGGTAATGTGCTTTTTGAGGCTTCTGTGCGGGCCGTAAGACCCTCGGAAGCTTAAACACATAGGGATTTTGGTTTTTGTATGCTGCGCGGCTTCTGAGGCCTCCTGGAGCGTTAGGAGCTTGGTTGAGGAAGGGCAAGCAGGTCTTTGAACGCTGAAGGAAGGAGATGGCGCCGCGATGTGGTTTTATCATAGCGGATATTGGAGGAGTTGGCAAGTGGGGAATGGGAGAATGTACAAAGTTAGCCATATGAAACGCCGGTGCTGGAAAGTGTCACACTTCTAAGCACCGGCGTCATATTCTTTTATACATAAGATGTAAACAGCTCCAATTTTCCTTCTGCCATACAAGTTCCGTATCCATACGGCAGAATCATACTGTCGCCTTTTTTTACTGGAATCCCACCAATCTTACCCCTGCCTTCCATAACATTGACAATCATAAAGGGATGGCTCTGCACCAAAGGCGCAGTGCTTTCAATTCTCCACTGATCCACAGTAAAGGCAGCTCCGGAAACCATTCGCTTGCACATATAACCATCGCCGCTTTCTATTTCCGGGCTCTGCACACTTTCCGTATGGGGACACCGTATCACATCAATGCTTTTCTCAATGTGGAGCTCCCTCGGTTTTCCGTTCTGGAGACGGTCATAATCATAAAGACGGTATGTAATGGCCGAATTCTGCTGAATTTCCAGAAGCATGGTTCCGCTTCGGATCGCATGAACGGTTCCCGGTTCAATCTGGAAAAAATCTCCTTTTTTAATCGGCCGTATCTTGATCAGATCCAGGAACCGCTTCTCCTCGATCATGCTGCGCAGTTCTGCCCGGTTTCTGGCATTATGTCCAATCACGATGTCGGCGTCCGCATCACAGTCCAGGATATACCAACATTCCGTCTTACCGAGCGCTCCGTTTTCATGAATTCTCGCATAAGCTGTGTCCGGATGCACCTGAATGCTCAAATCTGTCTTGGCATCAATAATTTTTACCAGGAGTGGGAAGACCTCCCCAGGAAGATTGCCGAAAAGTTCTCTGTGCTTTTTCCAGAGCCAGCCCAAAGTTTTCCCCTGAAAACGTCCGTTCCGAATCCGGCAGTCTCCCTGTTCATGGGCGCTCACAACCCAGGCTTCCCCTGTATCCTCACCGGGGATCTCGAAGCCAAATGCCTCCCGCATCCTGTTTCCGCCCCAAATCATCTCCTTAAATACCGGCTCCAGGAATATAGGTTCCTTTATCATCTTTCTAGCACCATTTCCAGTTCTTTAGTCAGCTGCCTTTCTAATTCGGCTGCCGCCTCTCTGTTCTCTGCACAGACCGAAAGATACAATTTCAGCTTTGGTTCCGTTCCGGACGGACGGACGACAACAGAAAGATTCCCTTCCAGTTCATATTTCAGGACATCTGAAACCGGCAGATCAATGCTCTCCTGGCTGCCATTTTCTTTCCACTTTACGGATTCCTTAAAATCACTGACGGAAAGAATTTTTCTCCCAAGCCATCCAGTCAGAGAGGTCTTTCCCTGGAAACCATAGTCTGCGCGGAACCGTTTCATAATTTCCTGCATTTTTGAAAATCCCTCTGCGCCTTCAAAGGCATAGCTGTGAAGTGTATTCAGACAGTATCCATACTTTTCATACAGTCCGTTCAGCACCTCCAAAAGGCTTGTCCCCAGACTTTTATAATACGCGAACATTTCGCTGATCATAAGAGCGCCATCCACCGCATCTTTATCCCGGACATAACCTCCGGTCAGATACCCATAACTTTCTTCAAAGCCAAGGATAAAACGGCTCTCCTCACCTTTCTTTTCCAAAAGCCCGATCTGCTCTCCTATAAACTTAAAGCCAGTCAAAACATCGACCGTCTCCACCCCATAATCTGCCGCAATCTGTTTTGCCAGATCCATTGTCACAATGGTCTTTACAAATATTGGCTTCTCCGGCATGTTCCCAAGAGCTGTCCTGCTTCTGCATATAAAATCCAGAAGTAAAAGGCCAACTTCATTGCCCGAAAGAAGAACATAATCTTCACCATCCCGAACTGCTATCCCTACACGGTCGCAGTCAGGATCTGTTGCAAGCAGCAGGTCACTTCCCAATTTCTTGGCATCCCTGAGCCCCAGCTCCAGCGCCTCCCGCACCTCCGGATTCGGGTATGGGCATGTTGGAAAATTCCCGTCCGGCTTCTCCTGTTCTGCCACAACCGAGATATTGGTAAATCCGTTTTCTTTCAGACAGCGTGTTACACATTTTAACCCGGCCCCGTTTAACGGTGTATAAACGATGGAAACATTCCGATCCATCTCTTCTTTTCCGCAAAGGGACTGGGACGAAACAGCCTTTATATAGGAATCAACTGTGTCCGGGCCAATATAGGAAATAATTCCTGAAGACGCTCCGTCTTCAAACGGCATATACTTGACATCCCGAAACATGTCAACAGAATCTATCTCTTTTTGGATCGCTTTTGCCGCTTCTGTCGTAATCTGGCAGCCATCCGGCCCGTAGACCTTGTATCCATTATACTTTGCCGGATTATGGCTGGCCGTAATAACGATTCCGCCTGAGCATGCCAGTTCACGCACAGCAAAGGAAAGAGCTGGCGTGGGCATCAGCTCCGGGTAAATAAAAACCCGTATTCCATTGGCAGCAAACACTTCCGCTGCTGTCTTCGCAAACAAATCGGACTTCAACCGGCTGTCATAAGCAATGGCCACGGACGGGCCGGTAAAATTTTTATTGATGTAATTGGAATATCCCTGTGTGGCTTTCGCCACTGTATAAACATTCATCCGATTCGTGCCTGCGCCAATCACGCCCCGCAGGCCGCCGGTTCCGAACTCCAGATCACGGTAGAAGCGATCCTCGATCTCGGGAGCGTCCGTTTGGGGAGACAGGGAGGCGAGTTCGGCGGTGAGATCAGAATCTCGCAGGCATTCGGAATTCCAAAGTTCCCACTGTACTGTTACTCTATGTTCCATTTGACTTTTCCTTTCCGTAGTTATGTTTAATACGTTTTAGTCCCTTCCATACATATCCCTCGTATATACCTTCTCCTTCACGTCTTCCAGCTCTTCGCTCCACCGGTTTGCCACAATCACGTCTGACATTTCCTTAAATTCCTCAAGATCCCGGATCACCTTTGAGCGGAAGAACTCTTCTTCCTTCATCGCCGGTTCATACACCACCACTTCGATCCCTTTAGCCTTCAGCCGCTTCATGACTCCCTGGATGGACGACTGCCGGAAATTGTCCGAGTTAGACTTCATCGTAAGACGGTAGATCCCCACTGTCTGCGGTTTCCTTGCAAGTACCTGTTCCGCAATAAAGTCCTTTCTCGTCCGATTTGCCTCTACGATTGCCCCCATGATGTTATTGGGGACGTCATGGTAGTTTGCCAATAACTGTTTCGTATCCTTTGGCAGACAATAACCGCCGTATCCAAAGGAGGGATTGTTATAGAAATCGCCGATCCGTGGATCCAGGGAAACGCCGGAAATGATCTGCTTTGTATCCAATCCCCGTACCTCTGCATATGTATCCAATTCGTTAAAATATGCCACCCGCATCGCCAGGTAGGTGTTGGCAAACAGCTTGATTGCCTCCGCTTCCGTGGAATTCGTAAACAGCATCGGAATCTCTTTCTTTAATGCCCCTTCTGCCAGAAGGCCCGCAAAAACACGGGCACGCTCCGACTGCTCGCCGACAATGATCCGTGAGGGCCATAAATTATCGTAAAGGGCGCGGCCCTCCCGTAAAAACTCCGGGGAAAACAGCAGGTGGTCTGTCCCAAACTTCTCTTTCATGGCTTTTGTATAGCCCACCGGCACCGTGGACTTGATAACCATGACGGCATCCGGGGCATACTCCAACACCTGGCCGATGACCTGCTCTACGGAACTGGTATCGAAATAGTTTTTTACCGGGTCATAGTTGGTTGGCGTCGATATGATGACAAACTCGGCCCCGGAAAATGCCTGCCTGGCATCGGTGGTCGCCTTCAGGTTCAGATCTTTTTCTGCCAGGTATTCTTCCAGTTCTTTATCCGCGATGGGAGAACGCCTTTTGTTGATGAGCTCGACTTTCTCCGGCAGAATGTCAAAAGCGGTAACTTCATTGTGCTGAGCCAGCAGGACGGCGTTGGACAGACCGACGTAGCCTGTGCCGGCGATGGTGATCTTTTTCATATCATTCTCCTTTTACATACCAGATCAAAAATGTTAATGCTTAGATACGCAAAGAAATCCCCTAAAATTGTCGACAACCGGTGCAGCAAAATCGTTGCAGTTATGGTATCTCCGGGAATTTTATCCCGAAGCATGTATAAAAGCAAAAATTCTCTGACACCAATTCCTCCTGGCGCACCCGGAACAACAAAACCGACGACCCATGCGATCACATAAGAAGCCATGATTTCCCGCCATTCCATATAAAACATTGCGCCTGGGTACAAAATACAAAAAAGCAGCAACAATGTAATGGCTCCGCACAAAAGAAATGCTATGTAGCCGAGGCTGGATACTGCATATCCGCATAAAACAGCTCTATTTAAATATCTTTCAATAAGAGCTTTGCATTTTTTTCCAAATTTCAGCCATCCAATAACCGCCAGAACCAGCATAACCAGCATTCCTGAGGCGAAAAGGAGAGGAAGCCGCGGATGCCAGACAGCAGAGACAGCTGTCTTCAGCTCATCAAAAGTAAATACGGCAGCTATTATCAGCGCCATCGCCGCAACCCCCGCCACTTCCAAAATTGAACTGACAAGAACATCTTTTTGATCCAATCCAGCTTTAGCAGCAAACAAGTTCCGTTCGACGTAATGCATCACATTTCCAGGAAGATATTTCCCAAGATTGGCTTTCAAATATACCCGGTACATTTCCCGTCCGGAAACCTTGCTGTCGCCAATGCTTCCTAACAAGTTTCCCCAGGAGCAGGCCATAAAGTACTCGGAAGCAGCAATCAGGAACATGCCCAATGTGCAGCCGGCGGCAGCGGCAAACGGACTTGTTATCATTTCCGGATCAAGTCCCAGCCTTGAAACAGCAATTACAACAAACAACAGCGAAATAGCCATAATAGCTTTGCCGGCAATGGAAATTATTGTTTTCATTTAAGTTCCTCGTTCTCTATAAATCGCCCAGATTGACAGTCATATTTCTTCTTTATGTAAAATTTCTTACTGTTTCCATAACTTTTACAATCATGAAAACAAAGATCAGAAATAGAGAAAAACTTTCCTGAGGCCACATGCCGGACAGAAGGGCTGTCCGCCCCTTCCAGGCAAACAGGCTTTGGGCTTTCGATTTCATCTTCTATCTGAAGCACTCCATCTTGAAAGGTAATTTTTCGCCGGAACGCAATATCCGTGTGCTTGTCCACCAAGATAATCTTCTTTTTCAAAAAACGAATAATTTTATTTCCTGCCACAAAAGCAACAGCACGAAGGCCCAAATGAAGAAACGGGCTCCCTACTTTTAATGTTACCAGGTTAAAATGCCCGGAAACTGTCAAGCTGTTTCCTTTCTGCTTCACTATATAGGATGGATCCTGCCAGTTCGTAACGGCAATTTTCCCCTTCCCATAATTAACACGGTACCCAAAATCTGCGAACACCTGCTCTCCTTTGCCATATAGCTTTAGAACACCCCCTTTGCGGGCACCCACGATCATATAAACAGGGATTCCTCTTTCTATCCACTCAGAATGGCTCCAGAACCCTGCATCTGAAAAATACGTACTTTTTCCCGCATGAAAAGGCAGAACCACTTTTTCTGTACACGTTGCTCCGCCCTGAATTTCCTTTTCCAAAGCTCTTAGAAAAGAATGGAGAAGGTAGTGAGAGCAATATCGGTCATCCACAGAATCCATAAAAAATCCTGTTTTGTCTGCATCTTCGAACAGCCAGTCCCTGGCCGCCTCCGCTTCCGGATACCCCAGCTGCCTCATAACTTCCAAACCATTTGGGAGAAAATACGTTGTATTTCTGGATCCATATTCCCCACCGGCTGTCCTGTCCGGATGAATAAAAAATAAGAGAAACGAGAGTATCTTTTCTAAAGGTT
Organism: Eubacteriaceae bacterium Marseille-Q4139; assembly: GCA_018223415.1. Classification (NCBI taxonomy): domain Bacteria; kingdom Bacillati; phylum Bacillota; class Clostridia; order Eubacteriales; family Eubacteriaceae; species Eubacteriaceae bacterium Marseille-Q4139. Next base: position 2,030,141 of record JAGTTQ010000001.1, on the reverse strand, counting down.
TTAAGACGCGCTCATCCCGGCTCATCCAATAATATTCCGCCATCATATCGAAAAAAACGCTCAAATATCCAATATCTGCACCGCCGTATTCTGGAAAAAAGCCGTCTTCCGACTGGACTTCAAGAAGGAGGAGAAGTTTCCGATTTACCGCCGAGAGAACCCAGTTTTCCTTTGTTATTGTGTAAAGAGAATATAATGCGGTTATGGAAGCCATTTCCTGATTATAGGCCTCAGTTTCCCGATGGGATGCTAAGTACTTCCCGGTTCTAGAAAATGCCTCCGTCAGTTTCGGCTCATCCATATTTAGCCTCTTATATGTTTCACAGGAAGAGTACAAGGAAAAAGCCGTCGGCGGAAATCCATGTTCGAACGGATAATACTCATTAAAACTCCCATCCTTTAATTGAATTTTTTCCCAATAATACACAGACGCTCTCGCCCAGTCCTTTACGTCCTCCCGTCCATAAAATACGTTCCCCGGATATGGCACCGTAGTAAGCAAGGCAATAGAAAGCCCAGTCTGCTGAAGGATGGCAGAAGAAAAGTCCCTGATTTTCAAATGCCAGAAATTTCTGTCGCAGCACCCGTATGTAGGAGAATGGCGATCACGATCTACCTGGGTCAGCACTTTGGGAACCGTTTTGTTTATAAAATCCATGTATTTTTGCATGATTCAAGCACCCTCTAGTTTTCAAATTTCTTTTCATGTTTATCCAAGAATGGTGTTAATAACGCCTTAAGCGGAAACCAAAAATACAACCGGCGCAGGACACGTTTCACCGCCAGTTTTCCACTTCCGTTTCTCTCGGTCGGCAGTGTGCATGTATTATAAAAAACCTGTTCCCGGAGATCCTGTTTACGTTTTTGAATCGCAGGCGTTTTCTCATAATATCCAACCGTCACAAGAGCAATCGGTGAATATGTATCTGGAATAGAAAAAATTCGTCTTAAAACTTTTTTTGTTGGCAAAAAATTCACCCAGCAAGCCCCTACGTTCAAGGAATATGCCATAAGCAACATGTTTTGAACGCATGCAGAGGCACTTTGAATATAATCCTGATATTCTAAGTTATCCGTACGATTATCATAGAGCACCAGGATTGCCTGGTTCACGTCTTTTAAGAAAGAAGCAGCACCATTTTTAACCATGCTTGCAAACTTCCCCTTCTCATCAATGATGATGAACTTCCAGCCTTGAATGTTGCATGCGCTTGGAGCCCATGTACCGGCCTGAATAATCTCCAGTAAGATATCTTTTGGTACAGGTTCCTGAGAATATCTTCGTATGCTGCGTCTTCCATAGATTGCCTCTTTAAGCTCCATACTTCTCCTCCCCTTCTTTGCCTGCATCGCCATACGTCAATTCCCTCACATGGTACTGGATATCCTCCAGGATTTTCCTGTTTGCCGCAATCACGTCCGCCTGAAGGCCTACGATCACGGTTTGGATTCCAATCATAATCAGAAGGCTTGCCAGGATTAGGGATTGGACATGGCCGCCGCCTGCCCCCTGGAACAGGAAAACCAGGAAACGGATCCCGAGAAGGACTCCGAGAACCAGCGGGATCGCCCCAAGGATCGTAAAAAAGCGCAGGGGCTTGTACATCATAAACGCCCGGATAATGGTCAGCATAGATTTCTTTACATAGCCGAACATGCTGCTAAAAAGTCTGGAAGGGCGCAGCTCCCCATTGGTACGAATAGGGACAGAGGTCATCGCAATTTTGTCCCGTCCAGCCTGGACAATGGTTTCCAGCGTGTATGTATATTCATTCACCACGTTGAGCCTCATGGCCGCCTCGCGGCTGTATGCCCGAAAGCCGCTTGGGGCGTCCGGGATATCGGAATTAGACGCCTTGCGGACAACCCAGCTTCCGAAATGCTGGAGTTTTTTCTTGAGCGGAGAGAAATGCTCGGTCTGGTCAATGGGGCGCTCACCAATGACGATGTCCGTTTTGCCTTCCAAGATTGGACGAACCAGTTTTTCAATATCGTCGCCGCAGTACTGGTTGTCCGCGTCGGTATTGACGATGATATCGGCACCGTTCCGCAGGCAGGCATCCAGTCCTGCCATGAAGCCTTTGGCGAGGCCTTTGTTGCGTCGGAAGTTCACAACATAATGGACACCCCAGTTTTTGGCCACCTCGACAGTGTCGTCCTTACTGCCATCGTTGATGATGAGATATTCGATTGTATCAATGCCGTCGATATGTTTGGGGAGGGCATTGAGAGCGATTTCCAGGGTTTCTGCTTCGTTGTAGCAGGGAATTTGAATAATTAATTTCATTTCTTTTTTCCTTTTTTCGCAACAGTAAATAATGTTTAACCTTTATACATTTCTACATTTGTAACTTCAAAAATTGCCCCCTCGTCAATATACAAACGCAATTCAATATTAGGGAGACTTTCTTCTAAGCAAAAATCAAGCATAATCATTCCAGAATTTATAATATCTTTTCTTCCCAATATTGTTGAGCCACTTACCACTTCAAAATATCCTTTTGAATTTTCCTGCTCGCCATTTATAACTTTAACATTCAGCTTTACTTTGTAGTTAGATGGCTCTAATATATAATATGGGCCATACAGCAAAAATCCCTTTTCTCCGTTAGAAATAAACTTGTCCTCTATTTCTGTATTACGATTTTGACTAGAAAAAGAATTTAAACTAATATCTATATGATTATTCACGCCACTTCCCTTTTCCCATACAAAATAATTTCCTAGGGAATGTTTTATTGTTAGCCCACCTGGTCTTTCTAGAAATGGAGACGCATTTGAACCCAGCAAATAGTAGTTACCTGTCTCTTGTTCCAATTCTTCAACGGTTTTTGCTATTATCTTTTTATCCTTCATTGCCATTTGAAATATAGCTTTAGAGGTACTTTTCCCCCAATAGTCTTTGTTATCTAGCAAAAAATATATTGTTTTATCGTTTAGCTCATCTTGTACATCCCCTACTAGACTATATATTCTGGAGTAATTTTTATGCACAGGAACAATAGCAGCATCTATACTCCTCAACGCATTAAATCCCCCGTAGAAGGCAATTACACCAGCAACTATATAAATATATCTTCGTTTAAAAAAGTATCGAATAACTGCTAGCAAAAGAAACAAAGCAATGACCGTGAAGAGCATTTTATCAATATTCAAACTATCTTCATCAATAAAACTAAATATTGCATTTGAACAGGCTATTGAATATTTTGAGGCGCCTTCTTTTAATATTTTGTATCCGATCAAATAACCGCTGCAAATAAAGGCAATCACACTGCAACTTCCAAGATTACTTTTATACTTTATTGGACTAACACAAAATATTTCCAACGAACTCAAACCTATAATCGGAATTATTATCAATTCAATATATCTACCATAAATATAGTGATCAATTCGATTGGCATTTATTAATGCCAAACTACCCATGCATACTGTAATGCTTAAGCAGACCAACAGAAAAGCAAATAGATACTCTGTCGTAGACAATTTTTGTAGCTTCCTTTTAAGCACATCATATATTCTGCAAATAACATAAAAAAGACAAAAATATGATAATAGAAGGGTTGATACACCACAATACAATAGCTGGCCTAAGATTATCATGCCAAAATTGATAATACCTTTTGATGTAAATAAGCCGGCTATTTTTTGCAATTCTCCGGCAAAATCATTCACATCACCAGCATTGTTTCCCCACAAGGTCTCTTTAAAATAAGACTTTAATAAGTACCATATGAGTAATTCTCCAACAAAAATGAGGAAAAATAATCCCTGTTTCTTGACATCAATTTTTTTCTCTTTTAAAGCCACTATAACAATAAATAAAAATGATAAAACAATGCTTATCATCCTTGTGTGAACCATTAGCGAAAAAACACAGCATATTGATGCCAGTATTAAGTATGACATTTTCTTTTGTTGGAAAAATTTAATCAACAAATAAATCAATACCCAAATCAATAAATTAAGCAGTGTTTCGCTCCAAGCAATATGTGTGTTTACAATATAGTTAGAATTCAAACAAACTGCCGCTGCAATAAAAAGCCTTTTATAATACTTTACCTGAGAATACAATTCCTGAAAGCACAATAAAATAATGCCAAATGTTACTATTCCCAAAATACTGTTTAGTACAATCGCTGCCTGATATGCCAATTCCGGAGTATCAAAGACTTTAATAATTGGTGCTAATAAAAAGCCATAGCCATAACTATAATTTGCAACTCCGCGCAGCGTTCCAGACCAGTCATATCCCGCTAGTAATGCTCCATTACTCCAATAGCCAAACTCGTCATCTAAGACATAAAAGGCCGAAAAGCTTCTAACGTGCCATAAGTATAATCCCAAGACACATGCGGACATTATTATCGTACCTACTATCTTACCTATCTGCTTTTTTTCCACGCCTGCCCTCCCAGTTCACAAAGCATACACAGTCATTAAGTCTGAGTATGCTTTTCTCCTATATACACGCACTCAAACTATCTGAAATATTCCTCACTTCTTCACGTGAATATTTTTTTTCTGCCAATTCATCCGCGATTCCCTTTAATACGTTTTCTGTCAAGGGAGAAGCTTGTTGCGGAAGCTCAATGACATCTTTATATAATTTCCCCACCACCTCCAGATCTAAAGTTTTTTCCGCATACAACCGTGCATTCTTTCTTAATGTACTTCTATATTCAGAATCAGCAATCAGCATTTTAAGTGCTCCAAAAATATTGTCCGCCTCGTGATTTATTGTTAAATCCCTCGCATCTGGCAACTTAATACATGCATCATCTGGAATTTCCGAAAAGCTTCCTATGTCATTTACTACAACAGCTTTCCCCTTAGAAAGAATACGCATTAAGCTTCCGCTAGTTTCCCCATTATATGGATACCTAAGGTTTAGACAAATATCTACCGCATCAATATATTTTTGAAAAATTTCCAAATCTATATATCCGGTAACAATTACGGAATCTGCCAAATTGTTTTTAGATACAAACTCATTAAAATCTGTTTCAATTTCTTTTGCTAATTTCCCCACACAAACAAGACATGCCGTTTCTTCTTTTCTCAGTCTTTTAAACGCATGTAAAATTGGAAAAATGCGTTTTGTCTCATGGATATAGCCAAACATGCCTATTATCATACCTTTATTTAACAGCCCCAATTCTTGCTTGGCTATATTCTCATCGGGAATATCCTGAATAATTGCATAATGCGGGATTGTATGAACCTTATACTCAATGTTCTTTCTCAACAGCTGTTCTGCAGCCCATTCACTATGAACAATAATTTGAGTTGCATAGTTTACTACTGCTCCATTTATCACCATTTCATATATTTGAGGTTGTGTTTTGCCAGTCCTATATTCCTCTAAATATGACTCTACTTTCGTCTTATCATAATCTTCCAACAAGAATTTTTTGTACATGCTATAATTGCGTTTTGACATACTTACATAATGTAACGCTCCATGCAAATTATAGTCATGCAGTACAACAATCCCACCATTTCTAGAAATGTAAGGAAGCATATAAGTGTGATACGAAGAGTTTCCCATTTGATAAATGGTGCGGTAGTAAGGTTGTTGAGTCTTATACTTCCTGTGATTAAATATTTTGATAGTATGCGAAGATACACCAGATGCTTCATATCCATCATCAATAAATATATCAATGTCAAAATACTTATTAATTTCTCCAATAATATCTACGCTATAATCTGAAATTCCCGATTCGACAGGGGGGAGCGGTGTGAAAAAAGCAATTTTTTTTCTTGCCGTTTCTTTTTCACCATTTTTCACATTCAGTTTATGAATGCTTTGCAATAACCATTGCGCCACATTTTCCCATTGAAAAATTTTAAGTCTCTCTCTTCCTTTCAATCTCAATTCTTCAAGATCACAATTTGTTAAAGCTTTTAAGATTCCCCGCGATACATCCTCCTCAGAGAAAGGATTCACTAATATAGCAGCATCTCCTGCAATTTCAACAAGGCTCGAATTATTGGAGGTAACTACCGGAACATTGCATGCAAACGCCTCAACAATCGGCAAACCAAAGCCTTCATATTTAGATGGGAAAACCATCAGTGATGCCAAATTATATAAAAATACCAGTTCTTCATCGGACGCGAAATTAGTAAGTACGACTTGATTTTCCACACCACATTCAATTGCCAAATTATGATATTTTTCGACGGATGTTTGTGAAAGCTTGCATACAATAACTAATTGATAATCCCCTCTAACTTCTTTGGAGAGTTTTCCGTAAGATCGAATTAAACCTTCTATATTCTTTCTTTCATCATCCCCTCCCGTGCACATGATATATTTTCCGTGAATGCCAAATTTTGTATATAACCTTTTTTGCTCATCCAAAGATATATTGATCATTCGAAACTGTTCATTTATTGCTCCCCATATAACATCAATTCGATCCGCCGGAAAATCTAAATAATGAATCAAATCCGTTTTCACGCTGTTCGAAATAACCAACAGGCGGTCACACCAGCGCAGCATATCTACACACGACATGTACCACTTATAAGAATTTTTGTCTGTCAGATAATGTTCTTTCATAACATAAGGAATGATGTCATACACAATAGCCACTACATTGACGTTTTGAAACCACTCTTTTCTATACGGAAGAACATGTCCATCAAATGGGGAAGTAATAATAAAGATATCAATTTCATTTTTCTTTATGAAATTTTGTAAAATCTTTCCAAAAATTTCTTTATACGGTTCATGTGCCAAAAACTGTTCTTTCCCCAGATAGTAAAAGTCTTCTATTATATTTTCATCATCTGCATAAGATTTCCAAGAAAACTCCTCCATTATATTGAACATATAATAGTGATTTTCTTTGTCTGATTTAATCAGAGTTTTAAATAAACCAAATGCATAGTTTCCAATACCGCGATTCTTACTTAATGGGCCTAAAAGAGCAATATCATCAAACGCAATATTCATATTTACCAATCTCCTTATTAAAAGGCTTCTTTATCCACAAAAATTGAGTTGATACCCGTGAAAGCGTATTCAACATAATTAACAGATTCCATGAAATTTACAATTTCTTCGTTTTTTTCTCCAATTACCAATGTCGGGCGATATGGGATCATTTCCACAACAAACATAGCTGGGCGATAATGTTCAAAATCCCAGTTTTGTAAAATAGCCCATTCCATCCCTTCTACATCAATGTTTACAACTGTTGGAGCTTCATTTCCAAAATACTGTCTTAGTATGTCTTGTACTGTTATTGTTTTCACCGGTAAAACACTTTCCACTTTTAGTTCGGGATTTTCATGAATCATATCCCGGACAGCATCAAGATCCATAGAAGACAAACCGTCTCCGCTCATGATATAAAAACTTCTTGTTTCATCTGTTTCGGAATAAATGCACCGATTTAAGATGATATCACCAGAACGATACTCCTGGAGTTCTGGAATCAAACACGGATTTGCTTCTACAAGAACCCCTCTGGCTCCACGTACATATAGGCTATATGTATTACTTAGCTCAATTGCATGATTAGCCCCTAGATCCAAATATGTGCATTCAGAATAACCCCTTTTCAGGTGTGGCAACAGATATAAAAGAATACTGTCTTCTCCCGCTTGAGACGTTGTTCTCTTATCCCATGGATTAAATTTTTTGTTCTGCGTTTCTTCTAAGCGTTCTATCCGTTCTTGTAACTTAGATATAAAGGAAGTATCTATAAATGCCATTTGATGCATTATGTTTTTTTGCATATCAGCTAAAGCTGTTTTATTTTCATCTATGTTGTTCGAAAGTTTTATAATTTTTTGTTCTATATCTAGTTCTTTTTGTTCTAAGCATCGCGTGCTTGTAAAATATTTTTTTATTTCATCCAAATCCATTCTTAATTCATCATTTTTTTCAGAATATTTGTCCATTCGCGCTCCCTGTGAATCCATACGAGATGCAAAATGTTCAGATCGTAAATAAATTGACGTAATTTTTTCATCAAGGTTGACATTGATATTTCTCAGGGTTTCTACTTGAACCGTAAGTTCTTCTAATTTTTTCTTTAATACTTCGATTTTTTGTTCTGATGACGCCTTAATATCTGAAAAATTTTTCATTTGGCCATTCTGTGTTTTCTTCACTTCTTCCAGATTTCTCAGAACTTCATCGTATTTATTTTCTTGCCTCTCTTGCCGGAGATATGACTGATATAATTCTGTAACAGATTGCGTTAAGCGGCCCATGGCAGGGGTAACAGCATTATTAAACTCGGTTTGCTGGTTGCAAATCGGCTCAATATACCACTTCAGACATTTACGCATGCACTTCTTTATAAATAAAATGACCGGAGCCAAGATACGGTTTGACCGGAGTTCTCGATAAGCATAATTACTTCGGGTTCTCTCCATAATAGCAATATTTTGACACACTTCGCCAAGATAGCCGTCAATATGGCTTGGAGATGTTTCTTGTTCTGTTATGCTCCCCTGTTCTTCTAGTGTTTTATCTGTTTGCATATAAGCAAGCAATTTATCATATATAATCTGGCTTTTATCCATATTTATTACTGAACCTCCCACGAATGATCCAAATGCACGACACCAACACTGCGGTCATCAGACACAACATCGAAATGGCAATAATCTCGATAATAATCCATTGGCGCTCCGTCTTGATTGACGATAGCAACATTTAATACATATTTACCAGATAATAATGGCAGTTTATCTATGTGAAAACAAACTTTTCCATTCATCTTAGTATGAGGAATGTGTAAACGATCCAATTGCGTATTGTTTCCAACAATACACCTACCATCTAAATCAAAAATTCCTATTCCAAAAACATACTCTTCTAAAGCTTTGTTTACTTTATAATAAATCTCAAAGCTACACGGCATACCTGATGGTAATACTGTGGTTATTTCGGATTTATCATTTCGAATCTGAGCTTTTTCGATAATAATATAGTTAAGTCCAAAATGATTGGCCGAAAAGTCTATCATATCAACTTGCTCTTGTTCTTCCAGCTGTTCCTTTACATTCGTTTCTACAATTATGGACTGATCGGCTAAAACTTCATTACCCGTTTCAACACTCGACTTATTTTTCTCTCCCAATTTTTCTAATTTTTGTTGATTCATATATTTTAGATATGAATCAACAACCCTAGGTGCCGCACCTTCACTTGCTATTCTGCCATCCAAAATCCATATTGCTCGATTACAGAACCTCTCGATTGTCCCAGTATCATGCGTTACAAGAACTATCGTCATCCCAGATGCTTTTAATTCACGCAATTTATCAAAACACTTTGCCTGAAAATTAGCGTCACCTACTGCTAAAATTTCATCAATCAAAAGAATATCTGCATCAACATTAATCGCCACCGAGAATGCTAAGCGCATGTACATACCAGAAGAATAGGTTCGCACAGGATTATCTATAAATTCTTCCAATTCCGAGAATGCAATAATATCATCTAAACGAGCATCTATTTCCTTTTTGGTTAGTCCGAAAATTGATGCGTTAATATATATATTCTGCCGGCCACTCATATCCGGATGAAATCCCGCGCCTAATTCAATCAAACTTGAGACCCGTCCATTCATCGTGATCGTTCCAGTGTCCGGATACATTATGCGCGTCAGCAGCTTCAACGTAGTACTTTTTCCGCACCCATTCTCTCCAATTAATCCAACAGCTTCGCCTTTGCGGATTTCAAAACTAATGTCGTCCAAAACCACTCGATGACTATATTTTCTTCTATTCTTGAAGAGAATCTTCTCCTTTAATGTGCTTCCTTTGTCTAAATAGACCTTAAAAGTCTTTGTAACATGATCAACTCCAACGGCAATATCAGACTGCATCATAATTCCTCCGCAAAATGTCGTTTCAATTCCTTAAAAACCAAACAGCCCACGCACAAAAGAAGAATACCTAATAATGTGGCATGCATGAGTGTACTAATTTCCGGAGGCTTTTTCCCATAAAGAATATCTCTATATGCAATAATAATTGGTGTCATTGGATTCAGATTAAATATTGGGAGAACGCTTTCCGGAACAATCTCCATAGAATACATGATCGGCGTTAAAAACTGCCATGCCATAGTTATAATCCCGAGAAGGTATTCCAAATCTCTTATATAGACTGTCACAGCAGACGTTATCATTGCCACGCCTAAAGCCAGAACATATTCCACCAGCATAATAACAGGCAAATATAAAATCGCTCCCCAGTTTATTCCATGGCCCGATAGAAAGATCACTGCCAGAACAACCAGGAGGCTCAAAAGCATATTAACAAATTGACTGGTTACAAAAGAAATTGGTATAACCTCACGCGGAAAATATATTTTTTTTATCATATTCTGCTGCGCTAAAATGCATCCAGCACCACCAGAAACACTTGTGCTAAAGAATATCCATGGCACCAATGCCACAAATAAGAAAAGATAATATTCTTCAATATCGCTTCTTAAAATTACAGAAAACACTACTGTATATACAATCAACTGGAGAAGTGGATTTAAAAAGGTCCAGAAAAACCCCAAAATGGACCCCTTATAACGTCCCTTCAAATCTCTGCGTACAAGACTGAAAATCATTTCTCTATATGCATAAATTTCTGCTATCATCCGCACAGCTTCCTCGCTCTCTTATTTCCTTTACTTTAGCGATATTTCTTTCCTCCAAAACTCCAACGTCTCCCTTAAAGTCTGCTCCAGTCCAATCTCCGTTTTCCATCCCGTACACTCCTGAAGCTTTCTGACATCCGCCTCAATAATCGGCACATCCACCGGTCGAAATTTCCCCGGATCTTTTTCTACCGTCACTTTTACCGAAGCCAAACCGAGAATCTGTCCCAGAATCTCTTCGATGGAGACCGCATGTCCCGATCCCACATTGTAGGTTTCGCCAGCCTTTCCTCTTTCCATCAGAAGGACATAGGCCCGTACAACATCCCTCACATCCGTAAAATCCCGCTTTGCCGCAAGATTTCCAACTTTCATAACCGGCAGACGGACTCCTTTCTCAATTTCCGCGGCCTGCTTACAGAAATCAGCCACGACAAAAAGCGGCGCCTGATTGGGGCCCACATGGTTAAATGCCCGGACACTCATAATATCCATTCCGTAAGCATCTGAATAAATCTTCCCAACCATGTTTTGACATGCCTTTGTCGCCGCATAAAGATTTCCCGGCCGAAGAAGTGTTGTTTCCGAAATCGGGATTTCTTCCGGCTCCACATGGCCGTACTCCTCTCCCGAGCCAATCAAAAGAATCCTCGGTTTGTAGTCCAACTGCCTTGCAGCATCCAGAACTGCCAAAGTTCCTTTGATGTTGACGTCCACCGTCAATCCCGGATTCTTCCATGAAACAGCCACCGAACTTTGTGCCGCCAGATGAAAGATATAGTCCGGCCGCAGTACCTTTAAAAGCTCATAAACAGCCCCGGGTTCCAGAATATCCAGATCATAGATCTCCATATCCTCCCGCAGCATCGTTTCCTGTGCCATCTTAGTCGCCGCCAGGGTCCACTTCCCCTCAGAAAGGATCTGGCTGGCGAGATAATTGCCAACAAATCCCGCCGCGCCAATAATCAATGCCTTCTCCATATCTGCCTCAATCCTCTCAAAACATCCGGATTTTTCACCATCTTAAAGCTGAGCAATCCGCATCTCTTTTTCTGCCAGCTTCAGGTCGTTTTCCACCATACGCTTTACAAGCTCCTGGAAAGGAACCTCACGCTTCCAGCCAAGAGCCGCTTCCGCTTTAGCAGGATTTCCAAGCAAAACCTCAACCTCTGCCGGACGGAAAAACTTGGGATTCACAGAAACAACTGTCTTTCCCGAAACCTTGTCTACGCCAGTTTCCCGGACACCTTCTCCATGCCACTCGATTTCCATGCCCACATGACGAAAAGCAGTTTCCACAAATTCCCGAACTGTTCGTGTCTCATTCGTTGCGATCACATAATCGTCCGGAGCGTCCTGCTGAAGCATCAGCCACATGGCTCTCACATAATCCTGGGAGTGTCCCCAGTCCCGCTTCGCATCCAGGCTGCCCAGTTCCACATGATCCTGAAGCCCCAATTTGATTCTGGCAACAGCATTCGTAATCTTTCTCGTTACGAATTCCAGGCCGCGCCGCTCACTTTCATGGTTAAACAGAATTCCGCTGCATGCAAACATCCCGTAGCTTTCCCTGTAATTCTTTGTAATCCAATGGCCATACACCTTTGCCACACCATACGGGCTGCGCGGATAAAACGGGGTCTTTTCCGTCTGCGGCATTTCCTGTACCTTGCCGAACATCTCACTTGTGGATGCCTGGTAAAAATGTGCCTCCGGCTTCACTGTCCGGATCGCTTCCAGCATGTTCGTCACACCAATGGCATCAATATCCGCTGTCGCTACCGGCTGCTCCCAGCTCGTCCCGACAAAAGACTGAGCCGCCAGATTATACACTTCGTCAGCCTGCGAAACCCGCATGGCATTGATAAGGGACACGATATCTGTCATATCCGCATAAATGAAATGGATTTTATCCTTGATATGTTCCACATTGCCGTAATCGACAACGCTCTTTCTCCTCATGATCCCGTAAACTTCATAACCCTTTTCCAGCAAAAGCTCTGCCAGATAGGATCCGTCCTGTCCTGTTACACCTGTAATCAGTGCATGTTTCATTCCTTTGTTCCTCCGATTCCTTAAATGTATTCATCCCTGTTACATATTTTCAGGTTTTCAATTACTTTTTTAATGTTATTTGTGTCGTCTTTTGCACAGATCAATGTGGCATCATCTGTATCCACCACTACAATATCCTCAAGCCCTACGGTTGCAATCAGCTTCCGGCTGCCCTGTATAATGCAGTTATGTGTATCTACTGTGATGACATTTCCGCGCACTACATTTCCATATTCATTCGTTTTCTGGATCCGTTCCACTGCCAGCCAGGAACCAACATCATCCCAGCCAAAAGTTCCCGGGATCGTATAAATATGCTCTGCCTTTTCCATGATTCCATAATCAATGGACTGCGGCTCAAACCGGCAGAATTCTTCCTTCAATATGTTCTCGCCTTCTTCAGTCCCAATGGCTGCCTGGATTTTTAAAAGCCCTTCATAAGTATCCGGCATAAATTTTTGAATGCTCTTTAATATAGAAGAAACTTTCCAAACGAACATACCACTGTTCCAAAGATATTCTTCTGAATCCAGATATTCTTTTGCCACTTCCAGATTTGGCTTTTCCACAAATCGCTCTACGGAATAGGCATTCCCATGGCTCTCTTCAGAGCGGAATTTAATATATCCGTATCCGGTTTCCGGATATGTAGGCGTGATTCCAATCGTGACAAGATTATCATCCTCACCAGCCGCTGCACATGCATCTTTAAGCGTATTCAAAAACATATTTCCAAACTTAATTAAATGATCCGACGGCAGAACCATCATCAACGCATCTTCAAACCGTCTTGCTATGTGGACTGCGCCAAGACCAATGCAGGGAGCCGTATTCCTCGCGGCCGGCTCACAGAGAATATTTTCCTCCGGGACATCAGGAAGCTGTTCTCTGACAAGCTGCTTGTAGTCCGCATTTGTTGCGATATAAATGTTTTTAATCGGAACCATGGACAGAATCCGTTCAACGGTGAGCTGAATCATGGTTTTCCCGTCATCTGTCAGAGACAGAAACTGCTTCGGCAGATTCTTCCGGCTTCTCGGCCAAAACCGCTCTCCGCGTCCGCCAGCCATAATAAGTGCTGTAATCTCCATCATCCGTTATCCTCCCACTTTTTTGTAAATCTGCACCAGCTTTTCGGCCGATGCCTCCCATGTGAATTGTTTTGCCCGTTCGATCCCCGCCTGCTTCAGGCGGGCACGAAGCTTATGATCCGTTATCAGCAATTCCATCTTATCTGCCAGAGCTGCGGCATCCATAGGCGGCACCATGAGACCGGCAGAACCAACCACTTCCGGCAGAGATGAACAATCTGATGTAATCACAGGTGTTCCGCAGGCCATAGCTTCTAACGGCGGAATCCCAAACCCCTCATATAGAGAAGGAAATACAAACATCTCCGCTCCGCAGAATAATGGCGCAGCATCTTCGGCCTCAACGTAGCCAGTGAATATCACCTGCTTTTCCAGTCCCAGATCTTGAACCATCTGAAAAATTGAGTCATAAAGCCAGCCTTTTTTTCCTGCTAAAACCAGCTTCGGTATGTTCTCCGCATACGTTTCCTTGAGGATTCCATATGCCTTTATTAGCGTTTCAATATTTTTTCTTGGCTCCAGAGTCCCCATATAAAGAATGTAATGTCCATTCACATGGTACTTTGCCATTGACGCACGAATCTGCTCTTCCGAATAGTCCGGGTGATACTGTTCCGTGTCTACCCCGTTATAGACCACCTGAATTTTTTCAAGTGGTATTCCTAAATAACGGTGAATCTCCTGTCTGCTGAATTCGGAAACTGTTAAGATCTCCTCTGCTCGACTGCAATAAGATCGGATATTCCTGCTAAGCCAGCGATACGTACGCTTTGTCACAGTCTCCGGATGAGCCAGAAAAGCCACATCGTGAATGATTGTGAGCTTCTTCCCCGCCGTACCGGCTGGAATTGTATAGTTAAAGAACTGTGTAACCTCTGCCTTTTTTCCGAAAATCCATCGGTAAGGAAATGGTACAATCCGCTCCAGATGATAATAAATTCTTGCAGGCATCCATCGGCTTTGATTGATTATGCAGCCGCTGTCCCTGTATTCTCTCAGGATTTTCTCCGCTCTGGACTTATCTTTTATAAGAAAGCAATTCAATGTACATTCCAGTTCCGGACGCTGGATCAGGCAGTCTATCAACTTTTTAGCATTCCACCCAATCCCCGTCTTCTGCTGCTCAAACAACAGTTGAGCATCAAAAGCCACTTTTATTCTGTGCATGCTGCTATCTCCCTGAAAAACTGCGCCAGCCTATGTCCCAGAATTTCACTGTCATAGCGTTCCAAAACAACCTGGCATTCTTCCCGTGAATACTGCGGAAAGGTATCCGCAAGCATCAAGCGGCATAGCTGACTGACCTGATCGCTCTCCCGCTCTTTTAAGGAAACCTTCAGCGTCGGTACACTCATTATTTCATCGAAAATTGACAAATCGCTTACGATTACTGCCTTTTGATATCCCAGGGCTTCCAACGGTGGAATTCCAAATCCCTCTGCCCTTGAAGGGAACAAAAAGCAGTGGCATCTGGACAGAATCTCATATTTTCTTTTCTCATTTAGATATCCCAAATACTGTACCGTCCGCAGTTCTTCTGATATCTCCCTGAGCATCGTCTCAATTTCTTTATCGCGGATATTTCCGCCTAAATACAAAGGCCTGGTTCCACCTTTCCTGCAATACTCCTGATACGCTTTCAAGAGCAGATCTGTCCCTTTTCTCCGTTCCAGATTCCCAACATATAAAAAATAGCCGTTGTCTGAAACAGCCTTTTCTGGTGGTTTCTGTACAATTAAATAAGATACAAATGTTTTTTTCTTGGAAATCTGCGAAAAAAAACCAACGGACAAACGCCGTGTTTCCTCTGAATTAAAAAGGATTGCATCCGCTTGGGCTATTGACTTACGAATTCCGCTTCGGAAATACAGCCGGTAAAACCACTGAAAAAATTCTGGTTTGGTAAGTGGAAATAAATCATGGACTGTAATCACAAGCCGTCCATGATATCCCTTTAACCTTACAGGTATCAGGTTATTCGGCTCCCAAAAAAGATCCGGCTGCTCTCTCTGCAAAAACTGCTTAATGAAGCCAAAGTATCGATAGACACTGGCGCTCCGGAAAACTTTTCTGCCAAAACACACCACCGGCATTCCCATCGCCTTTAAATGCTGTATCTGCTCGCTTTCCGCAACATCTGTTAACAGAACCAGGGACACATCGTCCAGGTTATCTGCGCCCTTCTCTACCGCCAGAGCGCGTATGAAATCATATAAATAAATCCCAATACCACTCGGACAGCTTCCAAGCGTCCTCGCATCCACTGCAATCTTCAAATTGACTCTGCTCCGATTCTCTGTTTCTTCTATTTTTAATAGGGGGGGCTTTATATAATCGTACTTATACCAACTCGCCTCTAGCTAGTATAACATCTTTGCGCCAAATAGGCAACTTGTAAAACTTAACATTTCCTTTAGTTTTTGTCATTTTTCTTAAAAAATCCCACTTTTTTCCATGATTCCATCTAAAGTGCAGAAGTTCAAGGTATATGTACATTCTTGCGCCGACGGGATTGAAGGTACAGCAGGATAATACATTTTAAAATTGCAGGATGTTATTTTACAAGTTCTCTTGAAAAAATAGCGCAAACAAAGGTTTTTGTCAATGGTTTTTATAGGAAAAATGGCGGTTTTCCGTGAAGTAGCCCTCTAAAGAAATTTGCGAAAATTTCGAGTTGGTATAAGTACGATTATAGGAAGAATTTAATAGCGCTTAAAAGTTAAATGGAAGGCTGGCGAATATTTATGCCTCTTCTTTCTATTATTTTACCTGTTTTTAACGGAGAGCAAACCATTGCAATAGCAATCAGAAGTGTTTTAGAGCAAACATTGGATGACTGGGAATTGATAATAATCAATGACGGATCATCTGATAAAACACGGGATATATGCAAGGCATTTTTAGAGCAATCGCCGCGGATATTTTATTACGCGCAGAAAAACAAAGGACTGAGTGCGGCGAGAAATGCAGGTATAGAAAAGGCTCGGGGTGAGTATTTAGCCTTTTTGGACGCAGATGATTGGGTAGAGCCCGAGTACTATCAAGGTATGCTTTTGTCCCTGGAAAAACAGTCCGTAGACTTGGTTTTAGCAGGATATACCAGAGAATTCTGGCGAAATGGAAAAAAGCCAAAAAAAGTAAGACTGGAATTACCATATTGCAGGAGTGAGATTGAGGAGTTTTTCTTTGATAAGGAAATTCCTGCTTTTTCCTATGATTTATTTATACACGTGTGGAATAAACTGTATAAAACCCACATAATCAATGAGCACAAAATAATGTTTTGTGAAAATACTTTTTTTGCTGAAGATGTTCCGTTTAATGTTGCCTATTTGAATCACTGCAGAGTATTTTGCACTTGTCCTAGTATGGGTTACCACTATATATGCAGGGGAAAAAATACTCTGACTGCTGAATGGAGAAACGATCTAATTGAAAGAAATAACCAGGTATATCGGGACATAAGCCAATTTGTTAAAACAATTGCTCCACATGCAGAACCAATTCTACTTGGAGATATGTATCTGCGAGGATGCTTTTTAAATATCGAGAAAGCCATATCTGCTGAGATGCCTTATGCACAAACTACAAGGATAATAAATGAAATATTAAATGAAAATGAGGTAAATGAGGTATTAAGTCTGGCATCGCCTCGAAGGGCTAGTTCCTTAGAATTTTCTTTATATCGTTTTTTTATGAATATAGGTAATACAAAATTGATTCTGGGAGCTGTTCACGCTCGCAGATGGATAAAGCGAGTGATGGGGCGAATATGAAAAAAACTAAAAGGTACTTGTCAATCTTAAAGGCTGACAAGGCGATGCATACATTCTATTCATCGGCAGTTTATGGATTAAAAAGACGGCCTGACATTAAATGCCCAGAAATTTCCACCGTTTATGAGGTGTGCAATACTGTAATTGGCCCAGTGTTAACTTCTTACATCGCATGGGTTATCAGTGATGCGCGAGAAAGGCATATCAATAAATTGTTTTTTCTGGCCCGAGACGGAAAAATAATGCTTGATATTGCCAAAATAATTGATGATGCGCTCCTTAGTCAAATAGAATTCAAATATCTATATGTAAGCCGTTTGGCATTGAGAAAAGCTTTATATTCTATAAACAATGAAGAGTTTTGGAGATATTTTGGCAGAGACAGCATAGAGTGCACTCCGAACTTGTTATTGAAAAGGACTGGTATGTCTGAAGAGGACTGCATCTATATATTAGGGCTTTTGGGATATGATGAAGCCGATGCTGCAAATGAGTACTTATGCCTTGATGCTCAAAAACGCTTTTTGAATGCATTGAAACAGTGCGAGGAATTTCACCGGCGGATGAAAAAACTTTCGAGAGAGCAGCTGGAACTTATAGAACAGTACTTCAGGCAGGAAGGGCTAGGGGAAGATGGGGCATTTGCACTGGTTGATAGTGGTTGGACTGGCTCCATGCAGCGGACTTTACGAATGATTTTGGATAATATCTATCATAAACATGTTGAGATTACAGGTTACTATTTTGGGATCCAGAGTAGAACGGCGCCAGAGGATGGAAGATATCAGAGCTACTATTTCGACGGCAAAAAAAGTGCGGCGATAACCTGGGTTCTTTTTAATAATAATTTGTTTGAATGTTGGTGCATGGCATCTCATGGCATGACGATAGGATATAAAAAAGAAGAAGATATTTGTCCCGTACTGAATCAGCACATAAATGTTTGGTATGAGGCAGAACAGATAGAGTTTATTCGGAAATACGCAATGCATTGGGTGATGTGTAGTAAACAGAAAAATGAATTACAAGATAAGACAGGAAAATCTGGAAAGACAATAAAGAGGCTTTTGGTCTCTTCTATGATATTTCCTTCAAAAGAAGAGGCGAAAGTTTATGGAATGATCCCATTTTGTGATGATACGACAGAAGCTTATATGCTTCCGCTCGCACGAATAATGTCAGCTAAGGATATTTGGCAGAATTTGATTTTAGTTCGCTGCTGGAAAAAAATCACAAAAAAGGATATGCAGGAACATACTGTGACAAGCGGCTGGAGGGAAGGGACGGCTGCACTGATTCCCTTTCCGTGGAACTATTTCATGAGGGTAGATTGCATGCTTTCTTATATTATTAAAGCAGTATATAAGATTTTTACTTGAAAAGGATAATCGAATGAAACACTTAATAAAAATCATTACTATAATTTATCAGGATCGTAAACTGTTATTTGATCTGGCCCAAAATGATTTTAAAGCCAAATTTGCAAGTTCTCTACTGGGAACGATATGGGCATTTGTTCAACCGATGTTTACGATTGTTGTTTTCTGGTTTGTATTTCAGATGGGTTTTAAATCAACGCCGGTGGATAATATGCCGTATATTCTTTGGTTTGTTCCGGCATTTGTGCCCTGGCTCTTTTTCTCAGATATAATGAATTTTAGTGCATACTGCATGCAAGAATATAATTATCTGGTAAAAAAAGTCCGTTTTGATGTGGAGATTCTGCCAGTCGTTAAAGTTGTTTCGGCATTATTCGTGCACATTTTTTTTGTTGGATTTATTGTTGTTATGTATCTGGTGTATGGTGAAGCTCTATCTCTTTACTGCTTGCAGGCCGTTTATTATTCGGCGGCCTTGCTATTTCTGGGAGTCGGGATTTCTTTTTTAATTTCGTCTGTTACCGTTCTTTTTAAGGATTTTATACAGGTGGTTTCAATTCTTTTGCAAGTTGGTTTCTGGGCGATCCCAATTTTCTGGAATCCGGACAATATGGAGCCATGGGTAGTTACTGTGCTCAAATTGAACCCCATGTACTATATTGTGTCAGGATATAGAGAGAGCTTTATTTATCATATTGGGTTTTGGGAGCATCCTGTTTATACCACATACTTTTGGGGAGTAGCTGTTACTGTTTTTGCAGCGGGTGGCCTTTTGTTTTCAAGGCTTCGGCCGCATTTTGCAGATGAGTTGTAGGTGATTAGAATGAATGTGATAGAGGTTAATGAACTCAGCAAAACATATCCTCTTTATAAAAATAGAAAGGATAAGGTGCGGGAGATTCTCTCTTTAGATGGGAAATCTTACCATACAAATTTTTGTGCATTGCAGAATATATCCTTTTCTGTGGAAAAAGGGGAGTGCGTTGGTATTATTGGCGTAAATGGCTCTGGCAAATCAACGCTTTTAAAAATTATTACAGGTGTAATTGCGCCTTCGTCCGGAAAAATAAATATTCAGGGAAAGATATCGGCCCTTTTGGAACTTGGAGCAGGATTTAATCCAGAGTACACAGGCATGGAGAATATTTATCTGAATTCCATGTTGATGGGATACTCCAGAGAAGAAACCGATAAAAAGTTACAGTCTATCTTAGACTTTGCAGATATTGGGGATTTTATTTATCAGCCAGTAAAGACCTACTCGTCAGGGATGTTTGTACGGCTTGCTTTTTCAATAGCTATTAATGTGGAACCGGATATTTTAATTGTGGATGAGGCGCTAAGTGTAGGCGATATTTTTTTTCAGCAAAAATGTTACAAAAAAATTCGTGAACTTGCTGGTAGATCAACCGTGTTGATTGTTTCACATGATCTGAATGCAATCACAAAGTTTTGCAGACGAATTATTGTGATGCATCAGGGAAATTTGATTTTTAATGGAGAGCCGCAGGAGGCACTTACCCGATATTTTCAGGTGAAACAGGGAGAAATAAAGCATAATGATAATGTTCTTCGTCAGGGATTGGCAGATTTTGAAAATTACAAAATACCACAGCTAAAACAATATAGCGGTAATATGGATGTAATTATTCGTAAATTTTATTATGAGGTAGATGGAATTCCTTTTGGAGAAGCGTGCCAGAAAAATTCCCTTTTTCAGATATCCATGCTGATTGATGCAAAACGAGAGGTGGAAAATTTAATTATTGGGTATCAGGTACGAGACAAGTACGGCAATGAAGTTTTTGGTCAGACAAGCCTGACTTCCCACGTGGAACAATTTGTGCTGCACAGAGGAAGCAGTGTAATAACATTCGAGTTTAGCTGGCCGGAAATCCGGGAGGGAGATTATTTCATTACTCTCGGAATTGGAGATGGAATAGAGGTATTGAATCAAGTAGAAGAATGTTGGATTAACCATGCAATCCATATCAGCGCTTCTGTTAATGGCAAAACAATTTTTGGAGTGTTTAATCAGGAAATGGAAAACCTAAATATTACAGCGATGGAGTGAGGCGAACTGGATGAAATGGAATTATTATAGCCCAGAGTTTGAATGCGATAAGATTAATGTAGACCTTCTTCGATACTCCCCGTGGTCAGGGCACAGAAATTTTATCTATGACTTAATGGCAAACTGGAAGCCGCATACGGTAGTAGAATTGGGAAGCTATTATGGTTGTTCTGCCTTTGCAATCGCTCAGGCCATTAAAGATTTCCAGCTACTATCTGTTTTTTATGGAGTGGATACCTGGCGGGGAGACGATTTTACGCAGACAGATTATCAGCAGGACGCGTATCATGATTTCTGCAAAGTTAAAGATGCCTGTTATTCAGACAAATATGTAAAGATGTTAAGAATGACCTTTGATGAGGCAGTATCACATTTTAGAGACGAAACCATAGATCTTCTCCATATTGATGGATCTCACCATTATGAAGATGTTCAACATGATTTTGTAACTTGGAAAAATAAGGTGAAAAAAGATGGGATAATTTTGTTCCATGACATTAGCCCGGATAAGATTGATGGCCAGACGATGGGCTCCTGTCAATTTTGGAGAGAATTAACAGAGGAAAATCCTTATCATCTTCAATTTGATTTTAGCATGGGGCTGGGGATTCTATTTTTATGTGAGGAAACTTATGAAGAATTTAAGAATAGCTATGTACCGGTCCACTATCAGGCCTTAAACAATACTTATGATGTTGAACTGAAAGATGAGATGAGAAAGGCTCATTTTAAACTTTTGGATGCTGACTTTTATATCTCCAGTTTAAAAGAGCAGATAGAAATTAAAGATACGCATTTAAGGCGATACGAAAAAAGTACCCAGGAGAAAGATTTATATATTTCAAGACTGGAAAATGCCGTAGAGCAGGTACGTGAGGATTATCAGAGGACAATAGATGGGAAAGATAATTATATCGCAAATTTAGAAGCTAAAAATAAGGATATAGAGGGCGCCTATTTAGAAATTGTTGCCCAGAAAGATGCCGATATAGAAGAGCTGAAACATGAAAAAAAGCGGATACAGGAAGATTACCAAAAAACAATAGACGGGAAAAATAATTATATTTCAGAGCTCGAATTGGGGCAACAGAGCGTCAAAGATGCATATGCAGATACTATCCTGGAAAAAGATGCATATATAAAGAAATTAGAAACAGATGTGAAATGCATCCAAGGAGACTACCAAAAAACTATAGATGGCAAAAATTCTTATATATTAAAACTAGAGCGCGAAAAAGAAAACACGGAGAATGCACATGCAGCCGAAACTCAAAAAAAGAATACCTATATAAAACAATTAGAGAGTACGGTAGAACGTGTAGAAGAGGGCTATAGAAAAACTTTACAAGAAAAGGATGATTATATTTCAAATCTTGAATTAGAAAGAGCAAAATTAAAAGATATGTATGATAAAGTGATTTCTCAGAAAGACGAATATATCAATCAAATAAAAAGCGATCTGTCAGATATCCAATCAGCCTACGATGACATGCAAAAAGAACATGAAGAGCGAATTCTTGAGTCAGATCTAAGATTACAACAACTTGAAGCAGAAAAAGCAAGCTTATGCAATACAATAGATAGCCTACAACAAAAATATCAAAAAACCATAGAGTATAAAGTGTTCAAAATACTTTTGAGAAAAAAATAAAGGTGGAGGAGAAAAAACATGCCAGTCCTTTCATTGATAATTCCTGTATATAATACGGAAGCTTTTTTGGATCGTTGCTTGGATAGTGTTTTAAAACAAAGTTTGAAGCAAATAGAAGTAATCGTGGTAAACGATTGTTCTCCGGGAAACACGGATGAAATTATCGAAAGATATAAAGACAAGTTTTTTTCCCTAAAATATCTGAAACATGAAAAAAATAGAGGACTTTTTTTGGCAAGGCTGACGGGATACCGCCAGGCAAGCGGAAATTTCATTGCTTTCCTAGACAGCGACGATTATGTGACTAGGGACTTTTATCGAAAAATGATATGCAAAGCAGAAGAGGAAGGCGCCGATATTGTTATAGGCAGAACTGTAATAGAGAAGATAGACGGTTCACACTGGATATATAACTTTCATGATATCAGTCTTCGCTTCCCTACGATTCGTGGCCATGAAGCAGTGCGCACAAAATTTTGGGAACAGGAGGGTTTGTGCTATTCCTGGCACACTATCTGGAATAAAATTTACCGTAAGAATTTATGGGAACAGGCAATCAGCTATTTTGAAAGGATTAATACGCATGTCATAATGACAGAGGATATCGCATTCTCTTCTGTACTTTTCTATTTTGCTAATTGCGTAGCTTCTGTTGAGAATGATGCTTATTTTTACTGTGAGAATGAAAATGCGTCAACCAATTCCTCCAATATACCGATTGAAAAATTTAAGAAGAATTTAAATGACATCATTACCGTATTTGATTTTGTAAAGAATTTCCTGGAATCGCAGTTTGCAGATGAAACTCTTATTTCACATTATAACAATTTTCGGAAATATTATGCTAAAATGTGGAAAAATCATGCACAATCAACGTATAGCGGCGCCGAAAAGGAAAGTGCCTTCAAATTGATCGAACAGCTCGAACCAAATCTGGAGGAAAAAATACAATATAAGGACCATTTTTTTAATTCTCAAATGGTTGAATGGACTGGCGGCTTAGAGTACGTAAAAGATATAATTGCCGAGGAAAGAAATGAATGGATCAGTTTTGATATATTTGACACACTAATTGTTCGTCCATTCTATAAGCCTGAAGATCTATTCTCTTTCTTAGATCCCTTATATCGAAAAAAAATGGATACAAATGCTTCGTTCAAGGAAATTCGTATTGAAGGAGAGAAATTAGCACGTGAAAAGTGGGGGAAACTTGCACCTAAAAGAGAAGATATTCTTTTAGAAGAAATTTACCTTGTAATTTCCGAGTACTACAAAATACCTGAAACAATAGCGAAAGAACTAATGCAAACAGAAATTAAATTAGAAGAGAACTTTTTATCGATCAGAAAGGCAGGGAAAGAATTATTTGATTTTACTGTTAGCCTGGGGAAAAATATTATTTTAACTTCGGATATGTATTTGGATAGAAGCACAATAGTTGAAATATTGGAGAAATTTGAATATAGGGAATATAAATACCTATTCCTTTCTTCAGATATTGGCTTAACTAAAACTACCGGCAATCTTTTTCGCTATATATTAAAATCTTTAAAAATTAGTGGCGAGCACATGCTCCATATTGGCGACACCTGGAATAATGATATTGAAAGGCCTAAAGCTTTGGGGATTCAAACGTTTTTTCTTCCTAAGGCAATAGAGACCATGGAAAATAAAATTCAAGGAGTGCAGACGAATGCATGCGCTTTTATCGGGGATTATGCGTGCGCAGATATAGTTAATCGTAAAAAGTATAAAGACTCGATTGGTTATGGAGCTTTATTGGCATTGGCTGCAAATAAATATTTTGATAACCCGTACAGATTTTTCAATAAAGAAAGTGATTTTAATGCCGACCCTTATTTTATTGGGTACTATCCTGTTGGAATGCATTTGCTGGGATTTGTCAAATGGTTAATTGAAGAAAGCAGGAATTATGGGTATTCAAAACTATACTTTACATCCCGTGATGGCTACCTTCCGATGCTTGTATATGAACAATTAAAAGAATTATATCCGAATGCGCCTCAAGCAGAATACCTATATACTTCCCGCAGAGCGTTAATGCCCTACATTTTAAAGTCTCCGTATGACTTTTATGATATGCCCATCGAAATAAGAAATCATACACCAGAAACACTGCTGGAAATTTTAGATTTTGCGATAAAGGATGGTTCTCAATCTGTTTTGATTGATATTTTGCATGAATTAAATATGAGGGAAACGTCTTGTTTCAAAGATAAAGAACAGTATTACCGATTTATTACGGCATTTCTTATTTATGCATATGACGCGAAAAAGCACCAAGAAGCCAAAAATAAGTGCGCAGCATATTATACTCAAATATCAGAAAATACAGCAACCGTTGACATGGGATATAGCGGCCGAATTCAGGGGGCAATTTCTGAAGCGGCCGGGCGTGGTATCGATGTATTTTTTATTCATTCAGACAATAAACAATATCAAGTAGAAAGTATTCAACACGACTTTAGAATTCATTCCTTTTATGATTTTACTCCATGTATGACAGGACTAATTAGAGAACATATTTTCTCGTCCGTTGAACCTTCTTGTATTGGTTTTGAATGGTCCGTTGAAAAAATGGCTGTTCCTCTTTTCGAAATGCAATTAAAAGAATATCAAGATACTTTCATAGTTCATAAAATTCAGGAAGGGACTTTAGATTTTATAAAAGATTTTAAAAAGGTATTTCAAAATCATTATAAAGAACTTCCTTTGAAATCTACGGAAGTTTCATACCCATATGAAGGAGCACTGCGCTATATGAAATCTGAAGATCTGAAAATTTTTGATGCTTCTTTTTTTGAGGATACCGTGTATGGCGCACGTACAGAGCTGAAAATCTCTGATTTTTTGCGCCAACAGTATAATGAATACAATCAAAATTATCGAATTGCTGTTGCTTCGCCACTCCCTCAGCTTACATTTGGCGATATGCTGAACGAACGATTACAGGGAAAAAGCTGCATTATTCAAGGATTGATTTTACTATGCCTAGAGCGTGAAGCTCTACGAGTTAAATTATGGTATAAACTGCAGGGTAGGCCATTGCTTTTTAAATTGTGCAAAAAAATTTATCATATTTTGTGGGGAAAATAAAATGAAAAGTATAGCGAAAAAAACTCCAATAAATTATGGCGTGTTGATTTTTAGCTTTTTGGTAGTTTTTGTTTCTTTTGGTATGTTTCTGAACCTACATTTTTCCGTGGACTCATATAGTGTATATTATAATGAAGACCCGGATATACAAATTAGAAATGCGAGATATTTAAACTATATTGTCACTCTTCTTTTGAACAATATACAGTTTAATTTGGTTTCGAACCAAAAGATTCTTACGTTTTCACTTATTATATCAATATCTTTATGTATATATTTTTTGACAGGGCTTATTGCGAAAGCACTTAATAAGCGAAACAAAAAATGTAATTTGTATTGGCTTGCGTTATCAATAAGTATTTCTTTTTGCAATACTTTTATTTTGGAATGGTTTCTTTATCCGGAAACGACCCTTTTTTATGCCATTAGCCTTCTTTTATGTATGGTTGCCATTTTTGTTTGGATAAAAAATACCCGACTAATAAATCTTATGATTTCAATTACATTATTAACAATGTCTCTTTTTTGTTACCAAGCTACATTTGCTTTTTTTGGTATTTTTGTTTTTCTTTATTTGTGCTTAAAGGAAAATTTTAATTTTAATAAAACTAATAATAAAATAATTTTAAAAACTATTTTTGTCATGGGGATAAGTTGTCTGTTTTTACTAATATCCCAAAAGTTTCTTACCAGAACCTCAGAAGCGCGAGTTGCTTCACTTTCGCTAAATAATTTACTTTCAAACACTAAACAATTACTAAAACTGCAATTTCATCTTCTGTATAATGGGAATGGTTTTTTTCCGCCCTTGGTGTTAACAGTTTCTATGATTACTTTGGGTGGAGTAATGTACTGGATATTGATAAAGGATGAAAAAGTAAGCTTGAAAAAACTGCTGTACTTTTCATTTTTTAGTTTACTATTTTATGCAATAATTTTTACCCCTCATTTAGTTTCACAAAATCTCTGGTTTGCGCCTAGAACTATGGTTGCGTTTTTTTCTGCTTTTTCGTTTTTGGCTATCATTAGTTTTGCATATAGTAAAAATTCATCTGGTAAAAATGTATATATCGTTATAATGATTCTTGTGATGCTAACTGCTAATATATTTACTATTCATACGATTGGACTTAACCATTTTATATCCAACTATTTAGATAAAAAAACGGCATTGGAAATCCAAGAGCAGATACAACAATATGAAAAAGAAACAACTATAAATATAAAAAAAATAGGAACCACGTTTGATAGTAATCCATCATACTCATATCCTGGCATATCTTTTGTAAAATATGATACTAACACAAAATGCTACTGTGTTGATTGGGGAGATGTGAATGCAATTAATTATTATAATAACACGGCCTATGAGAAAGTCGTTTTTGATTCTTCGTTAGTTGGCTTTTTGCCGGATAGAAAAAATTGGGATACATTTATTCCGGAAGAACAATTGATCTTTGTGAATGACACCTTATACTGGATCAAGTACTGATTTGGGTAGAGGGCACTATATCTTGCTTGTGTAAAAGTATTACAGCAACGAAAAGCAGTTATATATATATATATTGTCACGTTGTTGGAGAGCAAAGATGTATCTAGTATGAGTAGTGTTTAATTGACATCGCTATGTATGAAAATTAAATTTTTTAACCCCAAAACGATAATCGAATCATATACGGAAAGGAAAAATATATAGTTTGCTATATATTAGGTAATGAGAATGTCGCTAGTTTCAATTATTGTTCCATGCTATAACGAAGAAGAATCTTTGCCACTTTTCTATCGGGCAATTTCAAATGTACAAAAAAGTATATCAGAATATTCTTTTGAAATCCTTTTTGTCGATGACGGCTCAAAGGATAATACCTTAAGCATAATAAAAAATTTGGCGCAAAAAAATAGTGATATAAAGTATATTTCATTTTCTCGAAATTTTGGTAAGGAAGCGGCTATTTATGCTGGTTTAAAAGCTTCCAGTGGAGACTATGTCGCTATTATGGATGCTGATTTACAAGATCCGCCGCAATTATTGCCCCAAATGCTCAGATATATTACCGAAGAGCATTATGATTCGGTAGCAACAAGAAGAGTGACAAGAAAAGGTGAGCCACCAATTCGTTCTTTTTTTGCACGTTGCTTTTACAAATTAATAAATAAAATTTCCAAAACGGAAATAGTAGATGGTGCTCGTGACTATCGTCTTATGACAAGGCAGTTTGTTAATTCATTAATATCAATGAAAGAATATAATCGTTTTTCAAAAGGTTTATTTGGGTGGGTTGGTTATAAAACAAAATGGTTGGAATTTGAAAATGTAGAGAGGGCTGCCGGGCAAACAAAATGGTCTTTCGGCAAATTATTTTTATATAGTCTCGAAGGAATTGTCGCGTTTTCTACAGTTCCGTTAGCAATCGCTGCCGTTTTGGGTGTTTTGTGTTGTATTGTTGCTTTTGCGTTTATTTTTTTCATCATACTGCGAACTCTTATGTATGGAGATCCTGTTGCTGGTTGGCCGTCATTGGTCTGTATTGTTCTTCTGGTTGGAGGACTTCAATTATTGTGCCTTGGTATCTTGGGCGAATACATATCTAAACTATATTTGGAAAGCAAAAATCGTCCAATTTATATATGCGCAGAGACGAATATTGTACAATCATCAGAAAAATACGAGTGTACTTTCGAAGAACAATGATTCAGCAAATTAACCACAGGGATCCCCGCTAAAAACTATCAAATACACGCGGGTAGACTTCCAATAAAAATTCAAAAAACATATAAATACGCCGTTTGCGCGTGGTGAATGTTTCAAAAGGGGTTGCTTTCGGGCAACGTCTTTTGTTTTGCCGGTCTACTAGGAGGGAAATAGCTAAGTGATATGCCGTAAGTTGTAGATAGTACGTACCTCGACCAGTATGATAATATATGAGACAATAGGCTATATTTCAATCATAGGTATTAAAAGTTAAGCCTTAACTTTTGATACCTGCATATAGGGACAAATCTATACGTTCAGAAACCGCTATGATTTCTGAACAATGCCGTCTTTAGGAATGAGCTATTCAAATCAGCTGTCTGGCTAACATGAGTATTGTCAGTTGTGTGCCAATCACGGTATCACAAAAGCAAATTATCCTTACCGGATCAGCCGTGCAAGGGAGGATTGTCTTGAACGCGTCTCCTTGAAAATGCCCATCTGGCAGATCATGCCAATAGAACAAATAGCTTATTCCGGTGAAAATGGATTTCTCTGCAAATGTCCGTTTGCTCAGCCTGTTAGGTTTGAAGCATGTGATGCGGCTATGTTCTTCCTCTCCATTCTCCCAACAAACTCTCCCAATAACCCAACTCTCATTTTGCTTATTTCCTTTAATAACCCAACAAAAATTTTGCTTATTCTCTATTTCATTTGCTTATCCCCTTGTAATTCCACTGATTTTAGGGTAAAATACAAACAAGAACCCAACAGGAGAGTGAATTTCATGATCGAAATAGAATTACTCGAACTAATTAAAAAAATCCAGGATATGAAGGCCGAAACGCAGACCGTCGAGGTGAAAGCCGCTCATCATGGCTGTCCAAAACGCCTGTATGATACCCTGTCTGCATTCTCCAACCAGGACAGCGGCGGTGTCCTGATTTTTGGTCTTGACGAGACAAACGATTTCCAGAGCGTCGGAGTTTATGACGTACAGGATTTACAGAAAAAAGTGAATGAGCAGTGCAAGCAGATGGTTCCGCCAATCCGCCCCATCTTCACCAGCGTCCGGTATGGCAGCGGTTACATTGTATCAGCGGAAATTCCGGCGACAGATGTTACAGAACGCCCCTGCTATTATGGTGGAGTCGGCCGAACGAAAGGCTCCTATGTGCGTTCCGGAGATTCCGACGAACCAATGACAGATTATGAAATTTACAGCTACGAGGCATTCCGAAAAAAATATCAGGATGATATTCGGGTCAATGAAAAAGCAGATATGACGACGATTGATATGTCTGCTTTAAATCGTTACATTCAATTAGTGAAAGATAAAAATCCCAATTTATCCAAGCTCCCGGATCAGGATGTCTTTCGCTTCCTAAACATAGTTATTGATGGGAAGCCGACTCTGACATGCACACTGCTGTTTTCCCTCTATCCGCAAATGTCATATCCACAGTACACCATCAATGCCATGGTGGTTCCGGGCTATGAAAGAGGAGATGTCGGGCCGGATGGTTCTCGCTTCAGTGATAATCTTAGAATTGAGGGGACAATTCCCGAAGTGCTGGAACAGGCGCTGAAATTTCTGCACAGCAATCTGAAAATTAAAACCATCATCGACCCGTCCACCGGTTACAGAGCTGACAAGTATGAATATCCGATGATCGCGCTCCGCGAGGCACTTCTCAATTCCCTTGTCCATCGTGATTACAGCTTCCATACCGAAGCTATGCCCATTGAATTGATTATTTACAAGGATCGCTTGGAAATCCGCAATCCAGGCGGACTATATGGCCGGCTTTCCATTGACAAGCTTGGCAAGGTACAGCCGGATACAAGAAATCCCGTTCTTGCACGGGCGTTGGAGACGCTGGGAATTACAGAAAACCGCTATTCCGGCATTCCAACCATCCGACGGGAATTAAAGCAGGCGGGGATGCGGGATGCGGAATTTATGGATT
This sequence comes from Eubacteriaceae bacterium Marseille-Q4139, assembly GCA_018223415.1. NCBI lineage: Bacteria > Bacillati > Bacillota > Clostridia > Eubacteriales > Eubacteriaceae > Eubacteriaceae bacterium Marseille-Q4139. The sequence continues at coordinate 1,999,703 of JAGTTQ010000001.1, read as the reverse complement.
CCAGGAGTGAATTTTGTGTTACATTCTATAATGGCGTCCAGAGAGAAGTCCACTTTACTGATCGGACAGAAGAGCAGGATCTTTTGGAATTCTGCCGTGAGCCGCGTTCAAGAAAGGAAATTGCGGATTATCTTGGAATTGCCACGATTTATTATGTGAGCCAAAATTACATTAACCCGCTTCTGGAAAGTGGGCAGCTTAAAATGACAATTCCGGAACATCCCAAAAGCAGGAATCAGAGATTTTATCGAGGCTAGAGTAGACTAAAAGGGAGTTATTGAAATATATGGATCAAGAAAAGGTGTTTCTTCCAAAAGTATCCGGGATAAAAGAAGAGGTGTTTCAGCAGCTCATCTGCCTGGCGAAAGAATATCAAATAGAGAGAATGATCTTATTTGGATCCCGTGCTCGCGGAGATTTTTATACCGTCAGCGATATTGATTTGGCTGTTTCGGGTGGAGACTTTAATCGTTTTGCGTTAGATGCGGAAGAGTGTATAGATACGCTTTTAAAATTTGATATCATCAACTTAAATGCCCCTATGGAAGAGGAGTTACTGGAAAGCATAAATAAGGATGGGATTATTATCTATGAAAAAATATGAAAATTTTTGCAGGGCTCTGGAGAATCTGAAAGATATCTATCAATATGATGAGCCATATAACAATGTGATTCTGAGCGGTTTGGTAGCACTCTACGAAATTTGTTTTGAGCAGGCCTGGAAAGCGATGAAAGAAATTATGTCCGCAGAAGGGATCCGCGAGGCGGATACAGGCTCGCCCAAAATGATCATCAAGTCCGCATACAAAATTGGTATGATCACAGATGAAGAATGCTGGCTGTCAGCGTTGGTAGCCAGGAACAATGTAGCCCATTCCTATAATCAAGCTGTTGCTTTAGGGATCGTGAGGGAGACAAAAGAACGGTATGTTGAGATGTTCTGTGATTTGAGGGAAGTGCTGAGTAAACGGATATCGTAAGCGGTAGATGAATTCGATATAACAATACACATAGCATACCCGCCGATTTTCAACAACTACTTTGAAATCGGCGGGTTTTTGCTGCCCTTCAGAAAATCAAGGCCCTTTTTGCTATCAATATGCTATCTTTCTACATTCCATATAGTATCGTTTTTCACTCGCCTCACCCATTGAGAAGGTTTTCCTTGGCAACACACCGCCTGCCTCAATTGCCGGGAACAGATCTCTTTTATCGATGCTTTTCAAAAGGAAACCACAGCACTCCGGCTTACGCGCTAAAGATAACGCATCTTTTTCTCCATGGATGTAATCAACTGCTATCTGTGGATTTTTTTCTTCATAGCTGCTCAAAAAATCCTGTACGATTTCCACAATCAAGCGGCCATTCAGGCCTGATATTGAAAATCCAGTTTCCAGTTCTTTCCCCACAACGTAGAAATCTGCCCCCGGGAGCAAAGCCATTCCCCGTGATGTGGCATATTCTTCAAATGCCATTAACACTTTTTGGGCATTCATATGAAAGACCACACGATGAATGGGCTCAAACTTTAAGGCAGGGCAGTGCAGATTTACAATTTCTGCCAACGCGTATCTGGCAGGATGATGCATTGCTTCTTCTGCCGAAAGTGTCTCTTTTCGCTCTTCCCAGTATGTCTTTGCTGCAGCCAGAGAATGATTTCCGTCTCCGACTGCCAGGAAAAGGCCCTTTGACTGATTCTGCATATCCATAAGCGTGCGGCAAACCGTTTCAGCCGCATCTCCCTCAACAGCGTATCCCCGCAAATGCCCTCCATTTTTCATTAAGGCTGTATCATAAAGCTGCCGTAAATGCCCTCTTTGAGCATATACTGTTTCAATTAAACGTCCTTTTGCATCATCAATCAGCAGCATGATATGAGGTATTTCAAGCGGTGCCTGTCGCCGTACGTCCACTCTTGGAGGAACTCTGGATGGAACAATTCCTTCCGTTGCACGAATGGGCAGCTTGGAATCTGCTTCTATTCCATAAGACTCTAAGTCAACCATTCCAACTAGGCCTATTCGAACACCAGCTTCGGTCGTCCGCTCTACCAATACAAAGCCTTGTTTTACCTGCTCCGTTAGAATCGAGCTGCTTAGATAGTTTTCCATGGCCTCTCTCATCGGCGGAATGCGTTCTGACCGCTCTGAAAGATATGCTTCCGGTAAAATAACTCTTAATGAAGAGGGTTTATCTCCCACAAGGTCATTCACTTCCTCCCAATATTCCGGCTGGCTGACATATTGGTCGCAGGCAACAACTGGCCAAGCATCTGACATTGCTCCATAGGAAGGCAGCAGTATATTGGCAGAAAGAAAACATGGCGCAATCCCTTTATTATCCATCTTTTCCCACCACCCCTTACTTTGTTTTAGCGTCTTCTTTTTCTGCCTTCTTTTTTAAACTCTGCTCTAAGTGTTCCATTTTCTTCCGTTTAAATGCTAACTTGATTTTTTTCCAAAAAATACCCACAGTAGCACCGGCCGCAATTACTACACCGGCTACAATCTGAATAAGATAAGACGTTGTAGCAGGGTCAATGTAAGCATATGATGGGAAACTGAACAGCATAGAAAAGGCTGTCGTAAAATAAGCGTACTTTAAAAAGTTCTTAGTCATGATTTTATCCTCCTATTTTTTGTTCTCGTAAGTTTTCTTAATCAAATCCAAAATTTATCCTTTGGCGGAGCTAAAGAGATCTTTTTCGTTGTTTCAGTCATCTCATAAAATAAGTCACCTCAATTATAAAATTATCAAAAAATTCACCAAGCTCCGCCGTTCTGTGGATAATACTCCATTCCTTCAACCGTATAATTAAAAATCTGCGCAAATTATCTCTTTGTGGGAGAAAAAATATTAACTTACCCCTCTTTTTTCTTGGTATATTGAAACCAATCCCTTTATTGATTATAAAAAATCCCTAATTCTTCCAAAGTCGTAATGCCATAGTTTTGGGGAATCGCTGTCTCTGCTAAATCAGCTCCTTTAAATTTTCCATCAAAATAATATTGCTTTCCCGTGATTTGACAATACCATTTAAGAATTTTGTCCATATATGGGGCTGATAAACCTGCAACTTCGATAAAGCCGCGTAAAATGCAGAGACCATACGGAAAATCTTCCAAAAAATAACGTGAGTTAAAATCCGGAATGTAATTTTCTCCCCGAAGAGACATTGGAGAAGTAATATTTTGCAAACTTTTTATACTTTGCATTTTATCAGTTAATTCCGAAATCGTTTCTACTCCATAATGCTCTTTTAACGGAATAACTCCCTGCAAATTTATATTCTGCGCAGCTTCGATTCGACGGCATAATGCCTGTAATTCGGCATCACATTCTAGCATAACTTCTGATGCAAAGTTGGTCCATTCTCCATAGAACAAAATATTTCTTGGCCAAGTCATTCCTTCTTTATAATCGCCAAATAAATCGAATACTCTTGCCGTATGCAAAAGAGGATTGGATGGTGTAAAGGTTACGGTCAAATAATTTTCTAATGGAGTACATTCCATTTCAAAAAGTTCAGACATTAATGCTGCAACAGATACCACTTCTGTTTTGGGCAAGGCTGCTATACGAACCTTTTTCTTTTTAGCTACGTTTACACATTTTCCATACGTTTCTAGCCTTGACACATGTGTAACCCGATCAAATCCTGCCAAGATACCCCCTTTTTCCAATAACCCCCTACATAAAAATTCTGCCCCGCCAGTTCCAGGCATTACACAAAAAATTGTCCCGGGGGCCAGATAAGGCTCACAACGGCGAATTTCTTGCTCCATTAAAAAGGAAGGAACCGTTAGGAAAACTACCTGCGCATCTTTCACTGCCTTTTCAGCAGAGTCAGTAATATCATTCAATATTGCCTGGAAGCCTTCCCCTGTATCTGTATCATGGCTAAATAATTCCTTTTTCCAATTAGTCGGATGCCCGGTTAGCATTGTAACTTGGTTTTTCCTTGCCAAATCTGCAGCAATAGCAGTGCCGATGTTTCCGCCTCCGATGACACAAATTTTCATACATTTTCTCCTTTCGTATTTTCTAAAACGAGAGTAGAAGTGCCGACGGCATACAATTATAGAAGACTCCCGGGATTCCGGGCTTCATGCTGATTTTTGTCGGAAGAAATGCATCTTTCTTCATCTTAAGCCCTTCCTCTACCCATTGGTAACATTGGAGAGGCGTGGGAGCCATAGCCTTTATTGTTTCAAAATCCATGATTTTCATTTCCTTCATGCCCTTTCCTTAAAAACTTCTTTTACAGCTGCCAGAAACTTATTATTGTCTTCCGTATTTCGGACAGAAATGCGTATAAATTGCCGGCTGCTGTCATTTATTTTTTTCGATAAATCTTTAATGAATAAGTCATGGTGCACCAGCAGAATTTTCGCCAGTTCCTTCGAGGAATATTCTTCCAGAATCTCAGCCATAATGTAATTCGCCTGTGTCGGCAATATGCGAAGCTGTTTAATCTTTTTCAGTTCCGCAATAAAGCGCTGACGCTCTTTTCGGAATTGTACCAGGGCAGTTTTATAATCCTTTTGGTATTTTTCTGCAATCTGCATGTAAAATTCTCCAAAGGAATTGATGTTCCATATAGAAACATCTTTCTTTATCCGCGCAATGAGCTCCTCGTCTCCACTGGCGATCACTCCCAGACGAATTCCCGGAACCCCATATGATTTGGAAATGCTCTTGATAACGATCAAATTTTCATATCTGTTTAAGATTTGTTCGCTTATCAGCGTATTATCCTCTTCATCCGAGAAATCACAGAAGCTTTCATCAATCAAAAGCCGCATTCCCTTTTTCCTAGCCCACTCACATAAACGAAGCAAATCACACTTTGGTATGTAATTCCCCGATGGATTATCTGGATTTACCACAATCAGCATTTCCAGGTCGGAATCTGCAAAGAAAGTCATGAGGTCATCTGCTGTATAAGAATAGTCCTCATTCTGTGGAATGAATACAGAACTTTTTTCCTTGTCATAACGATTGGGATATTCCTCAAAGGTTGGGCGAACAAAACCTATTCTTTCATGACTGCCTTCCATAACAGCCTTTATCAGCTCCGCCGCTCCATTTCCCACCGCGATATGTTCCGGGTGAACACTAAAATTCTTAGCTGCCAGAAGGGCATTTACGGCAGCTCCTGATGGATATTGAGTAAGAAGCTTTTCAAAATTGGATTTCATTTCATCCATTAACTTTTGGGGCGGAAAATACGGATTTACCAAATAACAAAAATCCAACAGCTTGGGATATCTCCAGTAACCGCCGTATCTCCGCTGCAATCTGTTTAGCTTTTCTTCATCTGCCGGCGCAAACATGGAAGAAGCAATATCCAGATCCTGAATATCATCAATTTCATACCATAGCTGCCCATTCAGCCTTTTCCCCTTAATTTCCGGTTCATCCAGCATGGTAATGACTCGGAGAACCTGTTCATAATACTCGTTATTCCCTAATGCTTTTGAATATGCATCCAAAAATGGGACATAGTGAGTTTCAGAAAAATGTCTGCTGAATTTATAAACATTCACTGTTTTATAGTAGTAGGGAATGTCTTCAAATTTAAACTTCTTTCCCGGAACGAACTCTCGAATAGAGTCATCATCATCCAGTTTAACAACGGTTCCATCCATCCAGCTTTCATATTTATCCACAAGCGCGAGCGTAGGACGCGGATCCTCCATGAGCACATCCAAAATAGAATCTTCAAAAATAAGATCTGATTCTAAAAGCAAAGTATCATCTTCACAGAGGCAGTCTTTCGCGAGCGCCAAAGAATAGATATTATTCGTCTTATCATAAATTGGATTTGTAATAAACTGTATTGGTGTCTGTATGGAGAGCGTCCCGATATAATCAATCAGCTTCTTCCCCTCATATCCGACAACCAAAATGATCCGTTTTAAATTTCGTTTGTCCAGTTGGGTCAGCATCCGTTCAATCAACGTGACACCATTGACCTTAACCATGCATTTTGTGTTATCGGCGGTCAAATCCTTCAAACGTTTTCCCATACCTGCCGCTAAAATAATCGCCTGCATGTTCATCCTCCTATCCGTATTTTAGAAATGTTTTTCTTGCCGCTTCTCCATAATGCGATCTATGATATATTGACCGCCGATTTCTCCGCTGTGTCCGATGTTAAATACATAAGACTCCACCAGACGGTCAATATTGCTGACATACGCATCCTTTTCTTCTTCCAAAAGCCTTCTCACTGCGATGTTTAAGCTTCCAAGCTCATCTTTATTTAAAGAAATGCCAATTTGATCCCGGAGTGTAATATCCAAAGGCTGATTTTCGTATTTTATGTACTCTTCATTCAGCACCTTCATTTTGGTATTGATAAACAGGGACGGCTTCTTTGTTACATAAGAAAACTCATATGCGATTCCGGACCAGTCAGTAATAAGAAGGTCTGCATCAAAAACTGTGCTGTTGGAGGAAAAATCTGTCTGCAATACAACATTCGGGTATTTTCCCGTACCATATTCTTTTTGGATTTGATTCATTTTCCCTGCAAACCGCTTAATAAATTCCGGATGAGGGCGAATGATGATTTGATAATCTGTCTGTGAAAGCTGAGCAATCATTTCATCCAGACAGCTCTCTAAAATATTGTCTTCCTGCCACGAAGGCGCAATTAAAATCTCTTTTTTCTTGTGCTCTGACTGCTCGTCCGCCTGGTAATCCGCCAACATATCATCAAACAGACCGTATCCGCACTCAATCAGTTTCTTTTCCGGAAGCTGGTACATTTTTTCTGTCTCGCGAATTTCTTTCATCTGATGCGGTCCCACACAGAAAATAGTGTCAAAATGGTCATACGCCCCCTTATTTACCACCATGTTTGTACTTAATAGGCCATGGAAAATATAAATGTACTCCACATCCTTTTTTACATAGGAGCGTTTTAAATGGAAGGTGTTCAGATCCGGCGTAGTCATGGCCATAATTTCTGAATCCACCTTCATGAACAGTGGAATCAACCGGTTATCATCAATAAAGTATGGGCGAATCTGCGGGTGATTCTTCTTGAAAATAGCATCATGGGGATCACTGGTTACATAATGGATTACAATATCTGAATGCTCCAGAATATACTCAATGATGTTTTTAAAGTATTTGTAGAAACCGCTTTTTTCCGCATAGAAAATCACTTCTTTTTCTTCATTCCGGCAGAATTCCTTATAATCCCTCTTCGCCTGAAGCTTTTCCTCTTTTGTCAGCTTCAGTTTTTTTGCCATTTCCCGGCTCTCAGCCAAAGCAATTTTGCTTTTCTCAAGCGCATCATAATCAATATAATCTTTAGGTTTATACATCCAGTTCACTGCATACATAGCAGCAATGGCAAATAGATTGCTTGCTGCCCAGTAAATCCCAACGCCTGCCGGAACAATAAAACCAAAATACAGGGAAAACAGAACCAGAAAAATCGTCATCCCCCATTTTCCCCAAAAGCTTTGCTCTCTCTGAAGGACATTGACACGATTCTGGCAAACACAAAGGAGTGCGGAGCTTGCGCCGGCAATAAGCGGCACCAAAAGCAGAGTATCCCAATTACTGAGAGACGGGAGCGCTGAAAGATTGATCCCGCAAAAATTCATGTCAAAGTTCCGGATCGTTTGAAGAACCGCCGGCATATCAACGCCCGATACCTGAAGATTCGAGAAAGACTCTGTATATAACGGGTTTTGAATCAGGCTAATGGCAGAAACCTGTATGGAACTTCCCGCTTCAGAAAGCCCCAGAATCTCCATGGTATGCATGGTCAAAGCCTGGATGGCCGTCTCCGGAAGACGCAGGAGATGGCTTAACGGGTTATAGATTACCTGCATGACCCCAAGCACCAGCGGAATCTGTATCAGCATCGGAATCAGTCCTGCAAGAGGTTTATAGTTTTCTCTTTTGTACAGTTTAAGCTGTTCCTCGGACACTTTATCCGGGTTGTCTGCATACTGGGCGGAAATCATATTCAGCTCTGGCTGGAGCTTAATCATTTTGATCGAATTTTTCTGCACCATGATTGTCAGCGGGAATAGAATAATTTTAGTTATGAATGTAAATAGTATGATCGCCAGGCCGTAGTTTGCAATAAGGCCATAGCAAAAGCGCATGACCGCACCTAGCGGTACGCCTAGAAGGTTGTTTAATACGTCCATTGTGTTGTTACCTCGTGGTTTAATGTTGAATTATTTTTCTATTGAAATACTTTTCCTGTTGGAATCATTACATCCCAGATTTAATACATCTTTTGTCAGTCCACATTATAGCTGTTGAATTTCTATGGTCGGCTTAAAAGAAAACCATTTCTCACCATTAATAACAAAAACCGTAATATCATCCGGGGATATTTCCGATGTTCCAATATCAATAACTGCATCTATTCCTGCATTTTGACTTCTTAAGTTACTTTCATACCCTACCAAGTCCACTCGGCTATAAGGATAGGCTCTATAATATTCGTCTTTCCCATTTACATTTTTAATATTAATAACTACCTGTTGTTGTGTACTATCCATACCATCCAAAAACCCCCACCCAGTCAGATATAGTATATTATTTTGAACTTTTAAAGAATCAACCCATCCATACCCCAAGGCTTTTTCTTCCGGCATTGAGTGAGGTGCTGTAATTGTCTCTGACTCAGCATAATGTTTTTCTAAGCCCATATTGTTTCTTTCAAAAAATATATTAGTTTCCACAAGCCCCAATTCCCCCTCATTCCCTCTGCTGCTTAAAAACATTTGATAAACTCCCTGTTTCATTGCAAGTGAAGAAAATGAGATTCCAAATCTGATATTTTCATTGGAAATGTTTAGTCCCTTGCCTTTTAGCATAGCTAAAACATTATTTTCCGGAAAGATTTCAGCCGGTATTTCATATATTTCTTGATCTGATTTAAAAATGATTGCTACTTCTTTTTCATTCATTGCATCATCTGGCTGGCTTACCAACCACCCATATATTGAAATAGTATTTAATAAATCGGCTGACAATGTTGTCTCATCAATCCAATAATATATTGATGAATTCACTTCACTGGGCAATTCATCCAATTTTCTAATTTCGATATCCTTATTTGCAAACAAAGCAATAATCTTTGTTGCATTGAACATCCACAAAAAAATAATTGCAAACAAAAGTAAACTTTTTTTATTGCGCATAATTACCTCACTTAGATTCTAGCGGAACAGTTTCCAGCATCGCATAATCTAATCCAAACACTTCATTCAATATTTTTCTGATTGTATTAATTCCAGACAGGCCTTCAATATTGAAATTCTCTCCCCGAAAATATACACTATTGAAAATCTGGCATTTATCAATATCACTAAACTCTTCCCTGCCTCTAGCTGAGTGGTCAGAGCAGATTACTATTATTGAATTTCTATCATACTCAACCAAGTGTTCTGCAATATCCAGCATCATATTCGATGCATATTGATATTGTTCCAAATAGTATTTTTTATTTCCCCAATTTAGCCGATTTTCTGCGTTAATAAGATTTCCATTTTTGTCTGCTACAAAAGCGGTATGCGGTAGTTCCACATGAAATAAAACAAAATTTCCACTATTAGGAGTCAAATAAAGTTGTTTTATATACTCACTATTCTTTCTCAAGCTCTCCAGTTTTGTTGAAGTATTTTGCTGTACAAAAGGACCCAAAATTGTGTTTTCAAACACTATTTCATTAAAACTCTTGCCTTCTAATGTCGTACTCTCTAAAGATGCTGCATCAGAAGCGTCATCCAGCCCATAAAAATCCGCATCTCCAATACCCTGGATCTCATACCCATGTTCCCTTAATATTTGAAACAGCAGGTTATTTTTTCTCGCTTCTGTAATAACACTTCCCATGCTATCATCCGCTTCATCTTCCATATCAAAGCAATAATCTAGATTCATAATATTTGTCATACATATTTCTGTCATATATGCTTCATTTTTACTTGAATATGAAATATTAAACCCCATCTCTGTCAATTTGTCAGTCACGGAACTGTTGTCGTATTCATAATACTTTTTCATAAATTCATTACTGGAATACTCGTCAAAAACTAAATAATATATATTAGGCATCCCCTTGTCAGTAAGGTTTGCACTGATGGTGTCTGAACTACTATGTATATTAGTATTTTGTAAATGATCCACTACGACTGGAGTCAAATTAATCGCCACATAGATATTAGCTAGTATGCTTATTCCTATAAGCCCTGCTTTTACACTCTCATCCGATATTTTTTTATTAAACCAAATCAACGCCCCCCATATTACCAAAAGGATCGTACACATATGCCAGTATTTCATTGCCGGTATAATTATTTGAACACCTTTCAAAAAAAGCATAAAATAATCACAGAGTACAACCATACAAAAAGTAATTAAAGATGCTCTTTTAAATTGCCTAAGAAGTATTAGATTAATAAGCAAAATAGCACCAAGAAGTATTTCGAGAAGAATAATAGGATTAACAATCTCCTCTAAATTAATTTCTTTAAAATTTTGCCCATAAAGAAAAATTACTGGATATGCTGTGATGACTACTAAAGACCATAGTACCATCATTCTCTTAAGCAAAGATTTCATACCTCTACTCCCTCACATTCCGTCTTTATTTCAAAAACACCCGATATACTTTTCTGCATATCTTAAATATAACCGGCCTGTTTTGCAGCTCAAACCACAGACGCGTTTTAAAGTTCTCTTTATCCGCTGCCAAATAGACAACAAACTTTAAAAATCTGCTTTTTCCTCTCATCCTTTCTAAAAGAGTCTCACTAAATGAACTTACATTTACGCCCACCGCTTCCACATCATTGGTCATATCAAAGTTCACGAGCTGCTGATGTAAGAAATCGGAAATTTTTAATTTTTCACGGGCTCCATATACTGTATCCTCGAAAAAGGAAGCATCAAAAATTTTTAAATCTTCCTGTTTCATGTAGCGTAAGAATCCTTCATATGGATATGAAATTTCTATGGGTTTCAATGGCAGTTCTTCATAATGAGCTCCAAATATGCGAATAAAATCATCTATAAACTCCAGCGCCCCATCATGAATTTTCTGAACAATAAATTTGTCCTGATAGGATTTCGCCTCCATTTCAAATACGGGCTCTGTGATTCCTCCATTTTCTCGTTTAAATCCAACACAGGATGGTTCAAAAGATGAAAAAATATGTTCTCTAATCATTCCTGTCATACAAGGGCTAAAATCATAGAATGTATGGATTCTGAACCCATGTTTTCTGCTCTCCATCTGATATTGCTTATCATCTGAATGAACGAAAAACACGTCGATTCCCCGCCCCGCCGCTTCAGATATTGCACCTTGGATACGCCCGCTGTACCCCATATCCACCGCCGCCGCTCCTTCCGATATGCATGCATAATAAGACGAACAGAGTTCTTTCGCCTTTTTATGTTTTGTCGGGTCGTATGCATATGTAAGAAACAATGAAATAAACCGCTTATATTGTTCCCTGTTTTTGAAACAAGCAGCACTATTTATTTTATTTTCCTTCAATATGTTTGAAAATTCTTTCTCTATCCCATCCCTTATACAGAATGTTAGAATGCTCATCAATGTTTGTGGAGAGTGGTTAGTAATCTCGACTGGCATATCATAAAAATCATATGGATTTGCCAGAATATAAGGCATCAATGCCTTTCGAGAGGTATATAAGTATTCTGCAATTGGTGCATCAGGGTACACGCGCCGCAGACGGTTATAGGCCAGCATGGGAAGATATCCGTCACGAGACGTAAAATACAACTTTTTATATCCATATGCCTGGCTTTCCTCGATTAGCCACCTGACAAAGCCCAGTAAATGCATTCCCAATGGATAATAACCAATAAAGTAAGGATCCTTATTGAAGTCACTCTCTCCATTAAAATACCTATATGGATTATCAAAATACCGATTCGCTGCTAACGCATGTAATGCCCCATATCCCATTGAATTCTTATATTTTTTTCGTTCGACAATATCAGAGCAGGCATAATCACCAATAGTAGCACACATATTTGTCTGTATTCCCTGGATCTTATTTTCCATTGCATCCTTTGTTTTCGGAAGGAAAAACGTCTGGATTCCTAGCGCTTGTGGCCTCTCAATATCATTGCTCCATGTATCTCCAATATGGAGCAGCTGCTCCCCTTTAATCTTCAAGCTGTTCAATACATGGCGAAAGAGGGAGCCTGTATTTTTGGTCAAGCCTATGTCTGAAGAGAGGAATAGATGTTTGTAGCCTTTATAACCAAATTGCTCTAATATTTCAGTGATCGTACTTTTGCTCAAATACATATCTGAGGTCAAAACAATATTTTTCCCGAGCGCAACCGAAAAATCAAACAATTCTTTTCCAGAGCCTCTCACTGCGAGCATTTCCTTCTCCAGTTTAATTTCCAGATTCATCATTTTTTGTGTAACGGCTTCCGGAATATCATAAGCTTCTCCAATCACACGGTAAATCTCATCTAATACCAGGTCTTCTGCTTTGGGATGTATCTTTCCCCACTTTTCTCTTGCAAGTTTCTCCCCGTTAATTCGTATTTTCTTAAAGGAAGCTCCTGTTTTCATCAACTCATGAAACATAGGGTCCAAAAAGGCAAATACGTCTTCCGGTCTGTAAAGCGGGCGCACAACTAGCGTATCGAATATATCAAAGCTGATCCAGTCAAACCTTTTATCTGCTATCAAATCTTTAGCATATTCTAAGCCACCGTTCCATGCAGTCATCTGTGTATTAAAAAAATGATCTTCATACTGTACTTCTTCTCTTAGTCCAGGCTGCAGTTCTTCTATTAATTCAAAAGCAACTCCTTTATCTGCTCCACTATAAGTTGTTTGAGCATGATTTTTCCACATTTTGGCATAATACTTCCGAAAGTTATTATAATGTGCCATAATGGTTTCATCTGCAGACTGCGATTCCAGAAAATCTTTTACAAAGTCAAAGACAGTAATGATATCTTGTAAATTCTTTGAGAATTTTTTAATCGGTATATTCGAGGAATTCGTTGACGCGTTCTCATTTTCACAATAAAAGTAGCCATCATTATCAACAGAGGCAACCCGATTAGCGAAATAGAAAATCACAGAAGAGAAGGCAATATCCTCTGTCATTATGACATGTGTATTAATCTTTTCAAAATAGCGAATTCCCTCTTCCCATAAATTCTTTCGGTAGATTTTATTCCAAATAGTATGCCAGGAATAACATAAGCCTTCCTGCTCCCAAAATTTTGCACGTACTGCTTCATGGCCACAAATCGTAGGGAAGCGAAGGCTGACATCATGAAAATTATATATCCAGTGCGAACCATCCAGCTTCTCTATTACAGTTCTGCCTATAACAATATCGGCATCTTCCTCTTCCGCCTTACATATCAACTTTCTATAAAAATCTCTAGTCACATAATCATCACTATCTAAAAAAGCAATAAAATCCCCAGTTGCATGGCGATATCCCGTCAGCCTCGCCAGAAAAAGTCCTTTATTTTTCTCATGTTTCAGATATTTTAAAGAAAAAAATTTACCTTTATATTTTTCAATAATTTCATCCGTATTCCCTGGCGAACAATCATCTACAACTATTACTTCAATCTGAGCATAGCTCTGTTTTAAAATACTATCCAAGCATCTCTCCAAATACCTTTCCGTATTATATACAGGAATTATCAATGAAAGAATTGACATAACCCCCATCCTCCGTCTATTTTTCTTTGCCCTTTAAAAGTCTGCTTAATTTATATTCCATCGTCTTTTGATACTTAATCTGGAGTTCATTCACTGCTTCACAGAGTCCAAGCACCTCTGTTTCCAACCGTTTTGTTTCTTGTTCACTTGCCAAAATTCTTTTCTCATAATTTTGGCAAGATGTTTCCATCTCTTCTTTCATTTTTTTAATATTGTCATCCCTGCTCCGGATGATTTCCTCGTAGCTCCTTCGATAAGCCTGGACTTCCTCTTCCATTTGTGCTACTTGTTTTTCATTTTCCAGGAGCGCACTATGATACATCTCCTGAAGATCCTTTTCATCCCCTTCCAGCTTTTTTATATAAGCATCTTTCTGAGAAATCGTATCTTCATAGGCATTTTTAATATTCTCTCGCTCTGACTCCAAACTCAAAATGTAAGAATCTTTCTCCTCAATCGTTTTTTGGTAGTCTTTCTTGACGCTCTCTCTTAAAGATTCAAGCTCTTTTATATAAGCATCTTTTTGCGACACCGTATCTTCATAGACATTTTTTATAGATTCTCTTTCGGATTCAAGCTTCAAAATATAGGCGTTTTTCCCATCTATTGTCCGCTGATAATCCTCACGTACCTGCTCTACGGCATTTTCCAGTCTTGAAATATATAAATCTTTCTCCTGGGTACTTTTTTCGTATCGCCTTAAATGCGTATCTTTAATTTCTATCTGCTCTTTTAAACTGGAGATATAAAAGTCAGCATCCAAAAGTTTAAAATGAGCCTTTCTCATCTCATCTTTCAGTTCAACATCATAAGTATTGTTTAAGGCCTGATAGTGGACCGGTACATAGCTATTCTTAAATTCTTCATAAGTTTCCTCACATAAAAATAGAATCCCCAGCCCCATGCTAAAATCAAATTGAAGATGATAAGGATTTTCCTCTGTTAATTCTCTCCAAAATTGACAGGAGCCCATCGTCTGGCCATCAATCTTATCCGGGCTAATGTCATGGAACAAAATTATCCCATCTTTTTTCACCTTATTTTTCCAAGTTACAAAATCATGTTGAACATCTTCATAATGGTGAGATCCATCAATATGGAGAAGATCTATGGTTTCGTCTCTAAAATGTGATACTGCCTCATCAAAGGTCATTCTTAACATCTTTACATATTTGTCTGAATAACAGGCATCTTTAACTTTGCAGAAATCATGATACACGTCCTGCTGATAATCTGTCTGCGTAAAATCGTCTCCCCGCCAGGTATCCACTCCATAAAAAACAGATAGTAGCTGGAAATCTTTAATGGCCTGAGCGATTGCAAAGGCAGAACAACCATAATAGCTTCCCAATTCTACTACCGTATGCGGCTTCCAGTTTGCCATTAAGTCATAGATAAAATTTCTGTGCCCTGACCACGGGGAGTATCGAAGAAGGTCTACATTAATCTTATCGCATTCAAACTCTGGGCTATAATAATTCCATTTCATCCAGTTCGCCTCACTCCATCGCTGTAATATTTAGGTTTTCCATTTCCTGATTAAACACTCCAAAAATTGTTTTGCCATTAACAGAAGCGCTGATATGGATTGCATGGTTAATCCAACATTCTTCTACTTGATTCAATACCTCTATTCCATCTCCAATTCCGAGAGTAATGAAATAATCTCCCTCCCGGATTTCCGGCCAGCTAAACTCGAATGTTATTACACTGCTTCCTCTGTGCAGCACAAATTGTTCCACGTGGGAAGTCAGGCTTGTCTGACCAAAAACTTCATTGCCGTACTTGTCTCGTACCTGATACCCAATAATTAAATTTTCCACCTCTCGTTTTGCATCAATCAGCATGGATATCTGAAAAAGGGAATTTTTCTGGCACGCTTCTCCAAAAGGAATTCCATCTACCTCATAATAAAATTTACGAATAATTACATCCATATTACCGCTATATTGTTTTAGCTGTGGTATTTTGTAATTTTCAAAATCTGCCAATCCCTGACGAAGAACATTATCATTATGCTTTATTTCTCCCTGTTTCACCTGAAAATATCGGGTAAGTGCCTCCTGCGGCTCTCCATTAAAAATCAAATTTCCCTGATGCATCACAATAATTCGTCTGCAAAACTTTGTGATTGCATTCAGATCATGTGAAACAATCAACACGGTTGATCTACCAGCAAGTTCACGAATTTTTTTGTAACATTTTTGCTGAAAAAAAATATCGCCTACACTTAGCGCCTCATCCACAATTAAAATATCCGGTTCCACATTAATAGCTATTGAAAAAGCAAGCCGTACAAACATCCCTGACGAGTAGGTCTTTACTGGCTGATAAATAAAATCCCCAATATCTGCAAAGTCTAAGATAGACTGTAACTTTTTATCGGTTTCTTCTCTGGAGTATCCCATCAACATGGAATTCAGATAAATATTCTCCATGCCTGTGTACTCTGGATTAAATCCTGCTCCAAGTTCCAAAAGGGCCGATATCTTTCCCTGAATATTTATTTTTCCGGACGAAGGCGCAATTACACCTGTAATAATTTTTAAAAGCGTTGATTTGCCAGAGCCATTTACGCCAATAATACCAACGCACTCCCCTTTTTCCACAGAAAAGGATATATTCTGCAATGCACAAAAATTTGTATGGTAAGATTTCCCATCTAAAGAGAGAATCTCCCGCACCTTATCCTTTCTATTTTTATAAAGAGGATATGTTTTGCTGAGTTCATTAACCTCTATCACATTCATTCTAATCACCTACAACTCATCTGCAAAATGCGGCCGAAGCCTTGAAAACAAAAGGCCACCCGCTGCAAAAACAGTAACAGCTACTCCCCAAAAGTATGTGGTATAAACAGGATGCTCCCAAAACCCAATATGATAAATAAAGCTCTCTCTATATCCTGACACAATATAGTACATGGGGTTCAATTTGAGCACAGTAACTACCCATGGCTCCATATTGTCCGGATTCCAGAAAATTGGGATCGCCCAGAAACCAACTTGCAAAAGAATTGAAACCACCTGTATAAAATCCTTAAAAAGAACGGTAACAGACGAAATTAAAAAAGAAATCCCGACTCCCAGAAATAGCAAGGCCGCCGAATAATAAACGGCCTGCAAGCAGTAAAGAGATAGAGCTTCACCATACACCAGATACATAACAACAATAAATCCAACAAAAAAAATGTGCACGAATAATGCCGAAACAACTTTAACGACTGGCAGAATCTCCACATCAAAACGGACTTTTTTTACCAGATAATTATATTCTTGCATGCAGTATGCACTAAAATTCATTATATCTGAGAAAAAGAGCCAGGGCACAAATGCCGGAACAAACCAAAGAATATACGGCATATTATCCACCGGCGTTGATTTAAAACCCATCTGAAATACAAACCAGAAAACAACAATCGTAAACATCGGTTGAACAAATGCCCATATCGTTCCCAGTAGAGAACTTGCAAATTTGGCTTTAAAATCATTTTGGGCCAGATCAAATAACAGTTTACGATCCTGATAAATTATAGTAATGATTTTTATTAAGTGTTTCATTCGATTATCCTTTTCAAGTAAAAATCTTATATACTGCTTTAATAATATAAGAAAGCATGCAATCTACCCTCATGAAATAGTTCCACGGAAAGGGAATCAGTGCAGCCGTCCCTTCCCTCCAGCCGCTTGTCACAGTATGTTCCTGCATATCCTTTTTTGTGATTTTTTTCCAGCAGCGAACTAAAATCAAATTCTGCCAAATATCCTTAGCTGACATTATTCGTGCGAGCGGAAGCATATAAGCTTCTGTCGTATCATCACAAAATGGGATCATTCCATAAACTTTCGCCTCTTCTTTTGAAGGAAATATCATAGAAGAGACCAAAAGCCTCTTTATTGTCTTTCCAGATTTTCCTGTCTTATCTTGTAATTCATTTTTCTGTTTACTACACATCACCCAATGCATTGCGTATTTCCGAATAAACTCTATCTGTTCTGCCTCATACCAAACATTTATGTGCTGATTCAGTACGGGACAAATATCTTCTTCTTTTTTATATCCTATCGTCATGCCATGAGATGCCATGCACCAACATTCAAACAAATTATTATTAAAAAGAACCCAGGTTATCGCCGCACTTTTTTTGCCGTCGAAATAGTAGCTCTGATATCTTCCATCCTCTGGCGCCGTTCTACTCTGGATCCCAAAATAGTAACCTGTAATCTCAACATGTTTATGATAGATATTATCCAAAATCATTCGTAAAGTCCGCTGCATGGAGCCAGTCCAACCACTATCAACCAGTGCAAATGCCCCATCTTCCCCTAGCCCTTCCTGCCTGAAGTACTGTTCTATAAGTTCCAGCTGCTCTCTCGAAAGTTTTTTCATCCGCCGGTGAAATTCCTCGCACTGTTTCAATGCATTCAAAAAGCGTTTTTGAGCATCAAGGCATAAGTACTCATTTGCAGCATCGGCTTCATCATATCCCAAAAGCCCTAATATATAGATGCAGTCCTCTTCAGACATACCAGTCCTTTTCAATAACAAGTTCGGAGTGCACTCTATGCTGTCTCTGCCAAAATATCTCCAAAACTCTTCATTGTTTATAGAATATAAAGCTTTTCTCAATGCCAAACGGCTTACATATAGATATTTGAATTCTATTTGACTAAGGAGCGCATCATCAATTATTTTGGCAATATCAAGCATTATTTTTCCGTCTCGGGCCAGAAAAAACAATTTATTGATATGCCTTTCTCGCGCATCACTGATAACCCATGCGATGTAAGAAGTTAACACTGGGCCAATTACAGTATTGCACACCTCATAAACGGTGGAAATTTCTGGGCATTTAATGTCAGGCCGTCTTTTTAATCCATAAACTGCCGATGAATAGAATGTATGCATCGCCTTGTCAGCCTTTAAGATTGACAAGTACCTTTTAGTTTTTTTCATATTCGCCCCATCACTCGCTTTATCCATCTGCGAGCGTGAACAGCTCCCAGAATCAATTTTGTATTACCTATATTCATAAAAAAACGATATAAAGAAAATTCTAAGGAACTAGCCCTTCGAGGCGATGCCAGACTTAATACCTCATTTACCTCATTTTCATTTAATATTTCATTTATTATCCTTGTAGTTTGTGCATAAGGCATCTCAGCAGATATGGCTTTCTCGATATTTAAAAAGCATCCTCGCAGATACATATCTCCAAGTAGAATTGGTTCTGCATGTGGAGCAATTGTTTTAACAAATTGGCTTATGTCCCGATATACCTGGTTATTTCTTTCAATTAGATCGTTTCTCCATTCAGCAGTCAGAGTATTTTTTCCCCTGCATATATAGTGGTAACCCATACTAGGACAAGTGCAAAATACTCTGCAGTGATTCAAATAGGCAACATTAAACGGAACATCTTCAGCAAAAAAAGTATTTTCACAAAACATTATTTTGTGCTCATTGATTATGTGGGTTTTATACAGTTTATTCCACACGTGTATAAATAAATCATAGGAAAAAGCAGGAATTTCCTTATCAAAGAAAAACTCCTCAATCTCACTCCTGCAATATGGTAATTCCAGTCTTACTTTTTTTGGCTTTTTTCCATTTCGCCAGAATTCTCTGGTATATCCTGCTAAAACCAAGTCTACGGACTGTTTTTCCAGGGACAAAAGCATACCTTGATAGTACTCGGGCTCTACCCAATCATCTGCGTCCAAAAAGGCTAAATACTCACCCCGAGCCTTTTCTATACCTGCATTTCTCGCCGCACTCAGTCCTTTGTTTTTCTGCGCGTAATAAAATATCCGCGGCGATTGCTCTAAAAATGCCTTGCATATATCCCGTGTTTTATCAGATGATCCGTCATTGATTATTATCAATTCCCAGTCATCCAATGTTTGCTCTAAAACACTTCTGATTGCTATTGCAATGGTTTGCTCTCCGTTAAAAACAGGTAAAATAATAGAAAGAAGAGGCATAAATATTCGCCAGCCTTCCATTTAACTTTTAAGCGCTATTAAATTCTTCCTATAATCGTACTTATCCCCTCTTCCCCGAAAAAACTCACCACGCAAAAAAAACGCCAGCCTCCTTCCCAAGCTGACGGTTCCCAAAATCCTATTCCTATCCCCCTCAAAACTTACCGCTCTCCTCTTCTCCCCTCTCTCACCTCCCTCATCTCCCCCATACATCTCCAATAATTCCTCTCTTTCCTCCCCACCGCACTGTCCAGCTTCTCCCGTATCTCCTCCCTAGAAAGCAACCAATCCGGCCGCAAAAGCCCGGCCTCGAGGCACCGCCTCAGCTCCACCAGCTTCCTCGCATCCCCGCCGCGCAGGCTTATACGGCAGAATCCCTCGTCGCCATGTCCAGGGAAATGGCCGGTGTATCCGCCCCGACAGCCGTAAGCCCGGAAACCGCAGAAACCATTTTGGAGCACGCGCGCCTTGGGAACATCGGCATCTCGGGACTGATTAAAGAGGCAATGGCCGGAGATGAAAAAAATGTTTGATATGGAAGCAAGACACATTATCGAATCCCTGCGCTCCGGAATCCCCTCCCGCGCCGTCGGTCAGTATTTTTCCGACGCCAGGCCGCAGCTCATGAAAGAGATTTCCGGCCGTCTGGAACACACCGCCGAAACCGGCATCTCCAACGGCATGGTAATTTCCGGCAAATACGGCGAGGGCAAAACCCACATCCTGAACACAGTTTTCAACATGGCCCACGCCAACCGCATGGCCGTCTCCTTCCTCTCCCTGAGCAAAGAGACTCCCATGGACAAGCTGCATCTCGTGTACCAGAAAATCATCAGCAGCACCTACCTGCCCATGCGAAATCAGCCCGGCTTCCTCCATCTGCTGGATCAGATGACGCCTGGAAGCCCGGCCGCAAACGAACTTCTCCTCTACTCCGCCAAGGGCCTGGAGACCGACAAGCTGTACTACCTCCTGCGCTCCTATCTGAACACGGAAGATCAGGAGGAAAAGTTCCAGCTCCAGTCCGACCTGGAGGGCGATTTCGTCGGAAATGCCGTCGTGAAGCGCATCTATAAGCGGATTTTCAATGAAACAGCCAAATATTCCGTAACCTTCAGCAAAACCAAGCACTGTATGGATTACTTTTCCTTCATGAGCCATCTTTTCACAAAACTTGGCTGCCGCGGATGGGTCATCCTGATCGATGAGGCCAAGCTCATGGGCCGTCTTGGGAAAAAGGCCAGGCTGAACGCCTACCGGAACATGGCCTCCTTCCTGCGCCCCGGTGAAAATCTGGACTCCGTCTTCACCATGTTTGCGCTGAGCGCCTCCTATGCCGAAGATGTGATCGAGGGAAAACACGAATTTGAAAATCTGGCAGAGCTTTATCCCGACAACGAAGAACCCATGAAAACAGTTCTGAACATGCTGTTAAAGGCGCCTCAGCTTCTGCCGCTCACGAAAGACGAGATTCGCCGCGTTCTCGCCCAGATCCAGGAATTCCACGGACGGGCATACGGCTGGAACCCGGAGGTTTCCACCGATTCCATCCTCAAGGCGACCCAGTCCGGCGGCTATCTCCTTCGGACAAAAATCCGGGCCGCCATCGAATTCTTTGACCAGCTCTACCAGTACGGCGAAGCCGGCGACACAAAAATCAACGAACTTGGCGCCGAAACCTTCGAGGAAGACGGCACGCCGGAGTTGGAATCTGTCCTCGGAACAGGAGAAAATCATGAAAATATTGACAGCTTTTGACAAGCATGACCGCGGAGAAATAGCTTCCTTCCTGGAAACTCTGACGCCCGATGAACGGACGCTGGCAGAAAAAGTGTTCTCCGCCTGCGACGGCCAGGATTTTGAGCAGGCCGCCCAATTCTGTATGCAGCTTTTAGACAGAAACCCTGATCTGCCGGCAATCCTTCTGCTGCTCGGACAATGTCTCTTTGCCACCGGCGATCTGAGAACCGCAAACCTGGTTTTTTCAGACCTCATACAGGATCATCCGGATGAAGAGATTCCCCGCATCTATTACGCCATGACGCTCCATGGACTGGGATACTACAAAGAGGCGGTTCAGCAGTTTCGCCTGCTTTACCCGCTCGATGACTATTACCCGTTTTTCCTGAATTCCTACGCGAATACCTTGCAGAAACTTGGGAAGGACGCGGAGGCCCGCCGCCTTTTCCGGGAGGAAGCCTCTCATTTTGAGGAAACAGGAAGCTTTGCCACTGCCGAAATGCTGGACGGCACCTTCCAGAATCTTCTTTATCTGGATGTCAAACTGGCCAATGGATGCTATGATACGGATATGGCGCTCTACCAGCGATTCCTTTCCGCAGTGTCCATGGACGATTCCATGAAGGAGCATCTTGTTAATACGCTAATCCACTGGGACACTCTGCTGGATCTTGTGTGGTACCGCCCAAAATACCGGGCTTTCCTTGATTTCATAAGCGAGAAAGGTTTTCTGGCCGGAGAAGAGGAAAAAGACTTTCTGGAGACTGCCTATATGACGCTGGAATTTGTGGAAAGCCGGACGGATTCCCAAGCGGCATCTTTTCCCGCCCAGTTCATCGGATTCCTTTCAGAGCTTGGACGCGGCCTCCAGTCCGAAGATGCGGACGATAAATTCCTCATACACTCCTATTTCTGGTACATGTGCCGCTACTATCCTGGCCACGAAGCAGAAATCCGGAGCCTGGCCGGGAAATATCCTCATACCTTCCGCCTGGCGGACGATTTTTTCGCCCGCGTCCATGAAGACGCAGAAAAAGAGTCCGGCCGCCTCCTGGCGGAAATGCTTCCGCTTTCAGACTTCAAGGATTTTGGAGCCCTGGAGAAACATCTGACGAACCTTTACGATTCCATCCAAAAACAGACAAAAAGCGAAACCTATGTATATGATTCCGATACTCCGTACAGAAGAAGCGGAAAAAAGATCGGCCGCAACGATCCCTGCCCCTGCGGCAGCGGGAAAAAATATAAAAACTGCTGCGGAAAAAACGCGTAAAAAGAGGAGCCACTCCTGGCTCCTCTCTCTCATCTCTTCTCATATTCCTCCGGCGTATAATAAATCACCCGAGTCCCGCTGTTTTCAAACCGGAACGGCACATAAAGCAGATCCTCCATCGCCTGATGCACCGCCTCCCTCTTATCCTCTTCCACATAAAAAAGAAGGAAACCGCCTCCGCCGGCGCCGAGAAGCTTCCCGCCAAGAGCCCCCGCCTTCATTCCCCGGTCGTAGAGATCATCAATCGTCCCCGTGGAAATCTGGCTGGAAATCCCGCGCTTTAGCTTCCAGGTATAGTCCAGAAGCCGTCCAAACTCGTTAAGATCCGTCTTCGAAGTCAGGATCCGCTCCGCATCATCCACCAGCGAAAGCATCTCCAAAAGCTGCTTCTCCTTATCGGCCAGCGCCTTCTGGGTCGTCTCCTGAATATCCGAAGAAAACCTGGAAAAGCCGGTAAAAAACAGCATCAGATTCCTGTTTAGCTGCCGCTTCCGCTCCGGCGAAATAATCACCGGCTTCACCTCGTACCCCTCGGCATTAAAATTGATCCGGTTCAATCCGCCGAAAGCCGCCGCAATCTGATCCTGGATGCCGCCGCTCTCCTTGCAGAGCACCCGCTCCAGATAAATCGCCTCATCGGCCAGCTTCTTCTTATCGGCATACTTTCCCTTTAACGCATAAAACGCATTCAGCATCCCGACCGCAAACGACGAACTCGTCCCAAGCCCTGACCTGGCCGGCAGATCCGCCTCATAAGTCAGGCGCAGCTCATGCATGTCAAGAAACTTCATGGCCTCGCGGATGGCCGGATGCTTAATCTCCTCCACATCCACAACCCGCTCGATCTTAGAATACGAAAGCTCTGTTGCATAATCAAAAAAACGCGGCAAATGCCTGACATTGACATAACAATACTTGTCAAACGACGTCGAAATCACGGCGCCGCCATGCTCCCTGTAAAAATCCGGGAAATCCGTCCCGCCGCCAAAAAAAGACATTCTGAAAGGTGTCTGTGTAATAATCATGCTGCACCCCCATCACTCTCTGCCAAAATCATCTTCACGGCCTCCAAAACATCACGGCACACAAGATCCGGCTTTACATCATATTTCTTATCCCCGCCGGCCTCACCGGTGAGCACCAATGCCGTCCGCATCCCTGCGTTGATGCCGGTCTGGATATCCATGGTCGTATCGCCAACCATCCACGACTGCGAAAGGTCAATATGATACTTCTCTGCCGCCTCAAGAACCATCCCGATTTTCGGCTTCCTGCACTCACACGGAATCTTATAGGCAGGATTCTCCTCGGGATACCCCTTGTCGGGATGATGCGGGCAAAAGAACACATCATCCAGGTACACGCCTTCGCGTCCAAAAAGCGTCGCCATCTTCCGATGGATCCTCTCCACGTCCTCCATCTCACAAAGCCCGCGGGCCACCACCGGCTGGTTCGTCACCACAATCCCGAGACGCCCGGAACCGTTGATCAGGCGAACCGCCTCCGCCGCACATGGCTCCAGCTCAAAATCCTCTTCCCGGTACACAAGCCCGCGGTACTGGTTGAGCGTGCCGTCCCGGTCGAGAAAAATACATTTCTGCTTCTTTTTCAGACATTTCCCGGAAATAAAGCCCCGCTCAATGTCCTTTAAGGCCTGCGAAATCCTGTCCACAGTCCCCACGTCCTTCACATACTCCGGTGACCGGTAGCCAAAAACAGGCTCGCCCTCCTCAATCATGGCCTTTAAAATATCATTCTCCAGATTGCACTTTTCCGGCGCCTTCACGCGCTCGCAGATACTCTTCTCGAACACAAAAATGCCGGCATTCACACAGTTATCATACCAGTAATCCCGCGTATTATGCTTGGAATCAAACCGCACCGCCCGGTCATTTTCATCGAGAACCAAAAGATCCGAATCAAACGGATGGCCGTTGGGATGGACAAACAGCGTCGCCGCCGCCCCCTTCTCCTTATGGAACTGCACCATGCGCTCAAAATCCACATCAAAAAGCAGATCCCCGGACATCATAAGAAACGGCTCCTCCGCCAGCATCCCATTTAAATAGAAGAAAGAGCCCGCCGTCCCCAACGGTGTCTCTTCCAAAAAATACCGGATCCGGACGCCAAACTGCGCGCCGTCACCAAAAAACTCCTGAATCTTCTCGCCGAGATGCCCGATCACCATCACAATATCCGTGATCCCATTCTCCTTAAGCCTCTCCACCTGCCATAAAAGCAGCGGCTTTCCCGCCACCGGCACCATAGGCTTCGGAATCTCATCCCGCGTAAGCTCAGCCAACCTCGTCCCTTTGCCGCCTGCCATGATTACTGCCTGCATATCCAAAACTCCTTACAGATCCGACTTCAGTTTAATGTCCATTCTTGCCGCAGCCGCTTCCTGCTGTTCCAGCCGCTCATCATTCTCCATGACGCCCTCGGTGCTTTCCTTCATCAGCATAATTTTCGGCGTCATAATCATCAGCTTCAAATCCAGGAAAAACGAATAATTCCTGATGTAGGTCAAATCCAGCTTCAACTTGTCATAAGAAGTCGTATTGTACTTCCCGTAAATCTGGGCATAACCCGTAAGCCCCGCCTTCACCTTGAGGCGGTAAGCAAACTCCGGAAGCTCCTTTTCAATCTCCTCCGCCAGCTCCGGCCTCTCCGGCCGCGGCCCGACCACGGACATCTCGCCCTTCAAAATATTGATTAACTGCGGCAGCTCGTCTAACCTCGTGGCACGCAGAAAACGCCCCACCGGAAGAATCCTGTCGTCCTTCTCCGACGCCAGTCTGGCATGCCCGTCCTTTTCCGCATCCTGAATCATGGTGCGGAACTTATAAATCATGAACTCCTGCCGTCCCTTCGTGAGCCGAAGCTGCTTATAAAACACGGGGCCGCCGTCCGTCGCCTTAATGAGGAACGCAATCACCAGGAAAAACGGCGAGGAAACAATTAACCCCAGCACAGAAAAAATAATGTCCACGACACGCTTTCCAACCACCTGCTCAATCTTCAGATCCTCATTTCTGGAAAGCAGAAGCGGCGTGTCAAACAGGTTCAGATCATCGGAGCTGCGGTTAATCACATCCGAAATCTTTGGCACCGTGTACGTCCGGATTCCGCGTCCAAAACACTGCTTCAAAAGCTGGTTCCGCTCATGGGACGGAATATCCCCGATAATCACCGCATCATAATTCGGCGCCAGCTTCATGATCTCATCAAGCCCCTGGTTGAAGTGGATGATGTTTCCAATCTGATACTTATCCTCTCTCGTGCTGATCTTCTGCATCAGGTGGAACGCCGGCCGGTCTCCGTAAACCAGCAGCATGCGCCTCTGCGGGAACATCCTGCTGTAAAGGAACTGGAACAGGAATGCCCACATCACAGCCACAATGGCCTGCACCAGCGTCACCGTCCCCATAATCATGACCGAATGGAACTTCTTATCCAGCAGCGCGATCTGGAGATATGTAATCCCGTTCACCAGAACCAGAGAAAGAAGCTGCGAATAGATGACATTCCATTTTTTATAAAAGCCCACCTTGAACCCGCCGTACATCTGGTTAAAAAACAGGAACAGGATCATGTACACCGCAATCATCAGCCAGTTCCCCTTCCGCCAGAACGGAAATTCCATGATCCGGTTATAGTGATAAATCCAGACGTACCCGTAAATCGCAGATTCCAGCGCGACAATGACGGCAGAAGACAGAAATTTTATCACTCTTTTATACTGCGTGTAATCTCTCATTTCCATCAGTCCTTATCAAAAATCTACTGTCCGCTCTTCTCCCTGCAAAGCCCCATGGCAATAAAATTCAGGATAATCGGCATCGTAATCGGCAGATTGATGTTGACAACCGCCTGCACTGCATAAGCTGCGGCCACAAACATCACAGCCGCCACCTCCGGACGATCCTTCATTCTCCGGCAAAGCCCCACGATGGCAGAAATGAAAAATGTCAGATACGACGCAAGTCCCGCAATGCCCAGGGTCAGAAGATAATGGATGTACTCATTGTGGGCACTGTCATAAAGCACCGCCATGTTCCCCATGGTCTGTCCATCATAGTAATAGCGCATCGGAATGATAAAAAGATCCGGCCCGAAGCCAAACATCTTCTGCAAAAGCGAATACCTCTCATTATAAATCTCGAAAGAACGCCGCCAGACATATCCGCGCTCCGTCCCCCATTTGTCGTCAAACACCACATACGAACGGATCGCATCATACTTATCGGCATTCCCAGCCACATTCGCATCAAAAAACACAAACACAGCAGCAGCCACAACAACGGCAATCACACCGATCCAGACATAAATCAGCCACTTGCCCATGGTCTCCGAATCTCCGCCCTTTTTAATAAGAAGAAACGCAATCAGCCCCGTCACCGCCCAGACGCCGATCACAAGAACCGGCAGAACCGAAAGGCCGGCAATCAGGCTGAACACACCCTCAATGCCGAGAACCGTGTCCGCATACGCCCCATTGATCCAGTCAATGCACTGGATCACCGTAAAAAATACCGAAACCGAAATCATGTACCGACGAATCCCCGTCTTTGTCCGGAAAAGCAGGAGCGGCGAAAAGCCGAACAGCGCCGCCAGCGTCAGATACGCATTATCGCTTGTACCCATGACAAGGGCAAAACTGGAAAGCGCAAAATTCGCAAGATACCAGAACATCTTCTTTCTGTTCTTCTCCAGACAGAACAGGATCATCGAAACCACCAGAACAGCCCCGACATAAACCGTGTAAGTATTGATGTTTCCCAGAGAGGACACATAGATCCCCTTCTGCTCATCCAGCATGTTCACCTTAAAGCCCAGGATATCCATCTGGAAATAATCCGTAATTCCGAACAGGCAGACAAAAATGCCCGCCGCAAGGAAAGCATCCAGGTACCACTGCCTGAACCGGAAGAACCTGGTGACAAGAAAATACGCGATCAGATACAGCGTCATCAAAAACACGCCGTTATACCGGCCCATGGTTCCCCAGAAGCCGTCCCAGCGCCAGTCCGTACAAAGCAGCCAGGAAATCACATTGCTGAGCCAGAAGGCAATCATCCCCCAGTCCGTAACGCTGAGCCCCCTCACGAACGATCTGGCCTGGAAGCCTTTCACCCACGCCGCAATCTGTCCGCTCACAATTCCGTACCCCGCCATCACAACGGCCGCCACGATCACACAGCCGCTGTAAAACTGGTACTTCGTTTCAATAATATCAAAATACTTATTCCGCACCACCAGCGGAAACAAGCAAAGCACAACCAGAGTAAAAATCCCCATCAGCAGTGCCGCATTATCCGAGAAATTCCCCTGTGTGCTTTCCCGTTTCTTTATCCTGTTAGACATGTACTTTTCTCCTTATCCAGACTTGCCATAATTATTCTAGTATAGTATAACACCGATGCCGTTTATTCGCAACTTATCACTTTACATAAATCCATTCCAATTCTTTAAAAATTTATTAAAATTAGAAAAAGCTGCCGTCTGTGCCAGAGCCACGTTTTATGCTTTGTATTGCATAAATATGCATAATTTTCTTTGATTTTCCCCTTTTTATATGCCCTCCATCCCCTCAAAAATCCGTCGATTACCCCAATTTTACCCTCGCATTTCTGCCTGGAAATCTTAGGATTTTTGAGGAAAAAACTTATTTCCATGATTTTACATTTATGGGATTTAATGGTGATAACTTCCTATATTTTCAATTTTGTGTTCCACTTTTATCATTAAAATAAGCGCTATAATTCTATTAACCCCCACTTTTGTAAACAGCACCTATAAGTTTCTCTTATACGAAGTATAATGACCTCGTAATGCAATTAGGAATTTCAAAGAATTTCAAAAAGAAAAAGGAGAGTGCATTAACTATGAGAAAGCAGATGAAAATTGCTGCAGTTGTTTCTGCGGCAGCTCTGTTGGCATTAGGCACTTCCATCACTTCTTTCGCGGCCCAGAGAGGCACTTGGAAGTATGAGGATGGCGAGTGGTATTGCTACGACAGAAATGGCGATGTATATGAGAATGAATTCTGCCTGAGCAACGGCAAAGAATTCTATGTTGGTGATGATGGAATGCTGGTTCGTTCCAGCTGGGTTGAGTACGATGGGGATTACTACTTCGTAAACAGCGCCGGCGAGAAGATCACCAACGATTGGAGATTAACTTCCCCGTATGACGATGAAGATTCCGAAGAGCAGTGGTTCTACTTCCAGTCCAACGGTAAGAGAGCTGAGGGTAAAAAGCTCTTAATCAAGGGTAAAACCTATTTCTTCAACGATGACGGTGAAATGTTGACCGGATGGGTTCAGGAAAGCGGTGACACATGGGACGAAGGTTCCACGGACGATGTGAGAAATGTTGACACATATTACTGCGATGAGACCGGTGCCCGTCTTGAGTCCACATGGGTATATGATTATGCTCCGAGCGTAGATCGTGACGATGTAGGTGACGAGGATGAGTATCATTACTACCTGAAGAGTTCCGGAAAAGTTGCAACGAGAAAGCAGACAAACATCAAAGGCCAGACGTATTTCTTCGATGATGAAGGAAAAATGTTAAGCGGATGGGTCGCAAAGAAAACCGACAGTGACGCTTATGAAGAGATCTGGGAAAAAGACGATGATGACGGTGACGGCACCTTCGATGCAGCTCTTTCCGAGTACAACGATACGGATGTTTACTTCTGCGGCGACGAGGACGACGGCCACATGAAGAAAAACAAGTGGATCAAGCTCTGGAGCAATGAAGAGTACGGCGAAGAAGACGATGACAACGATGAGTACTGGTATTACATTGAGAAGAATGGTACTGTCTACATCCCGGAAAAATATGATTATACCGCCAATATCTATGACTTTGATGACGGCGAAGGTGACAACTTTGGCGAAAGATTCAGCACAGACAACTACGATGATGATAACTTCTATGCAACTGAGAAGAAGATCAACAGCAAGACCTACCTCTTTGATGCAAAGGGCCGTATGGTCAGTGGTTTAGTTAAGATCAATTCCACGGTTGACGCAGTTGCAAGTGACAGTGATGCAAGCGAGAAGGTAGAACATATGTACTATTACGGTGGCTCCAATGATGGCGACAGAAAAGACGGCTCCGTTTCCATCACGGATGACAGCGGTGAAAGCTATCGGTTCTACTTTGCAACTGAAAACAAACCTTCTGAAGGATACTACAATGCGGCTGGTATTACTGGCGCAAAGAGCGGTAAACTGTATGAAGATGGTTTCTTACTCAAGGCTAACGATTACAAGTACGAACTGAAGACCGTAAAGAATGATATCGAGGGAGAAGACGGAACTCTTTCCTTCATCGTAAATAAGAGCGGATCCATCCAGACATCTAAGAAGGAATATGAAGAGGATGATGATTTACTGTACGATGCAAGGGAAGCCGAATTCAGCAAGACAAAAGGTGTTGCTTACGGCAGCGTAAAAGGATTAAAATAGTTATTACCTTTGTTTTATCTGAAAGAAATTCTAATTGCAGCCACAGGCGGGAAGAAATTCCCGCCTGTTTTTATGCTCATTTTTAAGTGTGTTTTGGATTCCCTTTTAACTCTTGTAATTTTCATTGCTATTTATCATTTTTATTTTAATAATCTATTTAATTTTATGGCTATTAGGTGTATAATGAAATTGAAGAAGAATACAAATGATACTTGGCCGGAAAAATTGCAGCAAGTCTTCCGTGTCACATTTTAAAGACATGTATAAGCGAAGGGGTGGTTATCCTGATTGTCGATAAGTGTCGACGGATTTCGTTTTATGTCTGTGTAGTTTTAGTGTATAATATTTTATTATTATGGAAGAGGGGGAGCGCAAAATGGCTGAAATGTCCGTTCGATCAATTTTAAAACGTGCTGGTGCTACCAAACATTATTTAGGAATAGAATATCTGATTGAGGCCTTAAATATTATGGAGAAAGAGGGGAGTACCTTACCGCTGACGAACCTCTCAAAGTCTCTGTATCATGACATTGCTCAAAAATACTGCACTTCAAAACATTGTATTGAGCGTGATATCAGGACTTTAATCAACACTCTCTGGACAAAAGGCGACATTACTGTTTTGAATCAGATATTCCAGACGACATTAAAAAAGTGTCCGTCCAATAGCGAGTTCATTTATGCATTATGGCTTTACAGCCACAAAGAAGATACTAATAACTAGTGGTCTCGCTGCAATCGAAAAAGTATCATTTTGTTGCGGGAAGCAGGTGTGGGATGCGGGATGCGTTTCATGCCTGCTTTTCGTGGTGTGCCGAGGAAGCGTTGGATGGAAAAACAGGCGGGAATTTCTTCCCGCCTGTGGCTGCAATTAGAATTTCATCTTAACAGAATTACTAATTCTCAAACACGATATCTTCTGCACTTCCTGCAAAAACATTGTTATCATATTCCAGAAGGTCATCGAGAGATGCGAAGCTGCCTTCTTTTGCATCATCATCGCCATCATAGAATGCAGTGTTTACACTTCCGTCCGGATCGTCATCTTCGACTCTTGTTCTGATGAGAACGTCTCCGTCTTCACGATAAGAAGTGTTGCCGTCCTGAATGGAACCGCTCTGGTTTACAATGAAGTAGGCACCATCAACTTCTACAATCTCATATCTGTAATCTTCTGCCCGAACCATCATACCGTTGTAGTACAGCTTATTGCTCCTGTTTCCTGTATAACCAACGCCATCTCCGCCTTCCGATGCTCTCGTTCCGAAATAGAAACGATAGGATTCACCGGTGTTGTCAGAAATATTTACAGAACCCGTCTTCATGACGCCATCATTGGAGCTGCCAAGATAGTACATACCAGGTGTGAGATCATCATTCTGCTCTTCGATTCTGATGAATCCGGAGATCATCTCACCGTTGGAATTGAAGAAATAATCCTTGCCGTTGACTCTGTGCTTGATTACGCTGACAGGATCACCCTCTTCCAGTTTACCTTCACTGAAACTGTATTCATGGGCATTGGCCGCACTGGCAACATCATCTGCATCCGGAATAAACACTTCACCGTTTCTTGCTAAATAGAACCAGTACTGATCTTCGTCGTTATCCTGATCATACGCAAATTCTGTATTCCACAGTTTGATCCACTTATTTTTCTTAACGTGACCATCGTCTTCTGTACAATAGTAAACTTCTCCACCGCGGTCTGCGATTTCACTTAAAGGTACCCAATGGTCTTCATCATCATCCGTTCCCTGGATAACCTCATAAGCGTCACTGTTCGTCGCGGTCGTAGCAACCCAACCAGTCAGCATTCTTCCGTTTTCACCGAAAATATAACTCTGGCCGTTGATATTCGTCTGTCTTCTGGTAACCGGATGACCGCTGCTGTTAAGATAATAATAGTGAACCTCGTCATCCGAGCTTACATCTTCAGAATCTACATCTGGAGCATAATCTTCTACCCAGGTTCTTTCAAGGCGCGCACCGGTCTCATCGCAATAAGAGAAATGGGATCTTGTACTATGGGTGATATCAGAACCCGCTTCCTCATATGTATCGTCGTTTTCCTCAACCCAACCAGTCAACATCTCGCCGTCAGCATCAAAGAAATATGTCTTTCCTCTGATTGTCAGTTTTTTGTCTTCGGCCCTTCTTCCGTTAGCCTGGAAGTAGAACCACTGCTCATCTGCATCTTCATCATCATACGGAGCTGTAAGTCTCCAGTCGTTGGTGATTTTTTCCCCTGCACTGTTTACGAAGTAGTAATCCCCATCGTACTCAACCCAGCTGGAACGCACCAACGCGCCGTCATCGCCAACATAAAACTCCCTGCCGTTGCTCAGGCAGAATTCATTCTCATATACATCGCCATTTCTGTCGTAGCAGTACCACTCGCCATCCTCATACTTCCAAGTGCCTCTCTGGGCAGCGAAAGAAGTGATGGAAGCGCCTAATGCCAACAGAGCTGCCGCAGAAACAACCGCAGCAATTTTCATCTGCTTTCTCATAGTTAATGCACTCTCCTTTTTCTTTTTGAAATTCTTTGAAATTCCTAATTGCATTACGAGGTCATTATACTTCGTATAAGAGAAACTACCCGGAAAGCAGTAGAAATGGCCTTTATGAGGCGTATAGAAGGTCTGAAAGGCATTTGAGAAGTGGGGATGGCATAAAGTTTCACAGATGTTTATAGCTCGGAGGTCATTTTGCCACAGCAGGAATGAAGACATCCCATGTTTTGTGCCCGAAAAAGTGTTACTTAAAGAGGGGACAATAACGACAAATAAAGTTATATTAACAAATATTCCCGCAGCGACCATCAGAGACGCTGCGGGAATATTTGTCGTTACACTGCTTGCCTTTCTCGGCCAAAAAAACAAGTATAAATAAAATTGTCTATCCCGTCTGCACACAGGATGGGAACACCTGCAAAAGTGTAAAACCTAAATGCAACACACCTGCTTTTGGAGTGGGTGCTTTCTTTAGATTTATTATAGCGATTTGGGGTTATAAAGACAATACATTTTAGAAAAACAGGCGAGAATTTCTTCCCGCCTGCCGTTGCAATTAGAATTTCACATGGATGAAATCAGCCACTATTATTTGCGAACGATGTCTTCTGCTTTTCCGGCATCAACACTAGCGTCATGTTCTAATAATTCGCCGAGAGAATTAAAACTATGCTCAAACTCTTTGCCATTGACACTGCTATCGTTGAACTTAGTATCTGTTTCACCATTTCCATCAGCCTTAGTTCTGATGAGAACTTCGCCATCCTCTTTATAGGAGGTATTGCTGTGCTGAATAGAACCGCTCTGATTTACAATGAAATAGTAGCCGCTAATTTCGACAATTTCATATCTATAATCTTTTGCCGTAACAAGCATACCATCATAGTATAATTTGCCACTCTTGTTTCCCGTATAACCAACACCCTTACCAGCGCCGTCGGAATCTTTCGTTCCAAAATAGAAGCGGATGGATTCACCAGTATCATCAGCAACGCTTATAGAGCCAGTCTTCATAACGCCATCATCAGAACCGCCCAGATAGTACATACCGGTAGGAACCTCGTTATTGCCATTGTTGTTTTCAACATCAACAAACTTGGTTACAAGTTCACCGTATAAATTGAAGAAATAATCCTTGCCATTGATTCTCTTCTGGGCAACAGTGAGAGGACTGCCGTTTTTAACAAGCTTACCTTCTTCCAGTTTGTACTTCTGTACATCTACCTGTACATTAGAAACAGTTGGAATATAAACATCACCGTTCTTGTTTAAATAGAACCAATACTGATCATTGTCCTCATCTTCGTCGTAAGCATCTTCTGTATTCCAAAGCTTGATCCACTTATTTTTCTTTACATGGCCATCTTCTGGTGTACAATAGTATGCCTTTCCACCACGACCTGCGACTACATCCAGTCTTGTTGTTACGCCATCATCCTCAGTTGCCTGGATGACCTCATATGAGTTGCTGTTAGTTGCCGTAGTACCAACCCAACCAGTCAGCATTCTTCCATCATCACCGAAAATGTACGTCTGACCATTGATATTGGTCTGTTTACGCGTAACCGGATTTCCGCTGGAATTGAGATAGTAGTAATGCTCTTCATCATCAGAGCTGACATCCTCTGTATCTACATCAGGTGCGTAATCCTCAACCCAGACCTTTTCAAGACGGGCACCAGTCTCG
The DNA here is from genome assembly GCA_018223415.1 of Eubacteriaceae bacterium Marseille-Q4139. Taxonomy (NCBI): domain Bacteria; kingdom Bacillati; phylum Bacillota; class Clostridia; order Eubacteriales; family Eubacteriaceae; species Eubacteriaceae bacterium Marseille-Q4139. Next base: position 1,965,296 of record JAGTTQ010000001.1, on the reverse strand, counting down.
TCGCAATAGAAGAAGGTTTTCTTCGTTCCATCTGTAATATCAGAGCTTGCTTTGTCATATGTACCGTTGGTTTCCTCAATCCAACCAGTCAGCATATTTCCCTCGTTACCGAAGAAATAGGTTTTTCCTTTAACAGTAAGCTTTTTATTTTCTGCTCTTTTACCAGTAGACTGGAAATAGAACCATTCTTCCTCTGCACTCTCATCTTCGTAAGGAGTTGTAAGTCTCCAGTCGTTGGTGATTTTCTCACCAGCACTGTTTACAAAATAATAGTTGTTGTCGTACTCAACCCAGCTGGAACGAACCAGAGCGCCGTCGTCGCCAACATAAAACTCTTTGCCATTGCTCAGGCAGAAGGTATTCTCATACACATCGCCATTCTTGTCGTAGCAATACCACTCGCCATCCTCATACTTCCAGGTACCCTTCTGGGCAGCGAAAGAAGTGATGGAAGCGCCTAATGCCAACAGAGCTGCCGCAGAAACAACCGCAGCAATTTTCATCTGCTTTCTCATAGTTAATGCACTCTCCTTTTTCTTTTTGAAATTCTTTGAAATTCCTAATTGCATTACGAGGTCATTATACTTCGTATAAGAGAAACTACCCGGAAAGCAGTAGAAATGGCCTTTATGAGGCGTATGGAAGGCCAGAAGGGCATTTGAGAAGTGGGGATGGCATAAAATTGCACGGATGTTTATACCGGAGAAGCTGTTTTGAAAGGAATTCATTGTCGAATCTCCTCGAAAAACGACATTGCCAGCCCCTTCCATCCATGGTACAATGAAACCAGGAAAGCACTCATGACAGGAGTGGATGCCTCCACTTTTTTGTACCCGCAAGGGAATACATAAGAGGGGAGGTGGTGTCAATGACAGCGTACGAGATTCTCTCGACAATCCAGGACGCGGCAGCCTTTTTGGTTTCCGTAGAGATCTTTGTCGTTACACTGCTTGCCTTTCTCGATCAGAGGAACAAGCATAAATAAAATGCCCACCCTGTCTGCCAACAGAGTGGGCGGTGTCCGATAGGACACTGAACTTCTTGTGAGGCATCCACTTTTGGAGTGGGTGATTTCTTTATCTTTATTATAACGACTATTCCAAATAAAAGCAATACATTTTGAAAAAACAGGCGGGAATTTCTTCCCGCCTGTCGCTGCAATTAGAATTTCTTCTCGCAAAAATTATCTGTAAAGCGCCGTAGCACCTTCTACGCTTCCATAAGCAGCACCCTTATTTGTGCTTTCTTTATGGAATACAGCACCTTCGGTATTGATGAGTAAATCATCATCCTCTTCGTACTTCTTATCAGATGTCTGGATAGAACCGCTGGAGTTAATGATGAAGGAAAGTTCTTTGTCAACACCATCAATCTTAGCAGTTACATCTTTAAGCTCATACTTATAATCATTAGCCTTTACCAGGAAGCCATGATCATACAGCTTGCCGCTCTTGGCACCGGTAATACCAGCTGCATTATAGTATCCCTGGCCGGGCTTATTCTCGGTTGAGAAGTAGAATCTATAAGACTCACCCGCATCATCCTTAATGGAAAGAGAACCATCTTTTCTGTCACCTTCGTCAGATCCGCCATAGTAATACATTAAACCATCGCTGTCCATAACGAACTTGCTGACCATCTGACCATTCTCATCAAATAAGTATGTCTTACCGTTGATCTTCTTCTCAGTAACCTTAACGGTTTTATCCTCCTCGAAGACATCGCCGAGAACCTTCTCACCCTCACCGTCAATAAATTTATATTTGGTCATTTCTTTAGCATTACCTGCGGACGGGATATACACTTCACCATTCTTTTCGATATAGAACCAGTATTTATCCTCATCATCGTCTTCCAGGCCATACATCTTATTATTCCACAGCTTAATCCATTTGTTTTTCTTCATATGTCCGTCATCTTCGTCGCCGCAGAAATAAACACTGTCATCAGATAATGCTGCGAGGTTAAGCTCTGTATATTCTTCGTCATCTTTCCAGATCTCAACATATCCAGCATCGCTGTCTGTCTTTGCTACCCAACCGGATAACATTTTTCCAGTATTATCAAAGAAATAGGTCTGGCCTTTGATATTGGACTGTTTGCCCGTAGCAACTTTTCCGGAACTCTTCAGGTAATAATAATGCTCATCCTCATCACCCGAATCATCACGGTCTACACTCGGTGCATAGTCATATACCCAAGTAGATTCCAGACGGGCACCTGTCTCATCACAGTAGTATGTATCCGTGTTCTTGACATCGTCTGTGGAACCTTCATCCCAGGTGTCACCGCTTTCCTGAACCCATCCGGTTAACATTTCGCCTTCGTCGTTAAAGAAATAGGTCTTACCCTTAATTAAAAGCTTTTTACCCTCGGCTCTCTTACCAGAGGACTGGAAATAGAACCACTGTTCTTCAGCGTTCTCATCATCATACGGACTTGTAAGTCTCCAGTCGTTGGTGATTTTCTCACCAGCGCTGTTTACGAAGTAGTAATCCCCGTCGGACTCAACCCAGCTGGAACGAACCATCATCCCGTCGTCGCCAACGTAAAATTCTTTACCATTGCTCAGGCAGAAGGTATTCTCATACACATCGCCATTCTTGTCGTAGCAGTACCACTCGCCATCCTCATACTTCCAGGTGCCTTTGCTGGCAGCGAAAGAAGTGATGGAAGCGCCTAATGCCAACAGAGCTGCCGCAGAAACAACCGCAGCAATTTTCATCTGCTTTCTCATAGTTAATGCACTCTCCTTTTTCTTTTTGAAATTCTTTGAAATTCCTAATTGCATTACGAGGTCATTATACTTCGTATAAGAGAAACTACCCGGAAAGCAGTAGAAATGGCTTTTATGGGGCGTATGGAAGGTCAGAAGGGCATTTGAAAAGTGGGAATGGCATAAAATTGCACGGATGTTTATACCGGAGAAGCCGTTTTGAAGGGAATTTATTGTCGAACCTTCTCGAAAAACGACATTGCCAGCGTCTTCCATCCATGGTACAATGAAATCCAGGAAAGCACTCATGACAGGAGTGGATACCTCCGCTTTTTGTACCCGCAAGGGAATACATAAGAGGGGAGGTGGTGTCAATGACAGCGTACGAGATTCTCTCGACAATCCAGGACACGGCAGCCTTTTTGGTTTCCGTAGGGATCTTTGTCGTTACACTGCTTGCCTTTCTCGATCAGAGGAACAAGCATAAATAAAATGCCCACCCTGTCTGCCAACAGAGTGGGCTACGCCATAACAGGCGTATAAAACCATTCAGGAGGCATCCACTTTTGGAGTGGGTGCTTTCTTTAGCTTCATTATAGCGATTATCCAAAATAAAAGCAATACATTTTGAAAAAACAGGCGGGAATTTCTTCCCGCCTGCCGTTGCAATTAGAATTTCATACGGATGAAATTATTTATTATAGACATAATCCTCGGCATCGATTACGTTCGTATTGCTGGAGCTAACAGCGCCTACCGGAATGCTGTCATTCGTTGCATCCTTGGAGTTTTCAAATACAACGGACTTATCGGAGCAATCAATTAAAGTATCTCCATCTTCCTTGTACTCAGTATTTCTGCTCTGGATGGAACCGCTCTGGTTAACGATGAACCAACGTCCACCAACCTCAGCAATCTCATATCTGTAATCTTCTGCCTTAATCAGCATACCATCATAATACAGTTTTCCACTCTTATTGCCGGTAACGCCTTTGCCCTTGTCATTGCCGCTGGTCTCAAAGTAGAATCTGTAAGTATCATCTACGTCATCTTTAATGCTCTGGGAACCAGTCTTGATGATACCGTCATCAGAACCGCCGAGATAATACATACCATTATTATACTTTAAGAATCCGCTGAGCATCTCACCATTTTCATTGAAGAGATAATCTTTTCCGTTAATCTTCTTCTCAGAAATGGAAACGTTTTCTGTATCAACAGCTAACTGACCTTCTTCAAATTTATACTTCGTTCCTGTTGCATTGCTTTCGGAAGGAATATAAACTTCACCGCTCTTGTTCAGGTAGAACCACTTCTTGCCGTTATCCTCATCCTCATCATAAGCATGCTCCGGCTTCCAAAGCTTGATCCATTTATTTTTCTTTACATGGCCATCTTCCGGAGTACAGTAATATGCCTTCATGCCCTGGTCTGCAACATTTGCCAACTCAACAAAATAATCTTCGTTGTCGTCGCTGCCCTGGATAGAATAGTATGCATCGTTATCGGACTCAGCAACCCAACCAGTCAGCATCTTGCCTTCTTCGTCAAAGAAGTAGGTCTGTCCATTGATGTTGGATGCCTTGCCAGTCTGGATTTTGCCGTTGCTCTTTAAATAGAACCAGTGCTCTTCCTCATTGGAATCATCGTCTTCTACTCCAGGAGCATAATCCCAAACCCATGCCTTTGTAAGGCGGGCGCCAGTTTCGTCACAGTAATATGTATTGGCAACACCTGTATCCGTAGCCTCTACATAGTCATCTCCGGACTCCTGAACCCAACCAGTTAACATCTTACCGTCTGTATCAAAGAAATAGGTTTTTCCCTTAACAGTCAGCTTCTTATTGGTAGCCATCTTACCATTGGACTGGAAGAAGAACCACTGCTCCTCTGCGCTGTCATCATCATACGGAGTCGTAAGTCTCCAATCGTTGGTGATCTTCTGGCCGGCGCTGTTTACGAAGTAGTAATCCCCATCGTACTCAACCCAGCTGGAGCGAACCATTGCACCGTCGTCTCCAACGTAGAACTCTTTGCCATTGCTCAGGCAGAAGGTATTCTCATATACATAGCCATCTTTGTCGTAGCAATACCACTCGCCATCCTCATACTTCCAGGTGCCCTTGCTGGCAGCGAAAGAAGTGATGGAAGCGCCTAATGCCAACAGAGCTGCCGCAGAAACAACCGCAGCAATTTTCATCTGCTTTCTCATAGTTAATGCACTCTCCTTTTTCTTTTTGAAATTCTTTGAAATTCCTAATTGCATTACGAGGTCATTATACTTCGTATAAGAGAAACTACCCGGAAAGCAGTAGAAATGGCCTTTATGAGGCGTATAGAAGGCCAGAAGGGTATTTGAGAAGTGGGGATGGCATAAAATTGCACGGATGTTTATACCGGAGAAGCTGTTTTGAAGGGAATTCATTGTCGAATCCCCTTGAAAAACATCATTGCCAGCCCTTTCCATCCATGGTAAAATGAAACTCAGGAAAGCACTCATGACAGGAGTGGATGCCTCCACTTTTTTGTACCCGCAAGGGAATACATAAGAGGGGAGGTGGTGTCAATGACAGCGTACGAGATTCTCTCGACAATCCAGGACGCGGCGGCCTTTTTGGTTTCCGTAGGGATCTTTGTCGTTACACTGCTTGCCTTTCTCGATCAGAGAAACAAGCATAAATAAAATGCCCACCCTGTCTGCCAACAGAGTGGGCGGTGTCCGATAGGACACTAAAACACTTATGTGAGGCATCCACTTTTGGAGTGGGTGCTTTCTTTATCTTTATTATAATGATTATTCCAAATAAAAGCAATACATTTTGAAAAAACAGGCGGGAATTTCTTCCCGCCTGCCGCTGCAATTAGAATTTCTTTTCAGAAATCATATTACGTCTGTAATATTAGTTTAATCCTGTTACGCTGTTCTTCTTTGCACCCTTAGTAGAGTTGAAGGTAGCATTCGTAGCATCAATCAGAACTTCGTCATCCTCTTCGTACTCCTTGGTGGAGGACTGAATGGAACCACTCTGGTTGATGATGAATGTGCAGGTATCACCAGCAATCTCTACATCGTAAGTCTCATACTTATCATTCTTTGCCTTGATAAGGAAGCCATTCTCATAGAGCTTGCCGTTCTTGTTGCCGTTTACACCAGCGCCATCGTAGTAGAATTCATCTGCATCTGTGGAGCTGGAGAAGTAGAATCTGTATGTCTCACCGCTGTCATCAGCAATGCTTACAGAACCCTCTTCCATAACGCCGTCATCAGAACCGCCGTAGTAGTACATTAAACCAGTAGCTTCGTCCTTAACGAACTTGCTGATCATCTGGCCGTTTGCATCAAATAAGTAGGTCTTGCCATTGATTTTCTTCTCAATAGCTTTTACGGAGTTGCCGTTGTTCTTTGCCTCGAAGATTTCACCGAAGGACTCGCCCTCACCGTCAATGAAGCTGTACTTAACAACATCCATAGCAGAGGCATCGTTCATGGACGGAACGTAAACCTTACCGCTCTTCTCAAGATAGAACCAATACTTATCGTTGTCATCGTCGTTCTCGCCGAAGTCTACGTTGTTCCACAGCTTCACCCATTTGTTCTTCTTCATGTGGCCGTCTTCCTCGTCACAGAAGTAAACATCTGCGCCTGCTAATGCAGAGCTGCTCAGGGAATCACCGTATGTACCGTCGGTATCTGCGTCGTCTTCCCAGATCATCTCATAGTTGCTGTCGGTCTTAGCAACCCATCCTGTTAACATCTGGCCGTTTACGCCAAAGAAGTAGGTCTGGCCATTGATGTTGGAAGCTTTGCCAGTCTGAACAACACCAGAGCTCTTCAGGTAATACCAGTGAAGGTCATCCGTGTCAGCATCCTCATCGTCAACTTCCGGAGCCCAGGTCTCTACCCAAGCCTTCTCAAGACGTGCACCTGTCTCATCACAGTAGTAGGTGTAACCATCGGTATCCTCTGTGATGTCGGCCTCGCCCTCTTCATATTCATCACCATTCTTCTGTACCCAGCCAGTCAGCATAGTGCCCTCGCTGTCGAAGAAATAGGTTTTTCCTTTGATTACCAGCTTCTTGTTCTCAGCTCTCTTACCAGAGGACTGGAAGTAGAACCACTGCTCTTCAGCGTCCTCGTCATCATACGGAGTCGTAAGTCTCCAGTCGTTGGTGATCTTCTGTCCGGCGCTGTTTACGAAGTAGTAATCCCCATCGTACTCAACCCAGCTGGAACGAACCATCATTCCGTCGTCGCCAACATAAAATTCTTTGCCATTGCTCAGGCAGAAGGTATTCTCATACACATCGCCATTTCTGTCATAGCAGTACCACTCGCCATCCTCATACTTCCAGGTGCCCGTCTGGGCAGCGAAAGAAGTGATGGAAGCGCCTAATGCCAACAGAGCTGCCGCAGAAACAACCGCAGCAATTTTCATCTGCTTTCTCATAGTTAATGCACTCTCCTTTTTCTTTTTGAAATTCTTTGAAATTCCTAATTGCATTACGAGGTCATTATACTTCGTATAAGAGAAATTATCAATAGTTTTTTGCAAATTTTGATGATTTTGCTGTTTGAGGCTATTTCTAGCTTTCCCTTACCTCGGTTCCTGTACCTCGGATACAAATGCATTATAATACATATTCTTAAGAAATTCCATAACTTTTCTCTGTTCATTTTCTTACATAATCTTTACATTTCTTCAGAATTACGTCAGAATTGTACAAATCCGCATACAATCGTGTTTTCTGCCCCTTGTTTTCCCAGTTTTTTATGTTATAATGTTCATATCTTTTTTGTTTTTACTCTTTTTGAACGCTCTTTCTGCGGTTTTTCGGCCGGATTCAAAGGGCGGAACGGAAAAAATGTTTACGGGAGGCCATAACCATGGATCGCTATAAATTATTATGCAGAAACATTTATGAGAACCATTCTCTGACCCAGAGGGAGCTGGCGGCCGCCATGAAGCTTTCTCTCGGCACCTGCAACCATCTCGTCCGGGAATGCCAGGAGAAGGAGCTGATCTCCTTTGACGCTTCTCAGGGAACTTATACTTTATTAAAGAAAGGACAGAAACTCTTAGACTCCTGCCGGGTGGACGGAGCCGTCATTCTCGCGGCCGGCTTCGGCTCACGCTTTGTGCCGCTTACCTTTGAAACGCCCAAGGGGCTTCTCGAGGTCTTCGGCGAGAGGATGATTGAGCGGCAGATCCGCCAGCTCCACGAAGCCGGCATTACCGACATTACCATCGCTGTCGGCTACCTGAAGGAGAAATTTGAATATCTCATCGACAAATACCAGGTAAAGCTCCTTTATAATCCGGAATACAGCAGCAAGAATACCATCTCCACCGTCTACCATGCCAGGGACTGTTTTAAAGGCAGGAACGTCTACCTTCTCTCCTCTGACAACTGGCTCCGCGAGAACATGTACCACGCCTATGAGTGCGGCGCATGGTACTCTTCTGTTTATATGGAAGGCAAAACATCGGAGTGGTGCATGGATTTTAATAAGAAAGGACGCATCACGCGAGTACAGGTCGGCGGCGCCGATTCCTGGGTCATGTACGGGCCGGCTTATTTTTCCAGAGAATTCTCCGACCTCTTTTTCCCTGCCCTCGAGGCGTACTACCATACCCCCGGTACGGAGCAGATGTACTGGGAGCAGGTTCTCCTTGACCTCATCAACGGCACGGTTCATGAACATCTCCCCGGGCGCCCGGATTTTCCTGCGCCGGAGATGGACGGGAACATGCAGCCGGACGGCCAGGTCTACGAATTTGAGAATCTGGAGGAACTCCGCGGCTTCGACAGCCGCTACCGCGACCATTCCAACAACGAGGCCATGGAACTTATTTCCCGCGTCCTCGCTGTCCCGGAGTCAGAAATCCGGGAGATTAGCTGCTTAAAGACGGGCATGACAAACAAATCGTTCCTGTTTAAGGTTCATGGGAATCACTACATTTGCCGGATCCCTGGCCCGGGAACGGGGCTTCTCATAAACCGCAAACAGGAAAAAAATGTCTATGACACGGTTCAGGGGCTCGGCATCACCGACCGGGTGCTTTACATGGACGGGGAGTCCGGCTACAAAATTTCCGAATACTATGAGGGGGCGCATGTGGCTGATCCGAAAAACTGGGACGAAGTGTCCCGGTGCATGGAGCTTCTCCGAAAACTCCATGGCTCTTATATCCGCGTCGGCCACACGTTTGACATCCGGGAGCGGATCGGCTTTTATGAATCCCTGTGTGCCGGCTATGAGCGGGAGCTTTTCGAGGATTACCCGGAGATCCGCAGCCATGCCGAGGAGCTTTTGAACCTGCTGGACCGGTTAAACCGCCCGAAGGTGCTCTCCCACATTGACAGCGTCTGCGACAACTTCCTCTTTCTCCCCGACGGGAGCTTGCGGCTCATCGACTGGGAGTATGCCGGCATGTGCGATCCGCTGATCGACGTCAGCATGTGCGCCATTTATTCTTATTATAATGAAGCGGAAGCTGATACGCTGCTTCATATTTATCTTGGGCGGGAGGCTCAGACGGAAGAGCGGAAAGTCTTCTGGGCTTATATGGCGCTCGGCGGCTTCCTCTGGGCACTCTGGGCCATTTATAAGAGCAGCGTCGGCGAGGAATTCGGCGACTACACGATCCGGATGTACCGGTATGCGAAAACTTACTACAAAAAAATCCGGGAAATGGAGAATTCTGGGAAATCCCCGCTGGAAACGGAGATTTAATCCGCATTTCTGCATAATTGTAATAATTTTGTCAGGACTATTGTCAAATTTTATGTTATACTGGAAAAAACGAGCCTTTATGGCAAATTCAGGAACGAAGGAAAAGGGGGATTTTTATGGTACATAGGAAACGGTTCGCGGCTGCTTTCCTGAGCCTGTCTCTCGCTTTCACCGCATTGGGCCCGGTGATGCAGTCCCCGGCTGCCGCATGGGAGAAGACGGCTTCCGGCGGATATGAGAGCAGCGACGGCTCTGTCCTGACCGGGATCGTGGCGAGGGGGATTGATGTGTCCCACTGGAAACAGACTATCGACTGGAACGCAGTGGCGCGCGACGACGTCCAGTTCGTCATGCTCGGGACAAGGTACGACAATGCTGTCGATCCATACTTCCATGTAAACGCCCAGGGCGCTTACAATGCAGGCCTCAAGGTGGGCGCCTACATATATTCCTACGCCACGACGACAGCGGCGGCGGAACAGGAAGCAAACTTTGTGCTGAACCTGATTAAAAATTATCCGATCTCCTATCCGGTCGTCATGGATGTGGAGTCCACGGAGATGAGCGGCCTGACGCCCGCACAGCTTGCAGACGTCATCAACGCCTTCTGCGCGAAGATCGAAAATGCCGGCTATTATCCGATGGTTTACACCAACGAATACTGGCTGACGAGCAAAATCGACATGACGAAGGTACATTACGATGTGTGGGTGGCAAGGTACAATGAAAGGCCGAGCTATTCCGGCGCCGCCATGTGGCAGGCTACCAACAAGGGCAGCATCAATGGAATCTCCGGCGATGTGGACATCAATTTTGCCCTGAAAAACTTTTCCGACAAACTGCCGGCTGACCGCTGGCGGCTGATTGACGGGAACTGGTATTATTATAAGAACTATGTAATGCAGACCGGGTGGGTCAATGACGGCCAGAGCTGGTACTACATGAACCAGGACGGCACACAGTACAAGGGCTGGCTGCTGCTCGACAACAGCTACTACTATCTGCTGCCGAAGACAGGCCAGATGCAGACCGGATGGATCCAGGTGGACGGCAAGTGGTATTACATGAATTCCGACGGCCGCATGGCAAACGAATGGGTGCAGGTGGACGGCAAATGGTACTATCTGCTGGACGGCGCCATGGTAACCGGGTGGCTCAGAATCGGCGATACCTATTATTATCTGAAGAGCGACGGCGCCATGGCGACGGGATGGCGGTACATGGACAACGCCTACTATTATTTCAACACGGACGGAACGCTCGTGCGCGGCTGGGCTGACATTGACGGCAAGCGGTATTTCTTAAAGACCGACGGAACCATGGTGACGGGATGGCAGGTCATCGACGGCGTTCAGTATTACTTTGATTCCAGCGGCGCCATGGGAACGAAGTGGCAGCAGATCGACGGAAGCTGGTACTATTTTGATGATGCAGGAAAGATGGTGACGGGCTGGATTCAGGTGGACGGACGGTACTATTACCTGCACACCGACGGTAAGATGGTAACGGGCTGGCAGAGCGACGGCACCAACAAGTATTACATGGACACGTCCTCCGGCAAGATGGCCGTGGGCTGGAAGCAGATTGACGGCTACTGGTACTATTTCAATACGTCGGGCCATATGATTATCGGCTGGCTGAACGACGGCGGGAAGTATTACTACCTTGACCCGTCCACGGGACGCATGGCTGCCAACGGCTCCCTTGTGATCAACAACGTCAATTATACCTTCAACGCGGACGGTGTCTGCCAGAATGAGGCGTCCGCCATCGACGGCGGCTCGGCCGGAAGCGTATATTCTTCCCCGACAGGGAACTCGTCCGGAAATTCCGTGACGAACGTGACGACTCCGGGCACCTCGACGCCGGGTACCACCGGGACGGTCACGGGGAATTCTTCCGTGACAAACGGCGGCGTGACGACACCGGGCGGGAGCAATGTGACAACGCCTGGAAATTCGTCGTCTCCTGGAAACAATGTGACGGTTCCGGGCAGTTCATCGTCCTCCGGAAACAATGTGACAGTTCCGGGCAGTTCGACAACGCCGGGAAGCAGCACCGGCAACAATTCCGGCTATATCAGCTCGCCTGGAAACTCCGGAAATACAGGCACGCCGGGTTCTTCCTACAACTCCGGCTATACGAATACTCCTGGTTCCTCCTATAACTCCGGTTATGCCAACACCCCGGGCTCCTCTTATAACTCCGGTTATGCCAACTCCCCGGGTTCTTCCTATAACTCCGGCACAAGCTCCTCGCCGGATGTCTCCTACAATACCTCCGATGGGCTCCGGGAGTTCCAGACGGGAGGGCCGAAGTAAGACAGAGAAATCAGCTATAAAAAATGTGCCGGCCCCGCGGAATTATCTCTCCGCCGGGACCGGCACTTCGTGTTTCTGTTCTATTTTTTACACTTCAAAAATCAAATCCCCATAGCTCGGGAACGGCCAGAATTCCTTGCCCACGATCATCTCGAGCCGGTCGGCCGGAGCTCTCAGTTCCTCCATGGCCGGAGCCACCTCTTTGTGGTACCGCTCTGCCTTTTCCTTGACATCCTCCACTGCCGCGCATTCCTCTGTTACGCTGGCAAGCTTTGCGAGAGCCGTCTTCATCTCAGAAAGCAGATCCGATGTCTCAAGAAGAAGCTCGGTCTGGACGCTCACGTCTGCCTCCGGGCAGGCGTTCTTCACGGTTCCAAGGGATTCTGCAAGCATCGTCGTGTATCGGATCACGGCCGGGATGATCTGTTTCCCTGCCATGTCGATCATGGTCTTCGCTTCGATGTTCACGGACTTTGCGTATGCCTCATACTCGATCTCAGCCCGCGCCTCTAACTCAGCCTTCGTGTAGACGCCGAAATCGCCGAACAGCTTAACAGCCTTCGGAGTAATCAGCGCCGGGATGGAATCTACCATAGATCTTAAGTTCGGAAGCCCTCTCCGCTCGGCTTCCTCCACCCACTCTTCTGTGTAGCCGTTGCCGTTAAAGATAATCCGCTTGTGCTCTACTAACATCGTCTTAATCAGGTCATGGACAGCCGTATCGAAATCGTCTGCCTTTTCCAGGACGTCTGCCGCCTCTTTGAAGGCCTCGGCCACGATGGTATTTAACACCACGTTTGCAGATGCCACGGAGTCGGAGGAGCCCACCATACGGAACTCAAACTTGTTTCCCGTAAAGGCAAATGGCGAGGTACGGTTGCGGTCGGTGGCGTCTTTATCCAGATCCGGAAGCGTCGTAACGCCGGTCTTTAAGGTTCCGCCGGACTTGGAATGAGTCGCAAGGCCGGTGCTGCAAAGCTGGTCGATCACGTCCTCAAGCTGCTCGCCGAGGAAAATGGAGATGATGGCTGGCGGCGCCTCCTGAGCCCCAAGGCGGTAGTCATTTCCCGGAACGGCCGCTGACTGGCGGAGCAGATCCGCATGCCGGTCGACAGCCTTTAAAATGCATGCCAGCACCAGAAGGAACTGGATATTTTCATGGGGCGTCACGCCGGGATCCAGCATGTTGATGCCGGTATCGGAAGTCAATGACCAGTTGTTGTGCTTTCCGGAGCCGTTCACACCCTTGAACGGTTTTTCATGGAGAAGACATGCCAGTCCGCGGCGGCTTGCCACCTTTTTCATTGTCTCCATCACCAGCTGGTTGTGATCGACGGCCACGTTGGCCTTCGTGTAGATAGTCGCCAGCTCATGCTGTCCCGGCGCCACCTCGTTGTGCTGTGTTTTTGCGGAGACACCGAGCTTCCATAGCTCCTCGTTGATCTCCTTCATATATGCGCCGATGCGCTCACGGATGACGCCGTAGTAATGATCGTCCATCTCCTGCCCTTTTGGCGGCATGGCTCCGAACAGCGTCCGGCCCGTGTAAATCAAGTCTTTTCTCTGAAGATATTTCTCCCTGTCCACCAGGAAATATTCCTGCTCCGGCCCTACGGACGGGACAACGCGCTTCACTGCCGTATTCCCGAACAGGTGGAAAATCCGGACTGCCTGCTTGTCAACCGCCTCCATGGAACGCAGAAGCGGCGTTTTCTTATCAAGCGCCTCGCCGCGGTAAGAACAGAAGGCCGTCGGGATGCAGAGCGTAACGCCGGTGGCGTCCTTTTTTAAGAATGCCGGCGAGGTGCAGTCCCATGCTGTATAGCCGCGGGCCTCGAAGGTCGCCCGCAGGCCTCCGGACGGGAACGAAGATGCATCCGGTTCGCCCTTAATCAGTTCCTTGCCCGACAGATCCATGATGATTTTGCCGGCCGCATCCGGGCTACCGATAAAAGATTCATGTTTTTCGGCCGTAATGCCGGTCAGGGGCTGGAACCAGTGGGTGTAGTGGGTCGCGCCGTTTTCCACAGCCCAGTCCTTCATAGCATGGGCAACCACATCGGCGATGGACGGATCCAGCTCACTTCCATTCTCAATGGTCTCCTTCAGTTTCCTGTACACGTTTTTGGGAAGGCGTTCCTTCATAGCCGCGTCGTTAAAGACATTCTCCCCGAAAATTTCTGCCACATTGATGACATCGCTCATACGTTTTGTCCTCCTGACTTTTTCTATGTACGTTTTCCCCCGTACATGGCATTCTTTGCCGCCCCATTATCTGAAAAGCGTCCTTCCTGTGGAAGAACGCTTTTTCTCTGTTTCAAAGCCTTTATCAGGCTTTTCCGACGGAGCCGAACAGCTCCATTTTTGCTTTTACAGTCTCCTTAATAGCCTCTGCGCCCGGAGCCAGAAGTTTTCTCGGGTCGAAGCCCTTGCCCTCAAGGTCTTTGCCGGCTTCGATGTACTTTCTCGTAGCCTCTGCGAAGGAGAGCTGGCACTCGGTGTTTACGTTGATTTTAGCGACGCCGAGAGAGATTGCCTTCTTAATCATGTCTTCCGGGATACCGGTGCCGCCGTGGAGTACAAGCGGCATGTCGCCTACTTTTTCTTTTACGGCAGCCAGGGTCTCGAAGCTGAGTCCTTTCCAGTTTGCCGGGTATTTTCCGTGAATGTTGCCGATACCGGCAGCCAGCATGTCTACGCCCAGGTCAGCAATCATCTTGCATTCGTTGGGGTCAGCACATTCGCCCATGCCAACAACGCCGTCTTCCTCGCCGCCGATGGCGCCGACTTCTGCCTCCAGGGACATTCCCTTCTCGCGGCAGATCCGTACAAGCTCTTTCGTCTTCTCCACGTTCTCCTCAATCGGATAGTGGGAGCCGTCGAACATGATGGAAGAGAATCCGGCCTCGATACATTTTAAGCAGCCTTCGTAGCTGCCGTGATCCAGATGAAGGGCAACCGGAACTGTAATTTTAAGCTCTTCCAGCATTCCGTTTACCATTCCAACGACCGTCTTATAGCCGGCCATGTACTTTCCGGCGCCTTCGGATACTCCGAGAATCACCGGGGATCTTAACTCTTCCGCAGTCTGAAGGATGGCCTTCGTCCACTCCAGGTTGTTGATGTTGAAATGGCCGACTGCGTATTTGCCGTCTCTTGCTTTTTCAAGCATTTCTTTCGCTGTTACTAACATGTTCCGAACCTCCATTGCATCTTATTTTTACAGTGCGCGTCTGCCTTTCGGCCTGCCCTGTGAATAAACTTAGGGTTATTATATCTCATTTTTTCCCGTTTGAAAAGCAAATTTCACAGTTTCCGTCATTTCTTCCGGCCGGCAGGTCTTCGTATGGCGGACCGGGGCGCGGCGGAGCTCTTCCACAGCCTTCGGAACCGCAAGCCCGGTAAGCTCATGGAGGGCGTCGACAGCCGCAAAGCCTTCACAGCCGTCCTTTTCCCCGCCGATGGCTTTTACGACGGTCTCAGCAAATTTATATGGGCTGGCCGTAGAAACAATGACCGTTTTTCTGTAATCGCCTGTCCTGCTTTCATATTTTTCCGTCACAGCCGCAGCCACCGCCGTGTGGGGATCGAGCACGTATCCCGCATCTTCATATACCCAGCGGATTTCCTCAGCGCACTCGTCCATGTCTGCGAAGCCGGCCGCAAAATCGCCCATGAATTCCCGCATATCCGGCGTGATTTCGTAACGTCCCGTCTCTTTTAACGACTCCATCAGAGCCTTTGTCTTTTTGGCGTCGCGGCCGCAGCTTAAATACAGCAGGCGCTCTAAGTTGCTGGAAACCAGGATGTCCATGGACGGTGACGTGGTGAGGAAAAATTCGCGGTTCTTATCATATGTCCCGCTCGTGAAAAAGTCATAGAGGACTTTGTTGTCGTTGGAAGCACAGATGAGCGTTCCGTAAGGGATTCCCATCTGCTTTGCAAAATATGCTGCCAGGATATTCCCGAAGTTTCCGGTGGGGACGGATACGTTGATTTCCTCGCCCTCTTCGATCTCGCCTTCTTTTAAAAGGCGGCCGTAGGCATAGACATAGTAGACGATCTGGGGAACCAGGCGGCCGATGTTGATGGAGTTGGCCGAGGAAAGCCGGATTCCCATGTCTGCCAGCTCTTTTTCAAACGTCTTGTCCTCAAAAATCTGCTTGACGCCTGTCTGGGCATCGTCGAAGTTGCCGTAAAGCCCGACGACCGCGGTGTTTTCGCCCTCCTGGGTCAGCATCTGGAGCTCCTGGATTCGGCTCACTCCGTCCTTCGGGTAAAAAACCATGATTTTCGTTCCCGGAACGTCTGCGAAGCCGGCCATGGCCGCCTTTCCCGTGTCGCCGGAGGTGGCCGTCAGAATGAGGATTTCTTTGTCCTCGCCGTTCTTTCTGGCCGCGGCTGTCATGAGGTGCGGCAGGATGGAGAGGGCCATGTCCTTAAAAGCGATGGTCTTTCCATGGAACAGCTCCAGATAATAGTTCCCCTCTGCCTTCGTGACCGGCGCAATTTCTGCCGTGTCAAATTTTTCGTCGTAGGCGCGTGCAATGCAGTCTTTTAACTCCGTCTCAGTAAAGTCCGTCAGGAATTCCTTCATGACGGCGTAAGCCGTCTCCTGGTAGGTCATGCCTGCGAGTTCTCTGAGGCTTACGGGAAGCGCCGGGATCTTCTCCGGCATAAAAAGCCCGCCGTCCCCGGCCAGTCCCTTTAATATCGCCATCGAAGCGGTGACTCCTGTTTCGCCGCCTCTGGTACTGCTGTAAAATAGTTCCTCCATATTGCCGTTCCTCCATTTTATAAATGCCGCCGTTTGAGGGGGCGGGCGTCCACGTCTTTCCTGTAAAATAAAAACTTTATTGCAGAATTGTAGCACAATTTATGGACAGGCGCAAGAAGTTTTAAACTCCCGAATACTTGACATTTTTATATTTCCTGTCCTATACTTTTCCCATCTTATGTTCCCGGAGGTCCTGCCATGCACTACCCCAACGTCACCACAGGCATTTTTCTCTCCCGCCCCAACCGCTTCCTGGCCCATGTGCGGACAGAGCAGGGGGAAGTCGTCTGCCACGTAAAAAATACCGGCCGCCTGAAAGAGCTGCTTCTTCCCGGCACCCGCGCCGCCGTCCAGTTTCACCCGGATGCGGCCGCCATGGGCAGGAAAACGGCTTACTCCCTGATTGCCGTCACGAAGCCGTCTCCCGACGGTGAGGCCTGGGTCAACATCGACTCCCAGGCGCCGAACCAGGCGGCGTATGAATGGCTGACGAAAGGCTGCGGCCTCCCGTTCTGCCCGGCTCCTGAAAACGTGCGCCGGGAGGTACGGTTTCAGGATTCCAGGTTCGACCTTTCCTTTTCTTACGGCGGCCAGACATGGTTTATGGAGGTCAAGGGCGTGACCTTAGATAAAAACGGGACTGCCATGTTCCCGGACGCGCCGACGGAACGCGGCATCAAGCATTTAAACGAACTTTCCCTGGCGTCCGCGTCGGGATACGGCGCCTGCGTGCTTTTTGTCCTCCAGATGAAGGGGATTAAGGCTTTTTCGCCGAACCGCGAGACTCATCCGGAGTTTGCCGATGCCCTCATTCGTGCCAGGGAAAACGGCGTCCATGTCTGGGCTTACGACTGCACCGTTTTAAAGGACGCCATGTCCATCGACCGGCCGGTGCCGGTGATTTTTTAAGCGCACATCTCTTTGGGGGGCGGACAGACACATGCCCGCCTCCCGCCGCATATTTCACTCGTAAGCACAATTCCATAAGTGAGTGAATTCCATGGTAATCCCATTGAACCAGATAAATCCCGGACAGCATGCAAAAATCGTTTTTATTGCCAACAACGGCCCCATGGCGGGACGGCTTTTTGACCTGGGGTTCGTGCCGGGGTCTGTCCTTTCCTGCGTGCTTCAGAAAAAGCGCCGAAACATTGCCGCCTATCTCGTCCGCTCCGCCGTCATCGCCCTGCGGAACGAGGACAGCCGGCTTATCATGGTGGAACCGCTGGAAAAGGAGGGCTTATGAAGCTTAAAATTGCCCTGGCCGGAAATCCCAATGTGGGAAAGAGTACGATTTTCAATGCGCTGACGAAGCTCAGGCAGCATACGGGGAATTGGCCCGGAAAAACCGTGGCCTGCGCCTCCGGGAATTTTACCATCCACGACGCGTCGTTTTCCATCGTGGATCTGCCCGGCATCTATTCCTTTGACACCCGTTCCGAGGAGGAAAACATCGCCAGGGACTACATTTCGGAGCGGGATTTCGACTGCCTGCTCTTAGTCTGCGACGCCACCTGCCTCGAGCGGGGGCTCTGCCTTTTAAAGCAGGCCGCAGGGCTCTTAAAAAACGGCAGGACGGAACCGGCGTTTGCGGCCCAGTCCGCGGGGGCGGTTCCCGAGACTTCCTCTGCGGCCCAAGCCGCGGGGGCGGTTCCCGAAACTGCCTTTATGGCCCAGTCCGCAGGAGCGGCCGCGGAAACCGGCTCTCTCCCGATGCCCCAGGTCGTCCTCTGCGTAAACCTCTGCGACGAGGCAGAAAAAAAGGGGATCCGAATCGACTTTTCCCGCCTGGAACGTGTCTTAGGAATCCCCGTCATCCCCTGCCGCGCCAGGGAGCGCCAGGGACTTCTTGACTTAAAACGTGTTTTGTTCCGGCTTGCCAGGGAAAAGGCCAGGCAGGAAGGCACAGGGGACGGCTCCCCGGCCGAAGGGACGCCAGTGCGCAGCTCTGCCCGTGGGGACAAACACGAGGGAACCCCGGCGCATGCCAGCGCCGAAGCGCGGCTCCCAAAACGCACAGATTCCCCTTACATCAAAAAAAGGCTCCCGGCAGATTTTCTGCCGGAAGACCTGGCTTCCCAAACGGTTTCCTACACGAAAAAGGATTACCGGAAGCGGGATGATATGCTGGACCGGTTCCTCACAGGGCCGGTGACAGGGACGGCTGTCATGTGCCTTCTCCTCACCGCCGTGTTCTGGCTCACCATCACCGGCGCCAACTACCCGTCCGCGGTTTTATATGATTTCTTTTTTAAAATCGAGACGGCGCTTGTCTCGGCCGCCAGGGCGGCCGGGCTGCCCCAGTGGTTCATCGGCGCCTTTCTCCTCGGCGTGTTCCGGGTCGTCTCCTGGATCGTGTCGGTCATGCTGCCGCCGATGGCGATTTTCTTCCCGCTTTTTACGCTCTTAGAAGACCTCGGCTACCTTCCCCGGGCCGCCTTCAACATGGACGGCGCGTTCCACAAATGCCGCGCCTGCGGAAAACAGTGCCTCACCATGGCCATGGGGCTCGGCTGCAACGCGGCCGGCGTCGTCGGCTGCCGCATCATTGACTCGCCGAGGGAGCGGCTTGTGGCGATCTTAACCAACAGCCTCGTGCCATGCAACGGGCGGTTCCCGCTGCTGCTCACGATGATTTCTTTGTTCCTCATCGGAAACACCGGCGGCGCACCCGGCTTTTCCTCCGTCCTCACGGCCCTGGCCCTCACCGGTTTTATCCTGGCCGGCGTTTTCATGACGCTATTTGCCTCCTGGCTTCTCTCCTGCACGGTGTTAAAGGGCGTCCCTTCGTCCTTTACCCTGGAGCTTCCGCCTTACCGCCGGCCGCAGATCGGGAAGGTCATCGTCCGCTCGGTCCTTGACCGCACGCTTTTCGTCCTGGGCCGCGCCGTAGCCGTAGCCGCGCCGGCCGGGCTTTTCATCTGGATCCTCGCCAACGTGCCGGCCGGGGACGGGACGCTCCTTTCGGTGCTCTCCGGCTTCCTTGACCCGCTCGGAACACTCATGGGATTGGACGGCATCATTCTCATGGCCTTTATCCTCGGCTTCCCGGCCAACGAGATCGTCCTGCCCATCATCTTAATGGCGTACCTTCAGACCGGCGCGCTCACCGACATGGCCGACCAGAACGCCCTGTTAGCCCTCTTAACGGCCCATGGCTGGACCATGAAGACGGCCATCTGCATGGCTGTGTTTTCGCTGTTCCACTGGCCGTGTTCCACCACCTGCTTAACGATCCGCAAGGAGACCGGCAGCATGAAATGGACGGCACTCGCCTTCCTTCTTCCCACGGTGATCGGGGTTTCCTTATGCATCCTGATCTCCGTCCTCTGGGACGCGGCCTGCCTGCTCTGACCGCCTAGCAGATGCCGTTTCCTTTTAATACGGCGATAATCCGTTCCGAGAACTGCCCGATCCGCTCCTCGATGCCAGGAAGCTGCATGGCGGCGCCGGCCTTGTTGGCCGTCTCCATCATGCAGAAATTCCCGGGCAGGAAAAAGGTCTTGTTCATGTTTAAGGCGGCGATGAGCTGGCCCGCCAGGATATCGCTTCCGGAATACCCCGATACAATGACGCTAAACAGCGCCTTTTCGTAAAACCGCGTGGTGCGGAACAGAGCCGTCAGGCGGTTCACAAAGGCGGTCAGGTTGGCCGAAAGGGCGTCGTTATAGTTGGGACAGAGCAGCAAAATTCCGTCGGCGCGCCTGACAGCCGGGTAGACGTCCTCCGACATGACGCCGCCGTAAAAGCACTGTCCCCGCTCGCCAAAGTGGAGGCACATCTGGTACGGACAGCCGGCGCAGTCGGAAAGGGTTCCGTTCCGGAGGTTGATTTCCTCGATTTCAATGCCGGCGGCCTCAAGGGGCTTTCGGATCCGATCCCAGATGGCAAGCGTGTTGGAGGTTTTATGGTTGGAGGCGTGGAGGACGAGAAGATGCGGATGTTCTTTCCCTGTCCAGGAAAAGGAAAGAAGCTGTTCGGCCAGAAGCCTCGCGCTCTTTTTGTAGGCGCCGAACCGGTCGGTATCCATGTTGGCCGCCTGGACGAGGAAATTGTCCAGGGACGCCGTGCCCTCCACCAACGGCCGCCCCACAAAGGCGCAGCCGGCCTGGTTGGCCGCCGCAGTCAGCTCCTTTGCCAGGGATTTTGTGTAAAGCTCGCTGCCGGCATCCACAATCAGGCCTGCAACGGAAGCCTCAAGGGACTGCCCGTTCCTGCGAAGCCACGCCAGAAGCCGGTAGTAGGAAAGGTTAATGCCGTCACGCCCTAAAGGGACGGCAAACAGGAGACGGCGGCCGCAAAGACCGGCATGGCCGGCCGGGGCGCGGCCCGAAGCCGTCATGGCCTCCGTTCCCGGGAAATCTCCGGAAGGCACGCCTTCCGAAGCCGAAAACGCTGCGCCGTTCCCCTGCATCTCCCCTGCGCTCACGGGGCCGCTTCCGTCCTCCGGCCACTCCAAAATCTCCGTCTCCAGCCCCGAAAGCGCATATTCCAGCACTTCATCCAGCCGTTTCGTCTCCTTCGTCCCGCGTTTCCCGGCATAGACTACCGTCAGCTTTTTCTCATCAAGCATGCTGCTTCGCCCCCTTTACGCCGCCTGTCATACAATCGCCTTCAGATTCTTCTCCGCATGGCGGATCCGCCCATAAAGCGCCTCCGGCAGCGGCAGGATTTCATGCTCCAGGCCGCGCTCCGTGTACCGGTTCTTCACGCCCATGTAGACGCCGCCGAGATAGACAGAGCCGCAGTGCCACTGGCCGCGGAGCGTCAAGAGAATCGACAGCGCGCCGGAAGAAAACGCCGGAGCCACGAACGGCTTGTAGCCGATGGCACGCATTTTCAAGTTGGCCGTCACGGTAAGCTCCGTCAGCTCCTTGGAGAGGGCGTCGTCATAATGCTCGATGGAGTCGGCGATCACAAGATCTTCGCCGTGGGGGCCGAAGGAGCGTCCCTCCGTGAGGAACTGGGAAAACCGCTCATCGCGCTTTGCATAGTATGCCGCCCGCGCATTCATGACGCCGAGGCCAAAGCCCTGGATCTGCTCCGGGAAAAGCCCCATATAGTCAAGCTCTCCGGCCTCGTTTTTGTTGCTCTCCAAGAATGCCGTCTTCGCAAGCGGGTCGACCGGGTCGGAAACGGCGCAGAATAAGCCCTTAAATCCGGCATTTCTCGCCATTTTCGCGTACTGGCCGATGATTTTTGAATTGTTTTCAAACTGGTACATCCGCACGTCCTTGACACCGGAGCCCACCGGCGGGATCCCCTTGGATGCAACGAACACGAACACATCGCAGTCAAACAGGTTTTCCAGCTTCACCACGTCAATCTCCGGCAGCGCGTCATATTCCCACGGATAGGCGATCTGGTTCTCCTCAAACTCCCATCTGGCCGTCACCTGGTCGGAAATGTCGCAGATCCCGATGGAGGAAATCACGTCGCCGCCCAGAAGATGAAGCCCCGTCAGAAGCATGCTGCCCACATCGCCGATGGCTAACACATGGACGCGCTTTTTCCCTTCCTTCGGCTTCCAGGAAAGCAGCTCCGAAAGCCTGGGATGGGCGGCATTCACGGCGCGAACACGGCCGGCCTTTATGAGCTCGCGGATCCACTCCGGCAGGTCTTCGCCCTTTGCCTTGTTAAGCTCCGTCTCGTTTAACCAGCTCACATCTTCGTTTTCCTGATACAAAAGCGCCTCGTCGCTCACAAGAAACGATGCCCGGCAGCTTCCCGGCTCTCTGGAAAACAGCCATGTCATCTCGTCTCTTTTCGCCGGTTCCTCTGTCTTCTCAAACGGAAGGCCGTCTTTGTTGGAAAAACAATACTGATCCCCAATCTTATAATAATAAATCATGCCTTTTCCCTCTTTTTCTATGATTTTGGCCGCACGTCCCCGGAAGGCGGGTCTGCGCGGCCCTCTGGCCTTTTATGGCTGGCCTGCCATGAATTCTTTCAGACGGTTCAACATCTCCAGCTCATTTTCCAGATAGACGGAAGCCGCCAGGCTGGCCTCGTAATCCATGCAGCTTCCCTTATCCGGGCAGAGCGGCAGGATTACCGCCTCCGCAAGCCTGGAAAGCGTCAGGTTTTTCGAGAACCGCCTTCTGTATTCTGCCTCAAGCACCATCAGGATATCCCTGGCGTTGGCAATGCAGCAGGCGGAAAATTCAAATAACGCCTCTCTGCTGCACCCCTCAAGCCGCGGCGTCGCATACGGAAGGATCATGTTGACGGACGGCTGGAGCCCCTCGACTTCAATCTCGTCCCGGCGCACCGTATCGCCGCCGATAAACGGGTAAAGCGTCGATTCCACGAACCACTGGCGCAGGTTCGGCACCGTGTAGATGCTCTCCACCGGCATGCCCACCTGCCGCATCAGATCTTTTCCGTATCCGGAAATCACGCCGACTACGACCCGGCGCACCGGGATTTCGGCTTTTTTAAGGAATGGCGCAAGAGCCTGAAGACGGTCTGCCTTGTGAACCAAATCGTCCACCAAAATCACCGGCCGGCCGAAGGACTTAATCATGTCGATCTGGCTCTCAAGCGGCGAATAATTGGGGAACGCCTCGATAGTATAGCTCTGAAGATCCGGCTCGTAAACCTTATCTGTATGGAGCGTCTTTGTTACCGTATTTGGTACTACCTTGCCCCTTAAAATTTTACCAAAGGGCACGCACATGTTTTCGCCCAGGCGCCTCGGCGTCACCGGCTCCCGCTCCACGCCGTTTAAGGAAGTGATCCTGTCCACAAGCCTGTGGTGCATCACGCTGGAGGAAAGGGAGAGGACGAGGTTTCCGGGATACAGCTTTGTCATGGCAAGCTGAAGCTTTTTATGGCCTTCATCAATGGCCTTTAAAACAGCCGGGCTGCTGGCGAGCGGCTCCTTGATAGTCGTCTCGATGTTCTGGAGAAGGAGAAGGGGCTCGTGCATGTCTACCATGAGAACCTCGCGCCGGTCGTTTTCACTGAGGGAGCGCGGTCTCACAAAGCCCTGGCGTTCCAGCGCGTAGACGGCCTCCCTGGAACAGAAGCCCTTATCGGACACGAAGATGGCAAAGTTTTCGTTTGCCTCCAGAGCCTGAGCCAGTACCTCCGCCAGAAGAAGCTGCGCGGCATCGTGGATGGGCTCGCCCTGTCTCCTGTCGTCCTCATGGGCAAAGAGCCCTGTGATTAAGAGCGCCTCCCTGCCGGCCCGGCGGCGAACAGCGTCTGCCAGCTCCACATCGCCAAGAACCGGGAACAGGCCGTCTGCCCGCACGGTGCGGAAGCTTAAAAAGCCTGCTGGTCGGTCTCCTGCCATGGTGTTCCGTAAGATCATCATGCCGTCGCCTTCTCTTTTCAGGCGCGCTAAGATGGACTCGGCTTCCGGGTGTCCCTTTAAGACCGTGACCTCCAGCTCGTCGAGGAGCGCGTCCCCGGCAAACTCCGCCGTCTCAAAGGCGATGGCTCTGGCCCGCAGGATTGGCTTAAATTCCGGCTCCCGGAGATAAATGCCCTTGTTGTAAATGTACTCCTGGACAACCGGGTCGATCAGGTTGGAAATATCCCGGTTGTTGTCGATATTTTCGCGGATCTTCGTGGAGCTGATGTCCTCCAGGTGCTCCGGAAGCTCCAGCTCGATGACTTTTCCTGTAATGTTTTTATAGAGGTCTTCCGGATGGGTCTCTCCGGCACGCCGGAAGACAATGTGGTTCATGCTGTGGATGGAGTTCTCGCACGGCTCTGCCTTGTAGGAGCTGGCGTTATGGAGCACATCGGAACCGGCCACCAGGTACAGATCTTTCCCTTTAAACAGCTCTCTTAACCGCTTCAGATCCGACGGGTTCGCAATGTTCACCGGAATATCGTCCGGGAACAGGTTGATGTAAAATTCATCCGCCACGGACATGTTCACAATCTGGCGCCGCACCATGTGGGGCTGCGTCTTTTTCGACCAGGAGAACTCGTCCACGGCCAGGTAGACGATAAAGCCCATGTCGCGGATTTCCCTTGCAATCTCCTTGTGGGACAAGGTGAACGGGTCGAAGGAGCCAGGGAAGAAGGCCACCTTGTCGCGGATTTTAAGGCCCATACTGCCGCCGAAAAGCTGGTATCTGGAAATAAACCGGCAGATATGGGACAGGGCCGCCGCGCGGTAGTAGAGGCTCAGCTCTCCGCCCTTGTTTTCATGGATCAGGAACAGAAGCTTCTTAAAGCAGAGGGAGAACAGCTCGTTTTTGTCCCGCTCTGCCATCCGCTCGGAGCCGAAGACCGACTGGCCCAGGACGAGAAGCGCCTCCTGGTGAACCTGCTCCCTGTGGTTGGCAAGGCAGCTTAAAATCAGTCCCAAAAGGGCGTATTCCCGCTCCTGCACCTTCTTTTCCGGCTCGCCGAATCTCGACGCATACGGTGCATAGCATTCCAGAAGGACACCTAAGGTATCGAGGGCCACCGAAACAATCCGTTCATTGGCGTTTGCAAGCAGCACATGGAGGCGCTCGATCAAATCGTCAAGCTGTTCCGGCGGGAGCCAGAGGGCCAGGCCGCCCAAGTATTCCGGGATATATTTGGAAATCTCGTACTCGCCCACCTCGAGGCCTTTTAAAAGCTCCACCGCAATCTCGTTTCTCTGGTCGGTGCTCAAAAGGTGTGCCAGGCGAAGAAGCGCGCGGCCGGCGTCGTGGCGGACGCCCACATGCTCGCTGACCTTGATGAGGTTGGAAAAATGCGCGCAGATATGGAGAATGTGCTCCATCTGCCCGTGATCCACCAGATCCACGAGAAGCTTGATGTTTACAGCCTTTATAATCCACGGCGTCGACGCCTTCAGGTTTTCCAGGAAGATATCGCTGACGATGTCGCTGCCGTAAAGGAGCTCCCGCTGGCTCGACGTGTCCATGCGAAGGTTCGTGAGAATCCGGTACTGCTGGAACAGAAGCGGGATGGACTCCGTGTCCATGGTCTGCACTGCATGGCATACCCGCTCGTAAGTCTCATTTTCCGGCGTAATTTCCGCCGTCAGCACGCGGATGGCACGCAGCGCCGCAATCTTGATTTTCAGCTCCGGCGACTCCATCCATTTGAGGGCAAATTCCATCAGCTTATCCAAATGGGGCGCCTTTCTGTAAAGGTCTGCCGGCAGGGAGAAAATGGCGTCTAAAAGGACGAAAACGGAATCGTCTTCCATCTCAAATTCCCTGTCTGTCTCCATCCAGCCGGCAAAGGAGGCGAAGTAGGACTCCCGTTCTGCGCCGGTGCTGCGCTCCAAGGCGGAAATCACGACGAACTTTACGGAGCTCTGAATCCGCTTCTTCTGCTGGTTCGTCAGCCGGTAGTCGGGGCAGATGATCTCCTTTAAATACTCCTCCCAAAGGGATAACGCCGCCCGCTCGTCCGTATCCGGCATGTTGACCGGCCGCTCCTTCCGGTAGCCGGCGTTGAAGTCCGCAAACATTTTTCCGATCAGGGCCGCCGCCTGCCTGCGGATGTCGCCCTCCCGGTTTAATAAAAGCTCATAGAGAAAGCTTAAGGTCTGCCGCTTCTGGCTGTGGTTTAAGTGGATGGAATATTCGTTGAAAATGTTTAAGTAGGCCCGGACATTCTTCCAGTCCTTTTCGCTTCTGGCAGCCTCCAGGATGTTTCCGAACTGCCGCTCCGTCCCCAGGCGGTGCATGACGTCGATGTTATGCTCGATGCCCAGGAAAACGAAGGAGCGCACCACCTGCTCGCCGGTCTGGAGCGCAATGTCCGGAAGCTTTTCCGACTCCGGCCCATGTCCGGAGAGCTCCGTATCGGCGCCCAGGGAGCGCATGTATTTTTCAAATTCATTTAACCTTGCATAGACGACGCGGTAGCGGTTTTTCTTCGCCTCGTCCACGTTGTCCAGCTTGGAGAGAATGACATCAAAGGAATCCTTTAAGGTGTAGATTTTCGTGATTTCCCGGCCGTCTTCCCCGCGCATCTGTTTTACGCGGAAATCGGCGTAGATTAACACCAGGGACTCTACGGAGATGTTTTCAAGCTCCAGATCCCAGGTGGAATGGTTGGCTGCGATGTGGCCGATCACGTCCATGCGGTGAGCGGAGAACCACTCGTTCGTATAGTAATAATGAAGATACGGCACGCGCTCGTTGGGCTTGCAGCCGAATTTTCCCAGATCATGACCGGCTGCCGCCGCGGATGCCAGCGCCAGGTCGATGGGCACACCTGCTTCATAAAGCCCTTTTGCCACGGTCATTGCCACATGGTGAACGCCGGCGATGTGCCCCAGCGTCTCAAAGGGCGTGGCTTCGCGGTTTAACCGCATCATCTCGTAGATGTACTGGTTTCTGAATTCCCGCAGGAAATGGGTATATTCCTCTGCGCTGTCAAAATGCTTATACTCTTCTTCTGTTAAAAATTCAAAGTCGTCAAAGGGGTGGAACGGGACTGTCTTTCGCTCCTCGTCAAAGAAAAACTGGAGGATTTGCAGATAAACCATGGCTGCGGCAGCAAAGGGGGCCGCCGACCGCGAAAATTCCAGATCGGGATATACGATATGGGTCACATACTGATACGTGAAGGACATCCATCCTTTTTCCGGCTCCGGCGCAAGCTTTGAAAGCTCCGGACGGCAGACCTCTAAGATCTGGGCACAGGAGTAGCGTTCTTTCGCCGGGCACAGCTCCGAGAGCACCTGCTCCCACTTTTCCCTCTCGAACAGGGACTGGACTGATCGCCTGCTGAGGCCTGACCGTTTTAAAAATGCACGGTCACTCAGTCTGGAAAACAGCTCCGATGTCAGATGGCGGATATATCGACTGTTCATGCAATCACCTCTCTTGTTTTCTTTGAAGCTTCGGATATCCGGCCAGGAATCCGGTGTTTCCCGGATATCCTCTTTCCTTTAAGTATAATGAAATTTTCCCTTCTTTACAAGCGGATTCTGGCAAAGTCCGGGAGAAGAAATTTTCCATTCTCCATTGACAGGAGGGAATTTTTTTGATAGTATATCAGTAAAAATTATTATTATTGTTTTTGATATATGATTCAGACGACGATGAACGATCTGGCAGAAGGAGTGAGTGGAATGAAAGCCTTAAAATACAGCCGGCAGCGGGAATCCATCAAGAACTGCCTGATGAACCGCACCGACCATCCCACCGCAGATACCCTGTATCTGACGGTGCGGGAAGAGTTTCCCAACATCAGCCTTGGCACCGTCTACCGGAATCTGAACCTGTTGGCGGAGCTCGGGGAAATCACCCGTTTTTCCTGCGGGGACGGTTCCGAGCATTTTGATTTCCGGACGGAGCCCCATTACCATTTTGTGTGCAAGTCCTGCGGCGCCATCCAGGATCTTCCCGTGGAAATGGTGCGGGATACCTCTGAATTTCTCACACAGAAAATCCGAGGGCGCGTGGACTCCCACATGATCTTTTTCTACGGAGAATGTGAGGCCTGTCTCCACAAAAAAAGTTAAATTTCCTGTTGACAAACAGAAGTTTATGTAGTATATTGATATCAGTAACAATTACTATTATTAAAATTCAAATATAAAAAAAGGAGAGAGATTGCTATGAAGAAATTTGTATGTATGGTTTGCGGTTATGTTCACGAGGGAGATGCAGCTCCGGAGAAATGTCCGGTCTGCGGCGCTCCGGCTTCCAAGTTCAAAGAGCAGGCTGCTGACATGACATGGGCTGCTGAGCATGAGGTTGGCGTTGCTCAGGGCGCAAGCGAAGACATCATCATGGACTTAAGAGCAAACTACGAGGGCGAGTGCAAGGAAGTTGGTATGTACCTTGCAATGGCAAGAGTAGCTCACAGAGAGGGCTATCCGGAGATCGGCCTTTACTGGGAGAAGGCAGCTTACGAAGAGGCTGAGCATGCTGCCAAGTTTGCAGAGCTTCTCGGCGAGGTTGTTACAAACAGCACCAAGAAGAACCTGGAGATGAGAGTTGAGGCTGAGAACGGCGCAACGGCCGGCAAGTTCGACCTTGCTAAGAGAGCAAAGGCTGCCAACCTGGATGCAATCCATGACACTGTTCATGAGATGGCACGCGACGAGGCTCGCCACGGAAGAGCGTTCGAGGGTCTGCTTAAGAGATACTTTGGCTAATCAAATATGTGAGTACAAGATAGGAGCCGGATTTTTCCGGCTCCTGATTTTTATCTATTTATCTCCAAATTTACCAAATAAAAGCTGGGCGCCAGACACCAGGAAAAGCAGCGCAATACACGGCAGCACATGTAAGACCGGAAGAAAATAGTCTGCGTATCCATATATGGTGTCATTCAGCATAAACGGTACGGTCACAACAAGGATCGACAGCAATAATCCCAGCAGCCATGCGATTATCCTTTTGGGCGAATACATTTTTCGCATTACCATCAACGGATACAGCAGCACCAGACAGCCTATATTAAAGACGCCTGTTCCTGTTCTGGCGATTGCGTCAGCAGCATCACGCAGGGCAAAACGGGTTTCTATCAGCTGCCTGTTTTCGTTTGTAACGAGAGTGCCATTCTCCACTGCAAACCATGTGTTCATTGCCAAAAACAGGGCCGAGTGAGCCAAAAGGCTCAGCAGGAGAACCGCACTTATGCCGAAAACTGCCCAGCGAAAGTACAATATCTTTTTCTGCATTGGATTTGCCTCCTTTTCCCAGATTTTCCTACTATTTTCTTTCATCATACCACATGTCCCATACAAAAGACAGTTTTTCATTTCTCCTGCGCTGTATTTAAAGCATAAAAACAGAGAAAGCTGTTATTTGCACTGCTGATATGGGGGATTTGAAAATCTCTGTCATCATTGTGGGGCTCTCGCCTCTCCCCTTACTTTCCCATGTCAGACATGGGTGGCTCACTCTTATCAGCGCGGTTTCTACTGTCTTTGCAGGACTGCTTGGGTTTACGGGATTATATCGATGAAGCGGAAAAGACTTGAAATTCCGTGAGGAATCCGTTATAATAAGGATGAAAAGAAAGCACCCACTCCAAAAGTGGATGCCTCATAAGATGGTTTAATGCCCTAGTGGGCAAAGAGGGTGTCCCAAAACTATGATTGATTAAAAATCATAGAGAGGGGCATCCTCTTCTTATATTGCTGAAAAGGGCTTTTACATGAAAAACAGCACTGGATGTTCATCTCTCCAGCGCCATCTTTGTGATGTTATGGGCGATTGCTAACAGTCCCCACTCTATTTTTACCTTATCCGCTCCGCGCAAGTGAAAACGACGGAACGACCAACAGCCTTTGATCCTCCCAAAGACCTGTTCCACTTCCACAACCCTTTGTGAACGCAGTACCAGTCCTTTTTCGGAACAAAGGTTCTCGTTTGCTTTTCTTTTCAGTTCATTCAACCGGTGGGATACCCGGACCGTGCGGTTCTTTTCCGTATGCTTACATTCTGATGCATAGTGGCAGCCGCTGCAGTCTTCACACCGGTAATAATCCCGCCTAGTTTCATAGCCGGCTTCTGTTACATATTTTCGGTTTCCCACATGCACCAGCCGTTTCCCATTTCTGCAGACAAAGCTGTCTGATTCCGGCAGATAGGGCAGATTCTCCGCCAGATAAGGGGTCTCCCGGTTTTTCTTTTTCTTCTCCCAGTGAAATTTGTTGTATTTTACATAACAGCCTACCTTCTTTTCTTCTAAATATTCATAATTCTCTTCGCTCCCATATCCTGCATCCGCGATCACGTTTTCCGGTAAACACCCCAGTTTTTCTTCCAGGTGCCTTAGGTGCGGGATCATTGTTTTCGTATCGGTTGGGTTGGGATGTATGGTAAAGCCCACGATATATCGGTTCTCTGTCCCGATCTGGATGTTATAGCCAGGTTTTAGCTGGCCGTTTAACATGGCATCTTCTTTCATCCTCATAAAAGTGGCACCCTGGTCTGTTTTTGAATAGCTGTTCCTTCCACGAAAGGTTTCCAGGGATTTTTCGTATTTCTGTTTCCTGGGAAGGATATCCTTTTTAAATTCTTTGGATTTTTTCTTCAGCTGTTTATTTCCTGGCTCTTGTTCCAACTTTTTGTCGATGCTCTCCACAACAGCTGCCACCTGTTCTGCGGTGATCTGGGTATGCTCCCCCTTTTCCTCCAGGTCTTCTTCCAGATAAATCTGATTTTCTTCCGCCACAATCCGGTCGATCTCCCGGAGATGGTTCTTGATCTTTTCATCTAGTTTCCGGTCATAATTACGGACGGACTTGTTCCATACGAAAGAATACTTATTGGCGTTAGCCTCGATCTTTGTGCCATCCAAAAAGTAATTCTGAAGCTTGATATAGTTTTTCTCGATCAGGAGTTTGACCACTTCAAAGAACACATCCTCGATGATGTCTTTCATGTGAAGGCGAAAGCGATTGACGGTACGAAAATCCGGTTGATTTCCACCAGCGATCCACATGAAATTAACATTTTCACGAAGAGCTTTTGCGATCATGCGGGAGGAATAAACTTTCTGAGAATAAGAATAGATCATAACCTTCAGCATCATCCGTGGGTGATAAGCAGGGCATCCGCCCTCTTTGTATCTGCCGTAGAGTGAAGACAGGTCCAAACTGTCCACGATGGTATTTACGACCCGCACCAGATGATTTTCCGGTATAAAATCTTCAAAAGATAGTGGTAATTGTAATTGATCCGTAGTATAATCTTTAAATGTGAGCATACCTTATTATATCACATAATAAGGGGAAATGGAGAACGGCGTGGTAACCGTTCTCTATTTTTTCAGAAAAAGAGGGTATCCCCTCAAGTCACTTCATGACTTTTGGGACACCCTCTTTTTATTTAATGCCTGTTTCTCTGATCGAGAAAAGCAAGCAGTGCTATGACGATACTGCTAAAAGACAAGAGAAGTCTCAACGCTTCCAGCAAAACCATGATAATTTCATAGGCTGTCATATACACCACCCCCTTTCTATGTATCCCCATACGGGAATAGAAAAGAGGCAGCCACTCCTGTCGTGAGTGCTTTCATAGACAAAATTCTACCAGATTTTTATAGGCATTTCAATACGAATTTCTTTCTCAAAACGCCATTTTTGCAGGGCGTTTTCTTTTTCACCCTAACTCCCCTCTCTCCCCCAAGAGCTGAAAAACCGTATTATCCCTGTAAATCTCATTTTCATCTGCGGTTATTTCTTATGAACGGCCTCTGTCACCAGCGTCCGTATCGTCATAATCTGCCCCTCCCCATCGTTTTTATTCCACCAAAAACCGCATTTCCTCTCTGAAAAACTCCATAAACAGCCGTTCCGGTTCCGATTCTGGCTCTCCGGCGCGGCGGATCACTCCCACCTCCATGGTAAATCCCGGAATCGGGATGCAGCGGATCCCGTTGGCCTTCGCCCAGGCCGGCGGCTGTGCGATCCCGACGCCGTATGCATTGGTGGCGGCAATGACGCGCGTCCGCATGTTCCCGGAATCCACCCGAGCTACTTTTGCAAGGTTCACAAAGCTCACATTGGAAATTCGGTTATAGGGCGAACCGCGGTCGGACTCGATAGCGTACTCCACGAAGGGATAATTCCTGAGCTTCTGGAGCCGGAAATCCGGGTCGTCTGCCAGCGGATGATTCACTGATAAATTCACGTTGCAGGGCGCGTCCCACAGCTTTTTGTATTCCAGCCCCCGCTCGCTCATTTCCCGAAGCAGCGACGGGGCGCTTAAGTCCTTGCTGACCGTAATGGCGATATCGGCTTTTCTGCGGTTTAACAGAACCATGCTCTCATACTGGTACTCCCGGTACATGGAAAGCTGATACCGGGACAGTTCTTCCTTCGCCTCCATGGCACGGCAGAGCTTTATAAACGCCTCCTCCGCCGGCGGGCAGTTGGGATTTACCACGCCGAATTGGAGCCTGGCCTTTTCCTCTGCCAGCTCCTGAATTTCATCTACCTCTTTTATAATGTTCATGCAGTGCCGGATAAAGGCCTGGCCTTTTTTCGTAAACTTCACGCCGTCTACGCTGCGCTCCAGAATCTCAAAACCCACTTCGTTTTCCAGGTTGCGGACAGAATTGCTCATGTTCGGCCTGGACATATAGAACTTTTGTGCGGCCTTCGAGATGGAGCCCGTCTTATAAATCTCCAAAACATATCGAATCTGTTCTATTTTCAATGAATCGCCCCCGTTTTTTATCCGTTTTGCACAAAAATATACACCCCTGTAATTATTTCATATCTTCTTAGGAATGTCAATTCCTGCTATGATGGATTCAGAAAAAGCATCCGGACGCAAAAAAGCAATGACAGAAAGGGGTCTTTTGACATGGACAAGCAGGAAGCACTGAGATCGTTAGACGAAAAGGCCGGGGTTCTTTTTTCCGTCAGCGATTCCATCTGGGACAACCCGGAAACTGACTACACAGAGAACGTCTCTTCTTCTATTTTAAAAGAGGCACTGGAAAAAGAGGGATTTACCGTGGAGTCCAACCTTGCGGGGATTCCCACCGCATTTTCCGGAACCTTCGGAAGCGGCTCGCCGGTCATCGGGATTTTGGGAGAATTTGACGCACTTCCGGGACTCAGCCAGAAGGCGGGAATCGCAGAAAAAGAACCGTTAGAAAAGGGCGGAAACGGCCATGGATGCGGACACAATCTTCTCGGTGCGGGAAGTCTGGCGGCCGCCATTGCCGTCAAAGAATATCTGAAAGAGAAAAAATGTCCCGGCACCGTCGTCTACTTCGGCTGCCCGGCCGAGGAAGGCGGTTCCGCCAAGGCGTTTCTTGCAAGAGACGGCGTATTTAGCCATGTGGACATCGCACTTTCCTGGCACCCCAACAACATGAACGCCGTCTGGGCCTTCAGCTCCCTGGCAAACGTGAAGGTACGCTATTCCTTTAAGGGCATCAGCGCCCATGCCGGGACAAGCCCTCACTTAGGCCGCAGCGCCCTCGACGCGCTGGAGTTAATGAACATGGGGGTCCAGTTCCTCAGAGAACATATCATCCCCGAGGCAAGGGTTCATTACGCCATCACCAACACCGGCGGCGACGCGCCCAACGTGGTGCAGGCCGAAGCCGAATCCGTCTACTTGATCCGGGCGCCGAAGAACAGCCAGGTAAAGGAAATTTATGAGCGCGTCAACCAGATCGCAAAGGGCGCAGCCATGATGTGCGGCGTCGATGTCACGATCCGTCTGGAAAAGGCCTGCTCCAACATCCTCGTAAATCACAGCCTGGAAAAGGTTCTCTATGAAAACATGAAGGCCGTCGGTCTCCCGCAGTATTCCGAGGAAGAATATTCTTTTGCGAAAGCCATTCAGGACACGCTTCCAAACAGGACGAAATTGGCTGACCGCTTTGAAAAAATCATGGGCGAAAAGGGCCGCCAGATCGGCGCCGAATACGACAAAAAGAGCATTTACAGCTTTATCATGCCTTACCAGCCGTCGGAAAAGCCCATCTCCGGCTCCTCGGATGTGGGCGACGTAAGCTGGGTATGCCCCACCTCCCAGATTGTAGCCGCAACCTGCGCCGGAGGAACGCCGGAACACACCTGGCAGATGGTCGCCCAGGGAAAGAGTTCCATCGCCCACAAAGGTCTTTTATACGCCGGAAAGGTTCTGGCCGCAGCAGCCATCGACCTTTTGGAATCCCCGGAGCTTGTGGCTGCTGCCAAAGAAGAATTTAAAAGAAAAGCCGGCGATGACGGCTACCAGCCGCTTCTTCCGCCTGACGTGAAACCGCATGTAAAGTAAATGACCGCCTCAAAAGATAAAGGAGTTTTGAGTATGAGCAAAGAAACAAAAGCGCCTGCCGCCGATGCGCGCGACAGGAAAATGTCAAAGGGAGAGCTTATCTCCTATGGCCTGGGCGGCGTAGCCAGCACCATGCCCTCCCAGTT
Organism: Eubacteriaceae bacterium Marseille-Q4139; assembly: GCA_018223415.1. Classification (NCBI taxonomy): domain Bacteria; kingdom Bacillati; phylum Bacillota; class Clostridia; order Eubacteriales; family Eubacteriaceae; species Eubacteriaceae bacterium Marseille-Q4139. The sequence continues at coordinate 1,930,922 of JAGTTQ010000001.1, read as the reverse complement.
TAAGACCTCCTATGCCATGAACTTCATGAGCGACGTGGCCGGCCTCCACGTGGGAGCCGTCGGTATCTTAAACACCCTGCTTATCATCTGGGATGCCATCAATGACCCGATCATCGGCGGCATCGCCGACCGCACCAACACCAAGCGCTTCGGAAAGTACCGCCCGCACATGATTATGGGCATCCTTTTGTGGGCCGTCATCATGGTCATGCTGTTTACCGTGCCGAATTTCTCCGAAACAGGCATGTGGGTCTACTACATCGTCGCTCTGCTCCTCTATTCCGTGTTCTACACACAGTTCACAGTCCCGTGGCAGGCGTTAAACAGCGCCATGACCCATGATCCCCAGGAGCGGAACCTGATGCTTACCTGCCGTCAATACGGCGGCTTCATCGCCGGCGCCGTGGTCGGTGTCATCACAATTCCGATTGTCCAGTCGCAGGCTGATGCGAGAACCGGCTGGCTTATCAGCGTTGGCATCGTCTGCGTCGTCATGATTATCACCGGACTCTGTGCAGCCAACGGGGCCAAGCGCGTCGACTACTATAACTCTCTCCCGACGCCGGAAAAAGTACATTTAAAGAGCCAGCTTGGCCTTGTTGTGCAAAACCGCGCCGTGATCTGCGCCGCACTGCTTCTCGGGACTGTGACGCTCGTAAATACCATGAGCTCCGCGCTTTCCCTTTACTACCTGCGGTGCGTCGTGGATAACCTGGCCTTAAAGTCCATTTTCTCACTCGTGAGCCTCGGCATCAGTCTCGTGTTCATCCCGTTTATGCCGGCCATGTTAAAGAAGTTCGGAAAAATCAAGACCGTTTTCATCGGCATGGCGATTATCGCCGTTCAGGCCATCTGGCTCATCTTCCGCCGCGAATTTGCCACGGATATGGAAGTCATTTTCCTGGGATTCCTCGGAAGCCTCGGCTTCGTGTTTGCAAACGTGGCCGTGCTGGCCATGATCCCGGACTGCACGGATTACACCGAGTGGAAGTTCGGAACGGCGCAGGCAGGCTTCATCAACGCGACTATCACGTTTATGAAGAAGTTCTGCTCCAGCTTCTCCACCACCATCGTCGGCGTTGCCCTGGCTTCCGTCGGATACAGCGCCACGGAAACTTCCCAGGAAGTCATCGACATGATTATCAACTTAAAGATTGCTTATCCCATCGTCCTTTTCATCGTCGCTGCTTTGATTATGAAAGCATACCCGATCACACCGGCATTCGCACGGGAAATGCGGGCCGAGCTTAAGGAGAGGCGGGAGAAAAAGAACGAGAAATAAAAAATACACAAAAATAAGAGGGTTTTCCGCCATGAAACGCGGTCAACCCTCTGTTATTTTCTCTTCTTCTTTATATCTTCGAGAAAACCGAAAGCCATCGGGTTCATCATGGAAAATGTCAATAAGGATACAGAAAGAAGTGTGACGATCCGGGCAGGAAATGGCAAAACTATTTGCTGTGTAAAAGCACACGACAAATATTGACAATATCCACAGAATGCAAGTATATTAGTACCTGGTAAAATATGTGCTGGCTGCACAGAATACAGGAGGAACCGTATGAAAAGCTTATTAAAAAAACATTTCCTTGCCCCATTTCTAATTGTCCTGGCTGTTATTGTTGTCTTGATAGCTGGAATTCTTGGATTCAGGGCGCTCACCTCTTCTAATTCAAAGGCAACAAAACTCGGCTTTGAAAATATCGGAGAGCTTGCCACCCAGGTTGCTTATTGCACAGAAGTGAATGTAACAGAAGACTCTCAAAATTTATGGGGCATTGAAATTCCTTTTACTCAGAGCAAAATTATATACAGCTATAATGTTGAGGTGAAGGCAGGTCTCAATTTCGAAGACATTACCTGGTCGGTTGACGAAACAAATTCCATTATCCGGGTTAATCTCCCCGAAATACGGATACTAGACAGCAGCATTATTCTGGATTCCTTTCAGTTGTATCACGAAGATGAAAGTATTTTCCGGCCCATTACCCTGGAAGAAAACAACGAAGCACTCAAACAATTAGAGCTGAAAGCTGAAAACACCGCCGTTTCCAATGGATTGCTGGAAAATGCCCGTCTCAATGCGGAAACAATATTAACGGGCTTTTTTGCTAACGAATATGACCCTAAAATCTATACTATTGAATTTCATGACTAAATCTTTCATGCCATAAAGCATTATCAAAGGATGTGAAAAAGAGCGCCAAAAACGCTCTTTTTCACATCTGCTGCAAAACCAAATCATTACTCTCATGACTCTGCATTTATCCGGGCAAAACCGTAAAACGCAAAGCATTCTTTATTTCTCCGCTTCATAGATAATATGCGGCATATCCATCCCATAATAATGCTTCACAAACGTCATCACCGGCTTCATCCCATTCCTCTCAGCCACACGCATTGACGCCGCATTGCTGTCGCGGATGATGGAGCAGACCTTCGGGGCGTTCATGGTCTCAAAGGCATACTTTCTGCACCCTGCGGCTGCCTCGGCCGCATAGCCTTTGTGCCAGAAAGCCCGCTGGAACAGATAGCCAATCTCAAGAGCTGTCTCCGACGGCGTATATTCCTTCGGTACCGGCTGCCAGGTGAGGCCGCACTGGCCGATCATCTCGCCCGTCTCCTTTAAAACGACAGCCCAGAGCCCGATCCCGTACTTTGCATAGCGCCGCTTCTGGTTTTCCAGCCAGGTTTTCGCCTCCTCGTCGGAAAAGGCATGCTCATAGGCGTACATGGCCTTCTCATCCTGAAGGATTTTGCAGAGCGCCGGAAAATCCGCGTCCGTCATCTCCCGCAGGGTAAGCCGCTCCGTCTCGAGGATCCATCGTCCGTCTCCTGCTTTACTCATTTTTATATTCTGCCTTTCTGACCGCGCTCCGCACGTCCTCCAGGGAAAGCCCCTGCTCTCTGGCGATCTTTGCGAGGTCTTCATACTCCATTTTGCTGCGGCAGACACCATATCCGCTGGAGGTTTTCACCCGCACGGTTCCGTATGGCGTCCCCACTTCCTTCATTTCCCGCTTTAAGGTGAACCTGCGGCTCACATGCTCACGGATTCCCAAGGTGGTCGTGTGGCGGAAGAGAAGCTCCGTCATTTTTTCCTCGTCCTCCATCCGGCACATGCAGGTTAAGAGGACGCCGGGGCGGCACTTCTTCATGCCGACGGGGATTGTGTAAACCTCCAGGGCGCCGTTTTCCAGGAGCAATTCCTGGACAAAGCCAATGGCCTCGGCCGTCATATCGTCCAGATTGCAGGAAAGCTCTGCCACCGTATCGCCCTTTTCTCCCGTCTCGCCGAGGAAGGCCCGGACACAGTTGGCACGCTCAAAGTCCTTTTTTCCCATGCCGTAGCCGATCTTTTCCACAGTCATCACCGGCATATCCGCAAATTTCGTCACAAAATGCTTTAGGAGGGCAGCTCCCGTCGGCGTGCAGAGCTCACCTTTGATTTCGAAGCTGTATATCGGCACCTCCCGCAGGATGTAGGCCGTGGCCGGCGCCGGCACCGGGAGAATCCCGTGGGCACAGTGAACATGGCCGCTTCCCACATGCACCGGCGACGCCAGCACCTGATCTGGCTTTAGCTCATTTATCAGGATGCAGACACCTGCCACATCGGCGACGGCGTCCAGCGTCCCCACCTCATGAAAATGGATCTGATCCACAGGCTTTCCGTGGGCATGGGACTCCGCCTCGGCAATCAGGCCGTAAACTGCCAGAATGTCCTCTCTTACCTTCGGTTCCAGGTCAAGGTGGGAAATGATATGAGCGATGCCGGCCATGTCGGCGTGGTGGTGATGATGGTGATGGCCATCTGCTCCATGTTCTTCGTCTCCATGGTGGTGATGTCCATGGCCGTCTGCGCCGTGGTCTTCGTCCCCGTGGTGATGATGGTGGTGGCCGCCTGCGCCGTGGTCTTCATCCCCGTGATGATGGTGATGTCCATGCCCGGCATCCAGGCTTTCCTCTTCTTCCCCAAACACCGTCACCTCCATATGCGTCCCGAGGATCCCGCACTTTTCCGCCGGGACAGCCTTTACCGAAACGCCGGGCAGGCCGAGGCCGTTCATTTTCTCAAGGAACGCCTCCCGATCCGGGCAGAGCTCCAAAAGCGCCGCCATCAGCATATCGCCGGCGGCTCCCATACCGCAGTCCAGATATAATGTTTTCATCATTTTGTCCCCCAATTCTATTATTTTTTCGGATGGTTAATCATGCTGGCAAGATATCCGGCGCCGAAGCCGTTGTCGATGTTTACGACACTGACCCCGCTGGCGCAGGAGTTTAACATGGAAAGCAGAGCCGACACGCCATGGAACGACGCGCCGTAGCCGATGCTGGTGGGCACGGCGATGACCGGGCAGTCCGCAAGCCCGCCGATAACGCTGGCGAGGGCGCCCTCCATTCCGGCGATGGCGACGATGGCCTGCGCGTTCATGATGGAGTCCATATGCGCCACGAGCCGGTGAAGCCCGGCAACGCCCACGTCGTAAAGCCGTTCCACCTGGTTCCCGAGGGCTTCCGCCGTCAGCGCCGCTTCCTCTGCCACTGGGATGTCGCTGGTCCCGCCGGTCGCCACGACAATCGTCCCGACGCCGTCCGGCTTCGGAAGCTTCCCGCAGAGCCCGATTTTTGCCTCGTTATAATAATGAAAGCCGCTCTCTTCCCCCAGGGATGCGCGAAGTCTTTCTTCCACTTCCTCAGCCTTTTCCCTGTCCAGGCGGGTGATTAAAATCACTGCCTGCCCTCTTTTTTTCATGGCTTCCACGATTCCGGCAATCTGTTCCGCCGTCTTTCCGGCGCCGTAAATCACCTCGGCGACACCCTGGCGCAGCTTCCTGTGGGTATCTAACTTTGCAAAGCCCAGGTCGTCAAAGCCAGCCTGGGTAAACGGCTCTTTTTTTAGTTCCAGGACAGCGTCCTCCACGGAAAGCTCGCCGGACGCTACCTTATTTAACATGGTTCTGATTTCATCCATATGTCTGTCTCCTCTGATTTTAACGATAGTTAAAAGAAAAGCCATGAAAAAAACACGCCGCCGTACCCGGCCGCTGTTCCCTTCATGGCAACTTTTCTTATTCCCCTATGATGTTTTTCAAGATGCCGATCCCTTCGATCTCACATTCCACCGTATCGCCCGGCTTTAAAAACTTCGGCGGGTCAAAGCCCATTCCGACGCCGGCCGGCGTTCCTGTGGCAATAATCGTTCCGGCTTTCAGGGTCATGCCCCTGGAAAGCTCGGCCACTACCTCTGCGATGCCGTGAATAAAGAGTTCGGTATTGGAATCCTGGCGCAGCTCGCCGTTTACGCGGGAGCAGATGGAAAGCTTCGGCGGGAACGGGACGCTGTCCGCAGTCAGGACGCATGGCCCCATGGGGCAGAAGCCGTCCAGGCTCTTTCCGAAGTACCACTGCCCATGGCCGGTCTGAAGCTCTCTGGCGCTGACATCGTTTAAGACCGTATAGCCGAACAGGTACTCCTGCACCCGTTCCTCGGGCACGTCCTTCGCGTCCTTTCCGATGATGACGGCCAGCTCGGCCTCGTAGTCAAGCTGTTTTGTGAGGTTTTCGTGGGCAGGAATCTCCCCTTCCGGATCCACGGCCCGGTTCACGCGCTTGGAAAAATAGATGGCCTGAGCCTTCTGCTCAAAGGATTCCTTCTGGAATCTGGCCGCCTCCTTGGCGTGGGCCATATAGTTAATTCCGAGGCAAATGACGTCCTGCGCCGGATGCGGAATCGGGGCGAGAAGCTTCACCTCCCCGATGGGCACGGCTCCCGGCACCTCATACGGCTCCCGTCTCGAAATGTATTCTGCCATTTCCAACTCCGAAGCCCCGGCATGACGGATCATCTCTTCCATGCTCCCATATTCCATCCCGGCAGCCGAAATGGGGTACACCCATGTCTCCTCCGGGTTCAGCACGCCTGTAAGCATCCTGCCGGATACCATGTACGTCACAAATTTCATATGCCCTCCTTACCGGATGCGCTCGGGAAATCCTACTTTTTTCTGCACTTTTCTCAGTGTCTTGTTGGAGAAATATGCGGCCTTCTCCGCGTTTTCCTTAATCACATGGTCGATATAGGCCTTGTCCTTGGAAAGCTCTGCGAACCTGTCCTGAAGCGGCTTTAATACGGCGACAACTGCCTCGCCGACGGCCATCTTGAAATCGCCGTAGCCCTTTCCGTCAAACTCCCGCTCCACATCGGCCGGCACACAGCCGGTGCATGCACAGTAAATGTCAATGAGGTTCTTGATTCCCGGCTGCTCGTCGCGGTAGCGGACAGCGCCCTCGGAATCCGTCACGGCCCTCTTGCACTTTCTGATGATCGTATCCGGGTCATCCATCAGGTAGATGCTGCCGTTGGGGTTCTCGTCAGACTTGGACATCTTTTTCGCCGGATCCTGAAGGCTCATGATCTTGGCGCCGGCCTTTCCGATATATGCCTCCGGAATCGTGAACACGTCGCCGTACAGGTTGTTGAAGCGGATCGCAATGTCGCGGGTCAGCTCCAGATGCTGCATCTGGTCGATGCCCACCGGCACCACATCGGCCTGGTATAAGAGGATGTCGGCCGCCATAAGAACCGGGTAGGTGAACAGGCCGGCGTTGATGTTGTCGGCATGCTTGGCTGCCTTGTCCTTAAACTGGGTCATGCGGTTTAATTCGCCCATATAGGTGAAGCAGTTTAAAATCCATGCCAGCTCGGCGTGGCCGGATACATGGGACTGGTAGTAGATGCAGTTTTTTTCCGGATCCAGCCCGGCAGCAATATAAAGCGTGAGAAGTGTTCTCGCACGGCGCCGCAGCTCCGCCGGATCCTGGCGGACTGTGATGGAGTGCATGTCCACAACGCTGAAAAATGTCTGATAATCATCGGAAATCGTCACCCAGTTTTTCAAAGCCCCCAGGTAATTCCCGAGAGTCAGGTTTCCGGTTGCCTGCATTCCGCTGAATAATGTCTTCTTTCCGTCTAACATAATGTCTCCTTTATGATTCTGCCAGGTGAAACGGCCCTGGCTATTCTGCTTTTTTCATTATATTACAAACCGTGGGATGTTACAAGAAGTTATTTGAGTGGGGGCGGCCAAAGAAATTCTCCCTCTTCCATCTTGTATCTTCCCCCAGGAAACGGTATAATTTTAATTTAGAAGAAATGCCGTGTTGCCGCGGCAGATGAAAGGAAATGTACTTATGGAAAAAATCGCCAGCTTCACCGTCAACCACCTCCGCCTTCTCCCCGGCGTCTATGTTTCCCGGAGAGACATGGCCGGGGACACGCCGGTCACGACCTTTGACATCCGTATGACACGCCCCAATCACGAGCCGGTCATGAACACGGCTGAGATCCATACCATCGAACATCTCGGCGCCACGTTCCTCAGAAACCACCGCGTTTTCGCAAGTAAGGTTCTGTATTTCGGCCCTATGGGATGCCGGACAGGATTTTACCTGCTTCTCGCCGGAGATTATGAATCAGCCGACATCATCCCGCTTCTCCAGGAGATGTTCCTGTTCATCCGCGACTTTGATGACGCGGTTCCCGGCGCCGCCGCCAGGGACTGCGGAAACTATCTGGACATGAATCTCCCGATGGCAAAGTACCTGGCCGGGAAATTCTATGATGAAGTCCTGGAAAATATCCAGGAGGAACAGCTCGTATATCCGGAATAATATCTTGTGTCAGAGGCGCGGCTGCCAATTATGCAGCCGCGTTCATACTTTTCTGTATATTTTCGCTAATATGTGTATAATCCCCGCAAAAAATAAAATGAAGTCTTGACAATTATGCATTTGTGCGCTACCATTTGTTAGTCCCCTAACAATTACAGTAGGGCATCTTATCAGAAAGAGAGGGGGAAATCGAAAATGGAAAAAGACTGCGGAATGTGGATTAACATTCTGTCCCATAAGCTGATGAAGCGGATGAATGCCGATTTGCAGACCTTAGGCCTTACCGGGGTGCAGAGCCGTCTCATACATTTCGTGCTCACAAAAAGCGCCGCCGGGCCAGTGTTCCAGCGTGACGTGGAAGCCGCCTTCGGACTCAGCCGTTCCACCGTGACCGGCATCCTTCAGCTCATGGAGAAGAATGGCCTGATCCTGCGGGAGAGCGCAGAAAATGACGGGCGCTTAAAAAGCCTGGTTCTCACGGAAAAGGCCGTATGCCTGCACGAACAGGTCGGCGAATATCTTCGCCGGAACGAGGCGCGCCTGATCCAGGGCCTTTCCGACGAACAGCTCGCACAGTTTCTGGAAACTGCCGCACGCATGTCTGCAAATCTCGATTAACCGCCGGTGACCGGCCGGTATTTTTTTGCTTTTGTTTTATGTTTTATCACGCATGCGCCTACGCTGTGCCATGCTTTCAAGGAGGAATGACACACATGATAAAAACCCTTGCTCACAGTATTCGTGAGTTCAAAAAACCGGCGATGCTTACGCCGCTTTTAGTTATGGTGGAGGTAGTCCTGGAATGCATCATCCCCTCGATTATCGCCACGCTGGTAAACCAGATGCAGGCAGGATGCGGCATGGACGTCATCCTGAGATACGGCGGACTGCTCATTCTCATGGCCTTCCTGTCCCTGGTTTTCGGTGTTGCCGCAGGAAACACCTGCGCTACGGCAGCCACAGGCTTTGCCCGCAACTTAAGAAGAGACATGTTTTACCGCATCCAGGATTATTCCTTTGAGAACATCGACAAGTTCTCGGTTTCCAGCCTCGTGACCCGTATGACAACGGACGTCGTAAACGTGCAGATGGCGTTTATGATGATCATCCGCGTCGCCATCCGCGGCCCGCTCATGTTAATCTTTTCATTCATCATGGGCTTTTCCATGGGCGGAAGCCTGGCAAACATCTTCCTGTTCACGATCCCGCTTTTAAGCATCGGACTCATCCTGGTGATCCGTTCGGCCATGCCGATTTTCCGCCGGGTATTCCGCAAGTATGATGCCTTAAACGACTCGGTTCAGGAGAACGTGCAGGCCATGCGCGTCGTAAAGAGCTATGTCCGTGAAGCGTATGAGAAAAAGAAATTTGCCGCTGCGGCCGGTGACGTGTGCAAAGATTTCACCCGTGCCGAGCGCATCATGGCTCTCAACAGCCCGATCATGCAGTTCTGCGTCTACGCAGGCATGGTCTTTGTGCTGTCCTATGGCTCTTACGCCGTCATCACAAGCCGCGGCATGGAGGTGGCTGTCGGCCAGATGTCGGCCATCGTCACGTACAGCTTCCAGATTCTCATGAGCTTAATGATGCTGTCCATGGTATTCGTGATGATTACCATGTCCATGGAGTCTGCCGAGCGTATTGTGGAAGTCCTGACAGAAGAAAGCCGTTTAAAGAGCCCGGAGAACGCGGTGAAAACCGTGGCTGACGGCTCCATCGACTTCGACGGCGTAAGCTTCAAGTATTCCCAGAAGGCCGAGCGCATGGCGCTTGCCGATGTGGATCTGCACATTAAATCCGGTGAGCTCATCGGAATTTTAGGCGGCACCGGTTCTTCCAAGACTACGCTGATCCAGCTCATCCCGCGTCTTTACGACGTCACCGAGGGCTGCGTCAAGGTAGGCGGCGTGGATGTCCGAAACTATGATCTGGAGGCGCTCCGCAACAACGTGGCCGTCGTGCTCCAGAAGAACGTGCTTTTCAGCGGCACCATCAAGGACAATCTCCGCTGGGGAAATCCCGATGCCAGCGACGCGGAGATGGAGGAGGCCTGCCGTCTGGCCCAGGCCGACGAGTTTATCCAGCAGTTCCCGCAGAAGTACGATACCTGGATCGAACAGGGCGGCTCCAATGTTTCCGGCGGCCAGAAACAGCGTCTCTGCATCGCCCGCGCCCTGCTTAAGAAACCGAAGGTGCTGATTTTGGACGATTCCACCAGCGCCGTGGATACCAGGACAGACGCCCTGATCCGTCAGGGCTTCCGCGAATTCATCCCGGAAACGACGAAAATTATCATTGCACAGCGTGTGGCATCGGTTCAGGACGCCGACCGCATCATCGTTATGGACGGCGGCAGCATCAGTGCCGTCGGCACCCATGAGGAACTGTTGAAGACAAGTGAAATTTACCACGAGGTATATACTTCCCAGAACAAGGCAGGTGATAAAGATGGCACAGAATAAAACCAATACGACTCCTTCCACGACGGCCCGCGGCCAGCGTGCGCCCAAGGGCGTGCTAAGACGGCTGCTGCGTACCCTGTTTGAATTTTATCCGGTGCTTTTGCCCGTCACCATGGTGTGCATCCTGATTAACGCCGTTGTCAGCGCCGCCCCGGCCATCTTCATGCAGAACATTATTGCAGTTGTGGATGACAGCTACAAAAGCGGCGACTGGGCGGCTGTATCGGGAAAAATCCTTTCCTTTGTGGCGATTCTCGTCACCATGTACATTGTCAGCCTCATCGCCGGCGCCTTCTACACGCAGATGATGGCAATCATCACCCAGGGCTCCCTGCGTAAGCTGCGCGAAAAAATGTTCAGCCACATGCAGGATCTCCCCCTGCGGTATTTCGATACCAATGGCCACGGCGATATCATGAGCTATTACACCAACGACGTGGACACCCTGCGCCAGTTAATCAGCCAGAGCCTTCCGCAGATGACGATTTCCGCGGTGCAGCTTCTGACGATCTTCTGTATCATGATGTATTACAGCATCACTCTGGGCGTCATCGTCGTCCTCGGCGTTGTCCTCATGGTGTTTGCAGCCAAAGCCATTACGGCCCGCTCCTCCAAATATTTCCTCCGCCAGCAGATCACCATCGCCAAGGCCGAGGCTTTCATGGAGGAAATGATTACCGGCCAGAAGGTCATCAAGGTCTTCTGCCACGAGGAAGCCGCAAAGGCCGATTTTGACAAGGTGAACGGGGAAATCTTTTATAATGCCCGCAACGGAAACCGCTTTGCCAACATCCTGATGCCGCTTCTCGGCAACGTCGGAAACGTCATGTACGTCGTCGTGGCTGTGGCCGGCGGCGCGCTGCTCCTTACGGATGTTCCGAATTTCAGTATTTCAGGCATGGCCTTCAGCATCAGCATTGTCGTGCCGTTCCTAAACATGACGAAGCAGTTTGCAGGCGCCATCGGCCAGGTTTCCAACCAGATCAACATGGTAATCATGGGACTTGCAGGCGCCCACCGCATCTTCGCCCTCTTAGATGAGGAACCGGAGAAGGACGAGGGCTATGTCACGCTTGTAAACGCCAGGGAGAATCCCGACGGGACACTCACTGAGTGCGAGGAACGCACCCATATCTGGGCATGGAAGCACCCGCACCACGACGGGACGCTCACCTACACCCGCCTGCGCGGCGACGTGCGTTTTTATGACGTGGACTTCGGATATACGCCGGAGAAAACCGTCCTGCACGACATCTCCCTTTACGCCAAGCCGGGCCAGAAGGTCGCTTTCGTCGGCTCCACCGGCGCAGGAAAGACGACGATTACCAACTTAATCAACCGGTTCTATGATATCGAGGACGGAAAAATCCGCTACGACGACATCAACATCAACAAGATTAAAAAGGCGGATCTTCGCCGAAGCCTCGGCATCATTCTCCAGGATACCAACCTGTTCACCGGAACAGTTATGGACAATATCCGCTACGGAAAGCTGGATGCCACCGATGAGGAGTGTATCAGTGCGGCGAAGCTTGCCGGTGCCGATGACTTTATCACCCGTCTTCCGGAGGGCTACAACACGATGCTCACCGGAAACGGCGCCAACTTAAGCCAGGGGCAGCGCCAGCTTCTCGCCATCGCCCGTGCGGCTGTCGCTGACCCGCCTGTCATGATTATGGACGAGGCGACAAGCTCCATCGACACGCGTACCGAGGCCATTGTCCAGCGGGGCATGGATGCGCTGATGGCCGGGCGCACGGTATTCGTCATCGCCCACCGCCTTTCCACGGTTCAGAATTCCAACGCCATCATGGTTCTCGACCACGGCCGGATTATCGAGCGCGGCACCCATGAGGATCTGATTAAGCTGAAGGGCACTTACTATCAATTATATACGGGCGCGCTGGAGCTGGATTAGCAGCCGGCGCGTGAAACTTTCAGGGGCAGGCATGACTCTCATACAAAAGCGGAGTCATGCCTGCCCCGTTTTTTCTGCACCGAAAAGATTTACATTTTGTTAAAGATTTCCCGGCAGTGGAATGCTATAATGATATCTTATCAACAAAGCGCAAGTTTTTAGGAGACGGATATGAAAAACAGGATTTTTGTGGTGGAGGATGAGCCTGCGATTTCCGATTTGATCTGTATGAACCTGACGGCGGCAGGCTATGAGGCAATGGCTTTCTATGACGGAGAGGCCGTGCAGGCCGCCTTGCGGGATGTGAAAAAATGTCAGGCGGATCTGGCCCTGGTGGACGTGATGCTGCCGGGGGCGGATGGCTTTCAGCTTATGGAGGATTTTAAGCGGGCGGACATTCCGGTGATCTATCTCACTGCCAAAGGCGATGTTTCCTCCAAAGTAAAGGGCCTGCGGGCCGGGGCCGAGGACTATATCGTCAAGCCCTTTGAGATTCTGGAGCTTCTGGTGCGGATGGAAAAGGTTCTGGAGCGGACGGGGCGGATGCGCTCCGTTCTCACTTTCCGGGATCTGACCATGGACTTAAGCAAACGGCGGGTGACGGAAGGCGGCCGGGAAATCTCCTTAAAGCCCATGGAGTTTTCTCTTCTGTCCGTCTTCTTAAAAAACAGGAATCTGGTTCTTGGGAGGAACCGACTGTTAGACCTGGTGTGGGGGAGTGATTTCTGCGGGGAAACCAGAACCGTGGACGTCCATGTGGCCGGACTGCGGAAAAAATTAAAGGCAGGGACGGCCATCCGCACCATTCCCAAAGCCGGATACATGTTTGAGGATGACAGCCTATGAAATTGAAAACAAAGCTGACCGCCGCCGTCCTGGGCGTCTTTGCATCCGTCTTCGCCCTCTGCGGAACATTTTCTGCCGTCTCTTTAAAAAATTACAGCCTGGACACGGCCGCCTCCGAGGAGCGCGAAAAACTGGCTATCGCCGGACGGGCGTTCCGGCAGGTGGGCACCAGGGAGGACTTTGAGGAAATGGGGGAAATCGCCAGAGACGCCTATTTAAAATACCAGTTCCGCCGCTGCTACAAGGATGGCTACGCCCTGATCAAAAACGGGGAACCCCTCGTCAACCTCACCGGCTATGAGATCGTGAACCTTGATGCCCTCACTGGGGAATATGCCGTTCAGGAGGTGGGCGGCCGCCGCATTCTCCTTCTTATGGAACCGCTCCTTTACCCGGACGGGTTCGCTGTGCTGGCGGCGTCGGATGTGTCTTCCGTCTGGGAAAATGCCGGACGGCAGGCCGCCCTGTCGGGCCTTGTTTTCCTGGCGTCTTCCCTGGGCGCTTCCCTTCTTCTTGCCCTGTTTCTCACCCGCGCCCTCCGCCCCCTGGAGGAGTTAAAAAACGCGGCCGCGGCCATCAGCCAGGGAAAGCTCGGAACCAAGGTAGCTGTCCGCTCCTCTGACGAGCTGGGACAGGTGGGACAGGCTTTTAACCAGATGTCCGACCAGGTGGAACAGCAGGTGGAGGATTTGCAGCTCCTTTTAGGCTCCCTGGCCCACGAGATGAAAACCCCCATGACCTCTGTCATGGGCTACGCCGACAGCCTGCTCCATGTGCGTCTGCCTAAAGAAGCACAGACGGCAGCTCTCCAGCGCATCTATGAGTCCGGAGCCAGGATGGAACAGCTCTCCTCCCGTCTTTTAAGCCTTCTGGGACTTTATGAAAATGATTCCATCTCCTTTTCCGAAATCCCGGCAGATGCCCTTTTCCGTCAGGTTCATGAAGACTGCGCTCCCCTGCTAAAAGAAAGCGGCGTCCGCCTCCTTTCAGACTGTCCTGCGCACGTCTCTTTTTACGGGGATGCCGTTCTTCTCTCCAGCCTGCTCGCAAACCTGGTTCAGAATGCCTGCCGCGCCTCCAAACCCGGCGATCCAGTCCGCCTCTCAGCCCGGCCGGGGAAACTCATCGTGGAAGACTCCGGCTGCGGCATTACAAAAAAGGATCTGCCTCACGTAACCAAGGCTTTCTACATGGCAGACCGCTCCCGTTCCCGCAGCCAGGGAGGCTCCGGCCTGGGTCTGGCCCTCTGTGAGCGCATCGCAGCACTCCACGGCGCTTCCTTAAAAATCGAGAGCCAGGAAGGTCAGGGGACAAAGGTGACTGTGGCGTTTACAGAACATTTACAAAACGATGAATACTTTGAAAAGAGGCTGTGATATGCTGGGAGACAGAGGCGGGGCAAAAAGCTCCGCAGCAGAAAGGAGCAATGATTCATGAAACGAAAGAAACGATACCTGCCGTTTCCCTTCACGCTGGCACGTCCTTTGGGAATGGCGGCTCTTTTGGGAATTTCTCTGTTTTCTTCCGCCTGGCTTTCCGGATGCCAGAAAAAGCAGGCCGTCATCATCCGGGAGACCGCTGGAGAAAGCGCCGGAAATTCGGACGATGGCGGCAGTATGGCCGGTTTTGAGACTTCTGGTTCATCAGACCGGGTCGAAAATACCGGCGATTCCGGCACATCCGGCAGTTTTGTCTCCCTCCGTGCCCAGACCGAGGCCCCTGACACCTACCAGGCCCGCGTACAGACGGACACCCTGGAGCTGACCGCAGATGCCCCGGTTCTTCTTCCCGACGCCGCAAACGCCCCCACATGGGAATTTTCCCAGGCCGTCTACGAGGACAGCCAGATCGCCCAAATGACTGCTGCCCTGGAAGAAGCCGGCGTCCCCATGGATCAGGTTTCTATCTCACGAAACGGCCAGACCGTGCTGCCAAACGCCAACGGCCGCTTCGGCTACCAGCTTTCCATCCACGACGGGAAGCCGGAAACGGAAGACGGGGAAGTCCGCTCCGTGGAACCTCCCACCCCCATTTTCTGGCTCAGCTGTGTCAGCACCACAGCTGCCTCCGACGGAGATTTTGACGCCAACGACTTAACAGACTTTTCCCTCTCCGCCCAGGAAGAAGAACGCCTGCGCGCCAGTCTAGAGGAAAAGGCAGAAGATCTGCTGGATTCCATGAATCTCTCCCACCTGGTTCTGCGGGATTTCCAGTGGAAGCGGCTCCGTTCCTCTGACCCGGAAAGCCAGGACTACAAGTTCCGGTTTTCCGGCAGCTATGGATTGCAGCTTCGCTACGTCCTGAGCGTCGGAAACATTCCCGTCACAGATTCCCGGAGTTCCTACTTTAACGGCTCTCTTCCCAGCTCCCAGTATATAGAAATCCTGTATTCCCAGGACGGACAGCTTCTGGTATTTAAGGACATCGGTCTTAACACGGTGGGAAACCCGCTGGATCAAGAGCCCTTCCTTCTCCCCTTTACCGCCATGAAAGAAATTTTTGAACAGCAGTGCCGGGCCTGGCCTGCCGCAAGTGATTCCGGCTCTGCGCCGTACATCCGCGGGACAGTGACAAAGGTAGCTCTGGAATATCTGCCGCAGTATGAGGCGTCAGGCGGCGGCTCCCTGATCCCCGTATGGAACTTCTATGGAAGCCTGGAGTCCGCCGGTGACGGACAGGGAACGGAGTATCGCACCGTCCGGAGCCTGCTTCTTTCCATAAGCGCCCTGGACGGTCAGATCATGGGGAAGCCGGATCACGATTCTTTCTCCTTGCACTGAGTGGGAGCGTCACTGCTTTTCACCTGCATCTGCGCCTTCGCCGCCGTGACGCGCCGCTCCAGCTCCAAAAGCTTTTTCTTGTTTTCCAGCCCGCCGGCATAGCCGGTCATGGAGCCGTCCGCCCCGATGACCCGGTGGCAGGGGATGACGATGCCGATGGAATTTTTATTGTTTGCCGAGCCGACGGCGCGGACGGCCTTTTCATCCCCGATGGCCGCGGCAATGTCCTTATAGCTTCGCGTTTCGCCGTATGGGATTTCCGTCAGCGCCTTCCAGACCTTTTTCTGGAACTCTGTCCCTTCCGGCGAAAGCGGCAGGTCAAATTCCGTCCGCTCTCCCGCAAAGTATTCGGAAAGCTGGCCGTATGCCTGGTCGGAGAGGCTGGTTCTCGTCTCCTCAAGCTCCTTATCCTTCGGCGCAAAGCGGCCGAAGCCAATTCCCGTCACGGCGCCGTCGCGGCAGGTGATGGTAATCTCGCCGAATTCCGTCTCATATGTCCAGTAGCCGCTGCTCTTTTTTCCGCGCAGCACCACGATGGTGCGGGGCGGAATCACAGTTTCTTTCTGATTTTTTAACGGCGGCTCGCTGCCGTCCTCGTAAAAGCCGTTCACCTCATCGCGGGACGTATCGAAGGCCACATGCCACCGCTGCCCCTTCGGCAGGTTCGGAAGCCCGAAAACATGCGGCTCCCAGTGCATGTTGTAAGCCACGTAAAAGCTGTCGTCCGCTTTTCCGTCTTCTCCTGTTCCGTAGGGCCCCCAGTAGAGGATTCCCAACTGTCGGCGGAAATTTTCGTATTCCGGCCTCCAGGCATTTTCCCCGTGATAGGAAAGATCCGGGCGGCCAAGGGACTTATAATCCATGATCCGCGGCTCCCGCTCCATGTGAAACAGGGAGTGGTTTTTTCTGAAGGCGATGGCATGGCGGACAAACTCCAGAATATCCCGGTTCGTCTCAAGAAGCTTCCAGTTGAGCCAGGAAATCTCATTGTCCTGGCAGTAGGCATTGTTGTTTCCGTCCTGGCTGTTCCCAAACTCGTCCCCGGCTAAAAGGAGCGGCGTCCCCTGGCTTAAAAAGAGAAGGAGGAACGCGTTCCGAAGCTGTTTTCTCCGAAGCTTTAATATCTTCTTTTTCCGCGTCGGCCCCTCTGCGCCGCAGTTCCAGGAATAATTGTAGTCGCTGCCGTCCCGGTTCTCCTCGCCGTTTTTTTCGTTGTGCTTGCGGTCGTAGGAAACCATGTCCATCATCGTAAAGCCGTTGGTGTTCGCCATGTAGTTGACGGTGCCGTAAGCGGCCGGGTTCCGTCTCGCATGAAAAGCCAGCGCATTCATCATGTCCTCGTCGCCCTTTAACAGGCGGCGCATGTCAGTTTCAAACTGCTCATTGTATTCGGCCAGATGCTTTTTCCGGACGGTCACGACGCCCTCGTCCGGCACCGGATAGCCGCCGGATACGTTTCCATCTGCCGCACCCTCCCAGTTGGAGTAAAATAACTTCGTCCCCGCAAGGAACGGGTCAGCCGCAATCATGGCGGCATTCACGAAGCCGGAAAGCTTAAAGCCGTCCGCATGATAGGCCTGTACCCAGTACCGGAGGACTTCAAGAACCTGGCGCGGCTCCTCTTTTCCTGTAAAGTAAAGCTCCAGGATACATTCCATGCCGTTTTTATGCAGCGTTTTTATCAGGTGCTTTAACTCGGATGCCGGGCAATTCCCGGCGCTGTATGCGGCCTTCGGCGCAAAAAGCAGGGATTCGCCGTAGCCCCAGTAGTTGATGACGCCGGTGGCCTCCGGCTTTCTGAAAGGACTCCCCGAACCGGCCTTTGAGGTCATGACCTCGTTAAATTCCGTCACCGGCAGAAGCTCCACGGCCGTAATGCCAAGCTCCTTTAAATAGGGGATTTTCTCCTCAACGGCCGCAAACGTGCCGCCGCAGGCTGCGCCGGAGGAACTGTGCTTTGTAAAGCCCCGGACATGGAGACGGTATAAAATCGTCTCGCTGTACGGGATTTCCAGGGGCTTGTCCCCCTCCCAGTCAAAGGGTTCCGTCCGGAAGCTGGCTCTCGGCGCCTCCGTTCCCCGCTTTAAATCTGCCCATTTCTCCCGGCCGGAAAATTCCCGGCCGTAAGAATCCGCAAAAGGCGTTCCATCCGCCTCAAAACAGTATTCCAGCTCATCAAGTCCATCCTGAAGAAGCGTCATCTGCCAGATATCGCCGATGCGCTCCTCTTCCTTAAATTCCTCAATTCTTACGGGATCCGGCTCTCCCTTTTTATAAAGAAGAAGCCTGCATGTCTTTGCCTTTGCACAAACCAGTAATTTCGCTCCGCCCTCGATGGGTGTTGCTCCGAGCGGATACAGGATTTCTTTTTCATTCTGCCACTCTGACAATTCGCCACCTCCCCGCACCCCTATTTCTGGGACGCAATTTTCTCCGCCAGCTCGTTTAGGTACATCCACCGCTCCATTTTTTCTTCCAGCCGGGCCTCCGCCTCGTCTTTTTCCTCGGTGAGGCCGCGAAGCTTTCCGTAATCCGTGGCTGCCGCTTCCATCTGCGCTTCCAGCCCGGAGATTTTCTCTTCCAATGCGGCGATGTCGTCCTCGATGGTATCCCATTCCTTCTGTTCCATGTAGGAGAATTTGAGCTTCTTCTCCCGCGGTTTTTCTGTCCGTTTTTTCTCATCGCGGAGCTTTTCGGCCGGCTGTCCCGCCTGCCCGGACGCGGCTCCTGTTTCCAAAAGGGCCGCCTCCCGCTCCGCCTTTGCCGCCTGATAATCGGTGAACCCGCCCTCATACTGGCGAAGCGTTCCATTGCCCTCGAAGGCAAAAATCCGGCGGACGACACGGTCTAAGAAATACCGGTCGTGGGAAACGGTGATGACGATGCCCTGGAAGCTGTCCAGGTAGTCCTCCAAAATCATCAGCGTTTTGATGTCCAGGTCGTTGGTTGGCTCATCGAGAATCAGCACATTCGGCGCGCTCATCAGTATCTTTAATAAGTAGAGACGCCTTCTCTCGCCGCCGGAAAGCTTTTCAATCACCGTGTACTGCATGGACGGCGGGAACAAAAAGCGCTCTAACATCTGGGAGGCGCTGATGCTGCCGTCTTTCGTTTTTACATATTCGGCCACGTTCCGGATGTAGTCGATGACCTTAAGACTCGTGTCCATGTCCTCGTTTTCCTGGGAAAAATAGCCAAGCTTCACGGTCTGGCCGATTTCCACGGTACCGGAATCCGGCTTGATCCATCCGGCGATGATTTTCATCAACGTGGATTTTCCGCTTCCGTTGGGGCCGATATAGCCGATCCTGTCGTTTTTCAGGAAAAAGTACGTGTAGTCACGGATTAAAACCTTGTCCCCATAGGCCTTGCAGATATCGGATAATTCCACGGTCGTCCGGCCGAGGCGGCTGGATACGGACTCCATCTCCACAGACTCTTCTTCTGCCGGCCCTTTCCTGTCTTTTAATTCCTCATAGCGCATGATGCGGCCCTTCTGCTTCGTGGAACGCGCCCTTGCGCCCCGCTGCATCCAGGCTAACTCCACCCGCAGGATGGACTGGCGCTTCCGCTCCGTTGCCCGTTCCATGTCCATGCGCTCTGCCTTTAATTTTAAAAAGCCCTCGTAATTGGCCTGATAGCTGTAAAGCTTTCCGTTATCCAGCTCCACAATGCGGTTCGTCACGCTGTCGAGGAAATACCGGTCATGGGTAATCATGAGAAGCGCACCCTTAAATTTCCTCAGATAGTCCTCGAGCCAGTCGGCCATCTCGCTGTCCAAATGGTTCGTCGGCTCGTCCAGGATTAAAAGACCTGCCGTGGATAAAAGGACGCTCGCCAGCGCCACCCGCTTTTTCTGGCCACCGGAAAGTGTCTCCACCTTCGCACTGTGATCGGTAATCCCGAGGCGGTTTAACATGGCCTTGGCCTGGCTTTCCAGATCCCAGACATGCTCATGCCCTTCGTTGTCCTTCAGGACGCACTGGAGCACCGTGTCGCCGTCGTCGAAAACAGGATTCTGCGGCAGATAGCGGATCTCCAGGTTCCGGCCACGCACCACGCGGCCGGAGTCCGGCTCCTCAAGGCCTGCCACAATCTTTAAAAGCGTGGATTTTCCCGTCCCGTTGACGCCGATCAGGCCTACCTTTTCGCCCTCATTGATAGAA
This sequence comes from Eubacteriaceae bacterium Marseille-Q4139, assembly GCA_018223415.1. Taxonomy (NCBI): domain Bacteria; kingdom Bacillati; phylum Bacillota; class Clostridia; order Eubacteriales; family Eubacteriaceae; species Eubacteriaceae bacterium Marseille-Q4139. Next base: position 1,911,073 of record JAGTTQ010000001.1, on the reverse strand, counting down.
AAATCCGTGTCGTCAAAAAGAAGCCGCTCCGTATAGGATTTTGTCAAATGCTCTGCTGTCACTAGATTCATACGTTCGCCACCTCGCTACCGGATTACCAGCTCCACGGGACAGTGGTCGCTGCCCATGATTTCTGTGTGGATATCGGCGCTTTCAAGGCGGTCTTTTAAGGCCTGGGACACGCAGAAATAGTCAATGCGCCACCCGGCATTTTTCGCCCTGGCCGAGAAGCGGTACGACCACCAGGAATAGACGCCCTCTTTGTCCGGGTAAAAATAGCGGTAGGTGTCGATGAATCCAGCCTCAAGAAGCGCCGAAAATTTGCCGCGCTCTTCATCGGTAAAACCGGCGTTTTTCCGGTTTGTTTTCGGATTTTTTAAATCGATTTCCGTGTGGGCCACGTTTAAATCGCCGCAGAAAATCACAGGCTTTTTTTCCTCCAGCTTCTTTAAATAGGAAAGGAAAGCGTCCTCCCATTCCATGCGGTAGTCCAGACGCTTCAGGCCCTCCTGGGAATTTGGCGTATAGCAGGTGACGACATAGTATTCCGGGAATTCGGCTGTGATGACCCGGCCTTCTTTATCATGCTCTTCCATTCCGATTCCCAGGGTTACGGACATGGGCTCTTCTTTCGTAAACATGGCCGTGCCGGAATAGCCCTTTTTCTCGGCATAGTTCCAGTACTGGTGATAGCCGGGAAGGTCGAGGTCGATCTGGCCCTCCTGGAGCTTGCTCTCCTGGATGCAGAAGATGTCGGCGTCCAGGCTGTTCATTGTCTCTATAAATCCCTTGCCCATGCAGGCTCGCAGGCCGTTGACGTTCCAGGAAATCATTTTTTTCATTTGAGGCGTTCTCCTATCTTTGCTTTGTGATAAGGATATTATAGCATTGCGGCGGGGGATTTTAAAGGATTAGTTTTCATTATAAGAGTCACCAAACACCCTCTCATACTGCACACCCCGATACTCCTCAATCCTCTCCGAAAACCCATTCGTCTCCAAATGGCTGTACGCATTCCCCTCTCGATCCATATAGCCGACAAAGGTCATGGCCAGCAGCTCTTTTTGGAATTCCCAGAGGTATGCGCCGTAGCCGTCCGGCTCGATGCCTGCGTACCGGAGGACGTACTGGCCCAGGAAATTGAGGCTCGTAACCTCCGGCCCGTCTTCCGGCAGCGGATAATTGGCCCAGATGAGGAACGGGACACGGAATTTTCCCATATACTGTTCCATCGTCATGTCCTCCTGTCTGACGCCGTATGCCTCATCCAGGAACTCCTGCTCCACCGACGGCTGATGGTCGCCGAACATGACGAGAAGCACCGGCTCATCGTATCCGGAAAAATAATCAATCAAAAGCCGCAGGGCTTCATCCGTCTTGTTTGCCAGGGTCAGGTACTGCTCGGCCATGGGATACCTGCCCGGTTTATCGGCAAGCTGTACTTCGGCCGGATAGTCCTTCGCCGTGTAGCTTCCGTGGTTCTGAATCGTCACGTTAAACAAAAACAGCGGATCACCCGGCTCTTTGTTCTCAAATTCCCAGATAATCTGTCTGAAGTCCGACGCATCGCTGATATAGCCGTGCTCCTCCGTTGCCGTCACGTTCATGTCTTCCCCGCATAGAAACGCGTCAAAGCCAAGGCGCGGGTACGCCAGGTTCCTCTGCCAGGACGTCCGCTCGCCGGGATGGAAGGCCAACGTCCTGTAACCGTTTTCTTTTAATATGGAAGCCATCGACGGGCTGTCCCCCAGGATATACTGCTGGTAAGGAATGCTGCCGGAGGGAAGAAACGCCATGGAATTCCCCGTCAGAAACTCGAACTCACTGGCGCTGGTTCCTGCGCCGAATACCGACGTGTAAGCATGTCCCCGCACGGCATCCGTCAGGGAATCCATGTAATCCGTCACGCTCTCCGTCAGGGAAAGGTTTCCGAATTCCTCAAAATCCGCCCAGGATTCATTCATAATAGCGACAATGTTCGGCCGGCCCGCGGAAATTTCCGGAAGCGGCTCCCTCTTTGTCCCGTCAAGAATTTCCTTTGCGCGCTCCGCCGTCATGTTTTCCGGCTTTTCCACTTCCATAAATTCCGTGTTCCGCAGAAAGACGCCGACTACGCCGCCGTTTTTATAGGCCTCGGTCTGGTTCCACACGTCCGGCTCGATGCCAAAGGCCGTAAGCCGTTCCGGCTCAAGCACAGGCATCAGGCAGAGCACACCGGCCGCCAGAACAGCGCCCCGGAAAAATGCGTTCCTGAAATCCGGAAGGAAGCGGCCGGTGAGGATCTGTTTTCTCAGGGCCCAGCAAAGCCCGCCAAGGAATAAAATTCCGGCCGCCATCCGCCAGGTAGGAAAGAAACTGTATGTCCCTGACACGGCAAAGGCCGTCCCAAGCGCCGTCAGATCCCACGGAAGCACCGGCGTCCCGCGATAGACCGAGACAAAATAATTGACAGCGCCCCAAACGCCGCACAAGGCATGGACGGCGATGCAGCAGGCCGCCGGGTACCCGGTCACGGCGCAGAGGAGAAAATAGACGGTGCCGATGCAGAGAATGTTTCCCAGCGCTGCAAAAAGCTCCATCTCCCACGGATTCGCCCCGTAGACGAACTGCATCAGATAAAAAGCCGTCACCGGCGGAAGGATAAAAAGCGCCGTTTCCTTTAAAGGCGCCGCTTCCTGTTTATGTAAATCATCATTCTGTACTCTCATATTCTGCTCCTGAATCACAACTTTTTTGGTTCCTGCAAATTCATAATTCTACATGATTTTCGGAAAATTGTCAAAGAGGAGACCGCCGGAGAGACAAAAAGACCGGGAACCCACGCCGCACACCGGCGCTGTTTCCCAGCCTTTTCCTACGGTTCTGCCACCTGGCATACCGTATATTCTTTATACCCCGTAATAACCTTATAATACCCGCACAGCTCCTTATTAAGCTCTCTATCCGGCGTATCCACCAAAAGCGGATTTCCCCTTAACGCCGCAAGCTTAGACGGTGCTGCGATCAGAATCATGTTTTCCTTTCCCACCGCGCGGATGACCTCCGGCGTAAGCTGCTGGTTCCCGCGGCCGAAAAGGAAGCCCTGGCCTCCCGTGATGGTGAGGATCAGCTTTGCGCGCCTTCCCCTGATATGGGTGAGGATTTTTTCCCCGTAGGCGTCCTGTTCCAGAACCTTTCCATTTTCCACCACGTCCACACCGATCAGCGTGTCCGGCAGCCCGAGCTTGTCCATGACGCCTCTCGTCGTCGTCCCGGCTCCCACCAGGTACACCACGTCAGGCTCCATGTGATCCGTCACCTCATAGGCGATGGACTCGATGGCTGCTTCGTCGGAAAGAGGCGTCGGCGCTTTGCGGTTCTGGATGAACTTCTGCTCCAGCGGTACGTTTAAATATCCGTAGAGCGAGGTACTGATCCGGCCGGCCCGGTAGGCGTCCTCGTCGATGTCGAGAACCTCCTGCTCCCTGCACGCCCGGACTTTCCCCAAAATCCACAGGGCCGCTAACTTCCCGGCCGCCTGGGGATTTTTCGCATACACCGGTGAATGGATTTTTACGCCTGCCGGGATTCCGACACAGGCCGGCTCTGCGCCTACGGCCCGGTAAATATCCCTGGCCGTGCCGTCGCCGCCCGCGAAAAGAAGAAGCTCTGCCCCCTCTTTTACCAGGCTTTCCGCCAGGCGGACCGTGTCGGCTGCATCCGTTTCCGCACGTTCCTCACAGCAGAGAAGCTCGGTATGAAATCCCATTTTTTCGGCGAGACGTCCGCCCATTGCACCGGGATAGCTGGCAATTACCAGTTCCTCCCGAAACGGCAAAAGCTCCGAAAGAGCCGCTTCCGCCCGTTTTTCCGATCCGGGGACAGCCCCGCGGCGGAGCGCTTCCTCCGCCACATGGTCTGTCCCTTTAAGGCCCACGCTGCCTCCCATCCCTGCGATGGGATTGATGATAAGGCCAATTTTTTTCATGTCTGTTTCCTGCTTATTCCGTATATTTTCTCAGATATGTCTTCCAGGTCGGCGCCCATGCCGCAGCGTCGTCCATGTAGGACTCGTCAACCTGGTGGGTTACGCTTCTGTGCGGAGCTGTCTTAATGATCTCCGGATTCTCATGAGCCTCTTTGAAGACATACTTAAGGGTCTCGATGTACTCGTCGATGTCCTTCTTGGACGGGGTCTCCGTCGGCTCTAAGGTCATCGGCTCAGGCAGATAGAACGGATGGTGGGATGTCCAGTAATGCATGCCGAAGTCCATCATTCTTCTCTGGATATCCAGCGTACCGATTCCCGTCTCTTTCTCCAGCTTCTCGAGGGTGTAGCGTGCCTGCTCGATTCTCTGGTTGTTTCCGTCCTCGTAGTATGCGGAAACCTCCGGAAGCTCCATTAACTTCTTGAACAGGTAGTTGTTGTTTAAAACAGCCGTCTTGGCAACCTGATAGAGGCCGTTCGGGCCAAGGCTCCTGATCCAGCAGTATGCCTTTAACACAACCGGGGCAACGCCGTACCACTCTCTGACCTTGCCGACCGCGCAGGGATTGCTGACAGTCTCATAGTCGAGATAGTATTTCTCTCCGTCAAAGCCGACAAGCGGAGCCGGAAGGTATTTCACCAGGTCTTTCTGCACACCCGTTGCGCCGCAGGCAGGGCCGCCGCAGCCGTGAGGCGTGGAGAAGGTCTTGTGAAGGTTGAAGAAGCACATATCAAAGCCGGCATCTCTTGCTCTCGTAACGCCTAAAAGACCGTTGGCATTTGCCTGGTCATAGGCGCAGAGGCCGCCGATGGAGTGGATATAGTCCACGAATTCTTTTACATGGCTGTTGTAAACGCCGGTGTCCTCCGGGTTCGCAACGATGTAACCGGCCGTCTTCGGGCCTGCTGCTGCCTTTAACTGCTCCAGGGACGGAACGCCTGTCACAGGATCCGGCTGAAGGTAGATGATCTTGAAGCCTGCCACGGCCGGGCCGGCTGCATCAGACGGATGGGAGTAGATGGTGGTGATGATCTCATCACGGTCTTCGCCCTTGTCTTTGAAATATGCGCGGATCACGGAAGCCATGGTCATGATGCCCTGGGAACCGCCGCCCGGCTGGAAGGAGAAGCGGTCCATGCCGGAAATCTCGCTCATGTATTTGTCGGTCTCATGGAAAATCTTTAAAATTCCCTGTACCGTGTCCACATCCTGAAGCGGATGGTAGTCACGGATCAGGTTTGCAAGCTGGTCGTTGACCTTCGGGCTGTATTTTACGGTACATGTTCCCTGGCCGATCTCGATGTTCACATCAGCGCCGAGGGTCTGCTGTGCCAGTCTCGCATAGTGTCTTAACACGCGGCTCTGGGACATTTCCGGAAGATTTAATTTCGTGTTTCTCTTCATCCCTGCCGGAAGGGCATTCACGCCCTCTACCTGGCCGGCCACTTCTTCCTCCGGGCTGTTTACAAGGATTCCTCTCTCGCCCGGGGTGCTGAGTTCATAAATCACCGGCTCATTCCATTTGGCCTGGTGAAAATGGACATTGACTTTCTCACTTCTGTCTATTCTTTTCACAATATCATTCCTTTCTGCAGCTAGCCAAGAATTTCTTTCAGAGCGTCTGTGAGCTCTTTAATGTCTTCAGCCGTATGAACCTCTGTCACGCAGTAGAGGGCCGACTGTCCCAGTGCCGGGAATTCCTTCGACAGGTCTTTGCCGCCGAAGATGCCTTTGGAGAGAAGTGCCTTGTTGATTTCCGCAACAGTCTTTCCTGTGCCGTTAAAATCAACTACGAACTCCTTAAAGAACGTGCTGCCGAAAACATTGGCCTTTACGCCCGGGATTTCATTCAGTTTCTTAGCCGCATACTGGGCATTGGACATGATCGTGGTTCCTACCTCTTCCATTCCTTTGGGGCCCATGGTTGCAAGGTAAACGCCGGCTGTGATGCCCCAGAGTGCGGACTGGGTTCCGACGTACTCCTTGCCATGCTCCCTGTGATGGCCGAAGGAGGTTCTGTCATATGCCACATCGCCGAAGCCGTACTCGCCCGGCTCCGTCGTCGGTGCAATACCAAACAGACGGGACGGGAATTCCATGACGAATTTCTCCTCGTCTCTCGTTGCCATGAAGCCGGACTGGCCGCCGCCGTAGTTCATATGGATTCCGAGCGGCTGAAGGTCGCCGCAGACGATGTCTGCACCGTAGGACGGCGGAGTCGCCAGAACACCGAGGGAGATGGGATCCACGCCCACCAGGCTCAGTGCGCCTGCCTCGTGTGCCAGATCGGAAATCTTCTGGCCGTTGGGCTCGATAACGCCGAGATAGCCCGGGTTCTCAAAATATACGCCTGCCACGTCGCCGTTTAATTTTGCCTTCAGATCTTCAAGATCCAGGCAGCCGTCGGCGCCGCATTTTACTTTTTCAAATTTCAGAACGGCTTCGCCGTAGTTTTCCATGGCCTTTAATTTCTCCGGATCCATGTATTCCGGAACCAGGATGACGGAACGGTTCGTGATTCTCTGTGCCATGCGGACGGTTGTCGCAGCCGCCTGGGCCCAGTCCATGGTCGGCACGTTGACAACGTCCATGTCAACCAGCTCTGCCACCATGCTCTCGTACTCAAACAATGCCTGGAATCTTCCCTCATCATTGTAGGGCTCACCGCCGTAGGCTGTTAAGAATTCGCCCTTGCCGTTGATCTCGTCGCAGACGGCCGGAACGTAGTGCTGCCAGCAACCGGCTCCCAGGAAGTTGATGTTCTTTTTGCAGTCCGTATCGTGGGAAAGAAGCTTCTCCACATGTCTTCTTAACTCATACTCAGAGCCGAAGGCCTTCGGGATGTTCATCTCATTTTTTAATTTCAGAAGCTCCGGAACATTTTTATGAAGCTCCTCCAGAGAAGTCATGCCGATTTCCTTTAACATTTCCTCCTGGATTTCCGGAACCGAGTTTGGTATGTAAGGATGGTTCTCAAATCCTTTCATGCAGCTATATCCTCCTTAAAATTTCTATTATGCGATTCCGCCGCCGTCTACAACGAGTGCTGCGCCTGTGATCCAGCTTGCAAGGTCGCTTGCAAGGAACAGGACGCCGTTCGCAATGTCCTCCGGCATACCGATTCTGGCAAGCGGTCTTCCTGTACCGCAGTCAGCCAGGTATGCATCCATCTGGTCATCGCCTGCTTTGACAACGCCGGTCTGTCTTCCCTCGTCACGGAGCATTGCCGTATCGGTGTCACCCGGGTTGATGCTGTTGACACGGATGTTCTGGTGGCCGTGGTCGATTGCCATCGCTCTTGTCACATTGACAATACCGCCTTTGACAGCACAGTAAGCTGCTGCCTGGTCGCCGCCCTTAAGGCCCCAGCCGGATCCGGTGTTGATGATGCTGCCGCCGCCGTTGGCTGCCATTACCGGGATTACATGCTTGGAGAAGAGGAACAGTCCCTTTAAGCCTACGTCCAGGACGAAATCCCATTCCTTTTCGGAAAGGTCAGCGATGGTTTTTCTTACGGTTACGCCGGCATTGTTGTGAAGGACGTCGATTTTTCCGTACTTCTCCACGATGGCGTCAACCGTCTTCTTCACCTGCTCTTCGTTGGTAACGTCGCACTGGAAGAAGGTCGCCTCACGGCCTGCATCCCGCAGTTCCTGTGCCTTTTCCTCGCCCTTGGGGCTGATATCAACCATGGCGATCTTTGCGCCGTAGGCAGATAAAAGCTCGCAGACGCCTAAACCGATTCCTGAACTTCCGCCTGTGATAACGGCAACCTTGCCTGTAAGATTTAATGGATCTTTTTTCTGAAGCATAAAAGCCCTCCTTATTTTTTTCACGCATATCGAATTTTTCAAATACCCGCCGGGGCCTCCGTTCCTGGCATTATGTGACGGAGGCTGTTCCCGGCGTCCTGCCCTATATTTAGCAATAACCGTGCCAGGTTTCCAAAAAAGTTCCGTTTTTTTCCAAAAATGCTGTTTTCTCCAACATTTTTTCCATTTCGCATTCCGGCGTTCAAAGGCATGTCCAAAACTTTCTTGTCAAATTTGCCATATTTGCCATTTGTCATGCATCGTTTTTGACATTGACGTTTTCGTCAATATTTTTGTTGTCTATTTTCCTCAAGTGTGATACAGTATCCCCAATAATAATTTTTCTGGGAGGTGGATCCATGGCCCGTTTAGAAGAAATACGGTCTTCCGCAGAGCGGCTGATTACTGCTGCCAGCGATGCGCTCCGTCTGGAAATCGCTATTTTTGACAGCGACAGCAAACTGTTCTGCTGTACCCCGACCTATCTGAAAAAGAAAGGCCGCACTGTCCACACGCCGTTCATCCGGGAGGTGTTGGAAAACGGCAGCATCCTGGTGACGGATCCGGGAAACATGCCGGCCTGCATCGGGTGCCGATTCAAAGACCACTGTCCGTCCACAATCGAAATCCTCTGCTGTATCCACGCCGACACCGCCACCGCAGGTGTCATTTCTTTTACATCCTTTACGAAAGAAGGACAGCGCCGGATTACGGAGAACACGCCCGTTTACTTAAATGCCATTACGGAGCTGGGGAACCTTCTCGGCGGCCTTCTCGCAAACCGGGACGGCGGAAAAGCCGCCGGCGGCACAGATCCCGCCATTGCCGCCGCCATGGAGTTCTGTCCGCAGCCTCTCCTTTTAACAGATCCCCACGGGGTCATTCTCCGGTATAACCAGCCGGCTTCCGGCCTCCTTAAGATGTGCAACATTTCCAGCACCTCTCTCTGGCAGATGTTCCCGGCCGCCATTGTCCGCAGGATCACCGGCGGCGACCATCTGTTTGAAAAGCCGGCCCGCCTTGGGGACATGACTGCCAGGCTGACAACCAGGCCGGTGCTTCAGGACGGCCAGCCGTCTGCCATTTTGATCCGCATGGACGGCGACCTGGGCGCTCCGGAGGACGATTCCGGCTTTTTCGGCAGCATCATCGGTTCTAGCCCGGCCGCCGAAACCATGCTGCGGCTGATCCGCCGCGTTGCCGACAGCCCATCTCCCGTCCTGATTACCGGGGAAACCGGCACAGGAAAGGAGCTGGCCGCAAGGGCCATCCATGAACAGAGCAAGCGGAGCAAATACCCCTTCGTAGCCATCAACTGCTCCAGCATCCCGGAAAATCTCTTTGAGAGTGAGCTTTTCGGCTACGAGGAAGGTTCCTTTACCGGCGCGAAAAAGGGCGGGAAGATCGGAAAAATCGAGATGGCCCAGGGCGGGACGCTGTTTCTGGATGAGCTCGGCGAAATGCCCCTGTCGGTTCAGCCGAAGCTTCTGCGCGTCCTTCAGGAGTATGAGCTGGAGCGTGTCGGCTCCACGAAAAAAATCCATCTGGACGTCCGGATCATCGCGGCCACCAACCGGGATCTTGCCAACATGGTGGCGGAAAAAACCTTCCGCGAGGATCTCTACTACCGGATCAATGTCATCAACCTGAAGCTTCCGCCCCTGCGGGAACGGAAAGGCGACATCATGCCGATTGCGGAAAATTATTTAAAAAAGATGCGTCAGAAAATGGAGACGCCTCTTCGGAGCTTTTCCGACGAGGTGGTGGAATATTTTATCTCCTACCGCTGGCCCGGGAACGTCAGAGAGCTCCAGAATGTCATCGAGTACGCTGCCAACCTCTGCGAATCCGATGTCCTGCGGCTTTCGGATCTTCCTGAGACCATCCAGCAGAAAACGGAAAAAGCGGCAAAGCCCAGAAAAGCAAAGGCTCTTTCTGCGGCCGACGCCGAAACAGAACGGCTGGAGGCGCTCTTAGAACAGTACGGCCATACCTTAGAAGGAAAAAAACGGATCGCCGCCGAGATGCACATCAGCCTCCGCACCCTGTACCGGAAAATCGAACGTCTCCGCGGGGAGTAAGGCCATGGCCAGCGCGCCTCCTGTCATCCGCCTGCCGCTCTTGTCACAACGCGGCAGGCTTTTCCTGGCTCTTGCCATCCGCTCTGTCAAGTCAATTTGACATATCAACCTGGCAATTTTTGACAATTTTTCTTTGTTTTTAATTTCACAATTTTGCTGCTCATATAATTTTACACCTCTTTTTTCCCTATTAAAAGTCAATTTTTTCCAGAAACCCGCTCTTTTTCTGGCACGGATGTTGCTCTAAAAAAGGACAAAGATGCTGTTCGGCAGGTTTTCCTGGCTCCCTGCGGCGGGCAGCCCATCCCTGAAATACGAGGAGGATTCGTTATGGAAGCAAATTTTGGTATATTAACCCTGATTCCGCCAGTCGTTGCCATCGCACTTTGTTTTGCGACAAAACAGGTACTTCTGTCCATGTTTGCCGGGCTTTTCGCCGGCGCCCTGGTAATGTGCCACTTTAACCCGCTGTCTGCGGCCGCATATTCCCTGGACGCCATCGCCGTCAACATGGCTGACAACATCATTCTTCTTCTGTTCACGCTGTTCATGGGCGTCGGCATCTCCTTCATCTGGAGACTCGGCGGCAGCTATGCACTTGCCGAAGCGGCAAAACAGAAATTCAAAAAGCGCCGCTCTGTCTGCCTGGGAACCTGGGGACTCGGCATTCTCTGCTCCGTAAACGACTGCCTTGTTTCCGCCGTAGACGGAAACGTGTTCCGCGATATCTGTAAGGATTACCGCATTTCATCTGAAAAATTTTCCTACGTGCTGGATGCCACCGCAGCTCCGGCCGCAGCGTTCTTTATCTCTGACTGGATCGCTTACCAGATCAGTATGATCGGCCAGGGCCTTGATGCTGCCGGCATCACCGAAAGCACGCCGGTCAGCGCTTATATCAACGGCCTGCCCTTCAATATGTACTCAATTTTCACCCTGATTTTCGTGGGTATGATGATGTACACGGGAAGAGACTACGGCCCTATGTTAAAGGCTGAGGTCCGCGCCCTTACTACCGGCGAATTTACACGCCCCGGCGCAAAGCCAATGCTGGATGTGGGAAGCGAGCTCGGTGAAGCAAAGAAGACGAAGCCCATGGTACGCTGCTTCGTACTCCCGATTGCCGTTGCTTTTGTCATCATCATTTCCGGTATCCTTTACACGGGTCTTACGAATCCCGCAAGAACCGGCTCCGATATCATGGCAATCCTGGATGCCTGCGACGCACAGCTCGCCCTTTACTGGGGTTCCTTCGGTATGGCTGTTACCGGTATTGTCCTGGCTCTTGCAACAAGAATCATGACCTTTGAAGAAACCATGAACACCATCGTCGACGGCTTCAAGCTCATGGCCATGACAGGTGCAATCCTCGTTATGGCATGGTCTCTGGCGGCTGTTACCCAGAGCCTTGGCCTCGGTGATTTCGTTGCTCACTATGTTGGCGGAAGCGTTCCCACGGGACTTCTTCCCCTGCTTGTACTGATCTGCTCCTGCCTGGTGGCTTTCGCAACCGGAACGTCCTGGGGAACCATGGCAATCATGACTCCTCTGGCAATCCAGCTTGGCTATGCCGTTACCGGCGACATCACCTTCTCCACCGGTATGACGGGTGCAGTCCTGTCCGGCGCTATCTTCGGTGATCACTGCTCGCCGGTATCCGACACGACGGTTATGGCCTCCATCTTCTCCGGAGCCGACCACATCGACCACGTCGGAACCCAGGTGCCCTACTCTGTTACCGTTATTTCCGTGATCGCAGTCCTCTATGTTGTCTTCGGATTTACGAGAGTATCGCCGTTTGTGCTCCTTCCGATTGGACTCGTTGCCCTGTATTTTCTTCAGATTATTCTGCATAAATACTATATGAAGAAATACAATATCGATCCGAATTACACGAAATATATGACAGCAGATCATAAATAGGTGTTTCTCATCTCATATAAAAAAGTGCCCGATGCGGTTTGAACTGCTTCCCGTCAAGTAGACAATCAAAAAAATATAATTTTTTTCTGCCAGTAGGTATCACCTGCTGGCAGATTTTTACGCTGCCTGTAAATATTTTTCGTGTTTCTCCATTGGTGTTACTATACCAAGCTTCCTCTGCAAACGTCTGTTGTTATAGTAATTGATATATTTCTCTATCATGACCACCAGTGATTCTCTGTCCATAAATCGTTTACCATAATAACGCTCCCGTTTTAGAATTCCCCAGAATCCTTCCATTGGTCCATTATCGATACACTTTGCTACTCTGGACATGCTCTGCATCATCCCTGCTGCTTCAAGTTTTGCATGAAAGGCTCTATTGGTGTATTGAAAGCCTCTGTCACTGTGAAACATCGGATGTGCATCAGGATTATCTTTGACTGCATCATCAAAGGTATCAAACACTAATGCATTACTATTACTGTCTCCAATACGGTAGGATACGATTCTTCGGTCATACAGGTCAAGAATTGCACTTAAATATACCTTGTGCTTTTCATTTCCGATATAGTAATGAAATTCCGTTACATCGGTCAACCACTTTTCATTCGGAGCTTCTGCCGTAAATTCACGATTCAGGATATTTTCGGCTATGTACTGTGGATTTGCAGCCTGTCTTGTACAGCTATCGTTTGCATATTTAATGGTGGATTTGATACCAAGTTTCCGGCAGATGCGCAAAACACGTTTATCATTTACATCAATGTCATGGTAACGCTCCAACTCATCACGGATTCTGCGATAACCCTTATCAGGTGATTCTATGTGGATTTTTTCTATCAGTTCCGCAATTTTTCGGTCTTCCTGTTCATTCTCTGACATTTCATGGTTCAGCCATTTGTAATAAGCCGCCCTTGAAACACCGCCAATCTTACAAAGCGCCTGTATCGGATAATCGTGTTCTTTCTGTTCTTCTTTGACAGCCTGATAGATATGCTCGTGGCGGATCAGGCTCAGCCCCGCCTCCCTTCGGCTTTCTCTCATTTTTTTAAGAATGATAACCCCATTTCTGCACGTTGCCGTTTGGCTTTTTCCCGTTTCAACTCCTCTTGAAGCTTTTCTACCCCTGTAAGAGAATCTTCCGATTTTCTTTTGCCGCGGTTATCCTGTAATGCAGGAACTCCGCCTGTTTCGTATTTGATAGTGTAATTTCGTGCCTGCTGATAGGACACCTTAAAGTTTTCTGATGTTTCAGCATAGTTATGGCCATGGGAAATGCAGTAGGATGCAATTTCCACTCTTTCTTCAAACGTTGTTTTTCTTCCTTTGGTCATAAGACTACATCCTCCTGTTCTGGAAGCCTTCAGTTCCTTATGACCATTATACAGCGCAATCCATTGCCTGAGTGTACGAGTACTGGAAATTTTATATTTTTTACAAATATCACGTAGTGAACCAAGACCAGAAAGATACTCTTGTACGGCAATCTCTTTCTCGGCAGAAGTTCTTTTGGTCCATCCTTTGTTGTAAAAGGTTTCTGAACCCATAGACTGATAATTACGAATCCATTCTTCTAAAGTAGTAGGATGAATTCCTTCGCCTGTTGATACAGATGTAATACTATGTTTAGCTTCCAAAATAAGCTTTACCATTCGTAATTTATCTTCAGCAGAATATTTACGCATAAGAAATGCTCCCTCCTTGATAAACAGTTTTATTATTTCAACTGTCTACCTAGAAGGGAGCATATCAGTTTGGCATCGGGCACTTTTTATGTGGTGCGGCGTGGCGGGAGTGCATGTGTCCCGGCCGGCGCCGTCCAATTTCGTTTTTTCTTATCCCACAACGCTCTTATCAATCGTCTTCCAGTAAAGGGCTTTCTTCTCCACGAATCCGGATATCAGATACATGGCCAGCCCGATCACGCTCAGAAGAATCACAGCATTGAGGATCATTTTAATATCATACGTCTCACTTCCCAATGTCAGAAGATAGCCGAGTCCGGCCTTGGCGCCGATCATCTCGCCGATCACAGCGCCGGTCATGGCCTGTGTCAGCGCCAGCTTGATTCCCGACAGCATCATCTCAACAGAATAAGGAAGCTCAATATGGAAAAACACCTGCCAGCGAGACGCTTTTAACACCTTCATCAGATTGTAGACGTTGTCCTCGATGGAACGAATTGCTGCAACCTCGTTAATCATAATCGGGAATGACACAACAAGAATTACAAGCGCTGCCTTCGACTCGATCCCCAGTCCCATCCAGAGGATGAATAAAGGAGCCAGGGAAATCTTCGGCGCCGTCTGTACAATGATGACAAAGGGCATCACAAGCCGCTCGATGAAACGGATTTTCGCCATAATGTAGCCTGATATGAGTCCGATAACAATGCCGACGGCCGTTCCCGAAAGGATCTCCTCCATCGTCACGGCGATATGTTTCATGACGCCGCCTGTGGTGAAGAGCTTCACCATGGAGCCGGCCAGCTCAACCGGGCCTGGAAGCAGATAGTTCGGCACATGGAAAATCCGGATATACGCCTCCCACAGGATCAGAAATACCGGGAGGAAAATCATTGGAAGAATAACTTTTCTGTATCTGCGGTAAAACATTTTGCCATCTCTCCATTCTTTCGTTTGCCGGCCGCCTGTTTTTTACTCTGCCGGTGTGTACAGAAGTTCCGCTGCCTCAAAGGTCTCGTCGATGTTTCCAATCTCCTTGGAATCATCGATCAGGTTCTGCCATTTCTCCGGATTGGAAGCGCCGATGCCGTTGGCCTCGGTATAATCGCTCTGCCATAAGGTCGCAATGAACACATCGTTTAAGATTTCAATTACCACATCCCGCTTGTCCTCAAAGGTCGGCGCATACTTCTCGATGGAAAGGTCAACTGCCTCCTCCACATGGCCGTCGATGATATACTCAATCCCTTTTGTCAGGGCGCGGCAGAAACCGTCCACAGTCTCCGGATCTTCGTTTATCAGGCTGTCGCCCGCCACAACGATATTTCCGAAGGACGGAAGGAACTGGTCGCAGGTGATCTCACTGGCGGCATAGCCGGAATTGTTTAACTCGATGGTTCTTAACTTGGAAAATACGATGGCATCCACCTGGCCCTCGGTCAGGGCTGTCAGGATCGCGCCGGTGCCCACGATCTCTACCTGGACATCATCAATGCTTAATCCTTCCGACTCCATGGCTGCCTGAAGCTGGAAATAATTTGCGCTTCCCAGGCTCGTGACAGCAACCTTTTTCCCTTTCAGATCGGCCGGTGTCCGGATTCCGGAATCGGTTCCGAAAATGATGGCGCCAAGGCCCTCCTGATATGTGGTGTGAACAACCTTAACCGGAATTCCCTGTGCTTTGGCGGCCACGACAGCATCTGCATTCGGGAAACCGAACTCCACATTTCCTGCGGCCACATTCTTTACGATGTCAGCGGCGGCAGCATAATAAAACTCCACATTCAGCCCCTCTTCCGCGAAAAAGCCCTTCTCCTGGGCAATATAAAGCGGTGCATAATACGGGACTGCGGAACCGTCAATCTGGATGGACACGGTTTTCAGATCTCCGGCAGCCGCCGTCTCTGCGGCGGATTCTGCTGCCATTTCGCTTTCCTTTTCCCCTTCTGTTTCAGCGGCCGTTGTTTCCGCGGCCTGAGAGGCCTGTGCCTCGCTCGCCTTCTGTGCACTCTCTGCGCTGCATCCCGCAAGAAGGGATGCGGCCATGGCCGCGCATAAGGCGGCTGCCAATACTCTCTTTCTCATAATTCTCTCCTCCATCTTTTTTCTATAACCTCTCCGGGCGCCCTCTGGTGCCGGAAAAATTATTCCAATCCGTCTGCGTGCAGATACTCTCTGGAAAGCCGCGCGGACGCCGCCAGGGCCGTCTCACACATCTCTTTCTGAGCCGCCTCATTGTCCACGAGCCACTGATCCGTCACCCGGTTGCAGTGTACGGAACAGATGCTCCCGGCCAGCACGCCGTTTAAAGAGGCCAGCGTAAAAATGGTCTCTGCCTCCATTTCCATGTTGAGGACATTCCATTTCCGGTACTTTTTCAGCACTTCTTCTTCGTCATAATCCGTCTCAAAGGGCATTTTCCGCCCCTGTCCATGGTAGAAGGACCCCACGGAAACGCAGATTCCCATGGCATAGCTGCGGTTTAACTCCTCGCATGCCTTTTTTAAGCAATCCACCACCTCAAAAGAAGCGATAGCCGGGTATTCCGCCGGTGCATAGAAGCAGGACGAGCCGCCCATTCGGACAGCGCCCGTATTTAACACCATGGCGCCGCAGGGCACATCTTCTTTCATGACGCCTGTCCCGCCGATGCGGATCAGCGCCTTTGCTCCCAGGGCGATGAGCTGGATGACGGCGATCTCCGTAGATGGCGCGCCGATACCCGTTGAACAGACCGTGATTTTTACGCCTTCGTAAAAGCCGGTGCCTACGGTGTACTCACGGTTCTGGCTGACAATCTTAAAATCGTCCAGCATGTCCCGGAACATGGCAACGCGTCCCGGATCACCCGGCAGAAGGACAATTTCACCGATGTCGTCCTTCGTGCAGAGAATATGCGGCATTTTCCCGTCCATAGTTGGGGTTGATGCGGATGTATATTGACTCACAAACAATTCCTCCTAAAAATTTTTTATCGGCTTAAGCCTGTCCTTTTTTTGATTCGTGCCAGTACAAAAGCCGGTTTTCCAGCACATTCACGGCCTCATACGTCACAATGCCGAGAATAATCGTCACGATGATGCCGGCCAGAAGCATCGGCGTATCGTAGGTGGACGACGCAAACGTCAGAATGTAGCCCAGCCCCTGTTTTCCCGACATCCACTCGGCCACAATCGCACCGATGACAGCCTGGACAATGCCGACCTTCAGGCTGGCGAACAGCGCCGGAAGGGAATACTGCATTTCCACTTTGGAAAAGACCTGCCATCTGCTGGCCTTTAAAATTTTCATCAGGTTCCGCACATCCGGCGGAATCGACTCCAGGCCCAACATCATGCCGGACAGGACAGGGAACAGCACCATCGAGATGATAAGCACCACCTTCGATACCAGCCCGATCCCGAACCATACCACAAAAAGCGGAACTAGCGCAATTTTCGGCGCCGTTTGAAGGAAAATCAGATACGGCATCAGCATGGTTTTCAGCACATCAGCTTTTGTAAACACATATCCCAGAAGGATTCCAAGAAAGCTCCCGATCAAAAAGCCCAGAACCACCTCGTAAGCCGTCGTCCAGAGGTGCGGGTAAACGCTGCCGTCCATGAACATCTCTGTCAGGCTTTTTAAAACCTTGTCCGGCGCCGGAAGAATGTACGCAGGCACATCCTTTGCCGTCACATAAATCCACCAGATCAGAACAAAAACACCGATGGAAAGGACATATTCACCGGCTGTCCTCAGGCCTTTTTCTAATTTTCCGCCCCGTTTCATCCGATGATCCCCCTCAGATATTTGTTGAATTCTGAGAACCTCGGGTCATTTCTCGTAGCCTCTCCCCTCGGTCTCGGAAGGTCGATGGTGACAATTTCTTTCACGCGGCCCGGCCGCGGGGACATGACGATAACCCGGTCGGAAAGGAAGGCGGCTTCTTCGATGCTGTGGGTGACAAAGAGAATGGTCTTCTTCGTCTTCTGCCAGATCTTTAAAAGCTCTTCGTTCAGATGGTCTCTCGTCAGCGCATCCAGGGCGCCGAAGGGCTCATCCATCAGAAGAAGCGGTGCGTCGTAGGACAGGGCGCGCACGATGGAAACCCTCTGCTTCATGCCGCCGGAAAGCTCCCTCGGAAGCGCTGTCTTAAATTCCGAAAGCCCCGCCAGCTCCAAAAGCTCGTCCAGCTTCTCCTCGTTTTCCTTTGTCTGCTTTTTCTGGATCACGAGAGGGAATTCCGCATTTTCCCGCACATTTTTCCACGGAAGCAGCACGGAATCCTGAAACACGAACCCCATCTGCTGATCGGCGCCGTCCTTGTATTCGATGGTGCCGGAGGTAGGCTTGTCCAGGTTCCCGATGATCTTAAGAAGCGTAGACTTTCCGCAGCCCGACGGCCCAATAATGGAAATAAACTCTCCCGGCCGGATCTGGAGGTTAATATCTTTTAAAGCAACCGTATCATCCTTTAAAAGATTGGTGTAAATCTTGTTCAGTCCTTTCAGTTCAACGCTGTACTCGCTCATGTCTGTCCTCCCTCTATCGGATCGCAGAAGAAATTTCTTCCGCACAATGCTTCAGTTCCCGGATCCGCTCTGCGAGAGACTCGCCGTCGGTTTCCTTCATCGTTGTAAACGCCAGTGCCGCTGCCGGCTCACCGTTGATGTCAAAAATCGGGCAGGCGACTCCCTGGATCCCCATCTGGAGTTCTTCGTCAATCATCGCATAGCCCTGGCTCCTGATCCGCTCCAGCTCTTCATTCAGCTCTTCCATGGATGTCTTCGTGTAAGGTGTCGTCTTCGTCCGCGTCTCCTGCTCTAAAAGTTCAAAGGCCCGCTTCCGATCCATGTACGCGGCAAAAACACGGCCGGCGGAAGTGGAATACAACGGCATTTCATATCCGATTTTTACCATATACATGTTGGAGTCCTTCCGTTCGGAAATCGCAATATTCATGACTGACCGCGCCTCCATCACACAAAGCACCACGTTCCTGTCAATTTTTTCAGCCAGTGCTTTCATATAAGGCCGGGCAGTCAGCGTCAGCGCGCTTCCCCTTGCGACTCCGGCTGCGATTCCGCAGATTTTATAGCCGAGGCGGTACTTCCTCGTCTCGTCATCCTGAAGCACAAAATGGTTGTCTTTTAGGCTTGTCAGAATTCTGTGGGCAGAGCTGGCCGGAATCTCCAGCTTTTCCGCCAGATCTGACACGGAAATCCCTTCCATATTTCTGCTCATGATCTCTAATGCCTTTAATGCACGGTCTACTAACTGCATCCCATTCCTCCCTCCGTATTGTTTTTTGCAGCCAATCCCTCCTGGCCGGCTGCGGTCTGTTTTTTCTCCCAGACGGTTTCATCCCGGCCTTTTTTCTATCACAAAACCCGGATTATTCCGTGTGGCAGAATATCATTCCTTTTATTGAAATAAGATAGCCCTATTCTAACATTTTGACTGATAAGAAGTCAATACGGGGGATGGGGATTTCTGGCGAAAAATACCTGGAAGAGGATTGTCAGCACACCTCGAGATATGTTATGATGAAAAAGGAACAACCGTGTCACTGCAAGGGCGTTGGCCTCCCCATCCTACATAAGAGGGGAGGTGGTGCGGATGAGCTTCGATTTCAAAGACCTTATGTCTTTCGGAATGTTTATCCTCGCATTGCTTACCTTTATTTTTAATAATCGTAAGTAACATTTTCTAAGTCCCAAAAATGGGCATAGAAAAACCACCCTTGTAAACTTGGCAGTTGAAGGGTGGAATTTCTATCCAAAACACAGGCCAACCCTCTGTGGACGGTTGTTCCTTTTATGTCTTAACTATAACACGAAAAAATGAAAAAAGCAAGTTTGAAAAAACAGCTGCATTCAGCAATCATCTCCCCTACTTCTTCCCCCCAAAAAGCATCTTCATAAAGCAGACATACACATAAACCATAAACGCCACTGCGATCACGGTCTCCACAACCACCACCGGCCCTAAAAACGGCATGGGACTTCCCAGTTTTGCCGCACAGGCCATGGCCTGTTTTGCGGCGATGGCGCTGATGACAAAGGGGAACGTGAAGGCCGCCATGCTGGGATAAAACGGAAGTTTCAGAAGAGAAACTGCCTTTATCAGGGCGAACACATAAAGAACCGTGGCGACGCAGAGCATGGCCATCAAAAAGCCAAGAGACTTCGGCGTCACCGACTGGACATATCCGGCCACGCACAGGCTGGTGGGCGCCGCATAAATACAGATCAGCGACTTTGCCGGCTCCGGCACTTCCTTAAATTTCACATAGCGGTATGTCACCAAAACAAGCAGTGCAATCAGGCAGACGAATCCGAACCAGAAGGCTACGCTTCCCACTGCCTCCATCCCATACGACGGAGCCGTAACCGCTGCGGCGACGATGCCCACATACACGATAAAGTAGCTGGCAAAAACCTTCTGCATCTGGAGTTTTAAGATAAACGTCACCGTAAAGTAAAGGATCAGCACCACATGCAGGGCAATGGCAAAAAGCCACACAAAATACGCCGCCTGCCCAATCCACGGCTTCACATATGCGCTGAGAAGCATGAGCGCCATGGGAAATGTCGCCGCCACGCTTGCCATGATGGGGTTTTTCATGTCCTCCATCACCTTGCCGGGAAACATCACAAGCTTTAAGAGAGCCAGAATTAACAGGAAGCCGGCAAAAATGCCGCACACGTACCGAATCCCCTCGGAGTAGCTCTGAAGAAGATTCCCCAGGGCGGCCATGCCCAGCATGACTCCGCAGATCGGAATCGGTACCTTTTGAATGATCGCTTTCATCCCCAATTCACCTTCCTCTGTTCTTTAGCTGCGGGGCGCCGGGCCGGCTTCCTCGTCCGTAGTCTTGATTCCCAGCTCGCGACAGACAATCTCCGCCACCTTCCATGCACAAAGGCCGGTGAAGTAGATGCACTGCTCCTTATGCTCGCCTTTTCCCATGTCAAACTCTCTTGTGAGCACACGGCAGCAGACAGCATTCTTTCCGTTATGTTCCTTAAACCAGTTGTGGAGCTCGTTGGAATAGGACATGCACTTATTGACATCCGGATCCTTCGGCCCCAGAGGCTCTGTCCGTCCGAAAATCATGCCGAGTGCCAGGATTCCGCCGTTTAAAGCGCCGCACATACAGCCGGAACGCCCTGCCCCGATGGACATGGCGGAAGCCATTCCGATCACTTCCTTCGGCACATCAATCTCAAAATTGTTCCGGATTGCGTCCATAACCGCCTCGCAGCAGAAAAATCCGCCTCTGTATGAGTTTTCCGCGTCTTTCTGCACCTTTCTCAGACTGACTTCCTTAGCCCCCATCTTTACGTTCATCATAGTACCTTCTCCTTTTCTCATGTAAATGATAGATGTATCGCTTGCAATTATCATTATAGTGACACACCCATTCTCCCACAATAAGGAAATCCTGATGGAATTTTCCGCATTCATCGAAAATTTCTATGCAGGTTTGGCCGGGCCTGCGCCAGCAAAAAGGGACGGCTCTGCGCACCAATTCTGGCCGCAGAGCCGTCTCTCATTGACTTCTTTTTCCTTCTTATTCCAGCGCCTGATACGTGTACCACGCCTTCTTCTTTGCAAGCGGCACCTCATCCTGCGATGCGTTGGGATCGCGGGTCCAGAGCCCGAATGCGCCACCGGCATCCTCCTGGGATTTTGCATCCACATGGCGGCTTAAATAGAAGCCGTCGATATACGGGTTCGCCTTCACAATCTCATATGCCGCCTTGATGGCCTCCGACTGGCGCTCCTCGCCGTTTTCACATGCCGACGTAAAGCCCTGTTCCGTGAGGATCAGCTTGCGGACGCTGCCGTCCGGCGCCAGCATATCTTCGCCCTGCATGTAATCCGTCAGCACATTGATGTTCTTCAAATTGATATTCGGTGTGTTCAAGTCAAAGGAAATCCCATCGTCATCCAAAAACTCCGGTTTCGTAAAGAAATGAACCGGGTATGCATGCCATGCGATGCCGTAATCCGTGTCCTTTAAAAGCGCATTGAGCTTCGGCAGGTAATCACGGACGGCATACCGGCCTGCATGTCTGTCCGTAGCGGCCCACCGCATGTCAAAGGGGATAAACACCCTCGCCTCCGGGTTCGCCGCCTTAATCTCCTCATAGAAAATCCGAAACGTCTTTGCATATCCGGCCGCGTGGGCATCCATGTCCATGACGCCGTTGTAATCCCAGAACTCCGCATCATTGACCTCGTTTCCGATGACCCAGTTGGAAACGGAATTGCTGTAATGGTTTGCCACCGTTCTCGCATATTCGCGGACAGCCTCTTCCCCCTCCGGCGTCTCCGTGTTGAAGGCATAGTTCCCGACGCCCTCCACCGGTTCAGAAACCGGCATCAAATCAGGATTCCGCGCGCCAAAATTGTTTAAAAGAATCATCGTCAGCGTAACGCCGTTTTCCCGGCAGTCCCTCGCCAGCGGATCAAACGCATTGACATTCTGGTAGGAAGCCAGGTTGCAGACCACCTGATCCACGCCAAGCTCCAGGATATCATCGAACAATTCCTGCTTCGAAATCAGCAGCCCCTTTTTGCTGGCCGGCTCCTGGTAAAAGGCAAACGACGTCATCGCTGAAGGAACTGCAAGGGCGCCGCAAAGCCCTGCGCATGCCAATGTCTTCCAAAACTTTCTTTCCCTTTTCCTCATGTACTTTTACCTCCCCAATCTTTTATCGCACCACAGTCCCGTCCGGTTTCCTTAACCCCCTTGTGTTTTTCTCCACAAGGCGCCGCGTCACCATAATCATATGGCCGCAGCCTAAGCACTTTAACCGGAAGTCCGCGCCGACCCGCAGGATTTCCCACTCCTGGCTCCCGCAGGGATGCGGCTTTTTCATCTTTACGATATCACCGACTTCATATACCATGCTCTACCCCCTGCCTTCCAGGATCCTGTCAATGTCACGGAGCTCCTCCGGCGTAAAGCCTGCGCCCCTTACGGACGCCAGGCTGTCATCAAGCTGCGCCGTGCTGCTTGCGCCCACGAGAACTGATGTTACCTCCGGCCGCCTCATGACCCAGGAGAGCGCCGTCTGGGCCAGTGTCTCGCCCCGCTCTTCTGCTATGACATGAAGCCTTCTTACCTTCTCAAGCTTTTCCTCCGAAAGGTACCGCTCCGCCACAGTCGTCCCGGCCCGCGAAGCCCTGGAACCGGCCGGAACCCCGTTCAGATATTTTTCCGTCAAAGCCCCCTGTGCAAGCGGCGAATAGCAGATGCAGCCGACGCCATGCTCGGAAAGCGCCGAAAACAGGCCGTCCTCCGGCCACCGCTCGAACATGTTGTACCGCACCTGGTGAATCAGGCACGGTGTTCCATTTTCCTTTAAAATCCGGACAGCTTCCCTTGTCTCTTCCTCTTTATAATTGGAAATTCCCGCATAAAGAGCCTTTCCGCTCCGCACCAGATCACTTAACGCTCCCATCGTCTCTTCCAGAGGCGTTTCGGGATCCGGCCTGTGGTGGTAATAAATATCCACGTAATCAAGTCCCATCCGCAGAAGGCTCTGATCCAGGCTGGCAAACAGGTACTTCCTGGAGCCCCAGTTCCCGTAAGGGCCAGGCCACATATCATAGCCGGCTTTCGTAGAGATAACCAGCTCATCCCGGTAAGCCCCAAGGCAGTCCCGCAGCGCCTTCCCAAAGTTCTCCTCAGCCAGGCCCCTCGCCGGATGGCCGTAGTTGTTTGCCAGGTCAAAATGCGTGATTCCCTTATCAAAAGCATGGCAGAGGAGCTCCTCCTGTTCCTTTAAGGGCTTTTCCGCCCCGAAATTCTGCCATAACCCAAGGGAAACCCGCGGAAGCAGAAGGCCGCTTTTCCCGCACCGCCTGTATTCTATTTCCTGATAACGATTCTCATCTGCCTGGTACATCCCTGCCGTCTCCTTTCCTCGATCTGCCATGTCTCCTACACGCCGGCCGCATCCCCGAGGACTTCCCCGATGCTGCCGCTGATGACAAGATTTGCGTATTCGTCCATAGGCGTCACCGATTTGTTGATTAAAACCAGCTTTTCCCCGCGGTAATAGTCGATGAGTCCCGCCGCCGGATAAACCGTCAGCGACGTCCCGCCCACAATCAGCACATCGGCCTCGGAAATGTATTTCACCGCTTTCATCAAAAGCTTCTGATCCAGGCTCTCTTCATAAAGCACGACATCCGGCTTAATCATGCCGCCGCACTCGCAGGTGGGGATCCCTTCCGACTTGAGGATCTCCTCCAGCCCGTAAAACCGGCCGCACCGCGTGCAGTAATTCCGGAGCACCGAGCCGTGGAGCTCTAAAACTTCCCGGCTCCCCGCCTTCTGGTGAAGCCCGTCGATGTTCTGGGTGATGACGGCCTTCAGCTTCCCTTCGGCCTCCAGCTTCGCAAGCGCCTTATGGGCACGGTTCGGCTCCGCATCCGGAAACAGCATCTTATTCCGGTAAAACCGGTAAAATTCCTCCGGCTTCCTCAGATAAAAGCTGCGGCTTAAAATCGTCTCCGGCGGATAATCGTACTGTTGGTTATAAAGCCCGTCCGTGCTGCGGAAATCCGGGATATTGCTCTCGGTGGACACACCGGCTCCGCCGAAAAATACAATATTCCTGCTCTCCGAAATCCACTGCTTCAAGGTTTCCCTCTTCTCCATAAAACCGCCCCTTTCTTCTCCGGCCGCCGCTGCCTGCTGCCAGGCCGGTATCACGCCGTCAAACTACACAACTTCGTCCAAAAATATGCCGTGAAACGGCTCAATGTACTCCCCGAAGGGCACCTCCTTTGCCTGCTCCGGGATCCGATAGCCAAAAAGCCACTGCACAAGCTCTGCGATGGAGAACACCGGCCCCCTGCCCTTGGAAATGAACCGGGAGGCCTGCGTCATCTCCGAACCGTCTTTTGTGAGCCGCCACAGCCATTCCCCCTGGTTCTGCGGCAGAAACAGGTCGTTGACCCCAATCTCCACGGTGATTTCTTCCTCGGGACATTCCTCCGAAAGCCGGATGGCCTTCACGAACTCCGGCAGGCAGATGATCCGCGCCATGATGGCCGGCTTTGTCCCCGCCAGGCTCCGGTACCGCTCCCCCGTGTACAGATAGCGCATCTCCCGCTCCGAGATCCCCCATTCGCTCTCCATGCCGATGAACCAGTCGTCGTCATAGATCAGGCGGCAGACCCCGTTTTCGCTGGCTAACTCCTTCTGCATCCTGAGAAGGTAGTCGGCATCCCGGACGGCGAACACCTCAAACTGGCGGTTCAGCCAGGCATTCTGCCACTCCGCCAGATCGCCTGCCAGCGTTTCTTCCTTCCATTCCTCACGTCTGAGTCCAGGACTGTATTTCAACACCCACCGCGGCTGATCGTAGATGAACCGGAAATCAAAGGGAAGATAGATGGACTCCCTGGCCGGCATCAGGAACGTAAACGGCATCTGCTCCTCATACATATCGCGGAACATGGCAAGCAGGAGACTCCTCATGTGCCCTTTGTGCCGCTCCGTCTCCGCCGTGGCGACGGCAACGATGTAATCGCAGGCATGGACTGTGCCGCGCATGGCAATCCGGTAGGGATTCCTGTGAAGCATCGCAATCACCTCCCCGTCTTTTTCGCTGACGAGAACGCGGTTGTCCTTCATCTTCTCTCTGAAATAATACTGCCGGAAAGCCCTGGAATCCTCCGGGAACGCCTCCGCCCAGAGTTTTTCGCATCTTCCCTTTTCTTCGGGTGCCAAATAACGTACCATTTTTGTCTCCAATTATCCTATCTGTTTTATACGGAATTTCTTCGCAAATCCCATGGGGGCGTACGACATCTTCGCCTGCCTGAGCCCCGGAAGCCCCATGTCGTCCTCCCGGTTCACAATCTCGGCCTCCGGAAATTCGTGAATCAAAAACTGCTGGTTGATGTACTGGTAAAGTCCGCGGAACTCCGGGTTCGCCTTCTCGATGTGGATGATCGCCATCTTTTCCCCTGCGTTGTATGACCCGATGGAAAAGGCTTCCAGCATGCCGTCCACAAAAATGCCGCCCATCCTTACGTTTAACAGGCTGCAATTCTTTAAGATCTCGTGGATTCCCGCCACCTCATAGTCCAGGTGCCCCTCCACCTCCTGACCTTTCTGCTCACGCCATTTGTCGAGGAACTCCCACACCTCATGGCTGTCGGAACAGCAGAGCGTCCTGTACTCGGACCGCTCCCCGAAATTCTTTTTAAAATAGTTGAGATGGTTCTTCTTTTTATGAAGCTCCTTGCCGGCCAGGGTTTTTAACGCCTCTGCGCTGTAAAGATAGTCGCGGCTGTCGAAAAGCTCTGTCACCGAATATTTTTCCGGCGGCAGGTTTAAGTACGTCACCGCCTCTTCATCCGCCAGATAAATCTCCAACGGAAGCCCGAGTTCTTCATTAAAATACTGTTCCAGTTCCTTAAAATACTCCGGCATGTCCTCCAGGCGGCCCACCGGCAGCGACGCATACCGCTTTCCGTGGATCGTCATGACCCAGAGCACAGCCCTGTCGTCCCGCACCGAATACCGCACGTCGTAGTATTCCCGCCACAGGAAATTGTCCAGGATCACGCTGTCGCAGGTGTTGTCATGGCGAAGGCAGTAAAACCTCGTCAGCTTCTCAATGTCTTCCGCTTCCAATCGTTTAAATTCTATCTGCATAGTTACCTCATTTTCTTCTTTTGCAGCCCTGACGGCTGTCTTTCTCTCTGACGTTCCTCTGCGGTTATTCTGCCGTGTCCGCTTCGCGGCCACGTGCCTCCGGCGGATTTAAACGCCCGGCTTTCCTCGTCATTTTACCCTCTCGACTGCCGTCTCGATGGGGTTTCTCGTCAAATGCGGCTTCATGCAAGCATGAGCCGCACTTTCCTCGTTATTTTACCCTCTCGACTGCGTCTCGATGGGTTTTCTCGTTAAATGCGGCTTCATGCAAGCATGAGCCGCACTTTCCTCGTTATTTTACCACATTTTCCCCTCAATGGGAAGGCGGAATTCTTCCTGATATTTTCTCCGTTTTTTCCTGCTCTGATGCAGCAAAAAGACGGTTTTCTCTATTGACATTTAATGCCCAGGGAGTATAATCAGTAGTAGTTAAGACCGCAATACGGAACATGGTTTCGCATTGTGAAACCGACATCTAAAAATGAACTTACTGGAAAAAGAGCATAATAAAAACAAAAAGTAAAGGAGAATGGAACCATGCATGAAGTATTAGAAAAGATCCAGAAAATCGGTATTGTCCCGGTTGTTGTGCTGGACGATGCAAAAGATGCGCTTCCGCTTGCCAAGGCGCTCTGCGAGGGCGGCCTTCCCTGTGCGGAAGTAACCTTCCGGACGGCTGCTGCCGAGGAGTCCATCCGCATCATGGCAAAAGAGTGCCCGGAGATGTTAGTGGGCGCCGGAACCGTCCTGACCACCGAGCAGGTTGACCGTGCCGTAAACGCCGGTGCAAAATTCATCGTAAGCCCGGGCTTAAATCCGGAAGTTGTGAAATACTGCATCGAAAAAGGCGTGCCGGTAACTCCCGGAACCGCAAACCCCAGCGACGTGGAGGTTGCCCTTTCCCTCGGCCTTGAGGTCGTAAAATTCTTCCCGGCAGAGGCTGCCGGCGGCCTGGAAATGATTAAGGCTATGGCTGCCCCCTACACGACCATGAAGTTCATGCCCACCGGCGGCATCAACGCAAAGAACATCAACAGCTACCTTGCCTTCGACAAGATCCTGGCATGCGGCGGAAGCTGGATGGTAAAGAAGGACCTGGTAACGGCAGGCGACTTCGATAAGATCCGTGACCTGACGAGAGAGGCTGTCCAGACTATGCTTGGCTTCGAGCTTGCCCATGTGGGCATCAACTGCGCAAACGACGCTGAGGCAGAGAGCACCGCAGACGCTTTCGACGGCCTGTTCGGCTTCACGAAGAAGGTCGGAAACAGCTCCGTATTCGCCGGAACAGCCGTAGAGGCCATGAAGACTCCGGGACGCGGCGCACACGGCCACATCGGCATTGCAACCAACTCCGTTGCAAGGGCAAAGAACTATCTGGAAATGATGGGCTATTCCTTCGATGAGTCCACGGCAAAATATAAGAACGGCAAGATGACCGCAATCTATCTGTCCAAGGAAATCAACGGCTTCGCCGTACATCTGATGCAGAAATAAAGAGAAGGAGAAAATATCATGGCAAAGAGAGTCATTACATTTGGTGAAATCATGCTCCGGCTTGCTCCGGAAGGCTACTATCGTTTCGTTCAGGCAACCTCCTACGGTGCTACCTACGGCGGCGGCGAGGCCAACGTGGCAGTTTCCCTTGCAAATTACGGCGTTGACGCTGCTTTCGTTACAAAGCTCCCGAAGCACGAAATCGGACAGGCTGCCGTAAACGCATTAAGACAGTTCGGCGTTGATACCTCCGCTATTGCCCGCGGCGGCGACCGTGTCGGCATCTACTTCTTGGAGAAAGGCGCTTCCCAGAGACCGTCCAAGGTAATCTATGACCGCGCTCATTCCTCCATTTCCGAGGCGACGGCCGAGGACTTCGACTGGGCTGAGATTTTCAAAGGCGCTGACTGGTTCCACTTCACCGGAATCACCCCGGCCCTCAACGACACCGTTGCAGCCATCTGCCTGGAAGCCTGCAAGAAGGCAAAAGAGCTTGGCCTCACGGTTTCCTGCGACTTAAATTACAGAAACAAGCTCTGGTCCAAGGAAAAGGCCGGCCAGGTTATGGGCGAGCTCTGCAAATATGTGGATGTCTGCATCGCCAATGAAGAGGACGCTTCCGACGTATTCGGCATCAAGGCCGCAAACACGGACGTTACGACCGGTACCGTAAACCACGAGGGCTACAAGGACGTTGCAAAGCAGCTTGCTGACCGCTTCGGTTTCTCCAAGGTTGCCATCACGCTCCGCGAGTCCATCTCCGCCAACGACAACAACTGGTCTGCCATGCTCTACGACGGCACCGGCTACTACTTCAGCAAGAAGTACGCCATGCACATCGTTGACCGTGTGGGCGGCGGCGACAGCTTCGGCGGCGGCTTAATCTACGCCTGCTTAAATGACTACGACGCACAGGGCACCATCGAATTCGCCGTAGCTGCATCCTGCTTAAAGCACTCCATCGAGGGCGACATGAACATGGTTTCCGTGGATGAAGTAAAGAAGCTTGCCGGCGGCGACGGTTCCGGCCGCGTTCAGAGATAACGCTTCCAACCCCATTTGCCTTTTGGGCAGTTTGATTCCTCAATATACAAAACCCCAGGGGCTCTGCGGCTGCCAACTCGCAGAGCCCCTGGGGTATTTTTATCCGTATCTTTCTGTTACGCTCCCTGCAAAAATCTCAAAAATTTCCTCTCCCGCTCCGTCAGGCGGTAATTTTTCCCGATCACATAGCTGGACAGCAGATACCTGTCCTTCCCGGAAAAGGGCACCATCACAAGCCCGGGCCGCCTGGACGCATTTCTCCGGAAGGCCATGACGGCCAGATATTCCCCGCTTTGGAGGGCGTCGTAAAAACTCCCCCTGTCAGATACCTCCAGAAGCTTTGCAGAACGGCCGATATTCAAAAAATCCAGATAACGCATGGAACTGGCATCATCATAGGACACATGAGGATGGCGTCCCAGCTCCTCGCAATCGATGGATTCCCGTGACGCAAGCGGGTGATTTTCTCCCATGATGGCATAAAGCTTCAGCGGAATAAACAGCTCCCGCATCGAAAGCCCCATCTCCTGAGCCATGTTCTGGTACCGCTTTGCCCTCTCCTCGGCGTAAAAGACAATGCCGAGGCTGCTCTCACCGGCCATCACCGACTGCATGACCTCCTCATTCCCCATCTCCTTAATCTTGTCGGCAAGCTGTTTTTCGGCAGACGCCCGGAACTGGAGAAATTTATCCATAACCAGTGTGGAATAGTAGCTGGAAATATTTAACTGTTTTTCCTCTGCCTGGGAACCGATTTCCCGGATTTTTTTTAGCTCCAGAAGAATGAGCTGCGCGCTGGCAAGGAACCGTTCCCCCTCCGGAGTCAGGGTAAGCCCGGCAGGCGTGCGGTTAAAAATCTTATAACCCAGCTCCCGCTCCAGGCCGTTAATCATACTGCTTAAATATGGCTGCGAAAGAAAAAGCTGCTGAGCGGCCCGGCTTATGGAACCATATTTTGCCGCGGCCGCGGCATATTCCAGATGGTTAAAGTTCATAATCGCTCCCTCCGTACAAAAGGCAGGCACATGGTATAAGGAATCACTTATACCACGCATGGAATTGGGAATATGTAAAAATGCACAAGGCATGCTATACTTTTATCAAATTAAATGTACAAAACAGACGATGAAAGGGCGGTGAATTCCTATGGATCCGAGCGCACTCATAGATATTTCTTATTATATAAAAAGTCACCAGTAATTGCAAACAGCAAAACCGAACAGGGGGAAGAAAATGAAAGATTATTTAACCATCGCAAACTCACCAGTCATGTTCCTGCTCTGCGGCATCGTAATTTTGTATGTCCTCGGACAGTCCGTTTTTTTCATGTACCGGGCGTGGAAACGCGGAAAGGAAATCGGACTTACCGAACAGAAGATGAAAAGCGTCATCACCGGAAGCGCCCTGTTTTCCATCGTGCCCAGCATCCCGATTTTAATTATCCTCGTGATGCTCATGTCCGTGCTCGGGAAATATTTCCCGTGGCTCAGGCTGTCAGTCATCGGCTCCAGCTCCTATGAGAACGTGGCCGCCAACATCGCAGCCCGCTCCTTCGGCCTTCTCTCCTACACCGACGAGGGCTACAACGCCTCCATCTTTGTGAGCACCATGTGGGCCATGTCCATCTGCATCCTCTATGAGCCGCTTCTCGTGATTTTCGGCCAGAAAAAGCTGGATAAAGGCATGACCACCCTTCGGAAAAAGAAGCCGGTCATCTATAACCTTTTAATCGACGGCGTGTTCATCGCCATGATGGGCTGGTTCTGCGCTCCCTACATGACCTACTGGACGGAAAAACCCGAGCAGATCCTGGCGCTGGCCGCGCTCGTGACGGCTGCTGCCGCAGCACTTCTCTTCAACTGGCTGGCAAAAAAGACAGGAAAACATTTCCTGACGGAGATGTCCTTCCCCGGCGGAATGCTGTTCGGCATGCTCGGATCCTATATCGTCAATCTGATTCTTTAATCTGCGCCGAAAGGAGATATGGAAATGGCAAACAGACAAGAGAAAAATTCCCAGGAAGCCTATACAAACGCAACCCACAAAATCGGAAAAATCAGCGACACCATTGCCGTCCTTTTAATCCTCATGGTTCCGGCCGTCATCACTTTCCTTTACGCCGGCGACATCGAGATCCAGTTTTCCAACACCATCAGCGCCATCATCACCCTGACGGCCATATACGGCGTCGTCAGCGTCGTCGAGGTGGTGTCCTACTCGCCGTTCCTCGGTTCCGGCGGCACCTACCTTTCCTTTATTACCGGGAACATCATGAACATGAAGCTTCCGGCCGCCACCAACGCCCTCCGCGTCAACAACGTGGAGCGGGGCACGGAAGAAGGCGAAATCATCACGACTCTCGCCATCGGCGCGTCGTCCATCGTCACCACCCTGATTTTGTTCCTCGGCATGCTGTTTCTCGGAAACATCCTGGTGCCCATCATCACAGGCCCGGCCCTTGCACCGGCTTTCGACAACGTGACCCCGGCCTTAACAGGCGCCCTGGCCGCCCCATATTTCATGAAAAACAAGAAGTTAAGCACTCCGACCATCATCGCGGCATGTCTTTTATACCTGATTCTCGGTTACGGCTTCATGTCTGCAAATTACAGCTATTTTATGCTTGGCTTCATCGTCGTCAGCTTCCTTTGCTACCTGCTGCTCTATAAAGTGGGATACATAAAGGAATAGGCAAAGCCCAAAAAGGGCAGAAAGTGAGGAAATTCTATGAATGATAACCTGTTAAAAGAAGCGCAGTCCATGAAAGAACAGCTTATCGCGTGGAGGCGCAGCCTCCATAAAATCCCGGAGGTCGGCCTTGCCCTTCCGAACACCATGGCTTTTATAAAAGAACAGCTTGATGTCATGGGCGTAACGTACCAGGCTTACGACGACTGTTCCTGTATCGTCGCGCAGATCGGAGCCGGAGGAAAGTGCTTCCTTTTACGAAGCGACATGGACGCGCTGCCCATGGCAGAGGAGTCCGGCGAGCCCTTTGCGTCGGAAAACGGCTGTATGCACGCCTGCGGACATGACCTGCACGCGGCAACGCTCTTAGGCGCGGCCAAACTCCTAAAAGCCCATGAAAATGAGTTAAACGGCACCGTAAAGCTCTTATTCCAGTCCGGCGAGGAAATCTTTGCCGGCGCCAGCGCAGCCATCGGCCGCGGCGTCCTGGAAAATCCCCATGTGGATGCGGCCTTTGCCATGCATGTGGCCTCCACGCTTCCGGCAGGCGCCGTCATGTACGGCCCCTATCCCATGTCCTCGGTGTACGGCTTCCGCATCACCCTGACGGGAAAAGGCGCCCACGGCTCCACGCCGCAGCTCGGCATCGACCCCATCAATACCGGCGTCCATATTTACTTAGGGCTCCAGGAGCTAATCGCCAGGGAAATTTCTGCCACCGACGAAGCCAGCCTCACCATCGGCCGCTTTGACGCCGGGAAGGTCTCCAACGTAATCCCCGAGCGCGCCGTCTTAGAGGGCACTCTGCGTACCTTCAAGCCTGCGGTGAGGGAGATGCTGATGGAACGCATCCATCAGGTAGTGAACCAGGTGGCCGCTGCCTACCGCACCGAGGTGGAATTCGAAGTCTTAAGCGACGTCCCGGCTTGCGCCTGCGACGAAGCCCTGAATCAGGAAATTGCGAACAGCATTCATGACATGGACGAGACGCTCCGGATTCTCCCCATTTATCATGTCATGGGCTCCGAGGACTTCGCTTTCTTCACAGAAAAAGTGCCCTCCAGCTACTTTGGCATGGGTGCCGCCGTGGAGGACAAGACGAAATGGAAGAGCCACCACAACCCGAAGGTAGTCTTTAACGAAGACTGCCTGGCGACGGCTGCTGCCATCTACGCAAAAGCGGCTATGGACTGGCTTTCTGCACATTGCTCATAAACCGCCTGCCAATATACTCTCAAAATCCTGAAAAGGCCCTGCGGATCCGTTTTCCCGCAGGGCCTGATTTTATATGCCAGAAGATCCATGGCAGATCACCGGCATATTTTTATAGACATGCTCATAGACAATGGCCGCGGCGTCCGGCGGCAGGTTGATGCAGCCGTGAGAGCCGCTGTTTTTGTAAATCTCCCCGCCAAAAGACGAGCGCCAGTTCGCATCATGGAGCCCGATGCCGCCGTTAAACGGCATCCAGTATTTCACCGGCGTCTCATAGTCCTCACCGCGGAGTACCTTGTCCGTCTGTTTATAGTAGAGATAGTAGAGCCCGTCCGGCGTCGTCCAGCCCTTCGATACGTTTCCCGACACAAAAGGCGTATCGAGGATACAGCTTCCATCCTCGAAAAGATAGAGGTGCTGGTTTTTCAGATCCACTTCCACATACGTCGTCCCGTAGTCGTTCCCGCTGCGGCTGGCCGCCGTCTTTTCGTAAATCGGCTCCCGCTCCGTATTTTCACCGGCACGAATCGCCTGGATTAAGGCCTCCGTCTCGGCGGCCTGATTGATTTTCCAGCCGTAAGGCCCCGTCACCGTCACCTGATCCCCCTGTGCCGTCAGAAAATCATGCGGCATTCCGTAGGTATCATACTGATTTGCCAGCGTCTTCACATAGGCCGCTGCCTGCGCCTCGTCCACCAGGATCCCTGTCTCATCGGCGCCCTCAAGCCAGCGGCAGATCTCGCTGCCCTCCAAAATTTCTTCCGTATCTCCAAACACATACGTCACCGACATGTCGGCGCACCGGTTCATGGCATCGCAGAGGCTTATAAGGCCAGGATCATCCGCGTGCACCTTCACGGTTTTATAGCAGTCGGTGCCCGAAAGCTCCAAAACCTCTGCCCCGGCCCTTAACGCGCCGCCGACAGCGGCTTCCAGCTTTTCCACGTCCAGGTCATTCCCCTGTACCTCCGGCACGATCTCAAAAGCCATCCCCTCCCGGTAAGGCGTGATGGACGCATCCTTCGTCTCCCGCGCATTTTTCACAAAACTGAGCTTAAGAAGCTCCGCCCGCAGCCGCTTTTCATCATACTCTGCGGCCACCTCCACCTCATACCGGTTGTCCACGTCCGGCCCGCTTATGCGCCCGCCGTCATTTTCCGCCTGGAGAATCGCTTCCAGATCGCCTGTGACCTTTAAGCTGTACCCGATGTCCGTGTCATGGATCGTCTCCTGTTTCCCCTCCCGGTCCCGGATTTTTAACGTATAGCCTCCCTGGTAAAAAGACTCAATAAACGCCTTTGCCTCTTCTGCCGTCATTCCCGTGACGCCAAGGCCGTTGATGACCGTGCCGTCCACGAATCGATCCGTACTGTCCTCTGCCGCAAATGCCTGCCCGCCGGCTCCCGCCAGCCAGAAAGCCAAAAACGCCGCGGCAAAAAGACTGCGCTTCCAGGTTCCTCTTCTCATTTTATTCCTGCCTTTTTTTAAGAAATTTCCGGCTGCAATACGTTCACGGCGCAGCCATGCACATATTGTAGCCGGGACGGGTTTTTGTGTCAAGAGCGAGCCGTGTCGATGGAAGGGGACGGGGGCTGCCGGCGGGAAAGGAGACCTGTCACATAAAAATACCGCCGGAAGCAGAATCGCCCCGGCGGTATCACAATCTCATTTTATCTTTATTCCACCACACTCACAGCCGTAATATGCGGGTTCACGCCTTCATACCAGTAAAGGAAGCCCTCCATATCGACCGTCTGCCCGATCTCCAGGTTCTTCACTGCCGCATACACATCCGTCGTGCTGTCGCAGAGGTAGGACTCGATCACAAACGAATACGTCTCGCCGTCCTTGGAGACGTTGAAGTACAGATCGTCACCCTCGCTGCCGGAGCCGTCCCAGTTGTAAAGGAACGCCACATCGTTTCCGGCATCGTCCTGTCCGGCCGCCTCAACAGTCAGGCCCTTGAATGTCACGAACTGGTTCTGATGGTTGATGAGCTCGTCCGTTCCAAGAAGCTCTGTCGCGTCAAACGCCTCTGCAAGGAACGTATCGCCGTCCTCAACGAACTCAAAGGTGCCATCCATGATCTCCACTTCGCCGGACCACTCTGCCTTATAGCCGTTCACGCGGATCTTCGTTCCGGGAACCAGCTTCTCATAGTCCTCCTCGGAGCAGGCCACATTGTACACAAAATACGCGCCGTCCTGATCCTGGGTGTAAAGCGTAGCCTTGTCCTCCCACCAGGACTGCTTTGCCTGTACATACGTCTCGATCACCACGTTGGAATCCAGCTCTGCCGCCATGTACTCTTCATAGGACATCACCTCTGCCGCATCAGCAGCCTCTGTCTCCTCTTCGGAGCTTTCCGTTTCCGCAGCCGCCGTGGTTTCCTCCGCCGTCGTTTCTTCTGCTGTCGTCGTCTCCACAGCAGCCGTCGTAGTCTCTGTCTCCCCTGTTCCGGCACAGCCCGTAACGGCTAACGCCAGAGAAAGCATCAGAGCCATAGGAATCATTTTTCTCATAATCGTTCTCCTTTTTCAAATCAGAATTTTCTGCCGGCTCTCTCAATAAGAACCAACCTAATTATAGCCGAAACTGGCAGGAAATCAAGAGTTTTGCCCTGATTTTTACAGTTATGGAACGGACGGGCGCCTGTTTTTCGCCCATCTTAGAAGGGCCGCTGCCAGAATACCGATCCAGGTACAGATTAACGTCCCAAGAAGAACCTTCGACGCCGCCGGAAGCTCGCCGAGCTCCGCCTTTCCCGAAGAAGAAAGGGCATGCTCACCCAGGTGGTAGAGCGCCGTCACATCCTCAAACAGTTTCTCCATGTAAGCGTCGTCCACCGTTTCCTTCCGCCTGGTGGACTTACAGACATTCTCAATCATCTGCCCCGCCGCATCGCGCAGGGACGCAGAGCCGTTGAACACCGGCGTCACAAAGGTATCCCCCACATGCTCCAAAAGAAGCTTCGACGCCTTGATTTTCACGTCATAGTACGTATCATTGTCCTCACCGGCCCGAGATAAATAATCCTGGTACGCATCGGAGCTCTGTGCCTTTGACGTTACCGGCACATAGCCCTCCGTCTGGGAATAAGCAATCTGCACCTCATCCGACAGAAGATACTGGGCAAACAGCCAGGACGCCAGAACCTCCTGCGGGTCTTCCTTATTAAAAATACAGACCGACGGCCCCTGTGAGATCATCTGCGGATTCTCCGGTTCAAACTGGGGAATCATCATGACCTCCGTCTCAAACTCCACCAGCGCATCCTCGCTGATATCAGAAAGAGGCGCATCCGTTCCCATCCAGGTTGCCCCGGCCGTAGAGTCGATGGCAAAGACACACTGGCCGGCGTTCAGGAAATTGGCCGGATAGCTGGAAATTTTAAAAGTAGAAAAAGCACCGCTCTTTACATGTCCGGCAATCTCAAACAGCAGTTCCTTTGTGGTATCGTTAAAAATCCGGGTGTCGCCGCTTTCCGTGGAGTAACCTGCCCCTTTTTGCTTTAACATCTGAATCATCATGTTGTCCGTGGACTTATAGATGAACGGGATCATCACATTCTGCCCGTTGACGGCAAAAACCCCGTCGTCATCCTTTTTGGCCGCCGCCTCGGAGACCTCCCAGATAAAATCCCAGGTCAGCGTTTCCGGAAGCGTATAGCCCAGCTTCTCCACGTAAGTTTTATTGATGTAGCATGCCTCCGTGGAGCGCATGAACGGCACCGCATAGTAAGAACCATTTATGGAACATTCCTCGAGGAACTGCGGGATGATTTCCTCCTTTGACGGCCCGTCAAACAAAAGCCCGCTGCCGCCAAGGCCATATGTTTCATCTGCAAACAGCCCGTCAAGAGGCACCACCACCTCATCACCGGTCAGATACGTGGCGATGTGATCCGGGTACGTGATACAGACATTTGGCGTCGTCCCCGTGGAAATATTTGTAATTACGTCATTGTATATTTTCCCGTAGTCGGTATAAAGCCGCAGGTTCACGGTAATGTTTGGATACATTTCCTGAAAATCTTCAATGGCCTGCTTATAAATATCCGTCTGACGCTTGTTGGTATCGTTTTTGGCCCAGAAGGTCAGCTCATACTGCTTTCCCGTATCAAAGCTCTCCGGCACCGAAAAGCTCTGTGCCTCCTGGGAGCCGTGGCAGCCGGAAAGAGACGCTGCCAGGGAAACCGCCAAAAGCCCTGTGACGGCACACCGGCGCAGCTTCTTTAAACTCCAAATCATCCCTTCAGCCCTCCTCTCGAAACGCCCTCCATGATTTTCTTTCGGAAAACCAGAAACAGGACGATGAGCGGCACGGAAATCACCACCACAGCCGCCATCATGGCAGGGATATTTTCCCGGCCAAACCCGTTTTCCCGGATCTCCTGAATCCCGTTGGACACCAGGAAATACGCCGGGTCGTCGGTGATGAGCCGCGGCCAGACATAAGAGTTCCAGCACTCGATGATTTTCAGGATCGTGATCGTGACGAGCGTGGGCCGGCAGATAGGGATCAGAACCTTAAACAAATACTTGAGATCCGATGTCCCGTCCACCTTGGCGGCCTTATAGAGCTCGTCCGGCACCTGCTCAAAATTCTCCTTTAACAGATAGATGTAAAAAACCGAAGTCACCGACGGAAGAATCAGCCCCGCGAAGGTATTCCGCATGTTCCAGTCGGTGATCGTCGTAAAATTCGTGATTACCACCAGCTCCGTGGGGATCATCATCAACGCCAGAAACAGCGTAAACAGCACATTTTTCCCCTTAAACTCCAGCCTGGCAAAGGCGTAGGCCGACAAGGTGATGACAACGACCATGAGCGCCGTGGTGATGGCGGCAAAGATCACCGTATTGGCCAGATAGCCGCCCAGAGGCACCGTCGTGAATGCGTCCCTGTAATTCTCGAGCGTCGGCGCCGCCGTATAGAGCTTCGGCACATGTTCCGCGTTGTAGGAGCCGTAGCTTTTTACAGAAGTCAGAACCATCCAGTAAAAGGGAAACAGCACCACGACGGCCCAAAGGGCCAGAAGCACATACGTAATCCCCTTTAAAACCGCATTTTTCCGCCTGGCATTCCGTTCGATGGTTTCGTAATCCGTATGATGTTCCATGGAAAAAACCTCTCAATCATGCACGTGTTTTCTTGCTTATCATCAGGTTGATGCAGGTGATCGTCAGCACAATCCAGAACAGGAGAACCGCAGCCGCCGACGCATAGGACGGAAAGCCGCCGCTGTCCCCGTACAGCATGTCATAGACGTATCCCACAATCGTGTTCATGCCGGCCGCATTGAGATCTGTTCCGAACAGGGCCACAGCGTCGCTGTATGCCTTAAAGGCGCCGATGAAGCCGGTGATAACCAGGTAAAAAATCATGGGCGAAATCATGGGCAGAGTGATCTTAAAAAACGTCCGCGCCCGCGATGTCCCGTCCACCCGCGCCGCCTTGTAATAGTCGGGATTCACCGACGCCAGCGCGCTTGTGAGAATCAAAATCTTAAAGGGCAGAACCACCCACACCGTATAAAAACAAAGGACAAACATTTTCGCCCAGTAAGGCCCGTCGATAAAATCCACGGATTCGCCGCCGAACCAGTGAATCATCAGATTCACCAGGCCGTCGGTGTACTCCGTCTTCTGAAACAAAATCATGAACACCAGCCCGACTGCCAGCGTATTCGTCACATAGGGCAGAAAATAGATGGTCTGGAACAGTTCCCTGAGCGGGCGGATGGAATTTAACCCCACGGAAATCAAAAGCGCAAGCCCTGTGGAGACCGGCACCGTGATAATCACGAGGATAAAGGTGTTTTTTAAGGCCTGAAGGAAATACGGGTCATGAAGCACATAAGAGTAGTTGTAAAAGCCCAGGCTAAAATACGTCTGGGAGGCAAAATTGTAGCCCTCCTCAGCCGAATAGACAAACACGTCAATGAGCGGGTACACCATGAAAACCGCCAGAAAAAGAAGCGCCGGCAGAAGATAGAGCCACGCCTTCCCATTATTATGATTCATGTTCCACTCCCTCTTTCGCCTGTCCGTCACCGAAAAAAATCCGTTCACCAGCGGCCCGGTCAAACAGGAAAACTTTATTTGGCTTTAGCGAAAACCGCACGGAAGAAGCGCCGGGCTCCGTCATCGCCTCTGCGCTTATGATGGCGCGCAGAATGCCGCTTTCTGACTCGAGAGCCGGATGGACGGCAACGATGCTCACGTCGCGTCCCATGACCTCCACACGGCTTAAGCCGCAGTGCATGGGCCCGTCTTCGTCTGGGACAAAGCCCTCCGGGCGGATGCCCACAGTCACTTCCTGATCCGCCACGCCTGACGCATCAAGCACCGCGTCTTCGCCCAGGTACAGCATGCCGTCTTTCACCTTCCCGCCGAACACGTTGATGGGCGGCGTCCCCAGAAACTTTGCCACAAAAAGGTTGGCCGGACTGTCATAGACCTCCTGGGGCTTTCCCGTCTGCTGCACCACGCCCTCCTTCATGACGACGATCCGATCAGAAATACTCATGGCCTCCTCCTGGTCGTGGGTCACAAAAACCGTGGTGATGCCGGTAGCCCGCTGGATTTTCCGGATTTCCTCCCGTGTCTGGAGCCTGAGCCTCGCGTCCAGGTTGGAAAGCGGCTCGTCCAGCAAAAGCACCCGCGGCATTTTCACAAGCGCCCGCGCGATGGCAACCCGCTGCTGCTGGCCGCCGGAAAGCTCTCCCGGCTTCCTGTCCATGAGCCCGTCGATCTGCACCAGCCTGGCGGCTTCATCGGCCTTTTTTCTCATTTCTTCTTTCGTGAGTTTATCCTTTCCCTTCAAATTCTCAAGGGGGAACAGGATGTTCTGCCGGACAGTCAGGTGGGGGTAGAGGGCATAATTCTGGAACACCATGCCCACGCCGCGGTTTTCCGGCGGCAGCGCCGTCACATCTTCCTCGCCAAAATAGATTTTCCCCTCGGTGGGCGTTTCCAGCCCGCAAATCATGTTGAGGGCTGTGCTCTTTCCGCAGCCGGACGGCCCTAAAAGCCCGATTAAAAGCCCATCCGGGATTTCAAAAGAAACATGATCCACCGCAGTCACCTCGCCCTGGGCCCGGCGCCCGCGGTTCGGAAATTTTTTCGTCAGATTTTCAAGTACAATCTTCATAGCAATCTCCCTTTCTCTCCTACATGATTATAGCCGAGTTTTCCTGATTTCTCAAGGGGATGCAAAAGAAAACAAAGGAGAGGGCGGCTGTTCGTCCCTCTCCTTATCCGCCTGCTGCGGCATTAAAAAACGCTGCCGCGGGATATGTAGTTCCCGCAAAAAGGCCATATTCTATTCTTTGGAAGTCTCCGCCTCGTCCGAATCCGTTCTGGCTTTTTCCAGCTTGCTCACAAGCGCTGTCACAACCTGGTGCTCACGGATTTCCATGACCTTGATGGAAAGTCCGGCTGTCTCCACTTCCGTCTGCGTCCCGTCCTGGGGAACAGAGCCGAGCGCCTCAAAAACAAGTCCGTTAAAGGTGTCATATTCATCGCTCTCAAGCGGCATCTCAAGTGCTTCGGAAACTTCCTCTAAAGATGCGCTTCCATGTACCTTCCAGGTATTCACATCCAGCTTC
The DNA here is from genome assembly GCA_018223415.1 of Eubacteriaceae bacterium Marseille-Q4139. Classification (NCBI taxonomy): domain Bacteria; kingdom Bacillati; phylum Bacillota; class Clostridia; order Eubacteriales; family Eubacteriaceae; species Eubacteriaceae bacterium Marseille-Q4139. The sequence goes on along the minus strand of JAGTTQ010000001.1, from coordinate 1,870,872 downwards.
TCCACGGCCACAGGCTCCGGACCGAGAAGCGCATCGTCACTTAACTCGCCCACAAGCTGTTCCAAAAGATCGTTCATCGTCACAATGCCCGTCATCCCGCCGTACTCATCCAGCACCACGGCAAAGCTGCTGCGGTTTCTCTTCATGTTCCGGAACAGCACGTCGGCCTTCACGCTGTCCGGCACAAAATACGCCGGCTTCACGGCCTTTTTCATAACATTTTCCCTGCTCTTATCTTCTATGCGGAAGTAGTCCTTGGCATTTAATATGCCCACCACCTTATCGGCTGTTTCCTCGCAGATCGGGAAAAGGGAATGGCGGCTCTTATAGATGGTTTCCTTCCATTCCTCCATGGTCTCATCCATCCATAAAAACTCCACATCCGTCCGGTGGGTCGCAATATCGCTGGCCGTCAGGTCATCGAACTCAAACACGTTCTGGATAAACTCCTTTTCCTCGCTGTCGATGGCGCCTTTTTCACTTCCGGCGTCCACCATCATCCGGATGGACTCCTCGCTGACATCCTCCTCGTCTGCATTGGGGTCAATGCCGAGGAGCCGCAGGATTGCGTTGGTAGAATTCGTCAAAAGCCATACAATCGGGGCGAACAGCTTTGCAATCAGGCTGATGAGGCCGGACATCCCAAGGGCCAGCGCCTCGGCCTTCTGCATGGCCACACGTTTCGGCACCAGCTCACCGAAAATCAGCGTGACATAGGAAAGCACCAGCGTAATCAGCACGACGGCAATGGCATCCAGCGTAGCGGCCGGGATCCGGACACCGAAGGACTGAATGAGCGCCACCAGCTCGTCAGAGAAGTTCTCTGCCGCAAAGGCACTTCCAAGGAAACCGGAAAGCGTGATGGCAACCTGAATTGTCGCCAGGAACCTGGCCGGCTGTTCCGTCAGCCTGGAAAGCCGGACGGCCCGCTTGTCACCCTCTGACGCCAGCTTTGCAAGCCGGCTGTCACTCAGCGAAATCACCGCAATCTCCGCACACGCAAATATGGCATTACATGCAATCAATGCTGCCTGAAGCAAAAGCATAAACAATACTGAATCTTCCAAAATTATCTCCTCTCTTAACTCAATGACTCATTTTGTTCTTTTATTTTTGTACCGGTTTTCCCTTCCCCCGGCTTCTTAAAAAGCTGCACCGTCCCTGTGTCATTCAGGTGGCGCAGGAGCGAAAGGCCGATGGGAAATCCAAACAGGCCGATGACGCCGAAAAGCTGTGCCCCAAGGAACATGCTGGCAAGCGTCACCACCGGATGCAGGCCGATCTGGCTTCCAACAATTTTAGGCTCCAGAATATTCCGGATTACCGTAATTGCCACATAGACGATCAGCAGCCGAACCGCAAGGGCGAGATCTCCGCGGAACGCCTCCAGGATCACCCACGGAATCATGATGCCGCCCGTCCCGAGTACCGGCAGAATGTCAAACACGGCGATAAACAGAGCAATCGCAACCGAATACTCGACGCCGATAAGCGTAAGCCCCACCGCCAGCTCCACGAAGGTGATGGACATGATTAAGGCATACGACCGGATGCACACAAACAGCGTCCCCACCACATACTCTTTTATCTGGAGAAAAATCTTCTTCGTCCTCCCGCTCATCTGATCCATACAGAAGCCGGTCAGCGCATCATAGTCCATGGCGATAAAGAAGCTTGCGATAATCATTAACACCAGCCGGATAAAGAACGCCGGCAGGGAGGACGCCATGCCAGACAGAACTCCCATGACCTCCACTGAAAGTCCCGTTACCTGCTGTCCAAGGGAATTCAAAAACTGCTCCCAAACCGCATTCAGCTGATTTAAAAGCTCCGGATCCTGGTACAGGAAGAATTCCTCTGCGCTCTCAAAAAAGGATGTCAGAACCGGCTCTGCGTACTCCGCATAAAGTCCCGGCAGGTTCACGATAAACTGGCTCACGCCCGAAATGGCCCGCACCGATAAAAATGCCAGAAACAGCCCGATGGTTCCGTAAAACAAAAGCACCGTCAGAAGCGCCGCTGCCCGGCGGCCGAGCCTGAGCTTTTCCGCCAGGAACCGGATTGGCCGCTTCAGGCAGTAGGCCAAAAGAAAGGCCAGCACAAACGGCATCAGCGCCGGAAGGCCGTACCGCAGCAAAAGGAATGCCGCAGCCGCCAGTATGGCAAAGTATGCCACATTGATAATAAATCTCAATCGTTTTTCTATTTTCAAATCAACCTCCATTTTCTTTCAGGATTCTCTGCATCGGAGGATGCCTCGCTGGATGGCTCTTTATTCCATATGTAGGGATATGGAACAAAAAAGGCATAGTCCAGCGGCCCCCGTGAAAAAGGGGACTGGTCTATGCCTGTATTATTTCTGTTATTATTTCGGTCGGCGTCGCTGTCCTCAGTGTCAGTGTCGTCCATGATTGTTATGTAGCTTCCTCCTGTAAGAATATAGGGACATTATACAGATAGGGGAGAGAGCTGTCAATATGAGAGGCGCGTTCTTTGCGGGATATGAACATGGGAGGAAGAAAAGGCGTATTTAGAGATATAGAGATGGCTCGCTGAATAAATCATTCTTTTTTCAAAAGAAAAAAGGAACCACATTCCTGTGATTCCTCAAAGAGGCGACGACCGGATTTGAACCGGTGATAAGGGTGTTGCAGACCCAGAGCGAATATCCCTGAAAGCCTGATAAACACTGCATATTTTTTATGATCCTACCACGCTGGTGAACTATTGGTGAACTATTTTAACACTTTAGACGCGGCGGCTCACATTTTCTATCTTTCATCTGTCCAAAACAGACTTATTCTTCCGCCCAGAAACTTACTGCTGAACGTATTATTCTATATCTATGTGTGAATGAAAATCTGGGAATCTCGCTTACAAAACGGGAGTTTCATTTACAAAATGGGAATCTCACTTACAAAACAGGATTTTAAATTACAAAAAGAGATTCTTGGATTACAAACGGGACTCTCAGATTGCTATTTACCCAAGCAATGATCTCTTTTGATGAATTTAGAATTAAATTTTCGTGCATAGTATTGTTTTCTTCGTGCAAATAGCATATACTAAAAGTGCCAGCAGAAAGGGGTTGATGATATGGCTGGAAATACCACAAACATCAGTATCCGCATGGACGCGGATTTGAAAGCACAGGCCGATGCCCTGTTTGCGGAACTCGGCATGAATTTGTCTACGGCGTTCAACATCTTTGTGCGCCAGTCCCTTCGTGAAGGCGGTATTCCCTTTGAAGTGAAACTGGAACAGCCCAACAAAGAAACGCTTGCTGCCATGCTGGAAGCGGAAAGGATTGCAAAAGACTCGTCCGTAAAGGGTTACAATGACCTAGACGAGTTGTTTGCTGACCTGAAAAGATGAGGAAAACAAAGTACACTGTCAAGTACACGACGAGTTTTAAAAAGGACTACAAACGGGCAATCAAGCGCGGTCTGAAAATCGAATTGCTGGAACAGGTGGTGGCGTTGCTTGCAATGGGCCAACCGCTACCAGAAAAAAACCGCGATCATGATTTGTCCGGCGATTGGGTAGGCCACCGGGAATGTCACATTCTCCCAGACTGGCTACTCATCTACCGTATTGAAGATGATGTGCTGGTGCTGACACTGGCTCGCACCGGGACGCACAGCGACTTGTTCGATAAATGAGCGGATTGCCGCCGTATGGGGAAACCTGTACGGCGGTTTTTCTGTACAAGGGTACTTCGTGAAACGCGACGCCCTTCGCAGGAGGTACTGAAACGCCGCAGTCTTTACCGCTCCGACTCCCGGTCTTTGGTCTGTTCTGTTCCTGGCTGGCAAGGTGGTCGGCGGCCTTTTCAACTGTTCCACCGCTTTAGGTTCTTCCCGCATAGCTCTCATGTCCATGTACTTTACATCCTTTGCAGCGGTCGGAGTTATCCCAGAAAACCGGGCCGGTTAAAGCGGGTTCCAGAAATACTATCATAAGTGAAGTGGGTGGGGTTCGGAAGTCTGTTCCGGCGAGCGCATTCCTCCAACATCTGCTTTTGTAATCTAATAATAGACAAAATAAATTACCTACTCACTAATAGGAGAAATACAGGGTACTTAGCGGAACTGTTTTTACGGAGAATCCAAGAAATTTTCAAAAATATTTTTGAAGGGAGGTGTCTGTGGTGTTCGACGATCCCGAAAGATATAAACATGACAGCTTTTATGAGGAAGATACTGACTATGAAGATGAATATGATGCGGACGATTCCGATTACATAGTCGATGACGAAGAAAATGCCCTTTGGGTCGATGACGAAGAAGAACCCGCTGACGATCTTCCCGAAAAGAAGCGAAGGAAACGGAAGAACCAAGTTGTTCTTGCTGACAATAATACGGATACCAAAGAAACCGAATTATCCGAACAAGCCATGCGGCAGATCGAAAAAGACGAACAACTCATCGAAGAACTGGAAGCTGATGCCGAGGAACATCCTTTTGAGGATGGTACTGACGAGGAAGAACCAGAACGTAAGAAACTCAAACGAGAGCTGCGAGCAGAAGCCCTTGTACGATTGGAGGATTCCGCCAGAACACAGCGGGCGTTTGAAAATGTGATTGCATGGTGGGACAGGCTAGACGCCAACCGGGAGCGCAGAGAACGCTATCATGAACCCAGCAGAAGCGGTGATGATGTTCCTCTTGATTACGGGACATCTGCCAATGAACTCTTTTTCCCGGATGCGCTGAACGATGCGCTGGAAAAGCAGCCACTAATGACCTTATTAGAGAAAGATTTTTAGAAGAAAATATGACGGAGATTGATTCATGGGAAAAGAAATCGTATAATGGATAATATAAATTGAAGTTATCTAGGTTACAATACATGAAGATTATGATACCCTGAACGATAAAACCCGGCAGATGATGTTCAGCTTTATGCTGACCGATAGCGAAAACCCGATTAAGCTTTGCAGGCATTGTACCAAAGCCTTTGTCGCAAGCAGACCAAGTGCTGTGTTTTGCAGCCCTCAGTGCAAGAATAAGCATAATGTTTATAAAAGTAGAGCGAGAAAAAACAGCTCCGATAAGGAATGATTGGATGGTGATACATAATGGCTGAAAACAAGAATACAAAGTTGCAGATCCGAAACAGCACGGTGGATTTTCTTGTCTTTACAAAGGATGCCCACGAGGATGGTATTGAAGTTCGTGTTCAGGATCATGATGTATGGCTGACACAAAAAGCGATTGGACAGCTTTTCGATGTAGACAGAAGCGTTGTCACAAAACATTTGAAAAACATCTATGAAAGCGGCGAATTGTCCGAGGAATCAACTTGTGCAAATTTTGCACAAGTTGCGGATAACGGAAAAACCTATCAATATAAGTTTTATTCGCTATCTGCCATAATTGCCGTTGGCTACCGTGTAAACTCCGGCAGGGCAACACAATTCAGGCAATGGGCAACAAAAGTGCTGGATACCTTTACGAAGCAAGGGTATGTTTTAGATAAGAGCAGATTGATTAACGGTCAAATCTTCGATGAGGATTATTTTGATCACTTAATTTCTGAGATACAAGAGATTCGAGCCAGTGAGCGCCGTTTCTATCAAAAGATTACAGACATCTATGCTACTGCCGTCGATTATTCCTTTGATAGCCAAATCACGAAAGATTTCTTTGCGACAGTACAGAATAAGATGCACTATGCCGTTCACAGAAATACCGCAGCGGAAGTCATTGTAGCAAGAGCAGACCACACAAAAAAACATATGGGATTAACCTCATGGCGCAACGCTCCTGATGGAAAAATCGTAAAAGCAGATGTGTCGATTGCAAAAAATTACTTATCCAAGGGTGAAATACAGGAGCTTAACGAAATCGTTACGATGTATTTGGACTACGCTACAAGACAGGCACGTCGGCATATTCCCATGACGATGGCAGATTGGGCTTCCAAACTGGATGCATTCCTGCAATTCAACGATGCGGAAGTCTTACAAAACAAAGGTAAAGTTACAGCCGCAATCGCAAAAACCTTTGCAGAAAGTGAATTTGAGCAGTACCGTGTCATTCAAGATCGTCTGTATCAAAGTGATTTTGACCGTCTTGTTGCCGGCACAGAAGAAAAAAACGACTAACGACAGAAAAGGGAGTGTCGCAAAATCATCAAAATAGATGATTGAGCGGCACTTCCGCTCGTTACAGCAAAAAATCCGGCGCTCCCTCTGGTTTCAGAGCAGATCGCCGGATTTTTGCCGTACTTTAATAAAACCTTTCGGTTTTATGATTTTTCTATGCAGTTTTTACTTCAAACAGATGGCTTCCTGTCCGGCCATTTTGGATCTTAGCATGCAATTTATTCAGATTATACCCCAGGCACAGCAGAAGGATCTCCAGTTTTACCTTCGTTTTCCCTCTCAGCAGAAATCTCTGGAATTCATAATCGTTTTTCAACACCCCAAAGGCTCCTTCTACTTGAATCGAACGGTTTGTCCGATACTGGATCCCTTTTTCGCTTATGATGTTCTCATAAGATTCCCGACGCTTTTTCAAAAAGTTTTTGGAAAGATACAGCCTCTTATTTCCCTTTGCCCTCGTACATTTTTTCTTATACGGACATCCGCCGCAATCCTCACATTCATATACTGTTACCTCGGACGGATAGCCGCTTTTGCTTTTCTGCTTCTTTTTAAACACTTCTCTCAGTGTTTTTCCTGCATGGCAGGTGTAGGTGTCTGTCTCTTCCTTATACGCCATATTTTCCCGTTTGCTGATGTCTTTCTTAAAACTTCTCTTTTTCCATTTTTCGTAGGTCTGCGGTTTGATGTAAGGGATCTGACCCTGGCTTTTCAGATATTCATAAGCCTCTTCGCTTTCATACCCCGAATCCGCAGTCACACTGGGATATCGAAATCCCAGGTTCACTTCCATGTTTTTCAGAAACGGCACCAGTGTCCATACATCATTCCGATCCTGAAAAATCCCAGCTGCCACAATGTATTCGCTGTCCACTGCGATCTGGACGTTATATCCAGGTTTCAGCTGGGCATTCCTCATATGATCATCCTTCATGTGCATAAAAGTGGCATCCGGATCCGTCTTGCAGTAGTTATTCCGGCCCTGGAAACTAGCTGTATGCCAGTCATAGATCGTCTGGCGTTCCAGAAACCGGCGGAACAGTTCCAGATATTTTTGATTCCGGCTTTTGCGTTTTCCTCTTCCATGTACCAAAATCGTCCCATCCAGACGGCATCGTTCTTCCAGAAACCGGCAGATTTCCTGAAGATCCTGGGTACGGCTTTCCTCTCCCACATGGAACCCGCAGATATAATCCTGGTTCAGAAGACAGACTGCCTCCTGAATCCGTTCGTACATCTTTGCTTCCCATTTCCCCACCGATTTCTTCCAGACGAAGGTATATTTATTGGCACAGGCTTCCAGTTTTGTCCCATCAATAAATACGGTTTCTTTTGATAATTCTCCGCTTGCTTCCAGGCGGCAGACCATCTGGTAGAACAGATTTTCACAGGCATCTGCCAGAAAACCGGTTCGGAAACGGGCAATGGTGCTGTGATCCGGTGCTTTTTGTCCGGCAAGCAGCCACATAAAGTTGATGTCGCGTCTGCATGCGGTTTCAATTTTTCTGGATGAATAGATGTTCTGGGAATAGGCATAAGTCAGGATCTTGAACATGGTCTTTGGGTCCACTGCCGGATTTCTGCCTTTGGCAGAGTAAGCCTGATACAGCAAGCTGTAATCTAAATCCTCCAATTCGTGGCTCAGCAGTCGAACAGAATCATCATCAGGAACCAAACCTTCCAAATTTAATGGCAAAACCAGTTGATAAGGCTCACCGAATTCGGTATAATTTTTATGGTATTTTAATTTACTGGTCATATCTTATTATACCATGGATTACGGGCTCTTCAGGGTCCGTTTTCTGTTTTCAGGGCATAAAAAAGGAGCCGCTGCTCCATAGATGATTACTCATCTATTTTGCAACGGCTCCTTTATTTACAATTACAGCCTCTTTAACAACGCTTCCCGCGCTTCTTCATAGCCTGGCTTTCCAAGCAGAGCAAACATATTTTTCTTATAGCTCTCTACGCCAGGCTGATTAAACGGATTCACGCCTAAAATATAGCCGCTGATTCCGCATGCAAATTCAAAGAAATAGAAAAGCTGCCCCAGGCTGAATGCATCCTGTGCCGGGATCTTCACCATCAGGTTCGGCACGTTGCCGTCCGTGTGTGCCAGAATGGTGCCGTTCATGGCACTCTTGTTCACGAAATCCACATTCCTGCCAGCCAGATAGTTCATTCCGTCCGTATCCACTTCCTCTTCCTGCAATACAATTTCTGCCGGAGATTCTTCTACATTGAGAACTGTCTCAAACATGATACGCGCACCATCCTGGATAAACTGGCCCATGGAGTGCAGATCTGTTGTCAGGTCTACGGCTGCCGGGAAAATTCCGCGCTGGTCTTTTCCTTCACTTTCCCCATAAAGCTGTTTCCACCATTCAGAAACATAATGAAGGCTCGGCTCATAATTTGCTACGATTTCAACCTGCTTTCCTTTTCTAAGCAGGATATTGCGGACTGCCGCATACAAAAGGGCCGGATTCTCTTCATATTCTGCTTCCAATGCAATCGTTCTCGCGTGGGCTGCGCCTTCCATCAAGCCGTCAATGTCAGCTCCGCTGACTGCAATCGGCAGAAGTCCCACGGCCGTCAGAACAGAGAAACGGCCGCCCACGTCATCCGGTACGACAAAGGACTCATACCCTTCTTCCGTTGCCAGATTCTTAAGGGCCCCCTTTGCTTTATCCGTCGTCGCATAGATTCTCTTATTCGCCTCTTCTCTCCCATATTTGGAAATCAGCATTTCCTTAAATACACGGAAGGCGATGGCCGGCTCCGTCGTTGTGCCGGATTTTGAAATGATGTTGATGGAGAAATCTTTGCCCTCCAGCACATCCTGAAGATCACGCATATATTTGCTGCTGATGCTGTTGCCGACAAAATAGATTTCCGGAGTTTTTCTTCTGCTCTTAGGCAGCATATTATAAAAGCTGTGAGACAAGAACTCGATTGCTGCTCTGGCTCCCAAATAAGAACCGCCGATTCCGATTACCAGCAGCACATCGGAATCTTCCTGTATCTTTGCCGCCGCCTTTTTGATTCTGCTGAACTCTTCCTTGTCATAATCAACCGGCAGATCAATCCAGCCAAGGAAATCATTTCCTGCACCTGTTTTTTCTGTCAGAACTTTTTTGGCCTCCAGAACCGTGCCTTTCATATTGACAATTTCTTCTTCCCGGATAAAATCAGATGCCTTTGAATAATCAAAAATCAATTCTTTGCTCATCGCTACTTCTCCTTTTCTTGTGTCGAATTCCAACAGCTTTATTATACCATGTCCGCTGGGCGGCCATGGTGCCTCCGGCGGAACTTAGCGCCTGGATTTCTGCGGCAAGCGCAGAAACCAGAATGCGCAGGTATAATATTCTCGCTGTGAATATTATACCATCTGCCGCCGGGCATTACAATGCTGCCGGCCATTTTACTTCCTGCAAGATTAAGAAAAATACTCTTGCAGGATCTCGCCAAGCAATTTCAGTTCCTCCGGATGCAGCGTTCTCTTGGCCTTATCCCCCGACTGCTTGTCCTGGGTTTTCAGGCCGTCTTTCCTGTCGGCTTCCCGGCTTGCTGCAATCTGCTCCAGGCTCTCCTTCAAATAACGGATACTCTTCTCCAGCTCGTCCCCATTTTCCATGGCTGTCATTTCAGCATTTCCATTTGCTGATGCAAATTCCCGTTCTCCGTCTTTCTTCCGCGACAGCAGGGAGAATCTTCCGCCTGACCTTTCCGCCTGCTGCTTTCCGTCCTTTTTCTGTCCTGCTTTCTCCCGCTCGGACTGAAGAAGTCCTTTTCTTCCTTTGTCCTCATCTTCCGAATCCCCGTCTAAAAACGGTTCCGCTTCCCCGCTCATCCGCTCTATCTGTTCTTTTCCGGTCTTTCCTTCTTCCCGACGAATCTCACGCACTTTTGCTTTCGTTGGTTTCAATATGGAAAGCTTTTCTTTTTTCTCCGCTTCTGCCGCATCCTCTGCCCTGTCCACGGCTCTATAAAAATGAGGCGAATTTTCCACATAATCCACGAGACAATCAGAAAGCTGCTGGCGTTTCGCCGATACGTTCGCCCCGTTATCCACGAATATCATAAATAAACCAGAAAGGATTCCCATTGCTCCGTAAAGAACGATATAATAGGAATCGCATCGGTACCAGTAGGATGCAAACGCCGCGATCCCACCGGTCAGGAAACACAGGATCATCGCCTGCATGGAAAAATTATCCCAGCTATCAAGCGAAATTTTCAGGAAACGGAATCCATATATCTGTTTTTCTATGTAGGCAGTCGTATTGCGGATCCCGTGGTTAATAAGGAACACATTCTCGGTCTTTTGCTTCAGCGTTTTCAAATTCTTATTCTTTGTAAGCGCCATGTTGCCGGTTTCTTTAATCAATCTTTTGTAGAGGCTGCTCGTCAGTAGTTTGCTGATGATCCCTAGCGCGCAGATCGCCGCCAGTGCATACAGCACCTTTCCGGTTTGTAAAACTTGTAGCATATTAAGCTCCCCTTTCTTCTCCAGATTGTTCCAGATGATGATTCCCATTATAACCACCTCGAACTTTTTTGAGAAGATACAGAAGCCAAAAATCGTTCGTCAAATACCGGGGAAATTCGATTCTTAAGGGGTTCAGAATACAGCTCAGGCACCCTGCATTTTCCCGGCTTACAGCTTCTCCAGCATTGCTTCAACAAGCCGAACCGCATGTCTGATAGCGGCAGCTTCAAAAGTCTTATAATCTACGGCAACACTGTCGTCAGCCTTATCAGAGATCGCCCGGACGATCAGGAAAGGAACCTGATTTAAATACGCAGCCTGTGCGATGGCTGCCCCCTCCATTTCCGTGCAGTCCCCCTGAAACGTCTCCCGCAGCCATTTTTTCTTTTCCCCGCCGCCGATAAACTGATCGCCGCTCACGATCCGGCCGGAAAACGTCCGGATATCCGGATTTGCCTGCTGGCAGCATTCCAGACCGATCTGAAGAAGCCGCTCATCTGCCTTGAACGCTTTCGTGTCCATCTGCGGAATCTGACCCAGCTCATATCCAAAAGACAGTGCATCCACATCATGCTGGACTGCGTCCACGGACAGCACAATATCGCCAATGTTGATTTCCTCGTTCAGGGATCCTGCAATACCCGTATTCAGAATTCCCTCTACATGATAATGATCCACAAGAATCTGACTGCACACTGCTGCATTGACTTTTCCAACTCCAGAGCGCACAACGACAACATCTTTTCCCTTAATCTTCCCCTCACGGAACTTCATCCCGGCCACAGTCTTCACGGTCACCTCCGGCATCATGCCGCAGAGCTGCTCAATCTCGTTCTCCATTGCACCAATAATACCCAGCATCATTTTTCTCCTTTTTACCATGAAATTCTTTCGATTACTTTTTTTGCGGAGCACCGGCACTTTCGCCCCTTCCGCCCTCTATTATACATGAAGTCTTTCCCGGCGGGCAATGGCTTTTTTCCCCTTTTCATTGACCATTTGCGACTGCTTCTATAAAATCCGGCGGTGCCCCACGGATCCAGCATCCGGCCTGTATGCCTGTCCCTAAAAACCTCATTACGCAGACGAAGCAAAATTCCTTTGCCGCGCTTGACAAATCACACTTTTATTATGTATAATCCAGTGGATATTAGCTTAGAGTTGCGATAGGTTTCTGTCGCCTGGAATGGAGGAAAAGAAATGGTGTACCAGACACACGGAGTTTGTTCCCGTGAAATTACATTCGACGTTGTAGATCATAAATGCGTAAATGTTCGCTTTAAAGGCGGATGTTCCGGAAATACTCAGGGAGTTGCCAGACTTGCAGAAGGCATGGACATTGACGAGGTTCTCCAGAGAGTGGAAGGAATTAAATGCGGCGCACGCCCCACATCATGTCCCGACCAGCTTGCACGCGCTATCAGACAGTATAAAGAAGAAAACGGTCTGGCCTAATTTACGAATTTGTTTAGAGAGCCGTCGTCTCAGCAGAAAGATTTACTGAGACGTACGGCTCTTTCACTCTTTATTCTGTCATCCATTATAAAATTTTATTTCTGCATTCTTTACACATCCCGCACTATTTCATAAACCATCCCCTTTCCAAAGAATTTATATATAAAAGGCCTTTTTATATATCTGCTTTGCATTTTGGAGGAAACCGAATGCCATCCGGTCTGCCGGATGCACCGTCCAAAACTGTCTCATTTTAAAGGGCAGCTTATCCTCCTATAAATATAATCGTATTTTTTTCTGAATTGTGACAGATTTTTTTCAAAAATTGAAAATTTTCATTTCCCATATCCGTTCTTCCTGCCGTCAGTTTCATATCTTCCCTCAGGAATGGATACCTTTTATCAATTCCCCGCCTGCAATTTCGGGTTTGGGGTTGACAATTCTCCCTCAGCCGTTACTATTAAATTAGCCAGCACGCATGTGCAGATTCAGGGAGGCATATCAAATATGAAAACCATTATTCTAACCGGCGGCGGAACTGCCGGACATGTTACCCCAAACCTTGCCCTTCTCCCCGCGCTCAGAGAGAACGGTTATGACATCCGCTACATTGGTTCCTATAACGGCATCGAGCGAAAGCTGATTGAAAACGCCGGGATTCCTTATGACGGGATATCCTCCGGAAAGCTGCGCCGTTATTTTGATCTTAAGAACTTTTCTGACCCGGTTCGTGTCCTGAAGGGTTATTATGAGGCCAGAAGGCTTCTGAAAAAGTATAAGCCTGACGTCATTTTTTCAAAAGGCGGATTTGTTGCCGTACCCGTCGTCCTGGCCGCCAAACATTATAAAATTCCAACGATCATTCATGAATCCGACATGACACCGGGCCTTGCAAATAAGCTTTGCATCCCATCTGCCAGACAGGTGTGCTGCAATTTCCCGGAGACTATGAAGTACCTTCCCCAGGAAAAAGCAGTTTTAACCGGATCACCGATCCGTTCAGAGCTTTTAAAAGGCGACCGCCTTGCCGGACTTCAATATACGAATCTCTCTGCTGCCAAACCGATCCTTCTGGTTATCGGCGGCAGCTTAGGCTCCGTCAAAGTCAATCAAGCGGTTCGTCAGGTACTCCCCCGGCTTCTCGCAAAATTTCAGGTCATCCATATCTGCGGAAAAGGAAATCTGGATGAAACGCTGATCGGAACTTCAGGATATGTCCAGTATGAATATGTGGACAATCCCTTAAAACATTTATTTGCTGCTGCCGATCTGGTCATTTCCCGAGCCGGGGCTAACTCTATCTGCGAAATCCTCGCGCTCAGAAAGCCGAATATCCTGATCCCGCTTTCTGCCTCTGCAAGCCGCGGCGATCAAATCCTCAATGCCGCCTCATTCTCCAAGCAGGGCTTTTCAACGGTTCTGGAGGAAGAAAAGCTTTCTGATGAAACACTGTTGGATGCCATTCAGCATACCTTTGAAAACAGGCGGCAATTCATTCAGGCCATGGAAAAAAGTCCGCTTACAAATGCTGTTGATACGATTATTGATCTCATCAATCAGGCGGCGTCTGAAGGCTCTCAGTCTCGGAAATGATCCAGCCTTTCCCTCAGCATTTTTCTGGCCCTTGATATCCGGGAGCGGCACGCCGCTCCCGAAATTCCAAGCATTTCTGCGATTTCCGGTTCCTCATACCCTTCAATAAAATACATAAGTGCCGGTTCTCTCCAGACAGCTTTCATGCCCTCAATACGGTTCTGTACCATCTGATACTTCTCTTCATGCAGGATCATTTCCAGCGGATCCCTGCACGCCCGTTCTTCCCTCGTCAGGCTCTCCACCGGGTTTGACTCCAGACTTATCTTTTCATAATGACTGTTCTTCCTGTAAAAATCAATACTCCTCCGTTTTACGATACAAGCCAGCATCCTTTTTGCCTCTGCCTCATTCAGTTCCTGAAAATATCTGGAAGAATAATACGCCCAGAACGCTTCCATAACCACATCTTCCGCGTCGGCATAAGGGACGCCATTATCAAACGCTATTTTCATATACAGTTTTGCATATTTTTCAATCAGCATTTGCAGCAGCTCTTCATCTTCGCGCCGCATAAATTCTCCTTTGTAAACTATATTTCTAATGCTTCTTTAATTTTTTCAGCCGTCTCCGCAAGGATTTCCGGTGCCTCTTCTCCCGGCGTCCAAGTCACGATTTTAGGACCGCCTTCGTATCTCGGAATAATATGCACATGGAAATGAAAGACCGTCTGTCCGGCCGCCGCACCGTTATTCTGAACCAGGTTAAAGCCTGCACATCCTAAGGATTTCTTCATCGCCGTACCGATTTTGGCTCCCAGAGGAAGAACGCGGGCTGCTGTCTTTTCGTCCAGTTCACAGACATCCTTAAAATGCTCTTTCGGAAGAATCAGCGCATGCCCCTTTGCCGCAGGCCCCAGATCCAGAATCACACGGAAATCGTCGTCCTCATATATTGTTGAGGATGGAATCTCCCCATTTGCAATCTTACAAAAGATACAGTTATCGTCTCTCATAATCTATCTCTCCATTCCACTTTTTCTTACGGGGCTTCCGATACAGGATACCTCCAAAAAGAATTCCCAGAACAAGGCCTGATATGTGGGCGGCATTGTCGATACCAACACTGGTAAATCCAAAGTACAGGGAAAACGCAATCATAACCACCAACTGCCTGGTGCTTAGATCCTCTAATCTCCCTTTATTGACCGCCACTGCATAGAGCAGTCCCCCTATTACACCAAATATTGCTCCGGAGGCACCGGCCGATACCGTAAGCACATCCGGTTCCTGAAAATACAGGGAGATCCAGCCTGCCCCAATACCGCAGCAGAGGTATAAAATCAGATACTTCACATGACCCAGGGCCCTCTCCAGATTATCTCCAATCACGAACAGAACCAGCATATTGTTGATAAGGTGGTTAATACCGAAATGCATGAACATTGCAGTAAACAGGCGGTAGTATTCGTGATCTTTGAGAACTGCCGCGGCCTCCATCGCTCCTTTGTGATACATAAAAAACACATCACCCGTGGAACCTGCTGTCTCTAAATACAAAAAATACAGGACATTTACTGCAATCAATATGCCATTCACATATGCTTTTCTGTCGGAGGGATATTCCATGTTCTTCTGCCTCCTTTATTTTGCTATGAACAGTATAGCATATTTCTTCAAGCTTATCAATGGACAGTCATAACTGTTCTTTTTCTTTTCTTATCTGAATATATCTTATTCATACTTACATTTACTTTACATGAATTGAAATTGCAGTCCGGCAATTTCTATGGTTTCTCCGACTCTCAGTTCACAGGTCTCATTAGCCTCAAGCTTCCGTTCTCCAACCTTTGTCCCATTGGTCGAATTCAGATCCGTCAGGGAAAATCCATTTTCTGTTCTGTCGATTCTTAAGTGAAGCCGGCTTACCCCAGGGCTTTCCAGACAGTAATCCGCCAAATTTCCGTTTTTACCAATAATAAATGGGAAATAGCGTATTTTTATTTCCTCTCCTCCTTTTTTAGGGATCAAGCGCCGGATATCCTTATCTGCCTCTCCCTCCGATAATAGAACCGTTTGAAATTCGTCCTCCTGTTCCCTCTCTTCTTCGCATTTCCCATACTCTGCCATCAAGGCATTCTGGTATGGGAATTCTTCTCTTGTCTCCGGTTTTCTCTGCCGTCCCAAAATATCATCTGCCCTGCGTACAGCCGCATACCCCTGACGTTCTGTATCTGTCTCCAGTCCTCTGTCCTCGTCTTCCCAATATCTGACTTCCCAGCTTTCTTCTTTCCCGTTCTTCTTTTTTTCTTCAGTTCCTTCCCCGTCATCCCCGCCCCTCCGTTCTGCCGCCGCTGACACAGCGAAAGCAAGACCGCAGAGAAGAAGCACAGCCGCAAGCAGCATCGGCCAGAAATTTTGTACCGTATAGAGCAAATCCCCTTTCTGTATCCATACTGCGGCCGCTAAACCAACCAGGAGAACCACGAGAACCCCACTGTATATGTACTTCTTGCTGTGTCCGGTGTTTAGGACTTCTGTTTTTTTCGGAACCGCGGTTTCTTCGCGGATAATATCCCGCGTCCATTCCAAATCCCTGCTTTCACTTTTTCTATCTTCTTCTTGTTCTTCCTCTCCTTCTTCCTGATATTCCCCTGCGCGAATGACCTGTTCAATAGCATCCAGTCCAAAATTTTCTTTTCTGCTTTCCTGAAAAATCCCAAAGGCAAGAACAACCGCTTTTGTATCCCGATGGCTGATATGATTCAGCAGATATGTCGTCAGATTCCGAAACGCCTCCATAAAATCTGTACGGTATCCCGGAATCAGGCATAAAAAACACTGAAAAGATTCTGGTTCTACATAGATATATTCCGGTTCCAGGCACAGCCGGCTCTCATCCAGCAGATACCGCTCAAGCTGTTTTAACGTGTATAAAAGATCTGAAACAAGGCGGTATATCTCCTCCCCATTTAAGTTCCGGTATCCCAGAACCCGATCCAACGGCTGTTTTGAGGTAATATCATAATAAAACTGTGCCTGGCCGTCTACTCTCTTCACATGAAATGCAAGAAGTCCTGATATCACATTTTCAAGGAGCATTTTTTCTGTGTACCGTTCTGTTTTATTCTCCTCCGGTTTTATAATTAAATAATTCCGGTTCATCTCCCGCCTATATTCCGCCGTTATCTTCATTCTTTCCGTCCCTCTTTTCCAACAACGCCTGTACTTGCCTTAAAAAAGTTTCAGGACAGCTCTGTTTCATTTCAATTTGTTTTTCCCATTCCCCGGCAGCCGCGCGGCCGTTCACACTCTTATTCTCTATTTCCAACTCTGCATCATATGTGCCAAGCCATAAGCGAGGATTACCTCTTTTTTCGGCCAGCTCCGAAATATCCTGCGCTGCGCCCTCTTCTGCCCTAGTTCTGGCAACTTCCACCGCTTCCTGCAAAATCATTGTCCCAGTCACTTCATCATGAAGAATATAGGCCTCCTTTACCACAAAACCAAGCGTCCATAAAACAATTCCCATAACCAGGGCAGCTTCCACCGTAAAACTGGCCTCCATGCCTGTCTGCTTTACAAAAAAGTCAGACAGAGTCCGGCCGGCAGCAGAAATGGGAGAAACGGCAGCCGTTTCTTTCCCGCCTGGCCATTTCGCATCCTTGCGAAAACAATCCAGAATAAACTGTATATGCTGCACAAAATGAGGCCGGATAGCAGAAGCACCAGATTCTCTTCCAGTTTCAGATACAAACCTGCAACCGCGAAAAACCATCCGTCTCCTCTCCCAATCTCTCCTCCCGTTATTGTACTTAAGAAAAGCAGCATTCCACCAATTCCTGAAGACAGTATATAGCTCCATAACTCTTCTCCTGAACCAATTCGAAAGAAAATCCCTGTTACCCCGAAGAAAAGCAGACATCCCCGGCTGATACTGTGAAACCGCATATCCTGCCAAGCCGCCGACAGAAGGTACAGAAAAAATATGTTCATTTTCCGGTTTCTCCCCTCTCCCTGCACACAGAACAACAGCCAAGATACTCTACTTCCTCAAGCGGAACTTTTCTCACATAGGATATCATTGCACTGCAAGACATATCTGCGTGATAATGTTCACCTCCCTGGGTCACATAAACGACACCTGCCGCCGTATTTTTACAGCAGCGGACACACGGCTTATAATACCTGCCGGCAGAATTTTTCGTACTGTCTGCCGCCTCTGCGTCGATGGTTCTATATTCATTTGAAATGTAGTGGCAGTCCCGATATAAATGATATTTTCCCATCCCGCTTCCAACGTACACCATCTCCTCATCTCCTGTACCGCCCTGATTACTGTCCGCGGTACTCTCAAGCTTCCCTTCCGTCCCTATCCACACTCTCCTCAAAGCAGCCGCATGCATGGAGATCCCGGAATTTATAGCAGGAAAAAACGGGATTTTCTCACCATATTCAACATCCAGACAGACGTTGCCATCGGAATCCGGGACTTCCGCCTTCCGTACCCAAATACCGTTTGCCTCCGGAAAAACAGCTTTGATTTTTCCATACAGGACGGCACCAGAAGCCGCATCTCCCACTTTTCCCAGCCAGTCATAAGCTGCCCGAAGATCAGGATCCTCATCTCCTGGAGCCTCCGGAAGTTCGGTTCCTTTTTGCAGCAGATCTGCCGCAAAATAGTACCGGCTCAGCTCTCCGCAGAACTCCTCTGTCACTGTCTGGATCTGCCTCTGTCTGTCGAGCCAGCGTATTGGCTCCATCAGCGCCGCTGCCAGCATCAGAAATAAAGGAAGGCAGACGGCAGCCTCTATGGTCAAACTGCCTTCATACATTCTTTTTGAGAGCAAGGTGAATCGCAGTACCTTCTTTCCGTGGTGGATCCTGTGATTTAGGGGGAAATTACCAGGTACTTGGAGAGACTTAGTAACTTTCATGAGGTCTGGAGTTTTCAACAAAAAAAGACAAAAAATGTGTATGTTTATCATTTTGCGGAAAGAAGGCACCGCGATTCACCTCCCATCTCAATACTTTTTTTCTGCACTTACGACAGTCTGGTATTCACTTTTCAGCAGGAAAACATGTTTCTGGACTGCTGTTGTCTCTATTTTCAGTTGGTATATGCAGGCGCTAACTTCAAAATCCGGCTGGATTGTGCGCATATTCCACTGAATAATATCCAGCATGCGATAATTTTTTTCTGTCCGATTTTGGAGCAGCAGCAAAACCCTTATATATTCCTCGTAGCCATAGCCGGACTCGCTCTGCCCAGGATTCTCCTGTTCCAAAAATCCTAAGGTCAGCAGCTCCTCCATCCCAAGCTTCCAGCTCCTTTCATCTTTCCATACAGGAACCTTTCCGCCTGATAAAAGGCACCTTACATCCATTACCGCTTCCCCAAAAGCCCACAGCGTCAAAATAAAAAACGAAACCACAAACTGTACCGGCACAGCCCCGGCTGACACGGCGGCCGCCAGGGAATCTGCCTCCGCTTTTTTATCTGGAGACGCGAGAAGATAAAGCAGGTTCATGGCGCCTCTCACAGCGAGCATCTGTTCTGCGGCCGCCTTCAGATTGTCTCTGTCCGAGGCCTTTCCGCCAAGAAGATATTCCTGCTCATAGGAAAGTATGTGTTCTCCCTGGAGGCCCATCTCTTTAGTTTCCTCCAAAAAACTGTTAAAGTATAGGAATGCATATTCATTTATCAGAAGAACTTCCGGTGAAAATGAAATTGTTCCTTTGTCCTTTAACCGTTCCGATGGAATTCCGGACAAATCTGCCTCTTTTCCGGAAATCTCCGTTCCCGCAGGAAGCACCAGCGAAAGAAGATCAGCGTCCAGCAGTTTTTCCAGACGGTCTAATGCCTCAGACTTTTCTTTGTCCTCTTCTCCCTGCGCAGTTCCTTCCGGAATCTCCAATAAATTCCACAGACTTTCAATTTCCCCCCAGTCGTATTCTTCCTCTTCGTCCTCTCCTCCAATATCCGTATCCAAAACAGTAAGCGCCTCCTCTATACAGCCCATCTGCCCGTCTATGGCATCACACATATCACGATAATCCGCCAACGCTTCTGATGCTGGTCTTATGATTCCGGCATATGCCGTTTTCTCCTGTCCCATCCATCCCGCCGCTTCAGTGTCGTCCAGTGTCTCCTGTTTTTCCATGCTCTCACCGTATGCCTTAAGCTCTTCCAGCTCGTCTTCATACTGATCCACATATCCGGAAAACTTTTCCATCTCCGCCTTCAGTTTCCCCGCATTAGACCGAAATTTACTCTCCTGTTCTTTTCCTATTGCCGTACTGCCGTTTTCCCTCAGCTCCTCCATCTTTTGCAGGCTGTTTTCGATGCTGTTTCTTGCCTTTTCCAGCTTTCTCGTTTTTCTCCCCGCCTGCCGGCAGGTTTCCAAAAGACTTTTAAAATCACCTGCTTTTGCCGCCTCGTTGGCCGCTTCCGTAATTCCAGCCAGATTTGATGCCACATCTGGGAGCCGGTACATGATATATGCTAAAATTTCTTCTTCAAATGCGGCGGCAGCGTCGTCCTCCAGCATTCTTTTTTCGATGATCCGGCTCCCATCGTTTTTCATAGGATACAGATTTTCCTGCTCCATATAGAAATCGATATAACGATCATAAGATTCCATAACTGCCTCATCTGTATCTGCTTCAAGGAATAAAAGCCGGTACATATCCCATAAATTCCGGTTATATTGGCTGAACAGGGAAGCCGCCGCGGAGTCTGCCGCCATCTGAAGATACAAGCGGGCCCCGGCAGTCCGCGCGGATTCCAGAATTCCAAGCAGGAGAGAAATAACACAGACAAGGATCAGGCTTAGAAATACTGTGATTTCCCCCTTCTCTTTCACGCTTAATAAACCTCTTTCGACTGCTTGTTGATTTCCTTAAAAATATTTTCGAGCAGATCGTTGATCTGCTTTTTGAATATGATTACAAGTCCTATTAACACGACGAGTATGAGCACAACTTCAATCACGCCCACTCCATCTTCTTCCAAAAGAAACTCCCGAAATGTCCTCATAACTTCTCCTTTCATACCAGCGTTAAAAACGCCGGCGCAACTACCATTACCATTACAACACCCAGCATCAGAAACAGCGGAATCAAAAGCTTTGTTGACGCCTCTTCCCCAAGCCGTTTGGCGATATCTTTCCTCTGTTCAAATGCTTCTTCCATTTCAGACTCCAGAGTCTTCCTCAGATTCTTTCCTCCCGTTTGAAGGCTGCTTTGCAAAAGAGAAGAAAACCGTATATAGCAGCGCAGTCCGCATCTTCTGCCAAACTCTCCATAAGCCTGAATCTCACTGACTCCTGTCTCAATCTGGTTCATGGTGATCCGCATTTCCTGATAAACAGGATGCCGTTTCAGCCATTCCGCCTCCGCAGATTCTGGCACCATTTTCTTCCATGCCTGCCGGATCGTATGACCTGCTCCCGTTAAAACAATAAAGCGGGAAACCAGATCCGAATAGTCCAAAAGGAGCCTTTCTTCCCTTTTCTTTCTCTGTTCCTCCATATCCTGTTTTTCTTTTAATCGCAAACAGACAGCCGCAGCTATGCCAAGCAGCAGGATGATTTCATTTTCTCCCTCTTCGGCTGTACGGTAAGAGACGGTTCTCCCTTCGAATTCTTTCGGAAGCGTCACATACCCCTCTTCAGGCCTGCTGTTCATGACTGCCCAAAGCATGTCCTCAAATCGTTTCTCAAGGCTTGTTTCTTCCGGATAAAGCGTCACCGGAATTTCAATCTTCTCATCAAAGCTCCCGTTGGAAAGTTCCGCCTCCAGATATACGGTCGCTCCTTCCGGAGGTATCTCCTCTTCATATACCGTTCCGCTGCTGCTAAGCAGCTCCGGATTTTCTGATGTCCAGGAGACTGAGAGACCATACTCCTCGATTTCCCCTACCAGGTTTAAATTTTCTCTCACCTCCTCCAAAGAAGGGTTTTCTCCCAGGATCCTGGCATATAAAAGTTCCGTTACCTGTCCCAGAACCGAAATTCCCTCTTCCCTGGAAAGCTTCTGCTCCGGCACGGAGAGCTCGACGAAAACCGCATCTTCCTCCAGACCGTACACCTCAAGCGGGTACACAGCATCCCCCTCACCCCAGGAATTTCTTTCCAGCCTGTACGAATCCACGCCGCCGCTCTGAGAGGAAAATTCCATAAGAATATAAAGTCCTGCGCCTGCCATCATGCAGGCAATATATTTTCCTGCCTTTTTCCATTCTTCGCGCTTCATCACAGCCCCCTTATTTTTACATCTCAATATTGAGAAAAGCCGCGGAAAGCCGGTTCGCCAGACAATAAAAGCCCAGACAGCAGGTCATAATCACCCGTCCCATCATCGTTCCATACAGAATATCGAAAAATCCCGGCGACGTCCATTCAATATAAATCACCAGAAGAATTGGAATTGCAGACATGATTTTCTGCTCCATTCGCCTTGCCGATGTCATTGTGAGAATCTCTTCCCGCATACGGATCTTCTCGCCTATAATCTCCGCTGTCCGGGAAATGATTTTCATCAGCTCTCCGCCGCTCTTCCTGGCCGCCGTGAAAACCTCTGTAAAATTCCTGACATCTTCCAAACCGCTTCTGTCTGCAAAATTTTTCATCGCCTCCTCAATCGGATGATTCATTTTCACCTTTCTTAAGATCAGGCGGATTTCCCGAGAAATCATAGAATCTTCCCCATAGATCCGGTCAAGCTCGCCTGCGGAAGAAGCAAACGCATTTTCCACTGAATATCCGGCATTCAAAGCCGATGCAAGAATTAAAATGGCGTCTTTAAACTGGAGACTCAGCTTTTCCAGCCGCCGTTTTTGCAGCACATTCCTCATATAGACCGGATACAAAATACATGCTGGAAGCAGAAGCAAAAACAGCGCGGCGCTTCTGTAAAACACATAAACCATTACAGCCAGATATCCAGCTCCCTGTCCTGCATAGAGAAGCCATTCCGTCCTGCTCAGACGGTAATTTCTATAATCCGGTTCCGGACAGCCATAATTTTTCCCTGTGCTTAAGCTCTCCTGTTTTCTCAAGGCTCCCATGAAACTCGAAGATGGGATTGAGGATAATTTCACCATTTTCAAAGCGGTCCACCTCCTCTATGGAAACAACCTTTCGGCTTTTATCCCGCATTCTTGCCACATGAACCATAATGTCAATGGCCGATGCAATCTGGCTCCGGATTGCCGCCAGAGGAAGATCTGCCCCCATTAGCACCATGGTTTCCAGCCGCGCCAGCATATCTCTTGCACTGTTTCCGTGTCCCGTGGAAAAACTTCCGTCATGGCCTGTATTCATAGCCTGAAGCAGATCCAGAGCCTCTTTCCCTCTCACTTCTCCGATAAGGATCCTGTCCGGCCGCATACGCAGGGACGCCCGGATCAGCTCTCCGATCCCGATTGCACCTTCCCCTTCTGCATTCGCCTCCCTTGTCTCCATGCTGATCAGGTTTTCAATATGGCAGAGCTTCAGCTCCGCCGAATCCTCGATTGTGATCACCCGCTCATCCGAAGGGATAAATTCGGAAAGCGCATTTAAAAATGTCGTTTTTCCGGCCCCTGTACCGCCGCTGACAAAAATATTGTATTTGGCCGCCACAAGCGCCTTTAAAATATCGGCAGCTTCCTCAGACAGGCTTCCATATTCCAGAAGCCTGTCCATGGTAATTGCCTCCGGGAATTTCCGTATCGTAAGAATCGGGCCGTTTAAAGCCACCGGCTCCAGAACAATATGGACACGGGAGCCGTCCTCCAGGCGCGCATCCGCGATTGGAGAGGATGTGTTGACAATCCGGTTGACCTTTCCGACAATCTGCTGGATCAGATCCAAAAGCTGTTCTCTGGACTCAAAACCGTGTTCCCATCGCTCAACCCGGCCGTGGCGCTCGACAAAGACATGTTCCGGCCCGTTGACCATAATTTCCGTAATTTCCGGGTCATCTACAAGCTCCTGAAGGATATCCAGGCGCCGGAACGAATCAAACAGCTCACGCTGGAGCCGCATCCTTTCTTTCAGCGTCAGCGGCCGCTCCGAGGCGGCAGAAAAAATTTCTCCGTCAATCAGCTCCGAAAGCTCTTCATCCTCCATCTGCTTCTGGTAATTGATGGATTCCAAAAGCCGCTCTCTCAGCTCCTTTTTCAGGTCTCCCATAGGCTGCTCTGCCCCTTTAACATATTTCTGACAAAATCTCCCAGTTCTCCCCAGGCAAGCTCCTGCGGGAAATGTTCCATTCTCCTGTTTCCCATCACAGCCGGGACATGGAGCTTACGGATTTTATCCTGCATCGACTGGCTGCCCTGTTCTTCTATGTACTCTTCAAACTCACGTATCTTGGCCCTGGCCACTTCATCATCCTTGACCGGCATATATACGATCTGGCACAGATTTAAAAACGGGAGTACCTGCTTTCCGAATGCACCGATATCGAGAACCAGCGTTTCAAAATTCCCTTCTCCGGCGATTTCTTCAAACATTCCCACCAGCTCTTCTGCCGAAATCTGGCTGTAATCCTCCGGAAATCTCATGGGAGGCAGCCAGGCCATATCCCCGATAAAATGGAGAACGGTATTAAGCCTCATGGCATTGAGCCTTCCCTGTTTATAATAGTAAACCAAATCCGAAAGATCCCGTTTCCACCGCTCGCCCATCAAGCCGGAGAGGCCGCTGAATGCATCGAAGCTGGAAAACAGAACCCGCTCCTCCTTTGCCAGAATCTGACCTATGGAAAATGCAAGAAATGTCTTTCCGCATCTTCCCACCGGCGAGTACACCCCGATAACTCTCCGCATCCTGTGCATCCCGCTTCCATATCCTTCCGGAGTCCCCGGCATCTCACAATAGCATGCCATCACCTCCCGGATAATATCGTCTCCCGACTGATACTTATAAATTTCCCGCTTCTTTCCGCCGGGACCTTTTCTCTCCTCCGACAAAAAAATCGGCTGTCCATCGTATCTGCCTTCCAAAGTCCCAAGATCCGTATCCTCCCCCGCAAGCAGTACATCGACACCATGCTCCTTCATATACGCTTCCAGCTTTTCCTTTGATGTAAATGCCTGGGCCTGGAACATCCCTGTTTCTTTTCTGTTTACATAATCCGACAGCCGCTCCGCATAAAACGGATCCGAGTCGTAAACTGCCATCGTTTTTTTCATCGCCGCCCTCCTTTTTGTTCCCTGTTCTCAGGAAAACAGCAGATAAATACTGTATCCGGCCGCAAGAAACGGCCCAAGCGGAATGACATCCCTCCTGTAATTCCACTCACGATATACAGAAAGCCTGTGTTCCCGCCCTGTTCTGGCCGCAAACCGGCCAAGAAAACACAGACGCTCCCGAAAACTCCCGTCCTTGTACATCTTCCATGCAGAAGCTGCTGCCGCCAGCAAAAGCCCCGCAAAAACTGCAAAGATCCCGTCCCAGATACCCAGGGCGCCCACGCAAATCCCCATAAGCTTAATATCTCCGGCGCCGATCATCCTGCATACAAAAAACGGAAAGAACAGAATGCAGACAGCCGAAAGTCTTGCCAAAAATCCCGCTACTTCCAAAACCGCCGTTAAAAAATTTCCTCCTTTTCCGTATCCGACGGCGGCAAAATACAAAATTCCTGCGAAAATACCTGCAAAAACCTGCGTGTTATAAACCTTTCTCCTCCGACAGTCCGTAATGGCTGCCAGAATAAGGAACAGCAATAATCCAGTCCTTACAATAACATCACTCCCTCTCAAGAGCCAAAATAAAGGTCCTCTTCACCTGATAATATCTTTGGAATGCTGCCTGAAACAGGCTGTACCGGCATAGCGCCAAACTGAGACTAAAATGAAGAACTCATTTCTGAATGTGCCCTTATTATCCAGGATTCCAAACGAAAAGTCAATCTTCGTTTCGTAAAATACAGCCCCCTTTTTTCGTCAATTTTCAACAAAAATAATTATGTCAACAAGGTTTTTCATAGAAATTTGATACAATCCATTGACTCCGTCCGCGAATGATGGTAGAATACAATCAGTTTATATTTTTAAACCAAAGGAGGGCTTACATGGCTGAAGAAAAGCAGCTCGGAGAATATTTTTCCGAATGCGTCCCGCTCTTCATCGCCCTTGGAGACGTGACGCGGCTGACCATTATTCAATGCCTGTATGAGATAAGCCGTCAGAAAAACAGAAGAGAAATTCCTGGACTGAATGTCAAAGAAATTACGGAACAGACTAACCTTTCCCGCCCTGCGGTCTCGCATCATCTGAAAATCCTGAAGGAAGCAGGACTGATTGATGTACTCCAGAAAGGCGTCTGCAACTTCTATTATCTGAACAGCAATCAGGCGATTGAAAAACTGATCGGCTTCGGGAACGAATTACTTAAGAATTCCAGCAAATGAATATCTTGTAAAATGCCTGACAATACTACCATCAAAACCCTATAAAGGAGCGTGGCAGTATGATTTTCAGGAAAAAACCAACCGCATCGGATCGGGAACGCCAGAATGATCTGAGAGAGCTTGTGCGTGAGATCGAACTGAGCAAAGGGGCAATCCTCTCTGCCCAGAACCGTTTTGAACAGGTAGTGGATCCAACGCTTATCGACTGCTATATTTTTGAACTGAATGCAGCACAGCTCCGTTACCAGTTCCTTCTGCGCAACCTGAAAAGGCGGGAACTTCAGGAGGTCTGACATCATGCACACCTGGTATGAACAGGCTGTTTTCTACCATATATATCCCCTGGGGCTGACGGGGGCGCCAAAGGAAAACTGTGAAACTGCGGTATCCGACCGTTTTAGAGAGCTGTTTCGCTGGATCCCTCATATGAAATCTTTAAACATGACGGCACTCTACATCGGCCCTCTGTTTGAATCCACTCGCCATGGCTATGACACCAGGGATTACCGTCTCGTGGACCGCCGTTTGGGAACCAACGATGATTTCAAAAACTTCGTGGAACAATGTCACGCGGAAGGGGTTCGAGTTGTCGTTGACGGTGTGTTCAATCATACAGGAAGGGAATTCTTTGCCTTCCAGAGTCTTTTAAAGGATAGGGAAGCCTCGCCTTATAGAGACTGGTACCGCGGCATAAACTTCGGATGGGGGAGTCCGCTCGGGGATCCCTTTGGATATGAAGCGTGGCAGGGGCACTTTGAACTCCCATGCCTGAATCTCCAGAATCCCGAAGTCAGGAATTATCTGCTGGATACGGTTCGGTTCTGGGTGGAAACCTTTGACATCGACGGGATCCGGCTGGACTGCGCCGGGGATCTGAATTTTGCATTTATGGAAGAACTGCGTTCTTTCACTGCTTCCATAAAGGAAAACTTTTGGCTGATGGGAGAAGTCATCCACGGCCAGTATGCCCGTTTTGTGACGCCGTCCGCCCTTCATTCCGTCACCAACTATGAGCTCCACAAGGCCCTTTATTCCGGTCATAACGACCATAATTACTTTGAAATTGCCCATAATGTGAAGCGTCTCGAGGCAGTCGGGGCATCGCTCTATACTTTTGCCGACAACCACGATGAAAACCGGCTTGCCAGCAAGCTGAGAAAAAAGGAACATCTTTTCCCTGTTTATCAGCTTCTCTTTACGCTCCCCGGTATCCCTTCCATTTACTATGGAAGCGAGTGGGGAATGGAGGGGATCCGGTCTTCCACCTCTGACGACGCCCTTCGTCCTGCTGTCTCCATGGATCAGGAACCGTCTCTTCACTGCGGCCTTACCGACGCCATTTCCAGCCTGGCAGGGCTTCATGGATGTTTCGACGCATTCCACAGCGGGCAGTACGAAGAACTTCTTCTCACAAACCGGCAGTATGCATTTGCCCGCAGAGGAGAAACCAGCCTGATCCTTTCTGCCGTCAACAACGATGACACGCCGGCCGATGTAAAAATACGGCTTCCAAAGGGCGTATCCGGCAGCGCTTCGGCTGAGATTCTTTTTGAGTCGTGCGGAAACACAGAGCAATGTGCCCTGTTTCCATCGGAGAAAGAGCCATGCCTTGTCTCTGCCGAAAACGGTGCTTTTTCGGTGTCACTGCCTGCAAACGGCGGCGTGATTTATAAAATTGTGGAGGGGTAATTATGAGTACAAAAGCGAACAAAAAAGACCCGGCACCTGCGAAAAAGCCAAGGAAAAAGCAGGTTGGAACCGGCTTTATTACGGATCTGGACAGATATTTATTCGGACAGGGAACCCACTACGAGATTTATGAAAAGATGGGTGCCCATCCTAAAACATACAGAGGAAAGGACGGCATGTATTTTGCCGTGTGGGCCCCTCATGCCCAGGCCGTCAGCGTTGTGGGCGATTTCAACCGCTGGGATCCCGATGCCTCTCCAATGAAGCCCCTCGAAGATTCCGGGATCTACGAAATTTTTATCCCCGGACTGGGAGTCGGCGAGCTTTATAAATATGCCGTGACAACGGCCGAGGGGAAAATTTTGTTTAAGGCTGATCCCTATGCCTTCAGCGCCGAATTCCGCCCGGGAACAGCGTCCATTACCGCGGACATATCAGGCTTTTCCTGGGAAGACGAAAAATGGATGACAGAACGGCGGAAAAACGACCCTGAGAAGACGCCTTATGCCATTTATGAGGTGCACATCGGCTCCTGGAAAAAAGCCGCCAGAAAAGAAAAAGAAGGCTACTATACATATAAAGAAGCTGCAAAAGAGCTGGCTGATTATGTCCTCAAAATGGGATATACCCATGTAGAACTGATGGGTATTGCAGAACATCCCTTTGACGGTTCCTGGGGCTATCAGGTGACTGGTTATTATGCCCCCACCTCCCGCTATGGAACGCCGAAGGAGTTCATGTATTTTGTCAACTACATGCATAAAAAAGGAATTGGCGTGATCCTTGACTGGGTTCCGGCCCACTTCCCGCGAGACGCCCACGGCCTTGCTGATTTTGACGGCCAGCCGCTCTATGAGTATGCGGATCCCAGAAAAGGCGAGCATCCCGACTGGGGGACAAAAGTTTTCGATTACGGAAAAAATGAAGTCAAAAACTTCCTTATTGCGAATGCTATGTACTGGGTCGAAAAGTATCATGTGGACGGACTCCGCGTAGACGCTGTCGCTTCCATGCTGTATCTGGACTACGGCAGACAGGATGGAAACTGGGTTCCGAACCAGTACGGTGAAAACAAAAATCTCGAAGCCATTGAGTTTTTCCGCCACTTAAACAGTGTCCTGACCGGACATCTTACCGGAGCAGTCATGATTGCTGAGGAATCTACCGCATGGCCCGGAGTCACTGCAAAACCGGAAAACGGCGGCCTCGGCTTCACTTTT
Source organism: Eubacteriaceae bacterium Marseille-Q4139 (assembly GCA_018223415.1). Classification (NCBI taxonomy): domain Bacteria; kingdom Bacillati; phylum Bacillota; class Clostridia; order Eubacteriales; family Eubacteriaceae; species Eubacteriaceae bacterium Marseille-Q4139. The sequence continues at coordinate 1,841,967 of JAGTTQ010000001.1, read as the reverse complement.
AAATGGAACATGGGCTGGATGCATGATTTCCTGGAATACATGAAGTTAGATCCATATTTCCGAAAATACAACCACAACAAGATGACCTTCGGCATCACTTACGCTTCCAGCGAAAATTTCATCCTGGTTCTTTCGCATGACGAGGTTGTACACCTGAAATGTTCCATGATTAACAAAATGCCTGGGATTTATGAAGATAAATTTGCCAATCTCAAGGTCGGCTATACCTTTATGATCGGACATCCCGGCAAGAAGCTCCTTTTTATGGGGCAGGATTTCGGCCAATTCCACGAATGGGATGAGAAGACGGCCCTCGACTGGTATCTGGCTGACGAGCCACTCCACAAAGACCTTCAGAAATATTACAGTGACCTGCTTCACATTTACCGGAAATATCCGGCACTGTACCGGCTGGACAACGATTGGAACGGCTTCCAGTGGATCAATGCCAACGACGGCGACCGCAGTATTTTCAGCTTCATACGCCGGGATGAGACAGGGAAGAAAAATCTTCTTTTCATCTGCAACTTCACCCCGATGGAGCGCCCGGACTATCGCGTCGGCGTACCAAAGTCCGGCACCTACTCGCTGATCCTGGACAGCCGCCACGGCCTTTACAAACGCGGCGATCATGCCCTCTCCGTGCGTTCCGTCAAAAAGGAATGCGACGGCCAGCCCTACTCCTTTGCCTACCCGCTTCCGGCTTACGGAACGGCAATTTTCCGCTTCAACTGATAACCGTCTGGTATTTTTTGAGAATCGTCAGGAAAACTTAATACGTTCACCGCACTTTTATGGTATAATAGCCGCAGAGCGGTTATTATACCTGCGCATTCTGGTTTCTGCGTTTACCGCAGAAAGCCAGGCGCTAAAATCCGCCGGAGGCACCATGGCCGCGGAGCGGACATGGTATAATGGCCGCAAAGTGGACATGGCATAATGACCGCAAAGTGCGGTGAACATCTTTTCATCTCTGCGGGCAGGCGTGCCAATCCCCGCAAATCTACCTTCCGCTTACAATACCTATCCTACATAAGGAGGCCATATTATGCAAACGATTCTTGTCTGCGATGATGATAAACAGATCGTGGAAGCGATCAATATTTACCTGACCGGTGAAGGCTTTGATGTAATCAAGGCTTATGACGGCTATGAAGCTCTGGAGCTTTTGGAAACCCATGACGTCAATCTGATGATTGTCGATGTTATGATGCCCGGGCTGGACGGGATCCGGACGACCTTAAAAGTCCGCGAAACCAGCAGCATCCCCATCATTATCCTGTCGGCAAAATCTGAAGATGCAGATAAAATCCTGGGGCTGAACATCGGCGCCGATGACTACATAACAAAACCATTCAACCCGCTCGAGCTGGTTGCCCGCGTAAAATCCCAGCTCCGCCGCTATACACAGCTTGGGAACCTGAACCAGCAGAACAATTCCCAGGTGTTCAAATGCGGCGGCCTTCAGATCAACGATGAGAATAAAGAAGTGACCGTGGACGGCGAACTGATTAAGCTGACGCCCATCGAGTACAACATTCTTCTCCTTCTCGTAAAAAATGCCGGGAAAGTTTTTTCCATCGACCAGATTTATGAAGAAATCTGGAACGAGGACGCCATCGGGGCCGACAATACGGTTGCCGTCCACATCCGCCATATCCGGGAGAAAATCGAAATCAATCCCCGGGAGCCCCGCTATCTGAAGGTGGTGTGGGGCGTTGGCTATAAAATTGAGAAGCAGCAGTAAAGGAGTGATCCGATGAAGCAGAATGCCGCGACTTCTTTTGTTAAGCGTTTTGGCGCCGTTCTGCATGTGATCTTTGCCTTCATCACCTTTTTAGGCATCGGTTTCATGTACCTGAACAGCAATTACGGCAGAGGCCTGGAGTGGCTCCAGGATGAAAGCTTTGAACAGTCTCCGGATTTTAATAAGAAGGTACAGTCTGATATCACAAGTATTTTCGACTATATCAATTATCAGGAATTTTTTGAGACCAACGGTTCCGTCGACTACTCCAAAGTAGTTCTGGAGACGACCTCCGGCCCCGGCGGGGAACAGAGCTATACGCTGAATGACATCATTACATACGGTAAATCGCTTGGCTATTATATGGATGAAACGGATAATTACATCTTAAAGGGCGGCCCGGAGGAACTCTCCGACGAGGACAATGAGCAGGTTTATGTCCGCTGGCGGTGCTACCAGTCGGAAGAAGAGCTTTCCGGCCCCGACCAGGCCTATTCCACGCTCCCGGAGCAGACTTATGAGATTTTGTCCCGGTTTGCGTCCTACTACTCGATTTACTCCAGGCTGATGTCGGATTTCACAAACTTCTATTTCCGCGTGGCGTACTATTCCAGAAATCCGTCCCTCTATGAAGTTCATACCAATGCCCCGGAAATGTCCGTGGAAGACATGATGGCCATGGGGAAATACATTTATTTTTCCGGAGATTCCAGCGATCTGAACGTCAAGACAAACTTTGACTCCACGTTCCCGAGCATCCCGGCGCTGCTGACGCAGAATAATCCGTACAACAGCACCAATTACTACATTGCCGTCGGGCTGGATACCTCCTATACGGCAAATGACGACTATGCCCAGGCTGTCGCCGCTTACAATTACTCCCTGGACTCTTTTGTAAAGGGAATTTATCTCGTGGGAATCGGCCTGCTCGGCTGTCTGCTTACGCTGTTATTTTTAATCATGGTGTCCGGCCATGAAGCGCTCGGAGACAAGGCCATCCGCCTGTTTCCTTTTGACAAGTTAAAGACTGAGGTCATGCTGATCATCATGTTCATCGTATCGGCCGCCAGCGTCCAGTTTGCCGCGCCGGTGCTCTCGAAAATCCTGCATCTTCTCGTTGTGCAGTCCTACTGGGATCGCGCCAACAGGATTGTGATGTTCGGCTGCCTTTATTTCTGCGGCCTCATCGCGTTTTTCAGCCTGGTAAGGCGCTATAAAGCCGAGACCCTCTGGAGCAACAGCTTCTTAAGCCAGCTTGTGAACGTTCTGTCGGAAAGGACTTTCAAGTTCCGGCTTGTGATCTGCTTCCTCCTCTATCTCGGCTGCAATATTCTGGCTGTTTCTGCGGGAACATATTTCTTTCTCCAGCTTGGACATGACATTTTCCGCTCCGTAGTGTTCCTCGTCCTGGCAATCCTGTGGGCTGTCGGAAACCTGCTGGTATTTTACTATCTGTACTGCAATTCCGTCCAGACTGACCGCATCCATGAGGCCATTGAAAAGCTGGCTTCCGGTGAAACCAGCTACAAGGTGGACATGTCCAAATTTTCCGGCCTCGAAGAGGAACTCGCCGAGGGCTTAAACCGCATCAGCGACGGTCTGGAAACGGCTCTGGCCGAACAGGTAAAAAGCGAGCGCCTGAAAGCCGACCTGATTACCAATGTCTCTCACGACATCAAAACGCCGCTGACTTCTATTATCAACTATATTGATCTGATAAAAAGGGAGCAGATTGACGATCCGACTATCCTGCGGTACTTAGAGGTTCTCGATCAGAAGTCGCAGCGTCTTAAGACGCTGACGGAAGACCTCGTAGAAGCCTCCAAAGTCAGCTCCGGAAACATCAAACTGGAGATTGCCGACATTGACATCGTAGAGCTTGTCCAGCAGACCAACGGTGAATTTGAGGAGAAGTATGAGCTTCGCCATCTGGAGATGGTCAGCACGCTCCCCAACGAGGTAATCGTCATCGAGGCCGACGGCCGGCGCTTATGGCGCGTACTGGAGAACCTTTACAACAATGCCTTTAAATATGCAATGGAAAACACCAGAGTTTATATCGGAATTGAGGATCTGGGAGAACGCGTCGTCTTTTCTATCAAGAATGTCTCCGCGTCCCCATTAAACATCCGGCCGGAGGAACTGACAGAGCGGTTCGTCCGCGGCGATGTATCCAGAACCACTGAGGGAAGCGGTCTTGGCCTTTCCATTGCCAAAGACCTCACCGAGCTTCAGGGCGGCAGCTTCCAGCTCACCATTGACGGTGACCTGTTTAAGGCTGAAGTTGCTTTTCCGATTAAAAACTGATGCTATTCAATTCTTACATATGAAAAACGGCGGAAGCAGCGCCTGTCTTCTGCTTCCGCCATCTTAATTTCTTAATTTTTCTTGATGACCTTCACCCGTTTCCACTTCCCCGTAAGATACCAGCCAAACGAGATCAGATAATTGGCCGCCCATCCCATCGGCACTGCCATCCAGGCTACCTGGATCCCGTAAATGGGAGCAAACACATTCGTCACAATCACACGGATGGACAAATTCACAAGATTGGCCGCCGTAAACGCCGCAACATCCCCGGCCCCGCGCAGAAGCCCGTCGGTCGTGGCTTTCAGACCGATAAAGGAGTAAAAGAACGCCAGAAAATGAACATAGGCCAGTCCGACCGAATACGCCTCGCTCGTTTTCTCTTCCAGGAAAAGGGATACGAATGCCCCGCCGAAAAGCTGGTACAGGATACAGAGGCCAACGCCGACGGTAAGTACGGTCGCATAGCACATTTTGTAGCCCTCTTTTACTCTCGAAAGCTGCCCGGCCCCGATGTTCTGCGCCGTAAACGTCGACATGGCATTTCCCATGGCCAGCATGGGCACAATGCTCAGGGACTCGATTTTCATGCCGGCCGAATAGCCCGCCAGAGAGGCCGAACCGAAGCTGTTGACTACCGACTGCACCAGAAGGATCCCGATCTGCACGATGGACTGCTGGAGCGTGGACGGAATCGCAATTTTTACCATGGAAACCATCATTTCCAGGTCATAAAACGCATAGGCTTCCGCCGTATCGTAGCCCTTAAGCTTCCGCATCAGAAGCCCGAAGGAAATGACCGCAGAAACGCCCTGGGCAATCAGCGTCGCAATGGCCACGCCGCGAACCCCCTGGCCGAAGCAGATGACGAAAACCAGATCCAGGACAATGTTTAAAAGCGAGGAAAACACCAGCAGATAAAGCGGTGTCCTGGAATCGCCAAGGGAGTTGAATACGGATGCCTGAACATTATACATGAACAAAAACGGCAGGCCCATAAAATAAATGGACAGATACACGGCTGCATCTGCGAATACGTCCTCCGGCGTATGGATCCATCCCAGAATCCGGTTATTTAACGTGATTCCGACAAGCGCCAGGAGCACGGAAATGGCAAAAAAGTTGATAAGCGTCGTGAATACGGCCGTTTTCATCTTCTCCATTTTCCCGGCCCCCAGGAACTGAGAAATAATAACGGAGCTCCCGATCCCGCCGCCGATTGCAATAGCGATGAAAACATTCGTGACGGCGTAGGAAGCGCCCACGGCCGCCAGCGCCTGCTCGCCCACAAAACGGCCGACGATGATGGAGTCCGTAATATTATAAAACTGCTGGAACAGGTTGCCGAAAATCATCGGAAGGGCAAAGAAAAGAAGCGCCTTTCCGGGAGGATCCGTCAGCATGTTGTATTTAGATTTCCGCGATGCCATTGGGTTTCTGTCCTTTCTGAACTACATATTATAAAGAAGGAATTTTTCTGCAAACAGATAAAATACCGGGACGGTCACGATGCTGAGAATCGTTGTCAGGCAGACCGTAACGACGGAAAGCCGGTAGTCCTTGTCATACTGTCTGGCAAAAATCGCAATGTTGGCGCCGACCGGCGTACAGCACGCAATCAGGACAACGGCTTTGATTTCCGTGGCTCCTGCCGGAAGCAGGCAAAAAACAATCAGCGTAACTGCCGGAATCACGATGAGGCGGATAAACGTGCACACATATGCGCTTTTTTCCTGAAACAGCTCTTTCCAGCTCATGTTCGCCAGGTAGGTTCCGAGAATAATCATAGCTAACGGCGTGTTCATGCTCCCGATGCTTCCCAGAGTGCTCACGATGATATCCGGAACCGGAACGCGAAGAACAAACAGAAGAATTCCTAAAAAGAATGCCAGCACAGCCGGATTCGTGACGATCACCTTTGCGCGGACAAACTCCCGGTTTCCTGTCATAATCAGGACGCCGTATGTCCACTGAAGAATGTTTAAAAGGGCAATGAACGCAGTAAGGTAAAAAACTGCCTCCTCGCCCATGACGGCCTGAACCAACGGGATTCCCATGAAGCCGACGTTGCAGAAAGAAGCGCCGAAGTTTTCAATCCCCCTGCGGGTTCCAAAGACCAGAAAAGAAACCGCCATGGAAATTCCAAGTGCTAAAAGCACCAGACCGACCGATATCGCCAGACCGGCAGCCTTTTCCGGTGTGTACTCCGTAATATAAGACTTAACGATAACGCACGGGATCACGACACGCAAAAGAATCGCGCCCAGATCCTTTCCGCCCTGTTCCGACAAATATCCTTTTTTCACAAGGAAAATGCCGACCAGAATCAGGAGGAACATGATGCAGATTTGTTTTAATAAGATAATCTCCATTTTGTCCTCCCGTTATAACGTGATAATGGAAGCCAGGGCCAGCTTTGCACGGGAAAACAGCGTGTCCACAACGGCATATTCATCCATGGAATGATTTTTGGCGCCTTTTACGCCCATCGAGCATACCACAGGAACGCCGCACGAAGCTGCCAGGCAGGAATCAGACCAGCCGCCTACGGTCTTTGTCCTGACCTCCCCGTAGCCGATCAGCTCTGCCGCCTGCTTCACATGTTCAAACAGATGCAGGTTTGCCTCCGACACCTCCATCACCGCGCTCGGCTTTGTCATGGCAATTTCCGCCTTCGTATCCGGCACATGGGACTTTGCTGCAATTTCGCGGAGCGCTTCGATAGTGGCATCCAGACGCTTTCTGTCCTCATACCGGATGTCAATCTGGATCTGGCAGTTGGCCGGAACCGCATTGACAACCGTTCCGCCTTCGATCAGTCCCACATTCACAAGAAGGCCATGGGCATAATCGTTGAGCGCCTGCACTTCAATAATTTTGTGTGCCATCTCAAGAATTGCGCTGCGCCCGCGCTCCGGATCATTTCCCGCATGAGCGGCTACACCGGTTACTGTCATGGTGACGCGGCAAGAGCCTTTTCTGCCCACCACGAGGCTGTCGTCCAGCAGGCCGGTTTCAAAGTTGAACGCCGCCATGCATCCGTCGGAGGCACGGAGAATTTCTGCCTCTGCTGTACTCTCCCGGTGGCCGTTTTCCTCATCTCCGGCAAAGACGACGCGGATTGGATGCCTGTCATATCCGCATGCCCGAAGCGCCCGTAGAACAAAGACTGCGATCACGAGCCCGCCCTTCATATCGAGGACTCCCGGGCCGTATGCCCTGCCGTCCTCAATGCGGAAAGGATTCTTTGCAAGCGTCCCTTTCGCAAATACGGTGTCCATATGGCCAATCAGAAGAATGGCTTCCTTTTCCCCGTCCGGCTGGAATTCTCCCCGCAGGAGATTTCCCTTTTTCTCCATGGGAATCGTTTCCGTTTCTGCGCCGGACGCCTTTAACTCCTGTTCCAGGATCGCACAGACCCGGTCGACACCTTCTTTGTCGGAGTTGCCGCTCTCTGTGGAAACCAGTGTTTCCCACAGTGCCATCATTTCCTCCCGATGCATATCAATGTACTCGGAAGCAGCTTCAATCATCTTTTTTTCGTCCATTCGTAACCTCCCCTTATTTTCTGCCTGCCGGCATGATTCCTAAAGCTACTTCCCATTATACACAGGACAGGGAAAATCTCCAATAGTTTCTGGCGGATAGAGCAGGAAAAATCGCAGAGTACACTTGATGTCTGACAGGATGAACCAGTTGAAATGTTGGTACCGGAATGTTATAGTATAGGAAATTCACCAAAGAAAGGGATTATCTATGGCTTTTGATTTTTCATGGTACAAACATTTTTTTGATGCCTATGCCGCCAAATACGACCAGCATGACGGCCGCGTAGCGCTCAAAATCCTGCATACATATTCCGTCACCGCAATCATGGAGCGCCTCTGCATCATGCGGCGCGTTCCTGCACATACAAAGGAGCTGGCCATGCTCTGCGCGCTGTTCCATGACATCGGCCGTTTTGAACAGCTCCGCCAGTACGATACTTTCCTCGATCATTTAAGCTGTAATCATGCGGAAATGAGCTGTCAGATTTTAAGGGAAGAGGCGATTCTCTCAGCGCTTTCCGCCAAAGATCAGGACATGGTTCTGACTGCCGTCCGCAGCCACAATCAATATGAAATTGATCCGGCCCTCTCTGAGAATCCCAATGCAGGCGAAACCCTGGAGCTCTGCCGGCTGATTCGGGACGCTGATAAATGCGACATTTTCCGGGTTTTTGCCTGCGAGGCCATGACAGACGTCGTCGGCGCCTCCGAGGAAACCATCGCCGCTGAAACCATCACGCCTGCCGTGCTTCAGGCATTTTTCGCCCATAAAAGCGTGGATAAGAAAATCCGGAAGACGTATCTGGATTACTGGGTCGGCTTTCTCGCCTTCTTTTTCGATTTTAATTACCCGGAAAGCATCAAAATTTCGTGCGAACAGGGTTACTACCGGATGCCCTTTGACCGCACCAGATTCGTTCATAAAGAAACAAGGGAGCAGATTGACAAAATGTTTAAAGAATTGGAAAATTATATGGAAAACCGGCTGGCAGAAAGCGATTTGAACGAAAAAGAGACTATCCCGGCCTCCCTCAAAACCTTTTTTCAAAATCACCGGCGGATTGCCCTGGCTTTTTCCGGCGGCACGGATTCGGCTTACCTTCTTTACGCCGCTTCGAGATGCGGCACAGAAATGCAGGCATACTATGTCTCCACGCCGTTCCAGCCCCAGTTTGAGCTTGAGGATGCCAGGCGGCTTGCGGACATGCTCCAGGTTCCGATGAAGGTTCTGCCTTTCGATGTCCTGTCGGTTCCTGAAGTACAGAAAAATCCGTCCGACCGCTGCTATTACTGCAAGAATGTGATCTTCCGCTCCATCCTGGAGGCGGCTGAGGCCGACGGCTTTACGGAAATCATGGATGGGACAAACGCCTCTGACGATGCCGGCGACCGTCCCGGCATGCGGGCTTTAAAGGAGCTCCATGTGCTTTCACCGCTCCGGGAATGCGGCGTCACAAAAGCAAGGCTTCGGGAACTTTCCAGAAATGCCGGTTTGTTTACATGGGATAAGCCGGCTTACGCCTGCCTGGCAACCAGAGTTCCGGCAAACGTCCCGATTACCGCCGATATTCTGAAAAAAACCGAACAGGCTGAGGCTCTGCTTTCTTCCATGGGATTTACGGATTTCCGCGTGCGCGTCATGCCGGAATATCCGTCTTCCGGTGATTCTTCCCCAGCCCGGTGGGCAGCCAGACTCCAGATTACTGAGCCGCAGCTTCCTCTCTTTCTCTCTGTCCGCAGCCAGATTCATGACCGGCTTAAGGAAAACTTCAGTGCCGTCCTTCTCGATCTGAATCTTCGGACGCCTTCTTTCTAGGCTTTTTTATATGGCGCGGCGCGCCGGCTTCTGTGCGCGCCGCTCTACCTACGCCTGCTCTCCGTCCTGCGTCCGGAATCGTTCCTCCGCCTGGCTGTTCAGCCATGAAACGGCGGACTGGAGCCCTTCGTGACTGAATTCAAAATCCTGAAACGTCTTTTTTTCATCCTCCGTAGCAGAGAAAATATACGGCCCCGGCCAGACGGCTGCCTGGATCCTGTCCTGACCGTCGATTTCCTGTTTGCGGATCAGATACCGCATTTTCCGGAAGCTTCCGGTAAAAACGGCCTTCTTTAAATATGGAATGGAGACCATCCCGTCCAGATCTATCATGAAATCTCTCCTTTTTGTATTCCCTGCGGCTTTCCTGCTGTTTGTGCCGGCGTAAGCCCATATTTACTGTTATTATACCATGTTCCGATTCCGCTTTCACCATCTTTTCCAGCCATAACCTCTGCCATTCTGTACAAAATTCCCGCCGCGGTATATTTTCCGGGCATCTCGATTTTACGTAACCGTTCAGCCATGCAGACACATATGACAAAATGCTGCGTGGGAGCTTGCTCACAGAGCAGAATTTTATCATATGTGGATATAGGGCGGACGCCCGACATGAATCATTTGACGGCCAATATCATTTCTTATTGGTCGATACAATAGAATCCGTCAAATTATGAATGGTATGGCTGAACTGTTACAACTTTTCAAAGCCTCTTGTAAATTTCCATTCACAAAGCTATACTGATGGGTAGCAAAAACAATCAGATCAGGAGATGATTTTATGTCCATAGAACGCGTTCGGAATTATTTTAAGACCTGGGATATGGAGGATCGGATTCTGGAATTTCCCGTTTCTTCCGCGACCGTGGAGCTGGCCGCCCAGGCGGTCGGCTGTGAACCTGCCAGGATTGCAAAAACCCTGTCCTTCCAGCTTCCCGACGGCCCGGTTCTCATCGTAACGGCCGGAGACGCCAAGGTCGACAATGCAAAATTCAAAGGATTTTTCCACACTAAGGCGAAAATGCTGTCGCCTGAAGAAGTATCTGAAAAAATCGGCCATTCCATTGGCGGTGTCTGCCCCTTCGGCATTGAGGACGGCATCCGTGTCTATCTGGATGTCTCCCTGCGCCGCTTTAACACAGTTTTCCCGGCATGCGGAAGCAGCAACAGCGCCATTGAACTGACGCCTGCCGAGCTGGAACAGTACTCCGCCTGTCTGGAATGGGTCGATCTCTGCAAAGGCTGGCAGCCGCCGGCGGCTGAATCCGTATGATTGCTGTTTTTCTGGCGCCCTTTTACCTGCTTTTGAATTACTATGTCCTCACATGGCTTCTTGCCTGGGCCAGGGCGTGCTGCTGCACCTTTGGTTCCCTCTGGTTTCGGATCCCGGTCATTCTTCTCTATTCTTTTCTGGCCCTCAGCCCGCTAAGCAGCTTTCTCATCACGGCTGCCCCGTGGCACCGGGCTCTGAAGGTTCTTGGGAACTACTGGCTCGGCACGTTTTCTTACATTTTGCTCACGATCCTGCTGTTTGATGCGGCAAGACGGCTGTTCCGCCTTCTGGGATGGGCCGATGTCCACCCCATCCGGCCGCTGTTTTCTTCCGCGCATGCATTTCCGGCCATTGGGTTCCTGACGGTTTTCTGCATCCTCGCTGTCAGTGCCTTCGGAATTCTCCATGCCAGGCGCCTCTATGTCCGTGAATATCCGATCTGCATCGAAAAAAGCTGCGGCCTTTCGGGCCTCCGGCTGGTTCTTGTTTCCGATCTCCACCTCGGGTACAATTCTTCCGTCCGGCAGGTTCAGGATTTGGCAGAAAAAATCAACGCCGCAGAACCGGATCTTGTCTGCATCGCCGGCGACATTTTCGACAACGAATTCGATGCCATCCCATCTCCGGATGAAACGGCAGACATCCTGGCCGGTCTTCAGAGCCGTTATGGTGTTTATGCATGCTATGGGAATCATGACGTGAGTGAGAAGGTACTGGCCGGCTTTACGTTTTCCAAAGAAGGGGCGCTGAAAGAAGATCCGCGCTTTCCGGCGTTTCTTAAACAGGCTGGAATCCATGTCCTTGAAGATGAGGTGATCTGTATCGATGGGGAGTTTTATCTGGCTGGCAGAAAGGATCCTTCCAAGTCAGAAAAGGAGGGGGAAACGCGCATGTCCTTTGCCGGACTGACCGAGGGGCTTGACCGCACCAGGCCCCTGATTGTCATGGACCATCAGCCCAAAGAGCTTTCCCAGGCCGCAGCGACCGGTGTGGATCTGGATCTCTCGGGACATACCCACGACGGCCAGATCTTTCCGGGAAACCTCATGCTCCGGCTGTTCTGGGAAAACCCGTGCGGGATTGTCCGAAAAGGTTCCATGTATTCCGTCGTCACCTCCGGCGCCGGGGTCTGGGGCCCTGCCATGCGCGTCGGCACCGACAGTGAAATCCTGGTTTTAGATATCAGCTTTCATTGACGGCCTTTATTCCAGAATACCCATTTCCATGGCCGCCTCTGTCCTGCTGTCAGGAAACAGCGCAGCGACGACCTTATTTTTCATGTCCGCCGGCACTGCCGCCTCCCTGGCCCGGCGGATGGTTTCGCTTACGGCATCGCTTCCTGTCACCAGAGTAAAATAGCCGCGGTATGTATCGAAAAGCAGCCTCCGCTCATCGGTCATCTCCTCCGGATCCGCAATAAAAATCTTATAACCGCTTTCGGCGGCCAGCGCCATGCGGCCAATCTCCTTGTCGTCACGGATCATATGGAAAATAACGCCGTCCGTGTTTTCTGCCTGCCCATCTGCGCTGATGTCAAAAAGCTCTTTCTCCACCTGCTCCGTCATGCCGTCCGGGCGTACCGTGTATTCAATATCCTGTAAAACATTCTGCGGAATCTGTTCCTTTTTCATAATCATGTACCTCTTTTCTTTCCGCTTTCCTTAAAAACACCTGTATTATAGCTCTGCCATCCATGGCGTCAATTTTATGTTAATTTATTAACAATCAAACGATTTCCCGCTTTTTTATCGATCCTGTCGGAAAGTCAGGGTGTTTTAGGGCAAAACGCAGGAATTTTTTTTAATTTTCCCATTTCTTTCTCTTCTGCCGTCATAATTATGGCGATATCTCGTTGCATAATCCTGGGAAAATGTGTAAAATTATTTTATAACACCTGCCAATTTTTATCTCCAGGAGGTCACTATGTCGAATATGAAGCTCTTCCGGAAGGCAATGGACATCCTTCTGGTGCTCGTCGGAAACGTCCTCATGTCCATCGGTGTCGGTGCCTTTATTCTGCCGGCAGGACTGATGATCGGCGGCGCCACAGGAATCGGTCTCATTGTTTCCCATTATTGGGGGATTCCCGTCTCCTCTCTGGTGGCGGTCTACAACGCCGTCATGTTCCTGATCGGCGCCGTATTTCTCGGAAAACATTTTGCCGCAACCACTCTGATAAGCAGTTTCCTGTTCCCGTTCCTTTTAGGACAGATTGAGGCGGTCGTCCAGAGCCCGCTGACGTCTGATCTCCTGCTGTCTGTAATCCTGGGCGGCGTCCTGTCCGGCTTGGGAATCGGGATCGTCATCCGCGCCGGCTCTTCCACGGGCGGCAACGATATTCCGATGCTGCTTCTTAATAAAAAGCTCGGCGTCCCGATTTCTGCCGCCATGTACAGCCTGGATTTTATCATCCTCTGCCTTCAGCTTCCTTATTCCAGCCTGGAAATTGCTCTTTACAGCATCGTGCTCATCGCCACATATTCCATCATGGCAGACAAGGCCTCCACGCTTGGAAAGGGGCGGGTACAGGTACGCATCATCAGCAGCGAGCATAAGAAGATCAGCCGGGCCATTCAGGAGCAGATCGACCGCGGCGTAACGCTCTACCGAATCGAAGGCGGCTATACCAGCCAGGAGTCCTGCGAGGTCATGACGGTCGTTTCCGGGCGCGAGCTGAACCGCCTGAACCGGCTGATTATGGAAATCGACCCACAGGCATTCATCATGATTGCACATATCAATGAGGTGCGCGGGCGCGGATTTTCCTTTGGAAAAAGAGAACAGTAGACGCTTGGCCGGGCGTAAGGCTGCGGCTTTAAGGGGATTGACATTTTTTCTTTTTTGGTATAAGATAAGAGTATCCAAAAATTCAAGAAGTATCATGCATGAAAAAAGCCCCCCGCTGAGGTCTCAAACTCTGGGGGGCCTTTTTTAGGCTGGCTGCCTGACTACTTTCGATCCAGCCATTTGCAAATGTAGTATCCAGCTACACTCGCCATAATCGAAAGAAAAAATTCAAGAAGATGTACCATGCATGCACCTCCTTCCTGTTCCCAGTATAGAGGTAGGCAACGATATAATTATACAATAACTTGCCTAATTCGACAAGTTCGATTCCGTTTTGTGACTTATATAAAAGAAAAAACACCGTCCCCGCAGCTCCATGTCTGCAAAAACAGTGCTTTACCTGCGCCTTCAGGGACTCGAACCCTGGACAAATAGATTAAGAGTCTACTGCTCTACCAACTGAGCTAAAGGCGCAAACCTTATTGTTTTTTGTGTCCCTCATCTGTGACACGTCCATTATTATAGATCACAAGTCTCCAAAAGTCAACACTTATTTTCAATTTTTTTTAAACTTTTTTAAGATGAATTTTAGGAGCCGCGAAGGGCATGTATTTATGCCGGATTTCCGCGTTTCCGGCCGGCGGCCAGTTTCCGGTGGACGCTTTCCATCAGCCATGCTAAAATAGGAAAAACAGGAGGTCAGCCTATGGAAAATGAGAAAGTATATCAGATGCCCTTTGCAAAAATCTATCCCCTGCTGGTAAACAAGGCCGTGAAAAAAGGCAGGACGAAGGAAGAAGTGGACGAAATCATCCGCTGGCTGACGGGATACAGCCAGGAACAGCTGGACACCATGGCCGGCGGTTCCGTCACCTATTCCGACTTTTTCACCAACGCCCCTCAGCTCAACGAGAACCGGCGCCTCATCAAAGGCACCGTCTGCGGCGTCCGTGTAGAGTCCATAAAAGAGCCTCTCATGCAGGAAATCCGGTACCTGGATAAGCTGGTGGACGAGCTTGCTAAAGGAAAAGCCATGGAAAAAATCCTGCGGCAGCCAGATACAGATCCGGCCGGCGCCCGCTGATATCAGGGCACCGGCCGGACATACGCTTTTACAGCAGTTCCTTGATGGCGTTCTCAAGAACAGCCTTGTTCTGAACGCCGACCGTTTTCTTCACCGCCTCGCCATTCTTAAACAGAATGATGGTCGGGATTGACATGACGCCGTATTTCGCCGCGATGTCGCTGTTTTCATCCACGTCCAGCTTGCCGATCTTTACCTTGCCGTCGTACTCGGAAGCCAGCGTCTCGATGACCGGCGCCATCATCTTGCAGGGGCCGCACCAGGTGGCAAAAAAGTCTACCACAACCGGCATGTCGGATTTCAGAACTTCCGCATCAAAATTGGCGCTTGTAAATTTCATTTCCATCTTTTTTCTCCTTTACTTTTCTTTCTTTTTTCCGGAAGAGCCCAACGCCGCACTTGCTTCGTCGAACTTCTTCTTGTACTTCAAAATGGTTTGGTTAAGTTCCGTCTTATCACTGGTTGCACGGGAAAGCCCTTTTATGATTGTTTCCTTGATTCCCATGTAAGACTCCTCTGCGCGGAGCCGGATGGCTGCCGGCATTCTTTTTACTTATTATATGCAGGCGCTTCTTCCTTCATCCGGCGGGAAGCCGTCAGTTTGCAGATCGGCTTTCCCTCTGCCGCAAATTTTGTCTCATACTCGGTCATCACGTTCCCGGCCGCCATTTCACTGTGATGCAGGTCAAAGGTACACGCATCCACCGTCCAGCCAGCCGCGGGAATGGATTCCAGGGAATAGCGGAACAGATCCTGGTTGTCCGTCTTAAATTCGATGATTCCCTCCTGCTTTAAGATCTTATCATAAACTGCAAGGAACCGATCCGAAGTCAGACGGCGCTTCGCGTGACGGTCCTTGGGCCATGGATCGGAAAAGTTCAGATAAATCCTGTCCACCTCGCCGGGAGCAAAAATTTCCGCCATTTCCTGCGCGTCGATGCACATGAAAACGATGTTCGGGATCTCAAGCTCGGCCCGCTTCTGGAGCCCTCTTAACAGCACGCTGGAATAGCGCTCGATGCCGATGTAGTTGATATCCGGGTTTTTCATGGCAAGTTCCATGATGAATTTTCCCTTTCCCATTCCAACCTCAATGCGGATTGGATTGTGGTTTCCAAATACCTCATGCCAGCGCCCTTTTTGCTGCTCCGGCTCATGGATGACATAAGGGCTTGCCGCAATCTCTTCCTCTGCGCCCTTGATATGGCGTAATCTCATAATGGTTCCTCCTGGTGCTTCCTCTTGTGTGGTTTTATTCTAACATCATTGCCTTTTCTTTGCAAGAAGAGCTTTCCGCCCGCCAAGACCTCCCTGTTTCCGCCAAAAAACAGGCTCTTTCGCCCAAAAACGTCCCGCTTCGCCAGGAAAGTTTAATATTTTGTGAAATTTTGCAAAATGTTGATGCAAAATTTTACATCTTCTATTATAATAAAGATAGTGGCAGAAAATACTTTTTGGGAGGGAAACGTATGGCAAATGTAGAAAATACCAGCATTTGGGACAAGATACAGCGAAATGTCCAGGACGTAGAACGGCTTGTGGGACAGAAAAAATATAATCTGTCCATGTCCAAGGCCCGTCAGACCCTGGAATATATGGTAAAGCTTCAGTGTGATAAAGCCGGGATCGTGGAAGGCTCCCTCGAAAACATGATCCGGGAATTATATGAGACAAAATGCATTACCAAATCCACGGCCGAACATTATCTCCAAATTTTATCCATCGGCAATAAGGCCATAAAGGAGAATGACAACAGCGCATACAATGCCAACCAGGCATACCACATCCTCACGCAGGAGATCTATGCCTTTGCCAATGAAAAGGAAGCGACGCGAAGGCGTCCCGCCTCTTCCGGCAGCAGCCAGCGCCGCACTTCTGGAAGCAATGCTTCCAAGAGCCGCAGACGGCAGTCACGTTCCTCCCTGAACAGCCGGGATCTTTTAAAGCTTCTGATCCCCGTTGTCCTTGTGGTCGTTTTAATCGTGCTGATTATCACGCTCACGCCGAAAAAGGATCCCACGGATGAAACCACCACGGCGCCTACCACGACAGAGGCAGTGGAAACAGAGCCGATGCCGGCGGAGACTACCGAACCTGAGACGGTACCGGAAACCACAGCAGTCACATACAGAACCACCGATACGTTAAACGTCCGCAGCGGCCCGTCCACAACCAATGACCGGATCGGAAAGCTGGATCCTGGCGTCACTGTGGAATTTGTCCGCGACAACGGCGACGGCTGGGCCGTCATCCTGTACAATGGACAGGAAGCTTACGTTTCCATGGATTATCTCACATCCGAATAATATCTGAACCTTCAAGGCGCCGGCAAGCGAAGACCTGCCGGCGCCATTTTCGCCCTTCTTTCCAATCGCTGCCGCCTCTTACGCCGGCGCCCCCTTCTTAAAATTCTCACAGATATACTGATAAAACTCTTCAGCCACCGGCTTTTCGCCTGCCTGCCCATACAGTGTCACCAGGATATCCCGGCGGCAGGACGGAAACCGGATCGGGACAAGGGCCACCTTGCCTTCCGGCAGCATTCCCCAGGACTTTTTCGGCCAGAAGCCGATCCCAAATCCGGCGGCTATCAAATCGCGGACAGATTCCGGATTTCCACTCTCGAAAATATTCTGGGGCCTGATGCCCGCCCGGCGGCAGAAATCGTCGCAGATGCCGCGAAGCTGCCAGTTGTGGCTGATCCGGATATAGTTCTCCTCTCTCAGATCCCTTAAATCCACAGAATGCCTAGCTGCCAGCGGAGAATCCGGCGGGACGGCAAGATAGATTTCCTCCGTCATGATATCCTGGCGGATAATCCCCTCGGGAAGTTCTTCCCGGACACGGTTCCCGACTCCCGGCACCGACGGCTGCGAATAGACATGGATGTCGCACCCGCTGCCAAGCTCCTGTTGGGAAAGCTGGAATTTCACATCGGGATGGAGCCGCCGGTACGATATGATATTGCTCGTGATAAACGGCGACGCCGCGAAAAAGTTGATGCGGATGGTGCGCTCGGATGCATAAACAGACTCCCAAAGCTCATCCTTTAAATTATCAATGGTACCCATAATCACGGACAGGCGCTTTTCCAAAAGCCTTCCCTGCTCATTTAAAAGAATATGGTGGTTTTTCCTGTCAAAAAGGCGGACGCCAAGCTCGTCCTCCAGCCGGCGGATAGACTGGGAGAGCGCAGGCTGCGCCACATGAAGCTCCTCGGCAGCACGGGTCAGGTTTTCATAATGCGCTGCCTCCAAAAAATATCGAAACTGAAGTATTTCCATAGATGTCCTTTCCCTGCACCCGCAAAATAAGCCGGATGCCGATGTATATAACATCAATATTATAAGAATATAAATATTATATATTTGAAAATTATGAAGTTCAAGTTGTATATTAAAGACGGTCGTCATACATGACATCAAAAGGAAGGTTTTCTTATGAACAATATCATCAGACAGCTCTCCCAGATTGAGGCGGACACCGTGCAGATTTTAGAGCAGGGGACCGCGAGAAAGAAAGAGCTGGCGTCGGAATACGAAGAAAAAGCACGGCAGTTTGACGCGGCGCTGGAGCGGGAGACGGCAGACAGGATCGCCGCCCTGAAGGCATCCATGGAAGAAACCATGGAACACCAGCTTGAGAGCCAGAAAAAGGCGGCAGAGGACGCCGTTCGCAGGCTGGAATCCCATTATGAGTCCAGGCACCGCCGTTATACGGATCTGCTGTTTCAGAAAATAACCGAGGTATAGACCATGAAAAGCCTGTTGAATTACAGCGCAGTAACTGCAAAGGTAAAGGCCATGAAAAGCCGTTTCCTGACAGAAGAACAGTTTAAGGAGCTGGCGTTTCTGCCGGACGTGCCCTCTGCCGTGGAGTATCTGAGGAATTTTTCTGCCTACCGGGAAATATTCGAGGACTATCAGGGACAGGATCTGCACCGCGGGGACATCGAAAAGCTCTTAAACCTTTCCCTGTACCGGGATTTCGCCTCCCTGTACCGGTTTTCCGGCATCAGCCAGCGCCGGTTCTTAGATCTCTATTTCATGCATTTTGAAATTGACATCCTGAAAAAATGCCTGCGAAACGCCATGTCCAGCCGGAAATCCGAGCTGGATCTAAACATATTCGGAAACTTTTTTAAGCGGCATTCCCGGCTGGATCTTGTGGGGCTTTCCGAGGCCGCCTCGCTGCCGGAATTTGTCGAGGGATTAAGGGGATCCTATTTTTATGAACCGATGAAAGCCCTGGCTGAGACGGGGACAGCGTCCCTTTTTGACTGTGAGTCAGCCATGGACAGACTCTATTTTGTCCGGCTCTGGCGGAACCTGAAGCACGAGCTGGATGCGTCGGAACAGGATGCCGTTAGAACCTGCATCGGGGAAAAAATTGATCTTTTAAATCTGGAATGGATCGGCCGGGCGGCCAAAAACTACACGCTGCCGCCGGAAGTGCTCCGTTCCTTCCTGATCCCGGTTCACTGCCGGATCACGGAGGCCGAGCTCCTTAAAATGGCTACTGCCGGGAATGAGGCAGAGCTTCGTGAGCTTTTGGTGGCCACGCGGTACCGGAACCGGCTTTTCCGGGCCGAAGAAACCGCCGGGAACGCCTCCGGCTCGCGGTTAAAGCCCTTCTACCGCAGGCTTCTGGACTCCGTTTACAAGTCCTCGGGGCAGAAGAACCCGTACTCGGCAGCCATTCTCAACACGTACTTTTATTTTAAAGAGGAAGAAATCCGAAAGATCATCACAGCCATCGAAGGCATCCGATATCAGTTAGGCGGGAATGAAATCCTTTCCTGCCTGGCAGAAAGCTAGAAAGGGGGGATTTCGGGTGATTGAAAAAATGAAGTTTATCAGCATCTCCGGGCCGAAGGACGACTTAGACCGTATGGTAAACCAGAATCTCTCCCACTACGAGATCCAGTTTGAAAACGCCATGACGGAGCTGCGCTCTGTGGCAAAGCTTGTCCCGTATCCGGGGGAAAATCCATATAAAGAGCCGTTTGCAAGCGCAAAAAAGCTCCTTGCCCTCTATCCCGATTCCAAGGACTTCCATATAACCGGAAGCTTAAAAATTTCCGAGGCCATGGATATCATAACCGAGGCAAAAAAGGAGACGGAGAATTTTTCTTCGGAGGCGGAATCTCTGGAAAAACGCCGGAAAGAGCTTCAGGAACTGCTCGACCAGGTGCTTCTATTTAAGGAGCTGGATTTCAACATCCCGGTGATCTTAAAATTCCAGCACGTCAAGTTCCGTTTCGGCCGCATCCAGAGGGAGCTTTTCCCGCAGCTTGAGGCCTTTGCGGAAAACTCCGACGACACGATTCTCTGCAAATGCCATGAGACGGATCAGTATGTCTCGCTTTTATATTTTACGCCGTCCATCGTCTCCGAGCGCATCGACGCGGTGTTTTCCTCCATGCAGTTTGAGCGGATTTTCCTGCCGGATCAGTATGACGGGACGCCCACCGAGGAAATTTCCAGGCTGGAAAAAGAGCTTGCCGAGACGGACGCCGCCAAAAGGGAGCTGGGCAGCCGGCAAAACGCGTATCTGGCAGAGAAAAAGGACGCCTTGTTCCTTGCATTTCAGGTGTTGGAGTCCTATTATTCCAGCTTTAACGTGCGGAAGTTTGCGGCATGCACCCATGAACGGGAGCATCCGTTCTACATTCTCTGCGGCTGGATCCCGGAGAGCAGCGCCGAACGTCTCCGCGCCGAGTTAGAGCATGATCCCGACACCTTTTTTGTCATCGAAAACGACAAAGAGCACGTCACCAGCATCCCGCCGACAAAGCTCAAAAACCCGCCGTTATTCCGGCCCTTTGAGATGTTTGTGCGGATGTACGGGCTTCCGGCCTACAACGAATTTGATCCGACGCTCATCATTGCCGTCACTTACTCGATTTTCTTCGGCTTCATGTTCGGCGACCTGGGACAGGGGCTTCTGCTCTTTGCCGGCGGCCTCGCCCTTTATAAGTGGAAACGGATGGATCTGGCGGCTATCGTGTCCTGCTGCGGCTTCTTTTCCGCGATTTTCGGCCTCCTGTTCGGAAGCGTCTTCGGCTTTGAGGACATCATCGAACCGCTGTGGCTAAGACCCGCGGAGGCCATGACGAATCTTCCGTTCATCGGCCGCCTCAACACGGTCTTTATCGTCGCCATCGCCATCGGCATGGGGATCATCCTCTTTACAATGATCCTCAATATCATCAATAGCCTGCGGGCCCGCGACACGGAAAAAACCTGGTTTGACACCAACGGCCTGGCCGGGCTTATCTTCTACTTAAGCCTCGCGGTCACGGTCGTTCTCTACATGACCGGCCACGCGCTTCCGGCGACGGCGGTGTTAATCGTCATGTTTTTGGTTCCGCTGCTTTTGATCTTTTTCAAGGAGCCCCTCTCCGCAGCCGTGGAAAAACGGTCGGAAAAGGCCGCCGGTTCCTTCGGCATGTTTTTCGTCCAGGGCTTTTTCGAGCTGTTTGAAGTGCTCTTAAGCTACTTTTCCAACACGCTCTCCTTCGTCCGTGTGGGCGCTTTTGCGGTCAGCCACGCGGCCATGATGGAAGTGGTGCTGATGTTAGCCGGTGCGGAAACAGGCGACATGAGCCTGCCGGTCATCATCCTTGGAAACCTGTTTGTCTGCGGAATGGAAGGCCTGATCGTCGGCATCCAGGTTCTGCGTCTCGAATACTATGAGCTGTTCAGCCGGTTCTACCGCGGAAACGGCCGGGAATTCAAACCGTTTTATTCTGCCGGGAAAAACCGGAAATAAGGAGCAATGCGGCCGGCCTTTCCATGACCGGCACAGGAAGCTCTTACCATCCATTTAAAATACAACAACTTCAGGAGGTCATTACCATGACAGCAGCAGTAAAAATTCTTTTGGCAGCCGCTTTGATTTTAAGCATCGCAGTTCCCTTCGGCGCATTTGCCGCCGGGGAAAAGACAAAGGGCCGGTATAAGACGGCGCTCATCACAAACGCCTTCCTGTTCTTCGGGACTCTGGCCGTATCCACAGCCATCATGTTCAACGGCACGGCATTCGCCGCCGAGACGGCGGCAGCTTCCGCCGCAGGAAACACAGCCGGTTTCGGCTATCTGGCAGCCGCCCTTTCCACCGGTCTCGCCTGCATCGGCGGCGGCATTGCCGTATCCGCAGCCGCATCGGCAGCCCTCGGCGCCATCAGCGAGGACTCTTCCATCCTCGGTAAGTCCTTAATCTTCGTCGGCCTGGCCGAAGGTGTCTGCCTCTACGGCCTGATTATTTCCTTCATGATTTTAGGAAAGCTTTAATAAGGGGCTGGTTCCATGAAAATGTACTTAATCAGCGACAACATCGACACCATGACCGGTATGCGGTTAGCCGGCATCGAAGGCGTCGTCGTCCACGAAAAGGAAGAATTAAAGGCTGCTCTCCAAAATGCCCTGGCCGATAAGGAAATCGGGATTCTTCTCCTGACGGAAAAATTCGGGCGGGAATTCCCGGAAATCATCGACAACGTCCGCCTGGAACGGCGGCTTCCGCTCTTAATCGAGATTCCCGACCGCCACGGCACCGGCCGCCGGCCTGACTTTATCACATCCTATGTGAATGAAGCCATCGGCCTGAAACTGTAAAGAAAGAGGTGACTGACATGACAACAGAGGAAAAGCTCAAGCATTTTGAAGACGTCTGCACCGGCAATGCAAAAGGAAAATACGACCAGATGATCTGTGACTACACAGCGTCCTTAGAAAAGATCCAAAAAGAACACGAACAGAATTTAAAGCATCAGGCAGAGCTTGAGATCCAGGCGGAGACGGAAAAGCTCCGCCGCGACATCAACCGCCGCCTTTCCATCGCACAGATTGACATCAAGCGCCAATACAGCAAAAAGCAGGAGGAGCTGCGCGGGAAGATTTTTTCGGAGCTGCGCGACCGCCTGGCTGTCTTCATGGAATCCCCGGAATATATGGAAATGCTGGAGGCGCAGATTAAAAAGGCCAGGGACTTTGCAGACGGCGAGGAAATCCATATTTACATCGACCCGTCAGACAAATCAAAGCAGAATCTCCTTTCGCTTCACACGGGCTGCGACGTCCGCGTCAGCGAATATTCGTTCCTGGGCGGAACAAGAGCCGTGATCGCTTCCAAAAACATCCTGATCGACAATTCATTTGAAACACGGCTTAAGGAAGCAGAGGAAGGCTTCCAGTTTGTTTTAGGAGGAAACTGATATGGCAGCATCAGGACGTATTTTCGGAATCAACGGCCCCATCGTCTATCTCGCAGGCGACTTCGGCTTTCAGATGAACGAGATGGTTTATGTGGGCGAAAGCCGCCTGGTAGGCGAAGTCATCGGCCTGACATCGGCGCGCACGACGATTGAGGTTTATGAGGAAACCACCGGCTTAAAGCCGGGAGAGCCTGTCACCGGCACCGGTGCACCCGTATCCGTCACGCTGGCGCCCGGCATCATCACCAACATTTTCGACGGCATCGAGCGGCCCTTAAGCGCCATCCGCGCTTCGGGCGGCTTTTATATCGACCGCGGCGTCCATGTGTCCTCCCTCGATACGGAGAAAAAGTGGGACGCCCATATCACCGTAAAAAAAGGCGACTATGTCTACCCCGGCACCGTCATCGCCGAGGTACCGGAAACCAGGGCCATCATCCATAAGGTCATGGTTCCGCCATCCATGGAGGGCTATGTCCTCGATGCCGTAAGCGACGGCGCATACACCATAGAAGAACCGCTCATCACGCTCCAGAAAAAAGACGGGAGCGAGGTCAAAATCCCCATGGCACAGAAATGGCCGATCCGCGTCCCCAGGCCTGTGAGCCGCCGCTATCCGGCATCGCGCCCCCTTATCACCGGCCAGCGGATCATCGACACGCTGTTTCCCATGGCAAAAGGCGGGACGGCCGCCATCCCCGGCGGCTTCGGAACAGGAAAAACCATGATGCAGCACCAGATCGCCAAGTGGTCTGACGCCGACATCATTATCTATATCGGCTGCGGCGAGCGCGGAAACGAGATGACGCAGGTTCTTGAAGAATTCAGCGAGCTGGAGGACCCGAAGACGGGAAATCCGCTGATGGAGCGGACGACGCTCATCGCCAACACCTCCAACATGCCGGTGGCCGCCCGCGAGGCCAGCCTGTATTCCGGCCTGACTCTCGCCGAGTATTACCGGGACATGGGCTACCATGTGGCAATCATGGCCGACTCCACCTCCCGCTGGGCCGAGGCGTTAAGGGAGCTTTCCGGCCGCCTCGAGGAAATGCCGGCCGAAGAGGGCTTTCCGGCCTATCTGGCATCGCGGCTCTCCCAGTTTTACGAGCGCGCCGGCATGGTACAGAACTTAAACGGCAGCGAGGGCTCCGTCTCCATCATCGGCGCCGTTTCGCCCCAGGGCGGCGACTTCTCCGAGCCGGTGACGCAGAATACCAAGCGTTTCGTCCGCTGTTTCTGGGGACTCGACAAAAACCTGGCTTACGCAAGACATTTCCCCGCCATCCAGTGGCTTTCCAGCTATTCGGAGTATTTGAGCGATCTTGGAAGCTGGTACGCGGAACATGTGGATAAAAACTTCGTCAATTACCGGAACCAGCTTGTGATGCTTTTAAACCAGGAGAGCAGCCTCATGGAAATCGTAAAGCTCATCGGCTCCGACGTCCTGCCCGACGACCAGAAGCTTGTCCTGGAAATCGCAAAGGTCATCCGCCTTGGCTTTCTCCAGCAGAACGCCTTCCACGCCGAGGATACCTGCGTGCCCTTAAAAAAGCAGTTTAAGATGATGGAAATGATCCTTTACCTCTATAAAAAATGCCGCGCCCTCGTCGCCATGGGCATGCCGGTATCGGTACTGAAAGAAGAAAAGATTTTCGAGCATATCATCTCCATCAAATACGACGTCCCCAATGACAGGCTGGAGCTTTTCGACGATTACAGGAAAGAAATCGACGGATTCTATGACCGCGTCATAGAGCGGAACGCATAAGGAGGCAAAAGCTATGGCAGTTGAATATCTTGGACTTAGCTCCATAAACGGCCCCCTCGCCGTCTTAGAGGGCGTTTCCGGCGCCGCCTACGACGAAATCGTGGAGATGAGCGTCGGCGGGAAAGAAAAAAAGCTGGGGCGGATTATCGAGGTCTACGAGGACAAGGCCGTCATCCAGGTCTTTGAAAATACGGAAAACATGGCGCTTCGGAACACCCACACGCGGCTCACGGGGCACCCCATGGAAATCGGTGTGTCGCCGGACATGCTGGGGCGCACCTTCGACGGCATCGGAAACCCCATCGACGGTCTTGGGCCGATTCTCGCAGAAAAGAAGCTGGACGTAAACGGAAAGCCTTTAAATCCCGTTGCCAGGGAATATCCGAGAAACTACATCCGCACCGGCATTTCCGCCATCGACGGGCTCATGACCTTAATCCGCGGCCAGAAGCTCCCGATTTTTTCGGGAAACGGCCTGCCTCATGACCAGCTGGCGGCCCAGATCGTCATGCAGTCGTCTCTCGGCGATAATTCCGATGAAAAATTCGCCGTAGTCTTCGCGGCCATGGGCGTAAAATACGATGTGGCAGAATATTTCGAGCGCACCTTCCGGGAGAGCGGCGTCCTCGACCATGTGGCCATGTTTATAAACCTGGCAAATGATCCTGTGGTGGAACGTCTGATTACGCCGAAGGTGGCCCTGACCGTGGCCGAGTATCTGGCCTTTGAAAAAGGCATGCACATTCTCGTGATTTTAACCGACATGACCTCCTTTGCCGAGGCCATGCGCGAGGTTTCTTCTTCCAAGGGAGAAATCCCGTCGAGAAAGGGCTATCCCGGCTACCTTTACAGCGAGCTGGCGGCGCTTTATGAGCGGGCCGGGATTGTGGCCGGCCAGAACGGCTCCGTGACCCAGATCCCGATTTTAACCATGCCGAACGACGACATCACCCACCCGATCCCCGACCTGACCGGCTACATCACCGAGGGGCAGATCGTGCTCGACCGCGAGCTCCACGGCCAGTCCATCTATCCGCCCATCAGTGTCCTGCCGTCGCTTTCCCGTCTCATGAAGGACGGTATCGGCGAGGGCTTTACGAGGGAAGACCATCAAGACGTGGCAAACCAGCTTTTCTCCTGCTACGCCAAGGTGGGGGATGCCAGGGCGCTTGCTTCGGTCATCGGCGAGGATGAGCTTTCGCCTCTCGATAAGAAGTATCTGGCCTTCGGAAAAGAATTTGAACGCCGGTTCGTGGGACAGGACATCCACGACAACCGCACCATCCTCGATACCTTAAACATCGGCTGGGAGCTTTTGGGACTTCTTCCAAAAGAAGAGCTGGACAGGGTTGACACAAAGATCTTAGACAAGTATTATAAACCTGCAAGCCTTTCTTCTGAACAGGGACAGGAGGGGATCGCGTGAACTTAAATACGTTCCCGACAAAAGGAAATTTAATCCTTGCGAAAAATTCCCTGGCTCTTGCCACCCAGGGCTACAGCCTGATGGATAAAAAACGGAACATTCTTTTAAGGGAGCTCATGGGGCTCATCGAAGAAGCCAAAACCATCCAGTCGGAGATTGACGTGACCTACCAGGCGGCCTACAAGGCCCTCCAGAAGGCAAACATCGAGCTGGGAATCCGTTTCGTGGAAGAAATCGCAGATTCCATCCCTCCGGAGGACTCCGTAAAAATCAAGGTCCGCAGCATCATGGGGACGGAAATCCCGCTTGTGGAGTACGAAAAAAAGGCGCCGGATAAGCCCCTTTATTCCTTTTACAGCACAAGTGATTCCCTGGACGAGGCCGTGAAGGCGTTCCAGACCGTAAAAGAGCTGACCTTAAAGCTTTCCATGGTAGAAACCTCCGCTTACCGGCTTGCAAACAGCATCAAAAAAACGCAGAAACGTGCAAATGCGCTAAAGAACATTACGATTCCTTCCTACCAGACGCTTGTGAAGAACATTTCCGATGCCCTGGAGGAAAAGGATCGGGAAGAGTTTACAAGACTGAAAGTTATCAAACGGAGTGCCGAGCGATGAAAATTTTAAGAGATGGACTGGGTATCGTCTGCGCCTTCTGCCTCATGATCGTGTTCCTGATCACGTCGGTTGAGGCTGTGGCTTACTGGACGCCCGGATATTATGAAAACGAATACGAAAAATACGATGTCTTAAACAATCTGCCGGAGATGTCCATGGAAAATCTCCTCTATGTGACCGATGAGATGATGGATTATCTCCGCGGCGACAGGGACGATCTCCATGTTTTCACCACCATCGGCGGCGAGGAGCGGGAGTTTTTCAACGAGCGGGAAATCGCCCACATGGAGGACGTGCAAAACCTTTTTTTAGGCGGCATGGCGCTTCGGACGGTCTGCCTTTTGACTGCGGCGGCCTGTCTCATCGCACTGTTTTTCCTTGAGAAAAAGAACATGCTCCGGACAGTGCCCCGCGCTCTCTGCATCGGAACCGGCGTATTTTTCGCCGTCTGCCTTCTGATCGCAGGCATCATCGCCACGGACTTTTCCAGATATTTCGTAGTCTTCCACGAAATCTTTTTTAACAATGATCTCTGGCTTCTGGATCCCCGCACGGATCTTTTGATCAACATCGTGCCGGAACCGTTTTTCATGGATACGGCTCTGCGGATCGGCCTGACCTTTGCCGCGGCCGTGCTGGTGTTCTTTTTTATAAACCTTGGCCTCTGGATGAAATTCGGACGGAGAATGGGAGAATGATCCCTTTCCCCGTCTTTTTTTCTGCAAGAAAAACGTAAGAATATGACAAGGATTCGCTTCTTTACTTGTCCCGGAAAGTATCTTATAATGAGAATGGATTACAATCAGCTAATTTCAAATCTGTCAGTAAGGATGTTTATATATGAAAAAAATCTTAAGCTTCATTCTCAGTATCGCCCTGTTTGCCGGACTCTGCCCTGTTATGACGGCTTTCGCCATTGAAAGCTGGCCTTCGGGCGTCTCCATTTCCGCCGACGGCGGGATTGTCATGGACGTCGATTCCGGCGCGATCCTCTATGGAAAAAACTCAAATGAAACGTATTATCCCGCCAGTATCACGAAGATCCTGACGGCGCTTATTATCATCGAAAACTGTGACCTGGACGATACGGTGACGTTTTCCAACAACGCCGTAAACAACCTGGAACCTGGCGCTACCATTGTCGGCGCCAGGACAGGCGATCAGATGACCGTCCGGAACTGCCTCTATGCCCTGCTGCTCCAGTCGGCCAACGAGGTGGCGAACGCGCTGGCGGAGTATTATTCCGGCAGTATCGAGGCCTTTGCCGAGGTCATGAACCAGAAGGCCGCGTCCCTGGGCTGCTTAAACTCCCACTTTGCGAACCCCAGCGGCCTCAACAACGAAAACCATTATACGTCTGCCTATGACATGGCGTTAATCGCCAGGGCGGCCTTTGCGAACCCGACCTTCGTGGAGATTGATTCCACCCTTTACTACGATGTGGCTCCGGGCGAGCTTGTGCAGTATCCCGACGGATGGAGATATTACAACCACCACCGGATGATGAAGCAGAACGAGTCTGTTTATTACCAGGGAATCATCGGCGGAAAGACCGGTTATACCTCTCTGGCCGGAAACACGCTCGTCACCTGCGCGGAGCGGGACGGCATGCGGCTCGTGGCCGTCGTCTTAAACGGCCATCAGACCCATTATGAGGACACAAAGGCGCTCCTTGATTTCGGCTTTGAGAACTTCAAATCCCTGTCCGTGGCCGACCAGGACAGCACCTACCGAAACGTGGAAAACGACCTGTCCATCGGCGGCATCACGCCGCTCTCGGCCATCCGGATCGGCATCGACAAAGGAAGTACCGTCACCATCCCGGCGAACGGGAATTTTTCCGACGTGGTTTCCACGCTGAATTATGATCTTGGGAATTCTGCTCCGGATACGGCCATTGCGCGGATTGACTACATGTACGGCGACCAGAAGGTCGGACAGGCCTATTTGGAGGCCGTTCCTGTCATCACCCAGCTTCCGGAATATACCGGCACTGTTTCGTCTGAGGAATCTCCCGCAGGAGAGACGGACGCAGTTTCCGACGGGCAGGAGGCGTCTGCCACACCGGCCGCTTCAGAGCCAGACCAGGAGATAACAGAGCCGGAGAGCCAGAAAACGCCGGACGGCGAATCGGACGGCTTTTCTGTGTGGGGCATTGTAAAGAATGTGCTGATCGTTCTTGCGGTGATCGGCGCTGTGGGAGGCGCAGGCTTCGGCTTTTTAACCTACCGCCAGCATAAGGAAGAACAGGAACGGGTCAGAAGAATGGAGCGCAGGGAAAAACGCCTGAAGGAATGGGGTTATTCTTCCAGCGAGTTTGACCTGATTATGCAGCAGCACATGCGGGCAAAAAACCAGTTTAAGAAGCGAAGCTTCCGGGATAAGTTCCGTAAGCATTAAACAAAGAGGGCGAACACCTACGGCCGGCCGCCGTCGTGTTCGCCCTCTCTTTTACATCGCAGGGATTCCATGCCCTGTCTTTTTCTTCATTTTCTGCTTTTCTGCGCGGCGCACCTGCTCCGCTTCCTTTTTCTGGAAAACCAGCTCCGCACCGCTTTCATCGACGATTTTCTGTGTCCGCACGGCGAAGACCGTTCCGTCCTCCCGTTTCTTAATCCGGATTTTTCCCCTCACAAAACCGTGATCAGGGCAGACCGCCAGACAGAGATAAAACCGCTGCCCGCCGCAGGCAAACCAGCGGATTTTCTTTCTAAGCAGCCGCTTACACCGGCAGCAGCGCATGTCGGTGACGCTTTTGTCCTTCATGGCATCTTCCCTCGATTCAAAGACGCGGGAGACAAATTTCGTGTAATCCGGGAATTCCAGCAGGAACTCCTCGTCCCTGTTTTCCGGCACTCGGTAATAGTCCGTGGAAACATACGGCCCGACCTTTTCAAAATCCAGGCGCTCCATGATGGCCGCCGTGTAGCCGGCGTCGTCCAACGCGCGGTGAAACGGCACGTCTGTCTTTAAATGCAGGAAATCCACGGCCTCGTCCAGGGACTCTCTCGTCTTTCCATCGGAATACTCGATGCTGAAAAGCTTCTGGACATCGTAAAAAAGAAACGGCTTCGGAAAGGGGAGTTCCATGCCGTAGTACGACATGTTCCGCTGAAGCTCCGTGAGATCCATGCTGCCCCAGGTGCAGAAGAAAAAGTCCGTCCCGCACCAGTCCAGGAACTCTTCCATGACCGACCGGAAGGTGCCGCCGCAGGCCTCTAACTCCTCCATGGACACATGGGTCACCTCGGAGATGACGGGGTGCAGCTCCTTATAGACATTCGGTCGGATCAGCCCGTGAAATTCCGATATTTTTTTCCTGTTTTCATCCAGTTTGACCGCCCCGATCTCAAAAATTTCAAAGGGCAGGCGCTCTACGGAACTCTCTTTCCCGCAGGCGCACTGGTTCCATTCCAAATCCAAAACGATATAACTCTTCATAATATGCAAAGTATAGCACAGAATTCTGTTATCGTCGATTGTTATTTT
Organism: Eubacteriaceae bacterium Marseille-Q4139; assembly: GCA_018223415.1. NCBI lineage: Bacteria > Bacillati > Bacillota > Clostridia > Eubacteriales > Eubacteriaceae > Eubacteriaceae bacterium Marseille-Q4139. The sequence goes on along the minus strand of JAGTTQ010000001.1, from coordinate 1,811,887 downwards.
ACTGGGAAATGGGATGCGTGGAGATTTCGGCTGTAAATTCCAGTTGAGTTTCTCTTTCGGCGAGCTTATACTGTATGTATCAGAGAACTTTCCTATAAAAAGGAGGGAACCATGAACAGAATCACAATCGCGCACTTAAGCGATATCCACCATAATCCCGGCGATACGAGCCAGTTATCCACATTACTAAAAGAAAAACAGTTATTTGTGGAAAAACATCTGGAAATCTGTCTGCGCGTGCTGGCAGAGCGCCAGCCGGATCTCGTGGCTGTGACAGGGGATCTGACCCATGAAGGGTCTGCGGACGCCTATCGCTATCTGAGGGAACAGTTCGACCGCTTCCTGCCGGGCACACCGGTGCTTTGTTCCATGGGAAACCATGACATCCGCCGTGCTTTCCGCGAGGGTTTTCTTGGCGAGGCGGCTGACGGCCCGGAGGCAGATGCCCCGTATTTCGCTTCAGTTTCCGTCAGGGGCTTTCGCTTTATCTCTTTAGACAGCGCATGGAAGAACGGGCTGGAGGGCGTCCTAGACGATGATGCGTTGGATTATCTGGAAAGCCAGCTCGTAAAGCCGGCCGCCTGCGGTGCGTTTCTTCTGCTCCATCATCCCGTGATGGACGCCGCCAAATCCATGGGGCTTACCATGTCCGAGCGGCTGGCTGAGATTTTGCAGAGCGGAAAAATCCGCGGGATTTTCAACGGCCATGTACACGGAAGCTATACCGGCACCGTTTACGGCGTCCCGCAGTTTACTGCCGATTCCTTAAAAACCGGCTGCGACCTGCGCTCCGATACTCTGGCATACAACGACAGGGCCGGATATGAAATTGTGACCTTTGATGCGAAAGGGGACTGGCTTACCGAACGGTTCCTGATCCGGCCGGAGGCAGAAACCTTTTTTACAAAAGAATTTTAGGAAACCGTTCAGCCATGCAGACACATCTGATAAAATGCTGCGTGGGAGCTTGCTCACAGAGCAGAATTTTGTCAGATGTGGATATAGGGCGGATGCCCGACATGAATCATTTGACGGCCAATATCATTTTTCATTGGTTGATACAATAGAATCCGTCAAATTATGAATGGCATGGCTGAACGGTTACAATCTCAGAACTGCGAAAGGAGATATGACTGCAATGAAACATTTTACCGGACTTGCACATCTTGCACTTTACACGACGGATCTTGAGGGCACCATCCGCTTTTATGAGCTGCTCGGCGGACAGGTGACCGGGCGGGCCGAGGTGGAAAAACCGGCCGGCACGAACCGGCTCGCCATGGTGGCGCTCCCCGGCTTCAGCCTGGAAATCATCGAGCCCCACGACGGGAGCCCCGTCACGGCGGAGGGCGGCCTCTTCCCCCATGTCGCCATCCAGGTGGATGACATCGACGCGGCCGTTTCCGATTTAAAGGCCGCCGGGATCAGCACTTTCCGCGCAGAAGCGCCCATGGACATGCCTATTTTCGGCGGAATCCGCAACATCTTCTTCACCGGGCCCAACGGGGAGCTTCTCGAATTATTGCAGAAAACAGCATCTTAAAGACGATGCCATCCGCATGGGACATCATTCCATGAACAGGTACTCCTTCTGGAGCGCCTTCACCATTTTTACATACCGAAGCTTACATGCGCTTAAGTTTCCCAGCTCGATGTCCTTTAAGCACGGCGCAAGATATGTCTCCCATAGGCGGGGATAAATATGGCTGCCCTGGCCGCTGAGCTCCATTCGGCTCACGATGGCCGGGGCCGTCTCATAATATTCCCGGATGAGGACCGGCCCGTCCGGACACGATGCCAGATAGGTGTCGCGGAAATTCCGAAACATCGTCAGCTCGTATCCATCGTCCGGCTTCCCGAGATATCCGCAGACGGCCTGGGTGATGTAGCACTGATACCACTTCCTGTCGAAACCGGCAGAAATCATTTCTTCCGTGACGGTCTGATACGGCTGCTTCGGCCAGCGAAGAAGCCACTCTTCATGAAGAATCTCGTTGAATTTTTCGCTGATTCCCAGTTCCATCTTATAAACGGCCGGCGTCAGGTAGGTGACGATTACCATTTTATAAGTGTCAAGCTTAAGCGCCCGCTCGTTGAAGCGGCGGTATTTGTCCCTGGAGGACAGATCGTCTGAAACTGCGTCTAAGAGCGCGCCGCAGGCTGCCCGCAGGATTTCTTCTTCTTTCTCCGGGGCGGCGTCGCAGCACGCCTGGAGGCTGTCAAAAATCTCCCGGATTTCGTCGGTGTACCTGGCGAGGGAGGCAGAGTAGTTTTCTTTGGTGAAGTGATCGGTGGTGCGGCCTAAGACGGCGGTGGGGATGGAGGACAGGATGTGGGGGAGAGCTTTTTTGTTTTTCCATTCCCTGTTCTCCATCGACATCACCTTTTACCTTTCTTTTTTGTCTCTCTTTCAATTAACGACATAATCCAGCTCCCGGAACATTCCCGGCTTCCATGTGCCGGAAAGCATGCAATCCATGGCCGCACATGCCAGCTCTGCAAACTCCGGATCCAGGATATGCAGGTCGCATGGAATCATATCTACATTTCCGTTTCCTTTGTCAATCTGCTGCTCCAGAACCTTCCACATCTGGGTGGCCCGTTTCGACCACTGCGGCATCCTCTCGTCCGGCATCCAGACAGGCCCGTCGCCTTCCTCTGCCCATCCCATCTCCTTTGAGGCATGGGCGGCACTCTGGTCATAGGCCGACCACCCTTTCAATGGCAAAAGGAACAAGGCGGGGCCTCTGGCACGGTTCAGCCTCGACGCGATGATCTGGGAAAATTTTTTGTTCTCCTGGAGCGTTGTCGGCAGGATAATCATGGAAGAATTGTGATAGTATGGCATTCCTGTGTCCCGATATGTCTGGCGCTTTCCAGATGCAAACTCCTTTTTATACTCCTCCGGAAGAATCTGCCACATGCCGAAGGGAGATTCGTCAATACCTCCCGGCGCTGCCACCACCGGTATGCCCATATCAAAGGCAGCCGTAAATCGGACGCCCGTCCAGCTCTCCGGGTTATTCGTCTGGGACTGGAAATAGTTGTTCGTAAGTTCTCCTGGCGTCAGGTCGAAAACAGCCTTGATCTCTCCCGCCCGGATTAAGTCTTCCATAGCCGCGCCGGAGCCTACCTGATGGAAATACAGCGTATCCCAGCCTTTTTTTCTCATATGTTCATCACAGCGAATCGCCGCCGCTGTTGTTGTTCCGTACAGCGTCACCGCCGCCATGGGCCGCTCCGGCTCTGACTCAGCTTCGCTTCTCTCCACCCATTCCTTCGCCATGGCAACAACCGCACAGACGCCGTTATTGACGGTCATCTTCGTGAGTTTGTTGATGCCCTTTTCCGAGATCGGGTTGGAAATGTAAATATCTGAGACGCCCAGCCAGCGCCTTGTATTTCCCGAGGCGCCGGTTGCCAACATGACCTTCGGGACACCAAGCGGAAGCGCACGCATCAGGTGCGTCACCACGGTGGTTCCAATCCCGCCGGCCCACCCGATGATTCCATCTACCTGTCCCTGCCGGTACAGTTCCAGGATTTTCGCTGTCCCTGCCTTTGCCACAATGTCGATGGCCGCCGCCCGCGCCAGGATAAACACATCCTCCGGCGTATTCCCAGTCATCGCCAGGCTCTCTCTCAGCGTAATATCTGCCCAGTCGGACTCATGCCCCAGGCTCACATCCATAATCACGGGATTTCCGCCGCGTTTTTTTACCTGGCTCGCCAGGTAGCGGATTTCTTCGCCCTTTGTGTCAAGCATGCCGGCGCATATGATGTTGGGCTTTCTGTTCATAGAAAATCCCCCTTTTGCTGAATTTTCCGTCTTTTACGGCTATGTATTAAACCTCATATGGGTTGTCAGCCGCAAAAATGTCCATATTAACCGGCTGTGACTGAATTGTAGCACCGCAGTCCACAACGAGATTATGCCCGCTTGTACAGGAAGATTCATCGGATGCCAGATACAATGCTGCATACGCAATTGCTTTTGGATCCACTAGTTTTCCCATGGGGTTTCCGGACTTAAACAGCTCCAGCTTTGCCCTTCCCTGCTCTGTTTTCATATAGTCCTTCATAATCGGTGTGTTAGCCGCATATGGGGAAATGCAGTTGGCACGAATCCCAAATCTTCCATATTCATTTGCCGCCGCAATCGTCATGGCAATCACAGCTCCCTTGGCGGAACTATATGCCGGGCCGCCGTAGCATCCAAGCATTCCGGCAACGGAAGCTGTTGAAATGATGGAACCGCCGCCGTTTTTTACCATGTACGGCGCCGCATGGCGTATTCCGTAAAAAACCCCATTCACATCTACTTTAAGGACCTGATCAAAAATTTCTTCATCACAATGAGCAAAGTCATATTTTACGCCTCCGGTTATCCCCGCATTGTTGAAAATGATATCCAGTTTTCCCCATTTTTCAACTGCCGTTTCAACCATCCGTTTGCAGTCCTCGGATTTTGTAACATCTGTCTTTATAAAAACTGCAATTCCACCTTTTTCTTCAATTTCCTTGACAGTCTGCATACCGCCCTCTTCATTGCAGTCTGCAACAACCACTTTAGCCCCTTCTTCTGCAAACAACTTTGCGCTCAAAGCTCCAAAACCAGAACCGGCCCCTGTGATAACTGCGGTTTTTCCTTCCAGCCTTTTCATTATGATACCTCCTAGATTTCTCCTATTTTATTTTTGCATGTTTTCTCGTATCAAAGAACACTGCCAGCAGAATAATCAACCCTTTGATTACCATCTGCCAGTAATATGGAATCTCCAAAAGATTCAGCCCGTTTGCTACCACTCCGATAATCAGAATGCCGATGACCGTCCCGCCAATGGAGCCTCTTCCTCCCGTAAAGCTCGTGCCGCCAAGAACTGCTGCTGCGATTGCATCCGGCTCAAAGTTTGTACCGGAAGTCGGCTGCCCCGAATAAACACGGGATGCGACAATAATTCCCGCTAGGGCCGCTAGGAAACCAGAAATCATGTATGTCCTTACCTGAATTGATTTAATATTGATTCCCGAATATTCTGCTGCTTCTTTATTTCCTCCCACTGCAAACATTCTGCGTCCATAAACCGACCGCTCCAGAATGATGGACAAAATAATTCCCATGACTACAAAAATAATAACCGGAATTGGGATTCCAAGAACGTAGCCATTTCCAAAGTTGTAAAACTGATCGTTTGTCACCTTAATTGCCATGCCGCCTGCGACAAGATATGCAGCGCCTCTGAGAACATTCTGCATGGCTAATGTAACGATATATGGAGGAATCTGCGTTCTTGATACAATAAAACCGTTGATAAATCCACAGAATGCTCCCATTAGCAGCGCAACTGCCATAGCCGGGATAAATCCCATGTTAAAATTCACCATACAGTATGCAACCAAAACACCACTAAGTCCCACCTGGGATCCAACTGTCAAATCCATACACCCGATAATCAAACAGAACGTAATGGCAAATGCCAGGAGTGCATTGCTTGTAACCTGGCGCAGCACATTTGTGAAATTGATTTTTGTCAGAAAGTATGGTGATGCAATTGAAAGCACAACGACCAGCGTTAAAAGGCCGATCATAATACCCATATTGTTTCTTATGTATTTTGCGACAGGGTTCCTGCTGTCAGCAAAATGTTGTTTTATTCCTTTCATTCATTCGTCCCTCCCGCAATACACATCATGATCTTTTCCTGAGTTATATCTTCCTTTTCTTTGTCCATAATCCCAAGAAGCCGTCCTTCGTGCATAACTGCCACACGGCTGCTTAAGTTAATGACTTCCGGCAATTCGGAAGAAATTACGATGACAGACATCCCCTTATCTGCCAGTTCGCTGATCAAATGATAGATTTCTGCCTTCGCTCCGACATCAATCCCTCTCGTCGGTTCATCCAGAATCAAAACGTCCGCACCAGTTGCCAGCCATTTCGATATAACTACCTTCTGCTGGTTTCCTCCGCTTAAATTGATGCATTTTTGCTCTGGGCTGCTCATTTTAATGGATAGTTTATGGGCGTATTCGTCAATGATCTGCTGCTCTTTCTTATAATTGACATGGAATCTTTTTATAAACGTATCCACAATTGCCAGGGTTAGATTATAGGCAACGCTGTGCATCAGGACTAGACCCTGCTTTTTTCTGTCCTCCGGAACAAGTCCTATGCCAAGTTCAATGGCATCTTTGGGATTTTTACAGTTTATTTTTTCTCCCCTGAGCCATATTTCTCCCTCATCAATTCTGTCAATTCCAAAAATTGCTCTTGCAAGCTCCGTTCGCCCTGCTCCAACCAGACCGGCAAACCCAAGGATCTCTCCTTTTTTTAAAGAGAAACTGATGTCCTTCAGATAGTAATTCGACAGGTGCTTTATCTCCATGACGGTTTCCGTACCGTGATGTACTTTAGAATCGTACATATTTCCGAGCTCACGTCCTACCATCATGGACACAATTTTGTCGATGCTCACTTCTTTGATGACTTCTGTCCCAATATAATGCCCGTCGCGCAGAACCGTAATCCTGTCGCAGATTGCTTCAATTTCATCCATTTTATGAGAAATATAGACTACGGCAATATTCTGCTCTTTCAGCCTTCGGATCTGCTCAAACAGAACCTCCACCTCTCTGTTTGTAAGAGAAGAGGTCGGTTCGTCCATTACGATAATTTTCGCGTGAAATGACAATGCCCGGGCTATTTCAATCATCTGCTGCTGTGCAACACTGAGGAGTCCGACCTGCTGTTCGGCAGAAAGCTTGAGTCCCAGGGAATCCAATGTCCTCTGTGCTTTTTCGTTCATGGTTTTTTTATCCACAAACCCTCCTGCCATCGGCTCTACGCCCATGTAAATATTTTCAGCAATAGTCATATTTCCCGCCATCAGTATTTCCTGGTGCATGAAACTGATTCCATGGTCTCTGGCATCATTTGGACTGGAAATCGTCACTTTTTTTCCATCAATATAGATTTCTCCTGATGTCGCTTTATACACACCATTCAGGATTTTCATTAAAGTGGATTTTCCTGCCCCATTTTCCCCCATCAATGCATGGATTTCTCCAGGCCGCACAGAAAAATCAACATCATGCAGTACCTGTACATCAAAGAATGAAATATTGACATGCTTCATTTCAAGGACATTTTCCTGCTTCATAATCGTCCTCCCCAGTCTGAAACTCTTACTCTGCTTCCTTTAAATTTGCCTCATACTCTTCCAGATCCTCCGGCCATACGATTCCATAAGGCACTTCCACTGCCGGATCCATGGTCTCTCCGGCAACAGCCGAATAGCAGGCTTCCCCGATCATTGTTCCCATCACATATGGCTGCTGATCCACAAGGCAGTCCACTTTGCCTTCTTTCATAAAACCTCTCATGGTCTTACTTGGTTCAAGGCTGAACACTTTTACATTTTCCGCCTGTGCGCCTTCAATGGCAGACAGTGCACCTACGCTCTGCGTCTCGTTAATTCCAAGCCACCCGACGATATCCGGGTCCTTCTGAAGAAGGCTTTCTACGACAGGCAGAGTCGCATCGGCCAGTGCCGTTGCCGCTTCTCCTGTAATCAGCTCCATATCCGGATACTGGGCGATACAGTCTGTAAATCCGGATACACGTCCCTGAACAGAGACCGACGGAGTATTGACACACATTACTTTTCCCTTATAATCCAAGGCTTCTGCCAGATTTTCAGCCAGATAATACCCGATGTTGTAATCGTTTGTCTGGATCTGCGTATATACAAGATCCGTATCATTTGTTGCCTTGTCATAAACGACAACCGGAATTCCGGCATCATGTGCCTGCTGGAGTGCCGGACGAAGCCCCTCTTTATCAATGCAGGTAAGGACTATCGCATCAAATTGCTTGGTAATCATATCTTCTACCTGCTGAATGGCCTTCTGCACGTCATTCTCAGAGCTGTACAGCGTAACCGAGCCGCCTCTCGGCTCCACCACAGACTCCAGACCAGCCACCGTATCAAGCCAATACTGCGCCTCCAGATTCAACGTAATAATCCCCACCTTAATCTCCGGGTACTCCCCGGAATTTTCCGCATCCGCTGTTTCGGTTTCTGAATTTCCGGTCTGTTCTGCCGCTTCCGTTTCTGCGGACGTCGTCGTCGCTGCTGTCTCCGTCCCCTTCTGCTCAGTTCCGGAAGAGCATGCTGCCATCAACATAGATGCTGCTAAAATCAGGCTTAAAAATGCTCGTTTCCTCATATTCTTTTCCCCATTCTTTCTATAATTGCAATGATTTCACAGTTACCTTTTCAATTTTTCACGCCTCATTCCCTCATGCTCTTAAGTTCCAGTGCAATAGCGCTTCCGTCTTCATGTTCATAGTAATGTACCAGCAGATTCCCTGGAGTTGCCTCGAAAACACATTGGTATCCTCTTTCCTCCAGGATTCTGCACATGGCTTTATGCTGCCCGCTGTTCTCGAACGTCACAGCCAGATGGTGAAAGCTGTCCCCGTGTACCGCAAGATTTTTAGAAACATATGCCTCCGGGCAGTCTACCGGCTGAATTACCTCCACGTCGATTCCGCAAACCTCAATATGATAGATATCAATCTTTAATGCACTGCCGACCGTCACCAGCTCCTGCGGAAAATCCACGGTCTTTTTCACGAGGACTTTAGATCCTGGCACGGACAAAAGAAATTCCGCTGCCTTTTCCCTGTCGTAGGTCAGAAGCCCCACATGGTCAAAAATCGGCTTTACTTCTCCAAATTCCTGCATCAGTTCCTCAACAGATTTCTTAATCTCCATATTCCCTTCTCCTCCAATCTCACCTAAGCCTCAGACTCTTAAACCTCTCAATATTCTCCGCAATCGCCCTCTCAAGCGGCAGCCTCTCGATGCTGGACGCGCCGACAAACCCGTGTACATCCGTCCTGTTAAAGCATTCCTGAACTTCCTCGGGGCCCTCGAACGGCCCGCCATGGCATGTAAAGATGATGTCCGGATTCTCCTTCACTGCCGCCTCATACATCTCCTGCGTCCTTTTGCACGCCTCATCCATATCATAGGTGTCCTCAAAGCCGCAGGTACCGCCCGACGTGGCTCCCACATGGGCACTGACCACATCCGCACCGGCCTGGATCATAGCGCGTACCTCGTCCGGCGTGTAAGCGTATGCAACCGTGAAAATATCCTTTCTGCTGCATTTTTCCACCAACTTAATCTCCTCCGGATACCCAACACCTGCCGTGTCAATGCGATGGCGGAATCTCCCGTCGTAGGCACCTGCTGTCGGAACATTGGTGATTCCGGAAAATCCCATGCCCATCATCTCATCGATGAGCCGGTCAATGTCCCGGTACGGATCTCCTGCCCCGATTCCGGCAATCACCGGTGTGTTTTTCACCACAGGAAGAATCTGCCGCCCCAAATCCATCGTAATGGCATTGGAATCTCCGTAAGCCAGATACCCGACACAGGATGGATGCCCGTCCATGCGGAACGGCCCCGTGTTGTAGGCCATAATCAGGTCGATTCCCGAGCGATCTGCGATTTTTGCCACAAGTCCGATCCCGGCGCCGCCGATGATGATCGGTTCCTTCCTTGCGACTTTCTCCCGCAGGTCCCTCACAATCTCCTCCCGCGCAAACTGTCGAATCATAATATCCCTCCTCCAATTTCTTCTAACCTGATAAAAAGCAATTTCCATACCAAACTTTTTTATTTCCTGATTTTTTTATGCGAAAACTAATTTTTTTCGGCAAAAGCCGTTGTTTTCTGTTGTTTTTTATTGTATTATATTGTTCGACGAAGCTTTATATTTATTTTTTGTTGTTTCATTTATTTTTTCATCATTACATTTCATGTTTTCACATTTTGCCAAGTGTAATATGTGCACTGCATGGAAAAACTGAACCATAGACATCGGAAAGCAAAAAAGCTTTCGGAAAGAAAAAGAAGAGAGAGTATGACATGGCAAATGAAATAGTATGGCTGACGACCAGCCTGGCGAACCAAAATTATCTCAACACCTTTTTCCGCCACAACGGGATTTCGATGTCCGTTGTAAAAACAGATTATGATATCTGTCTCCAGACTGTGGGGGAGCTGGAGAAAAAAGGCACAAAGGTGATTATCTGCAAGGGGGAGCTGGAGCATATCATCTCCAACAACACCTCCTCCGTTGTGGTTCCCTTCCGGAACCCGCTGACGCAGTTTTACCGCGCCATCAAAACCGCCTGCCAGTTCTCCTATAAGGTGGCCCTGGTCGGCTGGTACAAAAACATCATCGGCTTAAAGGAATTCTGCGAAATCATCGATCCCGGCCTGCTCTATGTGGAATTAGAAGATTTCGATATCCAGTCCAGCCGCCAGAATGTAGACGAAATCGTCCTGTCCCTGGAAAATCAGGGCATCGACGCCATCGTCGGGAACGAGCTTGTCATAAACTCTGCCAAGCGCCTCGGCGTCCCGGCTTACAGCGTCGGCCTAAACCCCCAGGCGATCTTCGACACGGTGGCGGCCGCAGAGCGTCAGCTCGGCCTTTTAGAGGAACAGCAGCGGCGGTTCAATTTCATCAGCACCCTCGTAAATTCCGTGTCCGAGGGCATCATCACCATAAACCCGGACATGGAAATTACCAACATGAACCGGATTGCCGAGGACATTTTAAACATCCCGCAGGATTCCTGGCACGGCACGCTTTTAACAGAGTACCTGAACCTGAGCAACATCGACCGCACCATCTCCGAGGGATACAAGGTCGTAAACCAGATTCTTGTGAAGGATGGAACGCAGCTTCTTTTAAACATCTCGCCCATCAACGGCCCGGATGAAGGAAACGGCGCCGTCATCAATCTCCAGAAGATTGATAAGCTCCTTGGGCTGGAGCGCACCATCAGAAAGATGTCCATCGAGAAAAATCTGCTGGCGAAAAAGACCTTTGACGACATCATCGGATGCAGCGACGTCATCGAGGACACAAAGGAGACCGCGCGGCTTTATGCCCACACAAACAGCACTATCCTGATTACCGGTGAATCCGGCGTTGGAAAAGAAATTTTTGCCCAGAGCATCCACAACGAAAGCAGCCGGAAATCCGGCCCGTTCCTCGCCTTCAACTGCGGCGCCGTTTCGGAAAGCCTGCTGGAAAGCGAGCTGTTCGGCTATGTCAAAGGTGCCTTCACCGGTGCAAACGCCGAGGGAAAAATCGGGATCTTTGAACAGGCCCACCGCGGAACCTTATTCCTGGATGAGATCAGCGAACTGTCGCCGTCGGCTCAGATCCGTCTGCTCCGCGTTCTCCAGGAGCGGGAAATCACCAGGATCGGCGAGACGAAGGTGACGCCCATCGACGTCCGCATCATCGCCGCCTGCAACAAAAATCTTCTCGAGGAAGTGGAAAAAGGCCGCTTCCGCCGGGATTTATACTACCGGCTCTACGTGCTGCATCTGGACATCCCGCCGCTCAGGGCGCGCGACCAGGACATCATGGAGCTAATCTATTCTTATTTAAAGAGCCACCGCCAGAACGGCATTTCCTTTTCAGCCGGAGCCATCCACGTGCTGCTTTCCTACTCCTGGCCTGGAAATATCCGTGAGCTCAACAACTTTTCCGAGCGTGTTTCCGTCCTTTACTCCGGCCGGCTTTACACCCTGGAAAAAGAAGATGTCCTGCCGCTTCTCCAGATGGAGCATCACGACAGCGCCAGCACGAAGATCCCGCACGCCTATATCAAGCCGCGCCGTTCCCTGAGCCCGGAATACGTCCTGCGTGCGCTGGAAGAATGCAACGGAAACAAGACTGCCGCCGCCAAGCGCCTCGGCATCAGCACCACGACGCTCTGGAGAAAGCTGAAATGTCTGGATGAAAAATAAAAAATGGCTGCCCCGCCGGCTTCTTACGCATCGCATCAGAAAGCCGATGGGGCAGCCATCTCTTCTTTTCCCATCAGAAACCTGCCAGTTTTACTGAACCGGTTCCTTTAAAAACTTCTTTTCATAGGCATTGATCCTCTCCACCTTCGGAAGCGACCGTCCACCGGAAAACTCACTTTCCAGCCAGATATCCACAAGAACCTTCGCCAGTTCCACACCGATCACCCGCTCACCCATGCAGAGGATCTGAGCATCGTTGCTCATCCGCGCCCGCTGCGCCGAATAAGCGTCATGGCAGACGGCAGCCCGGACTCCCGGCACCTTGTTGGCCGTAATCGACATGCCGATTCCCGTGCCGCAGACGAGAATCGCCCGCTCAAACTCATGGCGCGCCACGGCCTCAGCCACCTGCACCGCCACATCCGGGTAGAGAACCGTCTCCCCCTCTGCCGCACCGAAATCCTGATATTCGATCCCCTTTTCGTCGAGATGATCCATAATCACCTTTTTCAGGCGGTACGCCGCCTCATCACATCCGATTGCCAGCTTCACAGATAATCCCTCCTCCATTGTATTCCTGTTCATTTTTATGCTTTTCTGTCGAAAATTATTGTTTTCAATCATATAATATTATATTTCTATCGTTTTATCAAGTACATTTTTCGTTTTTTAATTATTTATATTGATTTTTATCGAATTTTATTATAAAATACTCGTAAAGGAGGGAATGCCCATGAGACCCCGCTATTTTGGCACCAATTTAAAAATGTACAAGACGGCTCACGAAACGGCACAATTTCTCGGTGAACTGACACGGCTGTTTCATGATAAGAAAAAAGAAGCTCTCACACTCTTTGTCATTCCCTCCTCTCCTTCTCTGGAGACGGCGGCCGGCTGCCTGAAGGATTCGCAGATCCTTTTAGGCGCCCAAAACATGCACTGGGCCACAGAGGGGCAGTTCACCGGCGAGGTATCTGCAAAAATGCTGACCGAGCTTGGCGTATCCATGGTTATGCTGGGCCATTCCGAGCGCCGCCATATCTTCGGGGAAACCGACGGAGAATTAAATAAAAAAGTCCTGTCAGCCGTCCAAAACGCCCTGAGCCCGCTGTTATGCGTCGGTGAAACAGCAGCTCAGAAAAACGCCGGTGTAAGCGACGAGACGCTGCGGATGCAGTTAAAACAGGATCTTTACGGATATCCGAAAGAAGCCATTTCCATGCTCCGGATTGCCTACGAGCCGGTCTGGGCCATTGGCACTTCGGGTGTGCCCGCCGATGCCGGGTATGTGGGCGAGCGCCATCACGCCATGCGCCGCTGCCTGACAGAGCTGTTCGGTTCGGCCGGTGCAGACATCCCGCTCCTTTACGGAGGCAGCGTCAACCCTCAAAACGCCGCCGGCTATTTAAACCAGCCGGACGTGGACGGGCTTTTCGTGGGAAGAAGCGCCTGGGAGGCGAAAAATTTTTATCAGATGGTGGAGATGTTGTTTTAGATAGACAAACGAAATAAATCTTTCCTTCGGGAATACGAAAAGCCCCAGAGTCGCTGAACTGCTTCCCGTCAAGTAGACAATCAAAAAAATATAATTTTTTTCTGCCAGTAGGTATCACCTGCTGGCAGATTTTTACGCTGCCTGTAAATATTTTTCGTGTTTCTCCATTGGTGTTACTATACCAAGCTTCCTCTGCAAACGTCTGTTGTTATAGTAATTGATATATTTCTCTATCATGACCACCAGTGATTCTCTGTCCATAAATCGTTTACCATAATAACGCTCCCGTTTTAGAATTCCCCAGAATCCTTCCATTGGTCCATTATCGATACACTTTGCTACTCTGGACATGCTCTGCATCATCCCTGCTGCTTCAAGTTTTGCATGAAAGGCTCTATTGGTGTATTGAAAGCCTCTGTCACTGTGAAACATTGGATGTGCTTCAGGATTATCTTTGACTGCATCATCAAAGGTATCAAACACTAATGCATTACTATTACTGTCGCCAATACGGTAGGATACGATTCTTCGGTCATACAGGTCAAGAATTGCACTTAAATATACCTTGTGCTTTTCAATTCCGATATAGTAATGAAATTCCGTTACATCGGTCAACCACTTTTCATTCGGAGCTTCTGCCGTGAATTCACGATTCAGGATATTTTCGGCTATGTACTGTGGATTTGCAGCCTGTCTTGTACAGCTATCGTTTGCATATTTGATAGTGGATTTGATACCAAGTTTCCGGCAGATGCGCAAAACACGTTTATCATTTACATCAATGTCATGGTAACGCTCCAACTCATCACGGATTCTGCGATAACCCTTATCAGGTGATTCTATGTGGATTTTTTCTATCAGTTCCGCAATTTTTCGGTTTTCCTGTTCATTCTCTGACATTTCATGGTTCAGCCATTTGTAATAAGCCGCCCTTGAAACACCGCCAATCTTACAAAGCTCCTGTATCGGATAATCGTGTTCTTCCTGTTCTTCTTTGACAGCCTGATAGATATGCTCGTGGCGGATCAGGCTCAGCCCCGCCTCCTTTCGATTTCCTCTAATTTTTTTAAGAATGATAACTCCATTTCTGCACGTTGCCGTTTGGCTTTTTCCAGTTTCAACTCCGCTTGAAGCTTTTCCACCTCTGTAAGAGAATCTTCCGATTTTCTTTTGCCGCGGTTATCCTGTAATGCAGGAACTCCGCCTGTTTCGTATTTGATAGTGTAATTTCGTGCCTGCTGATAGGACACCTTAAAGTTTTCTGATGTTTCAGCATAGTTATGGCCATGGGAAATGCAGTAGGATGCAATTTCCACTCTTTCTTCAAACGTTGTTTTTCTTCCTTTGGTCATAAGACTACATCCTCCTGTTCTGGAAGCCTTTAGCTCCTTATGACCATTATACAGCGCAATCCATTTCCTGAGTGTACGAGTACTGGAAATTTTATGTTTTTTACAAATATCACGTAGTGAACCAAGACCAGAAAGATACTCTTGTACAGCAATCTCTTTCTCGGCGGAAGTTCTTTTGGTCCATCCTTTGTTGTAAAAGGTTTCTGAACCCATAGACTGATAATTACGAATCCATTCTTCTAAAGTAGTAGGATGAATTCCTTCTCCTGTTGATACAGATGTAATACTATGTTTAGCTTCCAAAATAAGCTTTACCATTCGTAATTTATCTTCAGCAGAATATTTACGCATAAGAAATGCTCCCTCCTTGATAAACAGTTTTATTATTTCAACTGTCTACCTAGAAGGGAGCATATCATACTCTGTTTCATATGGTGCTTTTTCAGACGGTTGTAAAACGCCGGGCTTGTATATTAAAATCCTCTGTCCGAATGAAAAAGCGGATGCGCATCCGGTTCTAAAGACACCGCCTCGTCAAACGTATCCATTACAAGGGCATTATCATTACGGCTACTGATTTTAAATGCTACAATCCTGCGGTCACACAGATCGAGGATTGCACTCAGATAAATTTTGTGGACTTCCAATCCGGTATAATATTTAAACTCTGTTACGTCTGTCAGCCATTTCTCATTTGGACGGTCTGCATGGAATTCCCGATGAAGGTAGTTCTTTGCAATATGAGCCAGATTTCGGTCTGCTTTTGTACAGCTCTTCGGTCTCCATTTGATAGGTGACTGGATTCCTATCTTACGACAGATCCGCAGGACCCGTTTATCATTATAGGGCATTTCATACTTTACAGCCAGTTCATCACGGATCCGTCGGTATCCCATATCTGGATGGAGCCGATGGATCTCTTTGATCAAATCTGCAATCTGTTCATTTTTGCGCTCGCCTTCACTTTTCGGATACTTCGGCCAATGGTAATAGGCTGAACGGCTGATCCCAAGGTAGAGACACATTTGTCTGACCGGATATCCTTTTGTTTCAGCCAGTTCCCTGACTGCCTGATATTCCCATGATTTATGTATTAGAGAAAGCGATGCCCCCTTTCTAATTCCCTTACTTTTTTTAACAGGTCATTCTCCATTTGTAGATCTTTGTTCTTCCGTTCCAGTTCTGCTATGCGGTCCCGCAATTCTTCTTCCGGTGTACGGCTTGGCTGGGAACCGGCACGCTTTCCCCGTCGGTCCTCCAGTCCTGCGCTTCCCATCTTTTCGTAGCGGTCTACCCAATTCCGTATCTGCTGGTAAGAACAATTATATTTCAAAGCCATTGCCCCGTAATTCCGATTATGGGAAAGGCAGTCTTTTACTATGGCAATCCGTTCTTCCAATGTTGTTTTTCTGGCTTTCTTCATGGTGCTACCTCCGGTAAGTTCTTTTAATTCCTTACCTTCATTATACACCTTAATCCAACTCATAAGCTGAACATGCTGCCGGATTCCGAATCTTGCACATATTTCATCCAAAGAACCTTCCCCAGAAAGATAGGCTTGTACGGCCTTCAGCTTCAAGTCTTTTGGATATCGCTTGTTTGTTTTTAGTGTTAATAATCCTTGCGGACCTTCTGTCTTATAGATCCGGATCCAGTCCTGGACACTCCGTTTATTCACACCGCATACTTTGGCAGCACCTTTTTGACTGATTTCTCCATTCAGATACTGCTCTACAATTTTTACTTTCTCCAGTGCATCAATCTTACTTTTTCTGGACATAAAATACCCCCAAGTAGGTTTTTTATATTTTAGTGTCCTACTTGAGGGTATCATATCAGTTCCGGGGTGGTTTTCTATGCTTAAAACATTATCTGATAAACGTAAATACGAATGTCAGCAATGCCAGAATGAACATGCCAAAGGCCATCAAGTCTTTGAAATCATAGTCCTTCATCAGCACCACCCCCATTCTATGTAAGAATAGAGGCCAGCCACCCTGCAACACGGTTGTTCTTCCTCATCATAGCATATCCCGGATTCTATGACAATCCTTCTTTCGCCTACGCTAAAAATTGCCTACGCTAAAAATCCTCCCCGCCGTCCGCATCCTCACCAATTTTCATTGTCTCACACACATTCCACCTGAACGCCCGCCTTCCGGTACTTTTCCACGTCCTCTTTCCTGGCACCGGAATCGGTAATCAGAAGATCCACATCCTTTGCCCCGCAGAAATTGGCTGTCGACGTCGTCTCGAGCTTCGAGGAATCCACCATCGCCACACATGTCCTGGAATGGCGGAGCATCTCCTTCTTTAACTCCGACTCATAAATATTAAAATCCGTCAGGCCTTCTTCCAGGGTAAACCCTCTCGCCGAGACAAAGGCATAATCCGCATTGATATGGCTTAAGAGGTCTTTTCCAAGGAGACCTTCGACGGAGCCGGATTTTTTCGTGACAATCCCGCCGATGAAAATTACCGTAATATTCGGCATGTCCTTCAGTTCCAGCATCGTATAAACGCCGTTTGTCACCACAATCAGGCGGTCAAACCGCTTAAGCTTCCTGGCGAGGGTCAGAGCCGTCGAGCTGGCGTCCAGGATGATGCACTGATTGTCTTCCACAAGCCGCACGGCCGCTTCTGCGATTGCCTCTTTCTCCCCGCGGTGTTCCTGCTGTCTCTCTCCAAACGCAAAAGACGCTGCCGCCGCCGCGCTCTCCGTCTCCAGAAGCGATGCGCCGCCATGCGTCTTTAAAATCAGCTTTTCCTTTTCCAGGCGGTTCAAATCATTTCTTGCCGTTGCCGGGGATACACCCAGAAGCCGGCAGACTTCGTTGGTCGTTATATTGCCATGTTCCTTCAGGTAATTCAGGATAAATTTCTTTCTCTCAATCGCCAGCATACCGTTCAAATCCTTTGTCTCAGTTTTCCGGATTTATCCGCTCCATACCGGATGTGAATTCTTTTTTCCATTTTATTACATTTTATCATTTTATGCAATAATGTATTTTTTTCTGGCGATTTTTCGTTGTATTTCTTTATCCTTTTTCTGCTTTTGCTGGCGGTTTCGTAAAATTCCACATTTTTGCTTAAAATTCTATCGGTCGAAGATCTGACGGAACTCCCGGATTTGGCTCCTGCCGATGGGAAGGCATTCCTTTTCGTAATGCCTGAGAACCACACAATACCCGCTGTTGTAGCTGACCCGCATCTCCATCACATAGTCCAGATTGATGAGATAGCTCTTGTGGATCCGGAAAAAACGGCACTTCCGCAGAATGTTCTCATAGTTGTTCAGCGATTCATTCTGGAGATAAAAGCTCCCGTCATCCATATGAATCTTGCATGCCCGTTTTTCCGTCTCAATATATACGATCTTCGCCGCATCCACCACCCGGTAGCCCGTCTCTGCGTTTACCATGATCTTGTTGATTTCGTATTCCGAAGACTGTGGCTTTTCCTTCATCTGCTCACGGATCCGCTCCATGGTCTTCTTCACCCGCTCATAGTCGAAGGGCTTTAACAGATAGTCCATGGCCCCGATCTCAAAGGCCTTGACGGCATAGTCCCGAAAGGCCGTTGCGAAAATAATGCTGGCGTCCGGCATCCGCTTTTTAATCATGGACGCCACCGTTGTCCCGTTGATTCCGCCCAGATTGATGTCTACGAAACAGACGTCAAACGTCTCTTTTTCCATCAGTTCCAGAAACTCCTCGCTGTTTTCCGCCTCCGTGATCTGGGCATCGAGCTCACACAGGCTCACCAGATATCTCAGCTCGCTTCTTGCCGGCCTTTCATCATCAACGATCACTATCTTCATACTCTTTTTCCTCCCTGTTGGGTATCTTCATACGCACATCGGTTCCCGTCTCACTGGAAACGATCTGGAGTCCGTAATCCTTTCCATAGATACTGATTAAACGCTGCTGGACATTCATCAGTCCGATGCCCCGGTGCTTCACCTCCTCACCTCCGTGCAGGCTCCGGATGATCTTATAATCAATCCCCGGCCCGTTGTCCATAATGTCGATGATCGTATTTTTTTCTTCCCGCCTTACCCGCACAACCACCTTGCCGACGCCGTTTTCCCGGTTCATGGCTCCGTGGTGGATGGCGTTTTCCACGAGCGGCTGAAGGATCAGGTTCGGCACGCAGCAGGTCAGGTCTTCGTTTTCCGCCTCAAATACCACCTGGAGCCTGGACTCGAACCGCGCCTCCTCCAGTTTCGTGTACGCCTTCACATGCTCCAGCTCCGTATCCAGCGTCACCATGAAATCCACGCTCTCTAAGGTGTTCCGGAAATAGGAGCTGAGCGCCAGAAGAAGCTCTCTGGCCTTTTCCGGCTTCTCCCTGCAAAAATACGAAATGGTATTCAGGGAGTTAAACAGGAAATGGGGATTGATCTGGGACTGGAGCGTCGTAATCTCGGCACGGCGCAGCGCCTCCTTCTGTGCCTCCATCTTGGCAATCTTTAACTGCATGGCAAAATGATTTGCAAGGCCCGTGACAAATTCCACGTCCGCCCGGTAAGAATAAGCATTCTTCTTCACCAGGATCACCAATGCCATCACACGCCCCTCATCCAGAAGAATCGGCGCGGAAATGATGACGTTATTCTCATAAAGCGGGAAAAAACCGTCCTCCGGAATGGGGATCCGGCTGACCCGTGTAGTCTTATACGTTTTCGTGGCCGACAAAAGCCTCGGATAATTGTCGTCCGTCAGGGAAATCTCCGAAAATGCGCTGCTTCTTCCAAGGAACCTCTTGTCCTCGATTAACGCAGCCCCCTGGCACCGGTATTCCTCCAGGATGATGTCGATTACTTTGTCGATGTCTTCCTTTTTCTCAAGCCCGTTCGCCAGATATGGCGTACACCGCTCTGCCGTCCTCATGGAAAGGGAAATCTGCCACGCCGCCTTCAGATCATCGGTGCTGAAAATCAGCTTGAACACATTGAAAAAAATCACCATGCCCACGGAATTGATGAGCACCATCGGGATAATGACAATTCTTACGATGTCCATTGCGTCCACAAACGGCCTTGTGAGCAGAAGAATCATCACAATGTGGATTAACTCCGAAATAAACGTGATTCCCAGAAGAAAATAGTTGGAATACCGTCTGTCATTCCGCTTCCGGTAGCCAATGAAAGAACCGATGATACCGTGGATCACAGCCGAAATCACACAGGCAACGGTGGAGATCCGCTCCGGGAAAATCAGGTACCGGTGGATGGCGGCAATGGCCGTCGTGATGGTACAGGAAACCGGCCCGCCGAGAAAGCCCGACGAAAGGATCCCAATCACCCGGGCATTTGGCAGCGCCCCCGTCACCTGCATCCCGATGTTGTCGGAAATCATGCAGAAGCCGACGAAAATAATACCGAGAATGATTTTTTCCTTCATCCGGCAGATCCGGTTTCCGTTTTCCTCCTCCCCGTCATTTAAAAGAAGGCGCTGGATAAAATCCAGCCGTGTCAGAAGAAACGCCAGAACTACCAGAAGGCAGATATTAAAGCAGATATTGTAAACCACTTCCAAAAGCATGTGTCCTCTCCCCATTCACCTGATAAAAAAGCAGAAGGGGGCGACAAAACTTTCTTTTGCAGCCCCCAGCTCGCATATTATGCTACGCAGCTATTGTAACACTTTTTTTCTGCATTGTCTTCTGATAAATGATAACTGCCGCACAAACTGCGATGCCCACAAGATCCGTGACGGCTCCGCTGTCGATTAACAGGAAGGCGCCGATCAGGCTCACAATCCTTATGAGCACGTTGGCCTTCTTAAACAGGAAGCCCTCTACGGCAATGCCGATCATAAACACACCGATGGCCGCCGTAACTGCCACCTGGACTGCCTTGATAATCGGCGTATCCAAAAGCAGAAGATCTGTATTGTAAACGAACATGTACGGAAGGATAAAACCAGCCAAAGCTAGCTTCACCGAAGCCCACCCTGTCTTCATCGGACTGCCTCCGGCGATGCCTGCCGCCGCGAACGCTGCCAGGGCAACCGGCGGGGTCAGGTTTGCAAACATTGCAAAGTAGAAGCAGAACATATGGGATACCAGCGCCGGGATTCCAAGCTGAACCAGTGCCGGAGCCGCGATGGTGGAGGTAATGATGTAGGACGGGATGCTCGGAAGGCCCATTCCAAGGATCATACATGTCACCATCGTAAATACCAGCGTGAACAGCAGGCTCTTTCCGCCGATGCTGATAATGGTGTTTGCCATGTTGAGGGCAAAACCGGTGATGGAGCAGGAACCTACGATGATACCGACGCAGGCGCAGGCGATGGCCACGGATACGGTGGATTTCGCGCTGGCTGCCATGGCGTCCAGGATGTCCTGAAGGCTCATGCGGGTGTTCTGTCTGCACTGTGCTACGAGAATCGTAAATACGATTGTGTAGAACGCGGCCATGATAACGGTCTTTCCGGAGAAGAACAGCATGTAAACCAGGAAAATAATCGGAAGGGCCAGATGGCCGTACTCTTTCATAACCTGGGACATCTTCGGAAGCTGATCCTTCGGCGTTCCCTTCATGCCAAGCTTTTCCGCCCTCATCTGAATCTGGAACATGATGCCCAGATAGTAAATCACGGCCGGGATGATGGCAGAAATCAAAAGCTCATTATATTTCATGCCCAGGGTATCCGCCATAATGAATGCGGCGGCGCCCATAACCGGCGGCATTAGCTGGCCGCCCACGGAACCCGTTGCCACAACGGCGCCGGAGAACTCGTTGTCATAACCGGACTTTTTCATAAGCGGGATTGTGAAGGAACCTGTTGTCACGACGACGGCAACAGCCGCGCCGTTGATCATGCCCAAAAGGCCGGATGCCACAACGGCAACCTTTGCAGGGCCGCCCTTGGTGCCGCCTGCAATGGCGTTTGCGAAGTCATTGAAGAACTGTCCCATTCCGCACTTGTTCATGATCTCGCCAAAGGCAATGAACAGGAATATGTACGTGGAAGCCACATTGACCGACGAACCGTAAATTCCCTCCGTGTTGGAGAAGAAATGGCTCATTAACTTCTGCCAGGTATAGCCCCTGTGCAGGAAGATGCCGGGAATGTCGATGGGGATTAAGCCCTGCTTGCTGCCCATCAGGCTGTAAATCATGAAAACAATCGCAATAATCGGAAGCGCGATGCCGCAGACCCTTCGGGTCGCCTCCAAAACCACAAGCGTCAGGATCGTTCCGATCACCACATCCATCATGTTCGGCGTTCCTGCACGATTGATGATGTTTACATAATCCAGACACATGTAAATCGCAACGGCTGCGGAAAGCGCCATCAGAACCCAGTCGTACCATACAATGACCTTCCGGCTGGATTTCTTACCGGCCGGATACAGGGCAAAGGCCAGAATCAGGATCATCGCCACATGGATGGAACGATGTTTTAAGGTCTCCGGCATGTAAAAACCAGAGGCAAAAACCAGATGGTACAGCGTCACAAGGATCGCAAATACCTTAAAGCCGGTTTTTAAGATGGGGGATACAAATTTCCGCGTCTTGCTCTCTTTATCGAACTGCTCCAAAAGCTCCTGCTTCTGCTCCTCGGACAGCTCCTCTCCTGCCTGAAGGACAGGTTCTTTCATTTTCTCTTTTTCGCTCATTTACTCACCTGCTTTCAAAATTCAAAGCCTTTTCGGATACGCAGAACCATTTTTTCGTGGTGAGGCATATCGGTTCCCGAAAGGAGCAGCTCGCCGTTGACTTTAATGTTTTTTAAAGCCGTCTGGGAATTGATCCAGTTAAACTGCGGAAACACGCTGCCGATATCGTCCATATAAATCAGGCCGTCCTCATAGCGGTAGGTACAGTCCATCTCCGCCGGGATCCCCGCACCGAAGCCGGCTACGGCGATGGTCTTTAAAAGGAAGCTCCCGTCCTCCTGGATTTCATAATATTCATACCAGGGGATGTGCTCAAAGGAATGTTCCCACTGGAACGAAACCTCTTCGCCTGTTTTCACCGGAATTTCCGCATAAATCTTTCCTGTCTCCAGCTCTTCCACCACTAAAACCCGTTTCTGCCGCCCGGGGGTAAGGACGGCAGAAACAAGAAGGACTCCTAAAAGGAGGGATATTCCAATAAACGGTTTAATTCTGAGGCGTCTCATAGCCATGATCCTTCCACCACTTGGCGGCGCCGTCATGCAGCGGGATCTTTACGTCTTCAACTCCGAAGGAAATGTCGATGTTCTGGTCTGCCGTATTATGGGACGCCTTAATGTTGGACATGCCCTCGTCAGAATGGATGATGTCCATCATGTCGTAAACCATGTCGTCGGACAGGTTCTTATTTACCAGCATGATGTTGTAAACGAATACGCTTTCCACATCTTCTTCATTGTTGTAGGTGTCGGCCGGAATCACGCTGGCCGCAAAGAACGGATATTTCTCAATCAGGTTGTCGCGTCCTTCGCCGTCGATGGGAACGATTACCATATCATAGCTGAAGGCCAGCTCGGAAACCGTTGCATTGGGAAGGCCGGAGGTAACAAACGCTGCGTCGCACTGGCCGTTCTTCATCTGGTCGATGGCCTCGCCGTAGGATAAGTAATCCACCTGGCTGTCCTCGTAGGTCATGCCGTATGCTTCATAGATCATCCTGGCATTTAACTCCACGCCGGAGTTGGGGGCGCCGACGCCGACTCTCTTTCCCTTCAGATCTTCAACGCTCTTGATTCCCGTGCCTTCCACGGTTACAAGCTGTACATAGTTGGGCCAGAGCCTCATCATGGCCCTGAGATCCGGTTCTGCCGTCTCAAAAGCTCCGAAGCCTTCATAAGCCTGCATCACAGAGTCCTGCATGGCGATGGCAAGCTCTGCTTCGTTATTCAAAATCAGGTTGATATTCTCAACAGAAGCACCTGTGGCCTGGGCTGACGTTTTGTATCCGGCCGTCCCGAGAGCCGTCGCAAAAGCGCCGCCGATGGGATAATAGATGCCGCTGGTAGGGCCGGTTGCCACGGTGACGAACTCGGAACCGCGGTCGATCTGCGGGGAGCTGCCTCCCTCGTCGGATCCGGCCGCCTCAGTTCCGGCTGCTGCGGTGGTGCTTCCTGCCGTTGTGGCTGTCCCGCTGTCTCCGCCTGAGCATGCGGTAAGCGAGCTGAACATTGCTGCTGCAAGAACGACTGCTGCGATTCTCTTCAATTTCATACTGACCTCTCCTTGTCTCTATGATGGATCGTTAATAGTTACACACTGCCTCGGCATGAAATAAATAGAGAATCTAAATATAATGTTAAGCCTTATATTTAGATTCTTTATTATTTTTTAGTGTAATTTTATATTTTTTTTAGATTCCAGGCAAGGTTATCTGTATGAAATGCCAAAAATCGCGTTTCAATGGCATAAAATACCGTTTTAAATGTGTTAAGAAAGTGTCAAAAATCGTTCAGTGCGTCTTTACACCAGCCCTCTTACCCCCTGCATCAAAAGTCCCACAACACGCATGGCCGCCATCTTCCACCAGGGAACCGGCTCGACCGTCAGGTGTTTTGGCGTCTCATATTCTGTCTTTCCGATCACGCGCCGGCTGTCAGCTTCCATGGCCGCCATGTATCCGGAAAGTTCACCGGCAATGGCCTCGCTGTGAACCGCAAGCATCAGCTCCGTATCCACATACGTGCTGCGAAGATCCATATTGTACGACCCGATGACCGCCAGATCATCGTCAATCACCATGGACTTCCCGTGGTTGGAAAGCCCGCCGTCATACTCATAAATGGGGATCCCTGTCTCCACAATCTCCCCTTTCCGGTACAGATAATCGCTGGAAGCCATAAAGTTATCCCCGTTTTCCACGGAATTGATTAAAATCCGGCTGTCCGGCACTGCCTCGGAAAGCTCTGTGAGCTCCTTAAGCATATAAGAATTGCATACAATATACGGAGTCTGGAAAATCACGCGGGAATCTGCCTCCTTTGCAAGCTCCATCAGCTTATAGAACACGACCGGCTCTTTTCCGTAGATGTGGGTCGGGTTATTTATGAGCGTCACCTTGTTGGTGGCCTTCGTCCTCGCCGCGTAGTCCTGGGATTTTTCAAAAAGCTCCGGATTTTCCGCCGTAAGCCGCTCATACCGCTCCTCTAAGGCTAAAATCTCCGCCTTTACCTTTTCCTTTTCAAGAAGCCCCGCGTCCTCATGGAAATACGTGCATTCCTCCCGGCTCCACATGTCCTCAAAATACGCCTCCACCTGGAAAAGCGAGCTCTCCCTGCTGCCGCTTCCGGCCCCGGTATTATAAATCAGGATCTCCCTGTCATAGCTCCTGTTCTTTGTCGGATACTCCCCGATAAAATAGTCGAACTGGTTCCGCCCTCCAAGAATATACGCCAGGTCGTCGGCGATGATATACTTGTCATGCATCCGCCCCTGGGTCTTCCATGGCGCAAACGGGTTCAGCCTGTTATACAGCTTAATCTCCACATTTGGATGGCCGGAAAGGGCGTAAAACAGCTCGTTCCCTTCCATGCGGATGACGCCGCTGATGCCGTCCACGAGAATTTTTATGTCGACACCCTGTTCTGCCTTTTCATAGAGGACAGCCAGCACGTCCCTGGTGCTCTCTCCGTCCCTCATATCAAAGGTTGACATAATAATCCTGTCCTCGGCCTGGGAAAAGAGCCGCATCCGCTCCTCCCATGCGCTTTTGTTGGTCTCCATAATCATGGCCCTGTCAGGCCCTGTTTCCTCCGAGTAAAACTCCGCTGTCTGAAACGTCTCTTTCGTTTCCTCCGAAATCTCTTCATAATGCAGAAACGGCGCAGCCGCTCCCATCAGGTAAAGAAACGCCGCGCCAAACACGGCCAGGATCCCAGCCGCCCATTTTTTCTTCTTGTGTTCTGTCTTCATTTAATCCCTCATCAGATACTGATAAACGTCACGTTTGCTGATCCCGCGGTCCTTCGCCACGAGCTTCATGGCCTCCTTGCGGTCGGTTCCGCGGGAGAGGTACTGCTCCATATGTTCCTCGATGGACATGGACTCCCAGGCCTGCTCTTTCTCCTTCTTAATCTCCTCCCGGCTCTTCCCCTCGATGACGAGCACGCACTCGCCCCGCGGTTCCTCGTTTTCGTAGAAAGAAAGGGCCTCCGAAAACGTCGTCCGGAACACGGTTTCATGCTTTTTCGTAAGCTCCCGGCAGATGGAGATCCGCCGGTCTCCAAGGGCCTCAAGAAGCTCTCCCAGCGTCCGGATCAGCCGGTGGGGCGCCTCATAGAGAATGATCGTCCGCGTCTCGCCTTTTAACTCCTCCAAAACCTCTGCCTTCTCTCTCTTATCCGCCGGAAGAAACGCCTCAAACACGAACCGCCTTGTCGCCATGCCCGACATGGTAAGGGCCGTGATGCAGGCCGCCGGCCCCGGAAGGGACGTCAGCTCGATCCCCGCCTCATAGCACTGGCGGACAAGCTCCTCGCCGGGATCAGAAATCCCAGGCGTCCCGGCGTCTGTCACAAGCGCCACATTGAGCCCTTCCTTCATCTTTTCCACAAGATACCTGGCTTTTTCCACCTTGTTGAACTCATGGTAGCTCGTCATGGGCGTCTTGATCTCAAAGTGGTTTAAAAGCTTGATGCTGTGCCTGGTGTCCTCGGCCGCAATCAGATCCACTTCCCGGAGCGTATTCAAAACGCGAAGCGTAATATCCTCAAGATTCCCAATGGGGGTCGCACACAAATACAGCTTTCCCTGCATTGCCCTCTCCTTTCAAGCCATGCCTTCTTCTCCTGCCGGTTCAGCCGGCTTCCTTAAAAATGTGTCCAAATGTCCGTATCAGACGGACAGTTCTCTCGCCTGCCGGCGCCCTCTAATACCCGTAAATATCGTAAATCTCTTCACTGTACACACCGGGCTCTTTATACACAATCACCGGCGGCTCCACCTTCATCCAGGCGCCGCCCCCGCGGACGGCCTCGATGAGCACCATATTGGCCTCCTTATCCCGGAACGGATGGACAAGCTTCATGCGCTTCGGCTCCAGCCGGTACTTCGTCATGGTGTTAAGAATCTCGATGAGCCGGTGGGGCCGGTGCACCATATACATACGCCCGCCGTGCTTTAAGACCTTTGCGCCCTCCCGCACCACGTCCTCCAGGGTGCAGAGCACCTCGTGGCGGGAGATGGCCTTGACCTCCGTCGGGTTTTTCAGTCCGTGGGCATCGTTCATATACGGCGGATTCGTCGTAACGACATCAAAGGAAGCCGCTCCGAAAATCCGGCTGGCTTCCTTAATATCACCGTTTACAATCTCAATTTTTTTCTCCAGGCCGTTCATGGAAACGCTTCTTTTCGCCATCCCGGCGATCTCCTCCTGGATTTCCAGGCCGGTAAAATGTTCCCCCTCCGTCTTTGCAGAGAGAAGAATCGGGATAATCCCCGTGCCGGTTCCGAGATCCAAGACGCGTTCCCCCGGCTTCACCGCAGCAAACCCGGAAAGCAGCACGGCGTCCATGCCGAAGCAGAACCCGTCAGTCTTCTGGATAATCCGCAGATGGTTCCGCTGCAAATCGTCGATCCGCTCATTTTCCTTCAGATCAATCGTCATTGAGCTTCGATTTCCCTTCCTTTTTCTCCAGAGCCTCCAGATGCTTTAACTCGGCGTCGTTGACGCCCGCTTTTTCCTTCCTGCGCTTTGGCCGGAACTTAAGCTGGCCCACCTTGTACTCCCGGATCTCCTTTTCGTCCCCGTTTACGGTCACGACAACCTTCACAAGCTGTCTTAAAATGCTGACGCTGTGCACCTCGCCCTTTAAGCCGTCGTCCGTCGTCACATAATCCCCGATGTTGGGAAGGCGGCCGTTTAACTCCTCATACGTCTCCTCTTCGTACTTGAGACAGCACATGAGACGCCCGCAGACGCCGGAAATCTTCGTCGGATTTAAAGAAAGATTCTGTTCCTTCGCCATCTTAATGGAAACCGGGATAAACTCGGAAAGATAGGACGTACAGCAGAGCGGCCGTCCGCAGATGCCGATGCCGCCGACAATCTTCGTCTCGTCCCTTACGCCGATCTGGCGAAGCTCAATCCTCGTCTTAAACACGGAGGCCAGATCCTTTACCAGCTCGCGGAAGTCAATTCTCCCGTCCGCCGTAAAATAAAACAGAACCTTATTGTTGTCGAAGGTGTATTCCGCGTCGATTAGCTTCATCTCCAGCTCATGCTTCCGGATTTTCTCCTGGCAGATCTTAAACGCTTCCTTTTCTTTCTCCTTGTTTTTCTGTTCGATGGCCTCGTCCTCGTCGGTAGCCATGCGGATTACCGGCTTTAAAGGCTGAACCACCTTCTTATCATCGACCTCATGGGTACCGAGTACCACATAGCCGTACTCGACGCCCCTGGCCGTCTCAACAATCACATGCTGCCCGTTTTTGATGATCTGGTCGCCCGGGCTGAAATAATAGACCTTTCCCGCCTTGCGGAAACGGACACCGATTACTTTCGTCATTTCTATTCTCCTTATGAGGGGTTCTTCATGGTGAGAAGCAGAAGCTCCATCACCAGCTCCATGTTCACATTGGCCTCTAACCGCGCCTTCGCCTTGTCAATGGCGCCGAGAATCTCCTCCAGCCCGGCATAGCCAACCTTCTGCCCCATCTCGTTAATAAGTTTATATTCATCTTTAAATATCAGGAGATTCATGTCCTTTGTCACCTTGTACATCAGGACATCCCGGTACCAGAGCTGCATCAGGTCGAGAACCTCGCCGATATCATAATTTTCATTTTTCATCTCCATGATGCATTCAAGCAGCATGGAAATATCCATCTGTCCCACGTTCTTTACCAGATTCATGACCTTCTGGTACATGAGCTGGAACTCCTCGGAGGAAGCCAGATAGATGGCTTTTCCAAGATTCCCTCTCGCAAAGGCCGCACAGAGCTCCGCATCCCTCTCCGCCACGCCGAGGTGGTCGGTCAGATAGCTTTTCACCGTAAAATCCTTTAACGGCTTTAATTTAAGCTGGACACACCTGGAAAGGATCGTCGGAAGGAATGCCTCCTGGTTGGTGGTAATCAGGATGATAACGGCATAGGACGGCGGCTCCTCGATGGTCTTTAACAGGGCATTCTGCGCCTGCACCGTCATTTTTTCCGCTTCATCCACAATATAAATCTTGTAATAGCTGCTGTAAGGGCGGATCATGATCGTGTCATTGATCTGCTCCCGGATGTCGTCGACGCCGATGCTGGCCGGCTTCGCGTGGGTTACATAAATCAGGTCAGGATGGCTCCCAGCCAGAACCTGCTTGCAGGAATGGCACACCATGCATGGCTCGCTCTTTCCCTTTTCACAGAGAAGCGTCATGGCAAAGGCATTGGCGATGGACTTCCGCCCCATTCCGGCCTCGCCGGTCAGAATATAGGCATGAGAAACCTTGTGGGCCTCAATGGCCTTTTTAAAATGTTCCTTCACCATATCGTTTCCGAGAATATCCTTAAATCCCGTCACCTTGTTTTCCATCATCGCCATCCCTCCATTCTTCCCAATTATAGCACAGATTTTCGTGAAACAAAAGTTTTATCTGCGTTCGATCTCCAGGAGAAGCTCTCGCAGGCAAGTCTCCAGTTCCAGGTTCAAAAACCGCTTTTGAATTCCCAGACGCGAAAGCTTTTCCTCGGAAAAATCGTCTTCGTCCGCCAGGTACCTGCGGCAGACCTCTCTGAAATTCGGCTTCTGCTGTTTTTCCTCCCGGTCGACGGCGCGCCTTAAGCGTATGCCGTCCGGAACCTCAATGTAAAGCGGCACCATGGCTTCACTTCCGAAATATTCCACCATCTTTTCATAGGATTCCAGCGTCCCGATCATCAAAAACGGCCGCTCGTCTTCCAAATCAAACTGGCCGTCATCGGCCGTAAAATAGCTCCACGGCCCCATGACCGTCTGGTACGTGCGAAGCTCGATGACCTTCCCGGCCGCCTTCATGGACTCCAACTCCGGCTGCCCCACAAAAAAATATTCGACGCCGTTTTCCTCACCGGCACGGATCGGCCTCGTCGTATAAGGGACGACGGTCTTAAGCTCCGGTTTTGCATGAAGGAGCTCCTTATACACGGTGTCCTTACCCGTGGCACTTTTTCCCATCAAATAAAAAATTCTGCCCATATCTGCCGTTTTGTCCTCCCTGGACGTACATGGTTCGATTCTTCTTCTGCGTTTTCGCTGAAATTATTCTAGCATACCCCTTCGCCGCCCGCAACTGCCAAAATCGTGGAAACAGACGGATCGGACGTACCCTGCACGGAAAGCCCCTCTGTCTGGTACTCCAGAATACGCGAAACGGCTTCTTTGGAAATCCGCTCCCCGGGAACGAGAATCGGGATCCCCGGCGGGTACAGGTAGACAAATTCCTTTGAAATACAGCCGGCCGATTCCGCCGTCGAAACGCGCCTTCCGGGAAGCTCCAGAGCTTTTGCCGGTATCATGCACATTTCGGCCGTCTCCGTCATGTTCCCGCTGCCAATCCTGCTGCCTTTTCCCTTTTTCTTCCCGGAAAGTCCCTTATCGATCTCAAGAAGCGCCTCCTTAAGCCTTAAAAGCCCTTCTTTCGTATCGAGAAGCGACGTCATCGCCACCACATACTCCGGCGCGCACATTTCCATTTCCAGATGATAGTTTTCCCTGAGAATCCGCCCAAGCTTCTCCCCGGAAAGCCCCTCTGCCTTCCCGGAAAACACCACGATTTTCGAGCAGTCCCAGTCAAAAACGCCCCTCTCTCCTATGACCGAGCGGTTCATGACCTCCAAAACCTCAAGTCCCGAGAGCGATAAAAAAAACTGCTCCATCCGCTTCCCGTAGGCGGACATCTCCTCCCGCCCCTGCCTGTCCATGAAACGGAGGCACCGCTCAATCCCCGCCATAAAAAGATACGACGGGCTGGAGCTCTGGAACATTCCAAGGTACTGCTCCACCCGCTCCCTGTCTGCAAGCTTCCCCTGCACATGGAGAACAGCCGTCTGGGTAAAAGACGGCAGTGTTTTATGTAAACTTTGTATCACAAGATCTGCCCCGCTATCGAGGGCCGAAGCCGGAAACCCATCCCCCTCTTTCGCAAACGGGAGATGGGCCCCGTGCGCCTCATCCACAATCAGCGGGATTCCATGCTCATGGACAACCTCAGCAATCCGTTTTATATCAGAAACAACGCCTTCATACGTCGGAGACACGAGAAATACCGCGCGGATCTCATGGTTTTCATCCTTTTCTAAACAGCGCGCCACAGCCTCCGGGGAAACACTCCCCAAAATCCCATACCGCCCGACCGTTTCCGGGTACACGTATTCTGGAGTCAGCCGGTTTAATATGAGCCCATTGTATGCAGATTTGTGACAATTTCTCGCCATCAGGAGCGTTCCTCCCGACGGAACCGTGCCGCAGATGGCGCTTAAAATTCCGCAGGTACTGCCGTTCACGAGATAGTACGTCCGATCTGCGCCGTAAACGCCGGCTGCCCACTCCATAGATTCCTTTAAAATCCCTTCCGGGTGGTGAAGGTTGTCGAACCCGTCGATTTCCGTAATATCAATGGAATACGGATCCGGAAAGCCGCCGTCTCTGGTAAAAAAGCCGTTTCTCTTATGTCCCGGCATGTGAAACGGATAAAAATCCGACTGGCTGTATTCCGAAAGCCGTGTAAGCAAATCTTTTTCTTTCATACTCCTACCTTCCAGGCACCAGGGCCTCGCTCCATCCCGTATTTTCCCGCATCATCGGGAACAGCTCCCACAGTTCTTCCATGGATCCGCTTTCCGGTTCATAGACGGAATAGCTTCCGAGAATAAAACTGCTGCTGCCGTCAGCGGCCGCATGAACAATAATTTCCGTTCCGTCCTCACGGGTCAGTGTCAAAATTCCCGTATAAGGGCTGCCGCTCTCAAACGCCGGCTTCGAGGTCGCAATCATCTCCTCCAGCTTCTGAAGCGAGGAACGCTCGGTAAGCGTCTCCGTTTCCTCCCATTCCCGCGAAATCGTGCCGGTGCTCTCATCATATTCCTGGAACCGCATCTTCATTTCGGCCTTAACGATATCATGAACCTCCGACAGTTCCACCGCCTGGAACCGGCACCGTTCCTCTGCAATCCGAAGCGCCGGCATGGTAATGCTGCCTTCTTCGATCTCTTCCGTCTCATAAGTATCCTCACTGACGAAAAACTGGATGCCGTAATTCCCGTAAAGCGGCGGGTACACCGCCTCATCCGATCTTAAAATCTCCTGCTCTTCCTCAGCCGTCAGCTCCACATATTCCGTATAGTTTTTCCCATTCTCATACCGTTCCACACAGAGATAGGCGCCATGATCCGGCGGCGAGAACCGGACTCCGCGTTCCTTTGCATCCTCCAAATACCTCCTGCCCTCTTCGCCTTCACAGAAACGGTAACGGAACACCTGCTGCATCTCCTCCGGCGCCGCCAGATCCTTGGGCTGGAGATACAGAACCTGGTTTCCATTTCCCTGCATCAGGCTGTTGACCCTGGTAAACAAAAAAGACGGCTCGCTCCCTTTCCCGGCAGCAAGGTCATTCCCCTCTTCATAGACAGCGAGGCCGTCTAAAGGGCTCTGCTTTCCCTTTTTTAAAACTGCCAGCACGTACCCAAAGCCGTCCTCCGTCTTCCGCCCCATCAGTTCATAGGCATCTTCCAGCGCATCTCCATATCCTTCGGTTTCCTC
Source organism: Eubacteriaceae bacterium Marseille-Q4139 (assembly GCA_018223415.1). NCBI lineage: Bacteria > Bacillati > Bacillota > Clostridia > Eubacteriales > Eubacteriaceae > Eubacteriaceae bacterium Marseille-Q4139. Next base: position 1,779,496 of record JAGTTQ010000001.1, on the reverse strand, counting down.
TGCATCCATGTCCACAAAAGAAAGCCCCGGCTCAAAACTTTCCAGAAAGCTCATAATCTCTTCCGCCGTCATGTCATCCTCCGAAGAAACGGCCTCCTGGACAACTCCCTCACACTCCTCTTCTTCCGCGGCAGTTTCCGTCTGATCCCGTCTATTTTCACTTTTCCTGTCCGCCCCGGACGAACATCCGGCAAGCATAAGACTGAGAAAAACAAGAAAAAACAGTCTCCTCATAAAAATCACCTTCCTTGATTTCATTTTAACATTCACTTGTTTCCAGCACAATAGATGGGAAAAGATTTAATAAAAGCGTAAATGATTAGACAGAAAAAGGCCGCAGACAAGCCACAAAGGCCGCCTGCGGCAGAAGAGAGTATGAAATTGAACAGTTCAGCCATGCAGACACATATGCCCAAATGCTGCGTGGGAGCTTGCTCACAGAGCAGCATTTGGGCATATGTGGATATAGGGCGGACGCCCGACATGAATAATTTGACGGCCAATATCATTATTTGTTGGCCGATAAATGGAATCCGTCAAATTATGAATGGTATGGCTGAACTGCTATTCCTAAATTTATGCCCAGAGATTATTCTCCAATGCAAACTTAACAACTGTGAGGATCACAATCACCAGCATCACTGGCTTAATGATCTTATCCCCTTTCTTAATCGCCAGGTTCACGCCCACAAGGTTTCCAAGAATCGCTGACAATGCGGCCGGAATTGCAATCTCATACGCCACATTTCCCGTTTTCACATAACTGACAAGGGCTACCGCATTCGTCAGCACAATTAACACCTTGCCGTTTCCCGAAGCGACCCTGGAATCATAATGCATAATCATCGTGAATGCGATGATTGCAACCGTCCCGACTCCCGGCCCGAACAGGCTGTTGTAAAAGCCCATGATGACGCCGACAATCAAAGCCTGGACAATGGTTTTCTTAGAAATCTCGCTCTTCATGATCGTGTCCCTGGTGCTGGACTTCCGAAGCACCATCACAAGGGCGATGGCCGGCAGCGCAACGGTAATAACCTTCTGAATCGTCGCCTCCGGGAGCAGGAAAATGATTTTCGTCCCGAAATAAGCGCCTGTCATAGCCGTAATGGCCGAAATCAGCGCAATCTTCAAATCTACCATATTGCTGCGGAAATATTTTATCGCCGACACCAGGTTTCCAAGCCCCGCCTGAAGCTTGTTGCACCCATAAGCCGTCCGGATCGGAAGGCCGATCATCAAATAAGTAGGAAGCGCAATCAGGCCGCCTCCGCCTCCGATGGAATCAATGATTCCGGAAATAAAAAAGATCGGGCATATAATCAGCAAAATCGTCGTATAACTCATAGAAAAATCTCCCCTTTTGTACTCCGCTATTGAAGATACCACAGTTCTATTATATAATCAAATTTATAATTTTAATTATACCGATAAAAACTATTTATAAAGCAGGAGAAAAACCATGTTCCAGTACATGAACTATGTCTGCGAAGTGTATAAGACCGGCAGCTTCTCAAAAGCCGCTAAAAACCTCTATCTGACACAGCCGGCGCTCAGCATCGCCATCAAAAAAGAAGAGCAGGAATTGGGACAGCCGTTATTCGAGCGAAGCACCTCCCATATCGCCCTGACGGAGGCGGGAAAGGCCTATATTGAAAGCGCAGAAAAAATCAAAAATATCGAAACCAGCCTGCGCCTTTACTGCAATGACCTCTCCGAGCTGAAAACAGGCTCCGTCCGCGTCGGTGCATCCAACTTTTTTCTTTCTCAGATTGTATTATCCGTAATTTCCGAATTTTCCAGAAAATATCCCGGTATTGATCTGGAAATCCGCGAAGCCCCTTCTCTGGAGCTGAAGGAAAAAATACGAAAGGAAGAACTGGATATCATCATCGACCCAATGATCCAGGAAGACAGCATGTTCCAAAGCCATGTGCTGTTTGAGGAACACTTTCTCTTAGCCGTTCCCGAAAAAATAGCCGCAGGCTCCGGCGCCGAAGCTTATGCACTGTCCCGCAGTCAGATTCTGGACGGTTTCCACCTTCTGCCCGGCTGTCCGAAGGTACCGCTCTTCCTCTTTGCCGACAAGCCCTTTATCCTTCTGCGGCCGGAGACCGTCACCTATGGGCATGCCATGGAAATCTGCGAATCCTACGGCTTCACGCCAAAGGTACGCTTTTTCCTCGACCAGCTCATCACCTCGTACCATTTCGTCGGAAAAGGCCTGGGCATCGCCTTCGTCTCTGACTGCCTTGTAAAGCTGACGCCGCCGGAGCCAGGCGTCCTCTTTTTTCAGCTTGACTCCCCTCTGGCAAAAAGAGAAGTAGCAGCCGTCCACAAGAAAAACCGCTATCTTTCCAGCGCATCGGCCGCCTTCATAGAAACTGCGAAAAAAATGATAGAAAACCATCAAATCTTCACATAAATCTGGCGTATTCTGCCGAAATATGTTAAAATATCTTTGCACCTGGAAACATAGAATCAATATGACACTGTCATAAAAACAGGAGGAGCCATATGAAATATAGAATTATTGGAAATACCATGCCAGCAGTCGAAGTGGAATTTGACTTTGCAGGAGAAAGCATTTACACCCAGTCCGGCGGCATGACCTGGATGTCTGATGGAATCGACATGTCCACAAACGCCCGCGGCGGCATCATGAAGGGCCTTGGACGGATGTTTGCCGGAGAATCCATGTTCATGGCCACCTACAAGGCCAGACAGGCCGGCGCAAGAATCGCTTTCGCTTCCACTTCCGCCGGAACCATTTATCCGCTGGACGTGAGCGCCACCGGCGGCATGATCTGCCAGAAAGGCGCCTTCCTCTGCGCCCAGGAATCCGTAGAACTCAACGTCACTTTCTCAAAGAAATTCTCTGCCGGTCTCTTCGGCGGTGAAGGCTTCATCCTTGAGGACATCAGCGGACAGGGACTTGCTTTCCTGGAAATTGACGGCGACATGATCGAGCGCCAGCTTGAACCGGGAGAAGTCTTAAAAGTCGATACCGGAAATGTGGTTGCCTTTGACCGCAATGTGAAATATGAAATTGAAACGGTAAAAGGCCTCGGGAATATCTTCTTCGGCGGCGAAGGCCTCTTCCTCACCAAACTCACCGGCCCTGGACGCGTGATTCTCCAGACCCAGAATATTGCAGAGTTTGCAGGCCGCATTGCACAGTTTATTCCCAGCAAGGGAAATTAAGCGGGAATATGGAAAAACAGGAGCGGGTTTCTCAAATTGAGAAATCTGCTCCTGCTTTTTTGAGTAAATAAAAAAGCTAAGGACTGATAATAGGATCAGTTCTTAGCTACTTAGAAATCCTGAGGCATCGGGGATTCGAACCCCGGACAACTTGATTAAAAGTCAAGTGCTCTACCGACTGAGCTAATACCCCATACAACATACGTTGTAATGCCCAAAGCTGGAATCGAACCAGCGACACGAGGATTTTCAGTCCTCTGCTCTACCAACTGAGCTATCTGGGCATATGTGTGAATGGTAGAATATCTGCCACTACCCCGAAATGCAAGCTCAAGACCTTCGGTCTTTCGCTTACGGCATTCGCCGTATAAAAATTTAACTTTATCCGCATCTATCAGTGCAAGCACTGCTATCTGCTACTAAAGCTAAATTTTTGCATTTCTCATTGCACACAAAATTGCGGGGGCAGGATTTGAACCTACGACCTTCGGGTTATGAGCCCGACGAGCTTCCAGACTGCTCCACCCCGCGACAATTAACTTACTATTCTATTATATACAATAAATATTGAAATATCAATACTTATTTTCAATGGGCGGAGGTGGATTCGAACCACCGAAGCAAATTGCAGCAGATTTACAGTCTGTCCCCTTTGGCCACTCGGGAATCCACCCATAATCAATATTTTGCTTTCAAAGAGCCGATGATCGGACTCGAACCGATAACCTGCTGATTACAAATCAGCTGCTCTGCCAATTGAGCCACATCGGCATACCATACTTAAAAAGTGGGGCCTATAGGGCTCGAACCTATGACCCTCTGCTTGTAAGGCAGATGCTCTCCCAGCTGAGCTAAGACCCCAAGTTTCAATCACCAGCAAGCTGGCAATGAAAGCGACCCGGATGGGATTCGAACCCACGACCTCCGCCGTGACAGGGCGGCGCTCTAACCAGCTGAGCCACCGGGCCAACTTAAAACAGGTATTTCACATACCTTCAAAACCACATATTGAACACATCCATCCACCCACAAACCTTCTGGTTAAGCCCTCGACCGATTAGTAACAGTCAGCTCCATACATTACTGTACTTCCACCTCTGCCCTATCTACCTCGTCGTCTTCAAGGGGTCTTACTTCTTTCGAATGGGATATCTCATCTTGAGGGGGGCTTCACGCTTAGATGCCTTCAGCGTTTATCCCTTCCAGACTTGGCTACCCGGCCATGAGCTTAGAAGCTCAACCGGTACACCAGCGGTCCGTCCATCCCGGTCCTCTCGTACTAAGGACAGCTCCTCTCAAATATCCTCCGCCTGCGCCGGATAGGGACCGAACTGTCTCACGACGTTCTGAACCCAGCTCGCGTACCGCTTTAATGGGCGAACAGCCCAACCCTTGGGACCTACTTCAGCCCCAGGATGCGATGAGCCGACATCGAGGTGCCAAACCACTCCGTCGATGTGAACTCTTGGGAGTGATAAGCCTGTTATCCCCAGGGTAGCTTTTATCCGTTGAGCGATGGCAATCCCACTTTCATACCACCGGATCACTAAGTCCTAGTTTCCTACCTGCTCGACCCGTCGGTCTCGCAGTCAAGCTCCCTTCTGCCTTTGCACTCTTCGAATGGTTTCCAACCATTCTGAGGGAACCTTTGAGCGCCTCCGATACCCTTTCGGAGGCGACCGCCCCAGTCAAACTCCCCACCTGACATTGTCCCCTCACCAGGTCATGGTGACAGGTTAGAAACCCAGTGACGCAAGGGTGGTATCCCAACAGCGGCTCTGCTTAGACCGGAGTCCAAGCTTCACAGCCTCCCACCTATCCTGTGCATGCATCACCGAATCCCAGTATCAAGCTGGAGTAAAGCTCCATGGGGTCTTTCCGTCCTGGCGCAGGTAACCAGCATCTTCACTGGTACTTCAATTTCACCGGGTGCATTGTCGAGACAGCGCTCAAATCATTACGCCTTTCGTGCGGGTCGGAACTTACCCGACAAGGAATTTCGCTACCTTAGGACCGTTATAGTTACGGCCGCCGTTTACTGGGGCTTAAATTCAAAGCTTCGCTTTCGCTAACCTCTCCTCTTAACCTTCCAGCACCGGGCAGGCGTCAGCCCATATACCTCACCTTACGGTTTCGCATAGACCTGTGTTTTTGCTAAACAGTTGCTTGAGCCTATTCTCTGCGGCCAGGTCTCCCTGGCACCCCTTCTCCCGAAGTTACGGGGTCATTTTGCCGAGTTCCTTAACAATGCTTCTCCCGCCGGCCTTAGGATTCTCTCCTCATCCACCTGTGTCGGTTTACGGTACGGGCACATGGTACGCAATAGCGGCTTTTCTCGGCAGCCGGAATCAGATGCTTCCCTACTTTTGTTCGGTCCGCGTCACGTCTTCGGATTGTATGGCGGATTTGCCAACCATACTCCTACCCCGCTTGCCCGGAGATTCTGTTCCCCGGTCATCCTATCCTTCTGCGTCCCCACAGTTCTGATACCATGTGGTACAGGAATCTAAACCTGTTGTCCATCGGCTACGCTTCTCAGCCTCGCCTTAGGCCCCGACTTACCCAGGGCAGATCAGCTTTACCCTGGAACCCTTAGATATTCGGCCTGGAGGATTCCCACCTCCATCTCGCTACTCATTCCGGCATTCTCTCTTCTTAAACGTCCACAGCTCCTTATCGGTACTGCTTCGCCCATTTAAGAATGCTCCTCTACCAATGATTAAAAATCATTCCTAGGCTTCGGTGTCGTGTTTTAGCCCCGGACATTTTCGGCGCAGGACCTCTCGACTAGTGAGCTATTACGCACTCTTTGAATGTGTGGCTGCTTCTGAGCCAACATCCTAGTTGTCTTTGAAATCCCACATCCTTTTCCACTTAACACGCACTTGGGGACCTTAGCCGTAGGTCTGGGCTCTTTCCCTTTTGACTGCCCAACTTATCTCGTGCAGTCTGACTCCCGTACATCATCTGGATGCCATTCGGAGTTTGATATTCTTCGGTAGGCTTTGACGCCCCCTAGGAAATTCAGTGCTCTACCTGCATCAGACTAATACGAGGCTAGCCCTAAAGCTATTTCGAGGAGAACCAGCTATCTCCGGGTTCGATTGGAATTTCTCCCCTATCCACACCTCATCGCCACCCTTTTCAACGGATGTGCGTTCGGTCCTCCACGAAATTTTACTTTCGCTTCAACCTGGACATGGATAGATCACCCGGTTTCGGGTCTGCACATACTGACTTTACGCCCTCTTAAGACTTGCTCTCGCTTCGGCTCCGGGCCTTAAGCCCTTAACCTTGCCAGTATCCGCAACTCGCCGGACCGTTCTACAAAAAGTACGCGGTTGCACCTTAACGTGCTTCCACAGCTTGTAAACACAGGGTTTCAGGTTCTCTTTCACTCCCCTCCCGGGGTTCTTTTCACCTTTCCTTCACAGTACTATGCGCTATCGGTCACTAAGGAGTATTTAGCCTTGGGGGGTGGTCCCCCCGACTTCCTGCAAGGTTCCACGTGTCTCGCAGTACTCTGGATTCCACTAGCTGACTACTGTTTTCATGTACAAGGCTTTCACTCTCTCTGGCCGGACTTCCCAGACCGTTCCATTAACAGATCGTCTCACATAACGTGGTCCATAACCCCGGGATGCACGCATCCCGGTTTGGGCTCTTCCAATTTCGCTCGCCGCTACTTTCGGAATCGATGTTTCTTTCTCTTCCTCCGGCTACTTAGATGTTTCAGTTCACCGGGTTCCCGGCGTATGGCTATGGATTCACCATACGTCACTTGAGGTTTGCTCAAGTAGGTTTCCCCATTCAGAGATCTCCGGATCAAAGGATATTTGCTCCTCCCCGAAGCTTTTCGCAGCTTATCACGTCTTTCATCGGCTCTTAGTGCCAAGGCATCCACCCTGCGCTCTTTCTAGCTTAACCAGTTGTCTCAAAGCCGCGGGAACGGCTTTCAAACGAACACACATAGCGTTGTGTGCCTGGCTTGTGTTTACTTTCGGTTTACATATCTTTCGATATGCCTCGGATGTCTTGTATATCTTAAATATTTAAGATTTACGATTCAATATGCGGTTTTCAAGGTACGTTTGCGGAAGCTCATGCTTCCGAGTGGAGATGGAGAGATTCGAACTCTTGACCCCCTGCTTGCAAGGCAGGTGCTCTCCCAACTGAGCTACACCCCCACGGGAATCTGGCATCCACCTACTCTCCCATGCCGTCTCCAGCATAGTACCATCGGCCGCTTAAGTCTTAACCGTCGTGTTCGGGATGGGAACGGGTGTGTCCCCTAAGCGCATCGACACCAGAATTCTTATTCAGTTCCTTGAGAACTGGACAGTATATAAAACCCTTACTTCTTCTTCCTTAGAAAGGAGGTGATCCAGCCGCACCTTCCGATACGGCTACCTTGTTACGACTTCACCC